>CAZYCV010000039.1:0-38935 GCA_964645305.1 uncultured Occallatibacter sp. | reverse complement strand
GAGGTCTGCAAAACCTTTATGCGCCGGTTCGATCCCGGCCCGCGCCTCCAATATTCCTTAATAAAATCAAAACTCATTCATACGATTGCGGCGACCTCGTCGGAGATTGAGCCTCCGTATGAACGCGCTGTTTCTTTACGGCGTCCTTGCGGATCTCTTTTGCAGAAACACTATCGACGCTTGCAGTTTCAATCGGTTTTATTTGCAAGGACAAATCTCCGGCCAAGCGGATTTTATCCACTCTCCTCAAATCTCAAGGTTCATTCAAAATCAGTGCGATGCGGCCGGCGATCAGTTCGCTGGGCGGGTCACCCGTGTCCACTTCAATCAGGTCCACTGGATAAGTAATGTTGTGCGGGCGCAGCACCAGACGATTGGCGACAAAGTCCACATAGCGCAGAGTAAGGTGCGACCCGTGGCGGACGGCGTAGAGGTTGGGGCGGTTGGGGCGGTAGGGCATCAGCGAGTTGTAATGGCGGTCAATGAGGGTGAGCGCGTCAGGCAGCACCAGCGGTTCCATGGCTGCGGCGTCCGAGGCAGGCACACGCACGGCAACAAATCGCTGCCACGCGCGACGCTGGCTGGAGACACGCGCGCGAATGGTCTGCAACAATCCCGAGGGCAGATGCAACATATTTTGCGCGGCGGCGGGGCGAATGAATGGCTCAAAGAGCGCGGCCGTGTGGGAGACGATGGGAACCGAACTGCTCTCTCCGTCGGCGGGCAAGGCTTCATGCTGGTAGCTGGCAGGCAGCAGATCACCGGCGGCCATGTGCTGCGCGGCCAGAATGCGGTCCATGGCTTCCAAAGAAAGCTGACGCCGATTGTGCAGGAAATTTGAGAGATGGGACTGCCCAAAGCCCGTCTGGCGGGCCAGTAGCGAGACGCTGACCGTCCCTCGCTGGATCCTGCGCAGCAGTTCCAGGCGGAGCCGCTCGTGCATTTGGGTAAAGTTCATCTGTGGAAAATCCGCCACCAGCAATGGGAGCCATTGTGTCCCATTTTCCTCCTGCAAACCTGGGGGGTCCGAGTGGCCTTTATTTTCGGCGCTTCCCAAGAAATAAGGAAGCGGTCGAGCGGAAAGCCGCTGGGGGAGATTGACGCAAGAGAAGCATCTTACTAGATTAGTTTTACTTAATCCCGATGTGGTCTGTGGGAATTTTTTCGAAGTGGTTCATTACCGTAGGGTTGAAACGGGTGTCTTCTTACCCCTTTCAGCGGATGTGAACAATTGCCGGCGGTTCGATTTGGCTTCCGGCTTGCTTCTTCCCACTCCCAAGGCGCTCAGCAGAAGCGCTCAGGGGAAGGCCCGGAGGGATAATTCCAGGATCTGCGCGCTATGAGCATGACACAAAACGAGAGAATTCGGGCGGCTATCCCTCATCAGGGCGAAAGAACCCTGAGCAGCCATGCCCGGTTTTTCCTGCACCGGGGAAACGGATTGTTAATGGAAAATCCTCGGGATCGAACGGGAATTGGGAGAATTCGTCATGGAATTGCGCGTGCATTTGAAAATTTGCGAGGGGTGCGGCTGTCTTTGGTACCGCGCCCAGACCCAGGGGAGTGTGTACTGCAATAGCTGTGAGGAAAAGCTGAAAGACTTTCCTACACCAGAAAGCCGTAAACGGCGCGGTCGTCCGGCGCGGAGCAAGACGCTGGTGAGGGTTTGGGCAGTGGCGGAAGCAGTTGGAGGTGCGGAATGAGTGCAGCCCTTCAGTTGCCAATGATGTGGAGAGAGAGCGCTCCTGCTCAGCCAGCCAACAACGAACGGAGGAGATGGGAAGAACGCAAGCCGGTTGCCTCGGTGGGTAAGACCACGGCAAAGGCAGTGGCCGAGCCCGTGGTCAGCCTGGGCTTCTACCGGAAGCACACCGAGAGCCTGCTGCGGCGCTACCTGTATGCGTCGATGCAGGTGGGCCGGGCGCCGAATATCCTGGGCGATCCGATCGCGCGGGGATGGTGCTCCAGTCGGCCGATTCGCACCTTCGAGGATGCGGTGATCTTTGTTCTCGATGTGGAGAACTGCCTGAACAAACTGAATTCGCTGGATCGTATGCTGATCAGCCGCATTGTTCTTCAGGAATACACGCAGGCCGAAACAGCGCCCTTGCTGGGGATGTGCGTTCGCACCGTTGCCTACAAGCTGCCCGCGGCGCTGGACCGGCTGACGGAATTACTGCTGGCCTCCAAGCTGCTGGTTCTGCCCGACTAGAAAGTTGAAAGCCAAAGAGATGAGGGGAGCGCGAACGCCGAGCGCTCCCCTTTGTGGTCTGGATTGGATTTCGCAAAAAGCACGAAACTTTCGTAGATCGTCGTTTGACAGACAAACAAATATACAATATATATACACTTAGGTCGATGGACATCCACTTCCTCTATCTCGGTCAGCGTTTTGTGTGGGACTCGGAGAAGGCGTCTGGCAATGCCCGCAAGCATGGCGTGAGCTTTGAATTGGCCTGTCAGGTCTTCTTCGATCCGTTGATCCGCATTGAAGACGCAACTTCGGAAGAAGAAGAGCGGAAGGCTGCTATCGGCCTCGCCGAAGATTGGACGGTCCTCTTCGTCGTCCATCTGTTGCGTGAAGGCAACTTGATCCGTATCATTTCGGCGCGTTCGGCAACTGCGCGGGAACGGAGAGACTATGAAGACTGTCAGTGAAAGAATCCAGCGGCGTTTGAAGGCAGATCGTCCAATGACGGTCATCAGCATTCGCATACCCGAAGACGTGATCGAAGATCTGAAAGAGATTGCGCCCTCGCTCGGCTTCAGCGGATATCAACCGCTGATTCGCGCCTACATCGGCCAAGGGCTGCGCAAAGACCTGGCGCGGCTGGAAAGTTCGCAATTTCAAGTTCTCACCGAGAGCTTGCGAAAACATGGTATCGACGATCTGGTTATCTCCGCCGCCATCGCCGATGCACAGCGGATGACGGCCTAGGCGCTGCAGTTTTAGATCGTAGAGCAGTGAGAAGCAGGGGCCTTCAAAACCCCTGAAAAGTGCCCGATCAATCACCCCTGGTGCGGACAACTCTTGCTGTTCAGGCACTCATCGGCCACGCGCAGCCGCTGGACGGGACGGCCGGCAATCAGATGCTCGTTTACGATCTCTTCCGCGTCCTCCAGACGCACGGCACCATACCAGACGGCCTCTGGATAAACCACCACCATCGGCCCATGCTCGCACTGGTCCAGGCAGCCGGATTTATTGATGCGCACTCGTCCTGTGAGCCCTGCCGCCTTGGCTCTTTGCGCCAATGCGGCGTGGATATCGCTGTTTCCATCAGCGGTGCAGGAGCGGCGCGGCGCGCCCTCGGGGCGGCTGTTGCAGCAGACAAAGACGTGGCGCTCGAAGGGGGGCATGAGAAATCCTCTTGTTCAAGATGCGTTGTCGGAGTTCATGAATTCCCACCCATTCCGCGGAGAACGCGAAATGGATGGGGCACGGCGTATCTGTTGGAGTTCATTGAATCCCAGGTCTCAAATTCGAGACCTGGGGCACCCATAAGCATCCTGCATCGAAATTCCGAGATACATTTAGACTAACGCCTGGGCTTGCCGCGGAAAAGTTTTCACAATCGCGCCGCGTCAACCCGCCCGCGTCTGCGAAAATAGAAATTGACTATGAGCATTGATAATCTTCACCCCCTGAAAGACGACATGGTGGCCTTCATTGAAGGTCACGGACTGAAACGCCTGCCCGGTTACATCACCGAAGACATTCCCTCCGTTGTGTGGGAGGGCGCGGACAACCCGGACGCATGGAAAGATTTTGTGGAGATGGCCAAGCACGTCGGCGCTCCCTTTGTGACCTTCAGCGAGATGACGCTGGAGGAGGACGAGCTGGAAGCGCTGATTGAAGAAGCCGGGGAGATGAACTTCCCCGACGAAGAGACCACCGAGCTGGTGGAGGCGCAATGGCTGCGCAAGTATGCCGGCAAGGTCGGCTACATCCAGTTGGGCTTTGTCCATCAGGGCATCGTCTTTATCCATGAGACCACCACCGAGTGGTACGAGCGCTTCCAGGAGCTGGTGGAAGACATTGAAGCCTTCCAGGATCTTCTCCTCGATGGCCACGACCACGATTGCTGCGAAGATGAAGAGGAAGAATAACCCTGTTGAATGGGACCAGCGCTGATCATCACGGAGCCGTGCCGTCGGCGCCGCGGCCGGGCACAACACAGAGCCCTCCCCGCCAGCGCTGGAGTTATATCGAGCCTCATTCGGCCGAAGCAATCGCGCTGGCCAAAACGGCGCGGCTGCCGCAGGTGCTGGCCGAGCTGCTGACCGCCCGCGGCATTACACAAGCCGCCGAGGCCTTCGCGTTTCTTAATCCTGAAATCGCTCAACTGCACGATCCATTGCAGATGCTGGGCATGAACCAGGCCGTCGCCCGCCTGGAGCAAGCCGTCACCCAGCGCGAGCCGGTCTTGCTTTACGGCGACTACGACGTGGACGGAACCACCGCCGTCGTACTGCTCAAAACTGCCATTGAAATGCTCGGCGGAGTGGCGCGCTTCCATGTGCCGCATCGGCTGCGTGAAGGGTATGGCCTTCAGTCCAGCGTGCTGGAGGAGGCTTACGCCGAGGGTGCGCGCCTGGTGATTACGGTTGATACCGGCATGAGAGCCTTTGCCGAGGCCGAGACCGCCCGTCGCCTTGGCCTGGACCTGATTATTACCGACCATCACCTGCTGGAAGCGGACGAAAGCGTTCCGCACGCGCTGGCGATCTTGAATCCCAATCAGCCGACCTGCCCTTATCCAGAAAAATTCCTCTGCGGCGCGGCTATTGCCATGAAGCTCGCGCAGGCGCTGCTGGAGCGGCGTGACGCAGCCCGCACCCGCGAAAAAACTTTGCCCAGCTTCCTGAAGATGGCGGCCATTGCCACCATCGCCGACGCCGTGCCGCTGAAGGGCGAAAATCGCGTCATTGCGGCATTGGGCCTGCGCGAACTGCGCCGCCCAGCCGGAGCCGGATTGCGGGCGCTCTTTGCTGCCGCAGCCCTTGATCCAACGGCCAAGCCGATTACCGGTTTTGATGTAGCCTTCCGCCTTGCGCCGCGCATCAACGCCGCCGGACGCATGGACGTGGCTTCGGAGGTGGTCGAGCTTTTCACCACGCGCGATGCAGCCCGCGCCGCCGAACTGGCCGCCAAACTGGAACGGCTCAACCGCGAGCGCCGCGAGACCGAGGCCTCCGCGCTCGCCGCCATCGAGGCGCGGCTCGCCACCGACGCCGAGCTGGCCGCCGACCGCCTGCTGCTCATCGACGGCGATGGCTGGCATCGCGGCGTCATCGGCATTCTGGCCTCGCGCGTCGTCGAGCGCACCGCCAAGCCGGCCATCGTCGTCAGCGTCGAAGACGGTGTGGCTCAAGGCTCAGGCCGCTCGGTCGATGGCTTCCATCTGCTCAACGCGCTGGAAAGCTGCGCCGACCTTTTCACGCGCTTCGGCGGCCACGCCTTCGCCATCGGCTTTGCGCTGCCCACCGAGCGCCTGCCGGACTTGAAGCGCCGCCTGCGCCTCTACGCCGAGGAACACTTGGCCGCCCGCGAGCCGGTCCATCTGCTGCGCATCCACGCCGAGCTGCCGCTGGACCGCATCAGCTCCGTGCTGGTTGGCTGGCTGCGCAAGCTGGAACCTTTCGGCCACGGCAACCCGGAGCCGGTCTTCGTCGCCCGCCGCATCCGCCTGCTCGCCCCAGTGCGCATTATGAAGGAGCGCCACATCCGCCTGGAACTGGCCCAGGATTCCGTCCAGCCGCAGCCACTCCCCGGCTCAAGCGGCGCTCTGCGCGCTCTCGGCTGGAACCTGGCCGCCCGCGCCGCCGAACTCGGTCTGACGCAAGGTAGTCTGATCGACCTCGCCTACCGCATCCGCGAAAACGACCACGCCGAATACGGCGGCCTGGAAGTGGAAATCGCCGGCATTGAATTGGTTTGAAAGGCGCAACTGTTCCAGCAAGTACCTCTTACTGGACAGGATTGTGTATCCACGTACAATAAGGAACAAAATGACCGAAATTGGTTAAGATGTGTGCATGAGAACTTTGTGGGTTGCAGGGGTGTTGATATTTTCTGCGTTCCGGTTGTTGGCTCAGGACGAGAGTTCGAAAGCGTTGAGGACATTTCCGCCCTACAAGGTTTACCAAGGAATCTTGGACGAGGACAATTTTCCAGTGAGTGGGGCGCGACTTTGCACAGCCGAGGAAAAATCTCACTGCTTTACGCTGGCACCTGATGGCGAGAAATTTGATAAAGATAGCTGGTTATATTTTGGCCTTCGCGCCCACTCGCAGCGGCTAAGACTTAATGGCGGAGGGTCCATAGTGCTCTTCAACGCCAATCGCGGCGGAGGCAGCGGAAGTTCCGACAGATATGTCCTGCTGCGTGCTGAGCCTGATGGGCGCCTCAAGAATCTTTTGCCGGAGATTATAGTCACAAATCAGGCAGATGTTGCAGCTTGGGATATACCAATAGCGTCACCGCTACCTGTCTTCATAACAGCGGATTATCTTTGGGAAGGGATGGAAGCGCACTATTCGTCGCACTTCTTTGAAATTCGGATTTATGTCTACGATGGTACAGCTGACCGATACACATTGCGTCATAAATATCGGACGGCACATAAATATCCAGGAATCGATAATTGGGAGCAAGCCCCCGAGGTTTTAGCAAGGGAGAGAGGGAAGATTATTGAGATGTTAGGGACAAAGTAAGAGAGAACCCCGAACCTCGACATGATCACGGAGCCAATGACGTTATAACTTATGTTATACTTAGACCTGAACAGGAGGCCTCTTATGACCACGACCGCAAAAATCATCGCCATCGGCAACTCCGCCGGAATCATCCTGCCCAAGGAGACGCTGGCGCGGCTCAAGGTCGAGAAGGGCGATTCGCTCTACATCACCGAGGGTTCTCAGGGCATTCGCCTTGTTCCTTTCGATCAGGATTTTGCGACGCAGATGGAAGCTGCGCGAGAGGTGATGCGCGAAAATAGGGACGTTTTACAGAGACTTGCTGAATGAGCGGGCCAATCTGGATTCGGCAAGACGCGGTTTTGGCCATGCACGAGGAAGTGCTGATGCGGCACGGCGGCCTGGAGGGTGTGCGCGACCTTGGTCTGCTGGAGTCCGCTTTGGCGCGGCCAAAAAATCTCTTTGCCTATTCGGAGCAAGCCCTATCGCTCGCCCTGCTTGCCGCCTCCTACGCCAAAGGCATCATCGCCAATCATCCTTTTGCAGATGGAAACAAGGTTACGGCCTTTACGGTTTCCGTAACCTTCCTTCGATTGAATGGCTGTCAATTGACTGCAACCAAGGAAGACCGGGTTTTGACATTCTGGGCGCTTGCCGCCGGTGAAATCTCCGAAGAGCAGTTAGCCCAATGGTTTGAAGAGAATACAGTTCCCCGCTGAACGATGTTTCTTACTCCATAAAGTTGATGGATCGCTACCCGCCCAGAAACTCGCCCATCAGCCGAGCCACCATCTCCGGGGCGGCGCGCATGGCTCCGTGACCTTGACCGGCCAGCCACTCGAAGCGCACACCGGGTAGAACCGTGGCCAGCGCGCGTGCAGCGTCCAGCATCGGATGCTCTGCACTCAGGCTTCCGGCCAGCAGCAGCGACGGGCAAGCCAGCGCGCGGTAGGGCTCCACATCCGGACTGTGCGCGTCCATTTCAATCAGCTCGCGAATCCAGCTTTTGGCCATCACCCGCAAGCTCGGCCATGCCTTGGAGACGCGCAACTGGGCAATCGTCTTGGCCGGCATGCGCGGAAAGCGATCCAGCCCCCAATCCAGCGCCTTGTCCAAATCGCCCTGCTCGATGGCGGCAACGTAAGGAGGCAGGTTTTCTCCGGCAATAAGCCCGCCCACAGGCAGGGGCGGCTCATAGAGCACCAGCTTTGGCACGGGATGACGCATCGCCACGCCCAGCGCGCAGATGGCGCCGTAGGAGTGAGCCGCCATTGCTGCCTCAGCTCCCGTTTCAGCTTTGGCCACGGCCAGCATCGCCTCAATATCCTCATACTCGCGCTCAATGGAATACGGCCCAATGCCCTCGCCGCTTTTGGCGCGACCGCGCCGATCCATCGCAAAGCAGGTAAAGCGGTCAGCAAGGAGGCGCGCCACGGGCATCCAATCGGTGTGCGTAGAGACGCTGCCATGCACAAAAACCACCGCCGGACCATGGCCCAGGCGGCGAAAGCCAATGCGTGTTCCATCGGCCGAGTGCGTCGACCCCTCGGCGACTTCGGCCGGGATGTGCTTGATATGCAATGTAGTCACTCTAATTATCGTAGCTCTTGGAATACGCCAGCGATCTCAAGATGGGGAACGGAATGGAATCTGGTTTGGAACTTTTGCACCAGTTTGCGCATGATTTTCCTCGCACACGCAATCTTTTTTGCGCTACCATCACAGCGTCGATTCCCCTCGGCGTCCCTGGTTCCCGCATCTCAAAGTGCGCCGAGGGGAGCGACAAAGGAGGATTATGGCGAATCAGAAAAAGTGCGCGAACATGACCTGCACCTGCCTTGCCCCGGAAAAGAAAAAGTATTGTAGCGACCATTGCGAGGGCATCGGCCACAAGTTGGAGATCATCTGCCTGTGCGGCCACGCCGATTGCGGCGTGACCGCGATTCAATCTGCCCAGCGCGCCTCTGATCCGCACGCGGAAACTGCTGCCGGGCCACATAACTTTAGATAGAACAAGATGTATCGATGCTTTCCCTCACCTTTTGCTCATGTTGCGAAGGGCAGGGCGGGAGCGTCTATGATCGTCTGTAGGCCAAATGCTCCGGTGCCGATCGGAGTTTGACGCAATCTTCTCACAGGAGTACTCCCGATGAAACGGCTCATGATCGCCGTAGTTGCCATCCTGTTCAGCATGAACGCTTTTGCTCAAACAGCGAACCCACCCGCCGCGAAGGTGAACGACTGGTGGCACGCCGCCTACCAGACGCAGCCACTGAACAGCCCCGACGCCAAAAAGCTTCCCTTGATCTCAGTGCGCGGCAATCGCTTTGTTGATTCAGACGGCAAGCCGGTGCTCTTCCGCGGAGTCAACATCGGCGATCTTGACAAGCTTGAAAGTGAGGGGCAATGGAACCGCGACTTCTTGGTCCATGTCAAGCAGACTGGCGCCACGATCGTGCGCATTCCGGTTCACCCGGTGGCGTGGCGCGGGCGCGGAGTCAAAAACTATCTCGCCCTGCTCGATCAGGCCGTCACCTGGTCCACCGAGTTGGGTTTGTATGTTGATATTGATTGGCACTCCATCGGCAATCTGAAACAAGGCCTCTTTCAAGACCCCATGTATGAGACCAGTCTGTCCGAGACATTCAACTTTTGGCGCGTGATGGCCGCTCACTTCAAAGGCAATCACACGGTGGCCTTCTTTGAGATCTTCAACGAGCCGACGCTCTTCGGCGGGCAACTTGGATCGATGAGCTGGGATGAATGGCGCGAGATCAATGAGCAGATGATCTCAGTGATCCGCGCCAACAACCGCGAGGCCATTCCGCTGGTTGCCGGCCTCGATTGGGCCTATGACCTTGCCCCGTTGCGCGACGCACCCGTCCGCGCCGAGCGCATTGGATACGTCGTCCATCCCTATCCAAACAAAAGGCAACAGCCGTGGCCACCCAAGTGGGAAGAAGACTTTGGCTTTGCGGCGGACCATTATCCGATCATCGCCACCGAGATTGGCTTCAGCACGGATTACGGAACCAAGGAGCAGGGTCTCGACTACGGAAATGAGATTACCAGCTATCTGGAATCGAGAGGCATCAGTTGGGTTGTCTGGTGCTTTGATCCAGAGTGGGGGCCGAGCATGATCTCCTCCTGGGATACCTTTGCGCTGACCGATGAAGGCAAATACTTTTCCGGGGCAATGCAGGATAAAGCGGCCTCATCCCCAGCAGCGGGCAAGTAAATTCAATTGTTGCGACTCTGCCTTTCTGACTTGGGATTTTTTTGTGAATCTGCAAACGTGGGCTGGAAGGCCCACGTTAAGGCAAGCCTGAAGGCCAACTCTACCCTCCTTCCAGACCAAAATCGCAGAGTTTCGCTTGCCAGTTGCAACCGTCCGCTGTAGTATCAGAGAAGCCTATCAAGCGGCTGACGCGAGTCCCCCGAATGGGGCAGTGCAAGCTCGCCGCAAGCAAGGAAGCTTCGCCGGACCGATCCATTCATTGCAATCTAGAGGCGGTTTAGCTTCTCATAGGAAGGGCATAACCTGAGGAAGGCGCGGCTCGCACCGATAAGTTTCTCACAACCGGGTGGAGAGATTCCCCGGCTTGCGTGTGCGTAGCATAAACCGCATTTTTATCATCTAGCGCAGTGTGTGAATCAGAGCCGCGGCAGGGTGCGTCAGTTTTTAGGAGAACTCCGGAAGCTATTGGAATCTGAATGCGCACAGATTGTTCAGGGAATCGTCCTGGATAAATCGAAGTTTGGTTCCGATGGAGTGGAAACGGTTTCCTATGTAGTATTTCGCCGCACACCGTCGTATTCCCCCGTCCAGATTCAGGCGGCGGGGAAAGGATGTTCAGCATCGGCTGGAGCCGCTGAACGGTTAAACGCAATGCAACAAAGAGCAATCCATCAGGAAGTTCAAGCATGACGACAGAATTGACGCAGCCCCAAACAGAAACGGGGCAGGACTTGGCCAATGGCCAGGAGCAGCAGGGGCATCGGCGTCGCCGCCGGCGCCGTAAAAACAAGAGCAGCCAGGCAGCAGCCGTTCCGGCGCAGCAAACTCAGCTTCAACCGCCATCCACTCAAGCGCCGCCTCCGCCGCAGGCACCCCCGATCTCTCGCCCCGCCAAACATAGGCAGCCCTCCGCGCAGCAAGGCCGTCGCCAGGACGCGCAGCCCAATCAGGGCCGAAAGAAAAAGGTATTCGTTCCAAAGAACTCCGGCTCGGGCACCCAGCCTGGAAATAGCACATCCGTTCAGCCGCAGCGCAAGCGCAAAGGTACGCAGAAGGGCCCCCGTGAGTTTGTCGGTCCCATGGACCACAGCTACCGCGTGGTGAATGGCAACGTGGCGGACGGTCCTCCTTCCACCATCCAACTCACCAGCAACGGCCGCAGCGGTGGCCAATACCTGGATGCCTATCAGCCTTTGCCCCCGGTCGCCGTGCGCGCCGACGCGGTTGCCCGCATCTATTGCTTCATCGAGGATCTCTTCTTTGTAGCCAAGATTCAGGAGACGGCGCGCAAGCTGGGCGTGAAGGTGGAGTTCGTCAAGGGCGACAAGGAGATTGTTGGGCGGCTGGCAGAGTTGCCGGAAGATCAACGTCCCAAGTTGCTGGTCTTTGACTTGAATAACTTGAACGCCAAGCCGATCTCGCTGATCCCTAAATTCAAGACCAAATTCAAGAAAGCCACGTCGATTATTGGTTTTCTGAACCACTTGCAGGGTGAGCTGAAGGCCAAGGCCATTGAAGCCGGTTGTGACTCAGTGATGCCGCGTTCAGCCTTCTCGCAGACGCTGCCCAATCTTCTTCGCCGCTACGGTGTGGAAGAGGAAGAAGACAACACGCCGCAACCGATGTAGGAAAGCAGGGACCAGGACGTGTTAACACCAATCGTGATACAAGTTGGTTGCGATTCTTCCTCTCATGGTAGCCTGGCGCCTGATCGAGGTACTGCATGAAGTCACTCATCCTGATTTTCCTGTTGTTCGGATGGGCGCTCTATCCGCTTTCAGGAAATTCGCAATCCGGTCCGCAAGCTTTTCCGCTTGCTGGCGATTGGCAGGGTGATGCACAGATCAAGGGAGTCGTTCACCATATCCTTCTGCACATGAACACCAACGTAGGGGGAAAGATGACTGCGCTTGAAGACTTCCCGGATGAGAACGCCTACGGTTGGCCGGCCATCGGCGGTTCCTTCGACGGAAGCCATTTAACGCTCCGGTTCAAGACTTACAAGCTCAACAAGGAGGGCACTGCGGCCTATCCCTCTGTGTACTCCTATGAAGCCACCGTCAGCCCTTCGGGCACGGAGATGACCGGCGTGATCAAAGATCCGGAGGAGTCCTGGCCGGTCAACTTCAAGCGCCTCACATGGCAGATTAAGACTCCCAAGCCGGCGCCGCCAACCCCCATTGATGGTGATTGGGCCGGCTTCGAGGATTGGGGAAGCACCAAAGTGCAAAAGATCTTTCACATCTCCAATACCGAAGACGGTCTGAGAGCCTATCTCGATGTCCCCTATGAAGAAATCAAAGGCGCTTTGGCGCACACGGTCACTTATGACCAGGATTCAAGGAACATTTCAATTTCCTTTGGCCAGGCTGCCTATTCAGGAAAAATGACAGCCGACGGAATGGCCTTGGATATGACCTTGGTTGAGCCTTTGTTCCATTACGTGATCCATTTTGAGCGCTTGACAGAAAAACAGTCTCTTCCGAAATGAGCACGGCGGAAGACTCAAACGAAAAACGATGGTTATTGGATCGGCGGCTCACATGAGACGCGAGGTCAAGAGTGAGGGTACGGTTCAGAATTCTCGCCGTGAAGCACCTGAAAATTCTTTGAGCATGATTGCCTGATAGTCCCTTAGTCCTTATCCCGGAGGCCAATTCATCGCGCGACCGCCGAGCAGATGAAGGTGGAGATGATCCACCGTCTGGCCGCCGTCCGCACCGGTGTTGATGACCACGCGGTAGCCCTTGGCGAGGCTCTTTTCATGGGCAATTTGCGCCGCAGCCCACAGCAGGTGGCCGAGCAGCGCGCGATCCCCTTCTATGCCATCGGCCAGCGACGCAATGTGCTCGCGCGGCGTAACCAGAATATGCACCGGCGCCTGCGGATGTAGATCCGCGAAGGCATAGCAATGCTCGTCCTGATAGACGGCGGTGGAAGGGATGCTTCCGTCAATAATCTTGCAAAAAATGCAACTCATAGCGCCTCCAGTGTACAGGAATGAGACAGTCTTAAGCGCGACTAATTGTAAATATTGTCCCATTTTGGACTCACTCGATTTTTCAGCCCAACTTAACCCTATTCCCTTGCCGACGCTTGAATCGCGCTTAGCAGCACCTGTCCCGGATTGCACAGTGCTCTCCGCGCTCAAGTGGAAGACTCTTGGTACAGGCGGCCCATACGCTTGCCTGAAGAGGAGACTTCCATGCCCCAAAGCGAACATTCCCAAGCCGCGGAACTCCACAACCATGCAGCGCACGCCCACGCAGTGGCTGCCTGCGGACACAGCACGGGCGATCATGCCAGCGACACCGAACTGACTCGGCAGGCTTTTGAACGCTCCCAGGAAGCCGCCCAGCTCTCTCGAAAGATTGCCAAAGAGGAACCATTTTCCTTGCAACTCTGAAGCGAAGCCGCCCCCTGCGGGGGATTCACGCTCTACTCTGTGCAGAAAAACGCATCTGTCCATCTTCTTTGCAGCGCTTCCTTCCAGCCTGGACGTACAATGACTGCATACCATCCAGGTGAAAGGATCGAAGAGCGATGAAGAACCGGTTTCTTCTGGTGTGCCTGCTCCTGCTGGGCAGCTTGGTTTGCCGCGCGCAATCGAACAGTGTTGCCGGGGAGTGGCGCGGAATCTGGATCGACCCTACGGGGTATGCATTTACAGCCACCATCACGCTGGAGACGGGGCCCGGCTGCAAGGCCTGCGCGCCCGCCGGCGAGGGCTCAATTCGTGGCGCCATTGTCTGGACATTGCGCAAAGTTCCCGCCAGCGCCGCTCCCGAAGAGGCCGCCAAAGTGGGCATGACCGCTACCGAGTTTGTCAAAGGCGAACGCAAAGGCGATGGGTTGCTGGTGTTGAACGGCTACAAAAAGGATGATCCCAACAGCATCTTCAGCTTGGATAGATATCGGCTTGCCGTCTCGGATGATGGCCTGATCATGGGCGGCATCACCTTTAACAACGGCTCGTGGACCGGGCAACTGAATGCCTTGCGCGCGCAAAATTGAAGATCGAAGTTAAGCTCAGTATCGATTGATCTCCGCGGCCGGAGGCACTCCGCTTCGGCCGCCAAGCAGCCAGTCGAGTGGCGCTTTCAAATCTGCCTCGCGCGCCTCGCCTTCAATGCGAGTAACAATCTCGCCCTGCTCGTCCACGATCATTGTAGCGGGCAGTTCGTTGCCCAGCTTAGTTCGCGTCAACAGATCCAGCGCATCCAAATCTCCGCCCACCCACACCTCCATATCAAGCGGGCTGCGGCTCAGAAACTGATCGACCTTGGCTCGATCTTTGCCGTCATCGGCTGAGATCGCGATGAAGCGAATCTTCCTCCCTGCATACTCACGGCTCAACCGCGAGAGCAGCGGCAGCTCTTCCCGGCACGGCACGCACCAGGTCGCCCAAATGTTGAGCACCACAATGGAACCGCGCAGCTCGGCAACTTTGTGTGTCTTTCCTGCCAAATCTTTGAACTTCAAATTGGGAGCCTGCTCAGACTGCGCCGGGTAAATCAATATGCAGGCAGCAAGCATCGCCAGAATACGCAAAGAGATTTTCATGTTGAATCCTTTTGGATAATCGATACGGAACGACCAAAGTCCCAGGCGGCATTACCATGCCGACCGGGACTTTGCGGCATCGCGGAGCGCGACTCAGAAGCGATGCTGGTAGCTGGCCAACCAGAGCCAGTCGGCAAAGGCCGCATCGCCGTGCTGCCCTAACTGCAAATCCGGTACGCTGGCGACGCGATTGCGATAAATCGCGCGATCAATGTTGGCGGTAATCAAGTCATGCCCGCCGTGCATCGAATAGATCACTCCAGGCTCGAATGAATAAGCATAACCCGGCCGCCGAAATCCTTCATTGGCGGTGAATGCGTTATGCGCCGGAACGCCTTCCTTCCGCAAGCCGGCCGTCAAGGTCAGACCATGAACTTTGGCCACCATGTAACCGAACCCCGCCTGGATCAAATATTCGTCCGCCGTTGCGATAAAAGCATTCTGCGCCGCGGGCGCGGGAAATCCGGGAGGCGAGCTGTTGGCCACGTTGTTCGTTTCCTGCGTTGAAAACAAATAGTCCCCGTTGAGGTATACCTGTAACGAATTGTTGATCGCTTGGAAGGATTCCAGACTTACCGGAATTGCCCACACGCCGATTCCAGGCTGAATCGAGTAATCCGCCGTAGCAGTCACCGCCGGCTGACCGGGGATCTCCACTAAATTATTGGCAATGTTGTCTCGCCCGGTGGGAGTTTGCAAGCCAAATCCAATCTGAATGTTGTGCTTTGGATTCTTGGTTGGATCCCAGATCCATCCCTGACCCACGAAACTGATATCGCCCAGGCCGGAAACGCCCCAATTTCCCACAATACTGCTGGCGGGCGAGGTTGGGCTGAGGCTGTCCGCAGCGATGTAGTATCTCCGACTGGCGAACTGCACCGGAACAAGAACCACTGCGCTGAAGCGTGGCGTAATCTGGTAAGTGAGTCCAGCATCGAAGGTGTTGATACGATTGCGAACCTCGGTGTTACTCTGCTGCCGGTACTCCTGCGCCACCGATCCAACAAAATGGCGGAAGGAATAAAGATGGCGGTAATCGAGCGTAAGTTGCCAGTGCTTGGGTTGCAGATAGCCGCCGTCGGAGTCGGGGCCGCCAATCTCGCCCACCGAGTGCGCAACCACGCAGCCCTGCGCAACCAACGTTCCGCTGGATGACAACAGCAGAATCGCCATGGCCAACAACGTCAGAAATCCTGCTGCCGTTCTTAGTTTCTTAACTTCGTTTTGATTTTGGGCATAACTTCCCAATGAAACGCTGGGCATCTCTGGTGACCTCAAATAAAAGATTTGCGTGCAGAGACAAAATAAAATGATCTGGCAGCACGAAGGGGATCGGGCGCTTGAGCGCTATCCACCTGGAGTCACTCATTTCGTCTTCTATGGGCAACACTATCGCTGATGAGAGACTCGCGCATCGATCAATGTGTGGAGGATTTACTGGTTCATTCGATGCAGACCGCAAGACTCTTTTGTGCGCTTCTCCTTGTGGGCTTTGCCAGTTCTGCGGTCTAGGCTGTTAGAATTTCCGCATGGAAACCATCCAATACATTCTGCCCCAGAACCGCATTCCTCTTGCCTGGTACAACCTTGCCGCCGACCTGCCCAAGCCGATGGCTCCGCCGTTGCACCCCGGCACGCTTCAACCGATTGGGCCTGATGATCTGGCGCCGCTCTTTCCGATGAGCCTGATTATGCAGGAGGTAAGCCAGGAGCGGGAGATCGAGATTCCCGCTGAGGTGCGGCAGTTATACGCGCAGTGGCGTCCATCCACTCTCTTCCGCGCTCGCCGTCTGGAGAAGGCACTGGATACGCCCGCGCATATCTATTACAAGTACGAAGGTGGAAGCCCGGCCGGCTCGCACAAGCTGAACACCGCCCTGCCGCAGGCTTACTACAACAAGCTGGAAGGCACCAAGCACCTCTCGACAGAAACCGGAGCCGGCCAGTGGGGCTCGGCGCTCTCCATGGCCTGCTCCTTCTTCGGCCTGGATTGTAAGGTCTACATGGTGCGCGTCAGTTACGACCAGAAGCCTTATCGCCGCGCGCTGATGGAGGTCTTTGGCGCAACCGTCACCGCCAGCCCCAGCAACGAAACCGAGTCGGGCCGCGCCATTCTGGCCGTGCATCCTGACTCCAATGGCTCACTAGGCATTGCCATCTCCGAGGCCGTGGAAGTGGCTGCCAAAGATCCCAACACCAAGTACGCACTGGGCAGCGTGCTCAATCACGTGCTGCTGCATCAGACGGTGATCGGTCTGGAAGCCATCGAGGGGATGGCCATGGCCGACGATGAACCGGATGTGGTCATCGCCTGCGCCGGCGGCGGATCGAACTTTGCCGGTTTGGCGCTGCCCTACGTCGGACGCAACCTCAAGGGCCAGAGCAAGGCGCGCATCGTCGCCGTCGAGCCGGCCGCCTGCCCCAGCCTGACCAAAGGCCATTTTGCCTATGACTTCGGCGATACCGGCCACCTGACGCCGCTGGTCAAGATGCACACCCTCGGCTCGTCCTTTATTCCTCCCGGCATCCACGCCGGCGGCCTGCGCTATCACGGCATGGGACCGATGGTCTCGCACGTGATGGATCTGGGCCTGATTGAAGCCACCAGCGTGCAGCAGTTGGACGCCTTCGCCGCCGGAATTCAGTTTGCCCGCTCCGAGGGCATCATTCCCGCGCCGGAGTCCAACCATGCCGTCGCCGCGGCCATCAGCGAGGCGCTTCAAGCCAAGGCAGAAGGCAAGGCGAAGACCATCCTCTTCGGCCTAAGCGGCCACGGTCACTTCGACATGGCCTCCTACATCGCCTACCAAGCCGGCAAGCTCGAAAACTACGAGTACCCGGAAGAAGAGATCGCCATGGCCCTCGCCGGCCTGCCGTCGGTCGGGTAGGTTCTCTATCAAATCCCAGGTCTCGGAAATCGAGGCCTGGGATTTTTGTTGGTATTTACACCCACTGGTGTCCGGCTATTTTTTTGAGAAATCTAGTAACCTATTGCATACCAGTATGTTGGCGGGTGGCCACGGTCTCGGGGGAAACAAACTCAATTTTCCTACAAAAGCTGGGTGCCCCCGGTCTCGATTTTGAGACCGGGGAAACTACGAACCCCACTTTGCCGCTTTGTTACAGTCGTCCACCGACTTTCGCCGACCTACGGGTGATGTTAAGCGGACTCCATTGGTTTCGATCCGCTAAGATGCCAAGGGTCAGTCTGTCGCCCGCGCCGTAGGCGCAGCGGTTATTAGCCCAGCGCTTCAGCGCTGGGTAAGCGCGACCAAAGATTCATTCGGAGTCCTGAAGGGACGGCGCGAAATTCGCTCAAAATGGCGATTGGCGCATCCCTGATCCGCCCAGCCACCGACCGTGCCTCGTCCTTATCGCACACTTTCCATTTCAACGCACGAAGATCGAGCGTCAGGAACTTCTGTTGGCGAAAAGCAGGCGATCATATGCCGGACAAAGTTCACGCAGACAAATAACATTCGTTGAAAACTACTCAAGCCGGGAGGAACGCGGTCCTCATCTATTTCGAACCGAATGATTCGCTTGGGTTGCTGTGCTCTGGACGGACAAGCAGCGCGAGAGTCCAATCGGCAGCATGAGAGATAGGCCGGGGCATCATCCCGGTAAGTTGCTTGAGCCTGGAATAGTCCTCAAGTTCCAGCACGCGCAGCAGATAAAAAAGGGCAAATAGAACCAATAATGCTGCGCTTCCTCCGCACAGAATTGCCCAGAGCGGCGTCAGGCGCTCAGCGACAAGATGCGCTGTCCAGGATGCCAGGGCACTTATAAAAATCAGTTTGGCAACTAACACCCATGGAAGTTTTACGCGGTAGAGGCGCACACAGATGGCCCACATGATGGCGACCGCCATCAACTGACCCGCGCCGTTGCCGATGCATGCGCCCACCGCGCCGTGCATGGGAATAAAATACCAGGCCACGCCAATATCAATCACTCCCGCAAACGCCGTGGCGCCGATAACATAGCTCTGTCGCTCCATGCTCTCCAGCAGATTCTGCGCGGGCATAAGAAAAGCCTTGAAGAGGCAAAGCACCGGAGCCAGCGCCACAACAATTGCCGCGCCTGCGAATTTGTTGCCATAGACAACCAGCAATGCGGAAGCGGCAAGCGAGGCCGCAATGCAGTGCAGAGGAATGGACATCAATGCGATATAACGAAAGGTTGATGCGGCCAGATCAGGCAGTCTTGTCTTATCTCTTCCATACTGCGCAAAGATAGTGGCTCCGGCGGCGGATCCAAAGATCGTCGCAACAAGCAGTAACATCTCAGCCATGGTAAATGCCACGGAATAGAAAGACACTTGACTCTTGTCGGCATTGAAATACTCAAGCAGAAGAACTTCCGAACGGCCCCAAACCACCATCGCCACCGCCGTGCTGACAAGGTTCTGTCCCGCAAAAGGCGCCATCCGGCGAAGCAATCCCGGCGGATGGGTATGAGTTGTCTTCCAGGCCAGCACGCGCATCGTTGTAGGAAAAAAGCGGACTACAAAATCAACAATGCGCATGGCCAGCAGAGCCTTGCCGACTCCAATCACGCCCCAATTCAAAAAGACAGTGGCAAGAATAAAAAATAAATAGGTCAAATTAGAAAGAATGGATGCCGGGACGTTGGAAAAAAAATCCTCCGCCGCCTGATTGGCTTGCGAAGAAATGGAGTTCACCATGGCTGGCCAGATGCTAAGCACGATCAATGCCGATGCCAATTTGTAATCTCCGGTGGCGGATTGCAACACCCAGAGCAACAGGCTTCCGGTGGCCAAAGTGGCTAGCAACCCCTGAATTGCCAAGGTGCGCCAATAGATATATCGTGCCGTCCCTCGGTCGCCCATGCCGATAAACTCGGCCATGTATTTCTTGGTTGTGGCGGGAATGCCGAATCCGCCCAACCCGCTGGCCATCGCGGCTATCTGAGAGACGAAGATAATGTAACTATTTCTATTGGGTCCAAGATAACGATTAATAAGAATTGAAGCTACCAGCGCAACAATGGAGTTATTAATATTTTCAATGCTGAACCAGCCGGAGTTCCGGGCGATGGTTTTGGTATTTGTATTTTTGTCTGTCATAGGGAAGGCAGCTCGACTTCAACAGTGAAGCGCTTTGCGGCGCGGATTGCTATTGAAAGCATACGCCGGCGGTGGAAAATCACCGCCGGCCCGCCGTGATTTTTCTACACTATCCCTTGCCTTGCAGCGCGGCCTGCGCATCCTTTGCGGTTTGCGAATTAGGTTCAAGGGAAATGGCTTTCTTCAGATGGATCGCGGCGTTGCTTTTATCCATCAGCTTGCTGTAGACCATTCCCAGGTGATATTGCATCGATGCGCTGTTAGGTTCCTTTTTGAGCGCCTCTTCCAGAAGGTCGCGGGCGTAGCCGTACGTTCCCTTGTAATAGTAGGCCCAGGCCAGAGTATCGGCGGAGTTGGGAGAATCGGGCATGCCGCGGCGCGCCGTCTGCGCCAGGGTGAGCGCCACATCAACGTTTTCACCGTTTGTCAACATCAAGTATGCGAGATTGTTGGCGGCCATGGGCTGATCCGGTTTGAACTGGAGTGCCTTCTTGTAATAGTCCTCAGCCTTCTTTTTATCTCCGGCCGAATCCTCCAGAGTTCCCAAGATGGCCATCGCGCCGGCATTGCCTGGATGATCGTTTGACCATTTCTGCCAGACATTGATGGCGCTGGAGATTTGACCGCGCTGCACCTGAAGTTGCGCATAGAGGGTCGCGGCCTCGGCGTCGTCGGGATTCAGTTCAATCGCATGTTGAGCGGACGACATTGCTTGATCCAGATTTCTGCTTTGCAGATTAAGAATCGTGAGCATATCGTAAAACCCGCTGTTTCTGGGGCTCTTGGCAATTTGCGCGTTCAGGCGGTCCATTGCCTTTGCCGGTTGTTTTTGCACAAGGTAACCGTTGATCAAACCGCGCATGGCGCCCAGAGAGTTAGGGTCATTTTGCAGAGCCTGCTCAAAGAGCGAAGCGCTTTCCGGATATTTCTTCTGAGACAAGCGGAGTTCGCCCAGCATGAGATAGGCTTGTGCGTTGTGCGGAGCCGCGCTGATGGCCGTCTTGAGGTCCGCCTCGGCCTTATCCTCGGATTTATGACTCAAGTCCACCGCCGCCCGCCAGACATAGGCTCCGGGAAAGCGCGGATTGGCGGCAATCGTCTTTTCCGCAATCTCGGAAAGTTGATTGAAGTCGCTGCGTTGAAGGGCCATGCGGGCTAGCTCTTCCTGTGCGTCCACGTCACGCGGATTCAATTGAACCGCCTGTTGAAAGCTCTTCTCGGCCAAATTGGAATCGCCTTTGGCCAGAGCGGCTCTTCCCAGCCAGAATTGGATGAAGGCATCCTTCGGAGCGTTGTTCACCGCGCTTTGCAAAGCCATGACTGCATCATTTGCCTTGCCGTTATTAAGCAGGACGATTCCGTTCAGCACGGCCACCTGGGGATCTTTGGCGTGATTTTTCATCAGGTCATCGATCACTGCCTGGGCTGTGCCAATATCCTTGGTTTGCAAAAGAATATGAACGTATCCGAGTTGAACGGGGAGGTTTTTGGGATATTTCTTTGCCAGGCTGGCAAACTCCACCTTGGCCTTGTCCGGCTGCCCCGTCCCCACGTAATAGTCAGCCAGTATGCGCACGCCTTGTGGATTGTCGGCCAGATCGTTGGATGTCTGGCGAAGCACTTGCTCTGCCCTGGGCGAATCACCCTCCCTGAGAATGACTTGAACCAGGGATTCCCGCGCGCTGAGACTTTTTGGATCTGTGGCAACGGCATTCCAGCAGGCGTGCTCGGCATCCTGCAAGCGATTCTTTTTGATATAAAAGGCAGCCAAAAGAAGCTTGGCATTCACCGATTTCTGATCCAGCTCAATGGACTTCTTCAATTCAGCTTCGACGGAAGCGCCTTGGGTTGCATCCGTGGCTTGCAGCAAGGCATAAGTTTCGTGCAACTCAGCCTCGTTCGGAGCCAGTTCCAACGCGCGATGAATCTCCGCCAGGGCCACGTCATTTTGTCCACGACGGGCGGCAATGCGCGAGAGCAGGGCATGAGCGTCGGCGTTGTTGGGCTGCGCGCTCAGGGCAGCCGAGGCCTGCGCTTGTGCTTCGTCAAATTTATTCCCGGCCAAGAGCATATTTCCCAGATCGATCCGCGCCTTGATGTTTCCCGGTTGCAGAACGACGGTCCGCTGAAGCTCGCTGTAGGATGCGCTGAAGGCGCCCATGTGAAGATAAGTCTGAGACAGGGCATAATGCGCATCAGCGAAGTTCTTGTCGATCTTCAAGGCGTTGGAGAACTGAATGACCGCTTCTTTATCCTTGCCTTGGGCGGCATACTTCTGCCCGCTTTCCAGATACTTGTGCTTCCGCACATTGGGGTCGCGAAAGCACCCGGAGAGTAAAGCCGCCAACAGAAACAGCGTTACGACCCCAAGAATGGCACGGGGTTGACGCACTCTCCACATCGCACTAAAGCCGGACACTGTAGCCATCGTAACCTTCCTTTCAGACTGCCGCATACCGTACTGGAACCAAGGTTCCCAGCCGCGCAGCCTCTTCAAGCCGATTTCCTGATCTTAGTCAGGAATGAAACGGGGCAGCAGGGGAGCAAGCTGCCGGGTGAATGCCTCGGCGCGCTGCCTTGCCGCTGCAGGATCATCGCCGGAAGCCATGGGCGTAATGACGCGCACCAGAGCTCCATCCGTGCGATTGAGGCGAATGGCGTCGACAATCATAAAGATTTTCGCCATATATTCGCTGGCAACGCTGCGCCCATGCGCCTGATACCAGTAAAGAACAAATTGCCTTGCCTCACCATCAGAAATGATATATTCCCCAACGCGGTGCGATCTTCCCTCCGCGTCCACCAGATCCACGGCGCTGGAAGATTCAAAAACCCAACCCGCTCCAGGCAGGCAATTCTTCGGAGAATGAATGGTTTGCCCCGTGCGCTGACTGGGGAAATAGCCGATAAAAAGGCTAATCGGCTCTTTGTGCTTGTCCTGAAGATAGAGGCGAGAGAGAAAATCTCCGGCACCGAGCACGTCGCGCGTCTCCTGATCAATCGGCAGATCGCTTCCCGTCCATTCCGCCAAGCTGTGCGGAAGCTGTTCCAGAGGCTGGCTGGGGGGATTTTGATCCACATGGGCGCGCAGGTGGAGCAGCAATGCCGCGCCGGCCAGCAGCAGGACAACCGTCCAGAATCGAAGGTTCTTCATCTCTGCCGCCTCTTGATCGGGATCAGGTTCATTGCGTGATGGAAAAGATACAGGCAGGTCAGCGAAACCAGGAAGATGACCCAACCTGAAAACTCATGAAAAAAACCCATCGCCTTTTCCGGATCCCAGTATTGGACGCATAAGCCTGTGCCCAGAATGCGCACCGCGTTGGCGGCAATGGCAATGGGAATGCTGGCCAGCGCAATCACCACCCGCCGCCAACTGGACTTCTCCATGAAGTATCCGTAAAAGACGGCGAGCGTAAAAAGGCTCATCAGGGAACGGATGCCGCTGCACGCCTCGGCCACCTCCAGCGACATCAAAGGTAGTTGAATGACATTGCCCTCGCGCAGAACCGGAACGCCGAAGAGAGGAAGCAGATCGCTGGCCATTTTGGAGGCCAGAATCTGCAGCGGAAAGGTAATTTGATTGAAGACAATGGCGGGAATCGGGATGGCCAGCAACAGAACCAGCAGCGCAAAGCGCAGTTCCTTCAACAGTTGCCAACCGCCGAAGGTGAGCGTCAATCCGGCCAGAAGAATGAGCAGCGAAACTCTTGAAAGGAAAAGCTCTGAGCCATAGACGCCCAAAAGAAGAACGATCAGTCCCAGAACGATCACGGCAACCCCGCTCCAAACCGGAGCCAGTGCAACACTGCGCAGGGTTTGCCTCTTCTCCCAGATCAGGAAGGCGGCGAAGAATGGCACCAGAAAGCCGTGGGAAAAATCAGGAACCGTCCACCAATCCACGACCAATTTGCCCAGCACCTGGTAATAAACCGCAAGTACCAGCAGGCAGATCAGCGCCCCGCCCCAGACGGATGAAGCTCCGCCAAAGAGCCTGAGACTGGAGCCCCTGATCGGGGTTCGCTCGATTTGTGCCTCATTTTCCGTGATGGAAACCTCGCTGATGGGGTCTTTTTCACTTTACACTAGCAATCTGCCTGCCGAAAACGAAAGACTGAGATCTTGATAAATCCCCAACCAAGTTACCTGAAGGGACTCGTTCCTCCGAGGTCTTGGAAGCGAGACCTCGGAGTTCCAACTATAATCATAAATTGAGATGAGGGCCACCCACCCTTGAAACCATTGTACCCATCAGCGACCAGGCGATCTCGCTTGCCGCAATTCAAGCGGCAACCGCTTCTACCCGATCAAATGGAAATCATAGGCATCTATTATAAAAGGAGGCGACGCGGGCCTCCTCAATCCAGGCCGAACGGTGATTGATCTCCGAGCTTCTCTCTTCCGCCGGGGGCAATCGCAAGCGCGCCGCTGTGGAGTTGGGAATCAGCTACCAGGCATTGCTTTACATACTCAAGCAGATTGAATCGGAGAAAGTGTCCGCTACAGGCAAGATTGGAGCCGCATGATGAGACTTGGAAGTTTTCTTTTAATGGCGCTGTTGCTTCCGGCAATTTTCTGTTCGGCGCAGGAGAAGCCGCCCGTCGCCCAGCCTTCGACGCAGACCACTGCGCCGGCGCAGAGTGCGGAGAAGCCCGCGGCGCAGGATGCGGTTCTGTCAGCGGTGCAGGCTGCCGTTCAGTCCGCCAAGGAAAATGAGACCAAGCAACGTGCGGACGAGGCCGCGGCGTGGGCCGCGCGGGATACGGCAAAGCCTTCCATGGACAATAGTTACGTGATTGGGGAGTTGGATGCGCTTTCGGTGGTGGTTTGGCGAGAAGAGGGGCTGACCAACAAAAGCGCTCTGGTCCGCTCCGACGGCATGATTACGCTGCCCCTGGTGGGCGACATCAAAGCCTCCGGCAAAACGCCCATGGAGTTGGCCAAGGAGATCTCCGAGCAGTTGAAGAAGTATGTTCAAGATCCCAGTGTGACGGTGTCG
This sequence comes from uncultured Occallatibacter sp., assembly GCA_964645305.1. Taxonomy (GTDB): domain Bacteria; phylum Acidobacteriota; class Terriglobia; order Terriglobales; family Acidobacteriaceae; genus Telmatobacter. The sequence continues at coordinate 14,347 of CAZYCV010000039.1, read as the reverse complement.
GTGAATCAGATGAACAGCAAGAAGGTCTTTCTGATTGGCGAGGTGGCAAAGGCGGGGGCAATCCAGATGACTCCCGGCATGACGTTGCTGGAGGCCGTGGGAAGCGCCGGCGGGCTAACTCAGTTCGCCAACACCAGGAAGATGTACATTTTACGCATGGCGGACGGCAAACAGCAGAAGATCTCCGTCGAGTACAAGCAAGCATTGAAGGGCGACCATTCGCTCAATCTCACATTGAATCCGGGGGATACGATTGTCGTTCCGTAAGGCTGCCCGATTCAAGTCGAATTTGACACTGCTGGCGATGCTTTGGATCGCCGGCGCCGCGCTTTCTGCGCAGTCAACTCCCGCCGCGGCAGGCGCGGACGATTCTGCCGGCGAGGATAAGCAGGCGGTTGGCGGTATGCTGCATTATGACCTGCGTTTTGCGCAGACGTCGGACTTCGGCGGATATCAAGGTGGTCAGCAGGAAAGCTATTTGTCGGGAGATGCGAGCTTCAGGGACTTCAGCAGGCATCTTCCATTCAGTTTGCAGTACAGCGGCGGATACGGATGGTTGCTCTCTGGACCGGGCCAGCCGGGAAATCTCTTTCAGCATCTTCAGCTTTCGCAAAGCGTCGTCAATAGCGCCTGGAACCTGACCGCCAGCGAAAACGTGGACTACACTTTTGAAACTCCAACGACCGGTTTCTCGGGAGTTCCTGGCACCGGTGAGCCCATTGGCGGTTCTGCTCCCACCAACTCGACGGACCAGACGATCCTGGCTACGAATACGCGTTCACTGGACAACCAGACGGCGGCCTCGGCGAGCGTCCGGCTCGACTACGCAACCACGCTCAACTTTGGCGGTTCCGTAGGGGAGTTGCTCTATATCGATAGCAACGGCCAGAACACGGACACGCTGGCATCGGAGGTTAGAGTCTCTCGCCGGCTGGATGCGCGCAACTCGCTTTCGGGCGGATATGGTTTTTCCCGCTTCATCTATGGTCAAGGCCCTGTCTCCCAACCCAACACTGCGCAAATCAGCTATAGTCAAGCCTCGTCCTTGCAGATCAGCTTCAAACGTCAATGGACGCGAAAGATCAGCAGCACCGGGGCGATTGGACCGCAGTGGATCTCCAGTTCGAACAGCGCCATTCAACCCTCTTCCACGCAATTCACGGCCAGCGCTACCGTTCAGGAGACCTTTAGGAACGGCGGCGCGGGCCTGGCCTATAACCATGGAGTCAGCGGCGGGGCCGGATACTTGATGGGTGCTGAAAATGATACGATTAGCGGAAATTATTCGCGTGGGATCGGAAGGTCTCTGAATGTTGGAGTGAATGGTTCTTATCTGCGCACAGCCAGCCTGAGCGGCAACGGCGTTGTGCATGGGGAATACGGCGGAGTCCAGGCAACGCGTGGGTTGGGAAGGTATTTCAGTGTCTTTGCGAATTACACGGTAATGAATCAAAGCTCCAGTCTTTCGACATCCAATCTTTCGGGTGCGTCCAACGTACTGAACACCATGTCGCAGGTGATCGGTTTTGGCATCGGGTACACGCCGCGAGAGCTGCGTATCAAGTGGTAATTGAAGAGGGAGGTTTATGCTCGGGCATCGAGAACTGACCATGCACGACTATATGGAGATATTGAAGCGGAGGTTCTGGCTGATTCTGGCCTCTTCGGTCATTTGCCTGACGATCAGTCTGGTCGTTTGCCATTTTATCCCTCCCCGGTATCTTTCGCAGACGCTGGTGCTGATTGAAGAGCAGAAGGTTCCGGAGGATTTTGTAAAGCCGGTGGTGAATGAAGATTTAAACGCGCGGCTGGCGTCGATGAAAGAGCAGATTCTTAGCCGTTCACGCATCGAGCCGATCATCACGCAATTCGGCCTTTATCCGAAGATCAGTAATATGGACGACAAGGTTGAACTGACCCAGAAAGCGATTGGAATCAACCCCATCCCCAGCGGTCAGTCTTCCCGCGGAATGCCTGGATTTTTTATTACCTTCAAGGCCTCGGACGCTCGCACCGCGCAGTTGGTCTGTGGGCAGATTACGTCCATGTTCGTGAGCGAGAATCTGAACGCGCGGGAGCAGTCGGCGGAGGGAACGACCGACTTTTTGAAGCAGCAATTGGAAGATGCCAAGAGAAACCTGGACGATCAAGATGGCAGACTGGCTGATTTCCAGCGCAAAAACCTCGGCCGGCTGCCGGAGCAGGAATCTGGAAACGCCAACACGCTTCAAGCTCTGACCACGCGGCTGGACGCAGCCACGCAGGCGGTAAGTCGGCAGCAGCAGGATGAGAGCTTCCTTGAAGCGATGGTGGCCGAGCAGTCGCAAACATCCTCTCACGTGGACACGGCCACGGGAAACACGCCGACGACACTCCAGGCACAGCTCAAGATGGCGCGGGAGCAAGAAAAGGATTTAGAGGCTCGCTATACGCCGGACCATCCGGATGTCGTCGCCAGCAAGCGTCGGATTGCCAATCTGGAGGCGGAGATTGCGCGTGAGACGACCGCTCCGGTTAAAGATGAGACGACCGTCACTTCCAGCGACTCGCCGCAGTTGAAGCAGCTCAAGTTACAGCTTCGCGCCGTCAAGATGTCAGAGGCCGAGGCCAAGCAGGAGCAGGCGGCAATTGAGCAGCAGGTGAAAAACTACGAGGCCAAAATCGAGGCCAGCCCCTTGGTGGAGGAAGAGTACAAAGCAATCACGCGCGACCACGAGACAGCATTGCAGTTCTATAACACTCTGCTGGCCAAGATGAACGACTCCACCATGGCCACGGCCCTTGAACATCGCCAGCAAGGCGAGCAGTTTCGGGTGATGGATGCGCCCAATCTGCCCGAAGAGCCGAGCTACCCAAATCGGCGCATCTTTGGCGGTGGCGGTTTGGCCGCAGGCCTTGCCCTGGGGTTGCTGATTGCCGGATTGCTGGAATACCGCGACACCTCCATACGCAATGAGGCGGATATCTGGGCCTTTACCAAGCTGCCCACGCTGGCCGTTGTCTCGTATATCGGGGCACTGGAGAATCCCCCATCCATCGGGCTTCGCGGCAGGCTTAAAAAGTTGTTTTCGAGAACTCCCAAACCCATGGAAAGCGCACGCGCATAGCAATGTATAAAACCTTTTTTGGCCTTCGCGCCCAGCCTTTCGGAGCAACTCCAGATCCGCGGTTTCTCTTTCTGAGGCCGCAGATACGCGAGACGTTGGCCTGCCTGCAATACGGCATTGCCGCGCGTAAAGGATTTGTGGTCATGACCGGGGAGGTCGGTACGGGAAAGACCACGCTGCTCAGGGCTGCTCTGGGCACATTCGCCAAGGAAGGCATTGCAACATCGTTTCTTTTCAATCCACGCCTGGATGCGATGGATTTTCTGGAGTTTGTCCTCACCGACTTCGGCATTCCGCCCAAAACGCGCACCAAATCCAGTATGCTTTTACAGTTGAACAGTTGGCTGGTCGAGCGATATCGCGCGCATCAACTGTGCGTGATTGCCATTGATGAAGCACAAAACCTCTCCGCGGACCTGTTGGAGGAGATACGTATGCTTACGAATCTTGAAACCTCCTCGGATAAGCTGGTGCAGATTATTCTCTCCGGTCAGCCGGAGTTGGAAGAGATGCTGGTTGATCCAAAACTGCGCCAGTTGCGCCAGCGCATTTCTTACTGGTGCAGGACAAAACCGCTGTCGAGCGAGGAAACGCGCGATTACATCCTGGAGAGACTACGCATTGCCGGAGCCACCGAGCAGGTGTTTCTGCCCGCGGCAGTGGATCTTGTTTATCATTACAGTCAGGGGATTGCTCGCGTGATCAATCTGCTTTGCGAAAACTCCCTGATCCATGCTTATGGCGAACAGGTCAAACCGATTCCAGAGCACATTGTTGAAGCGGTTGGCCTTGAACTCAACCTGGTGGAACACCCTTTCAGCATCTCGGTTCCGGCCATGCAGTCTTTAATGAACCATAGCATGAAGAATCTTGCGTTCAACTCCAATGCGCCCGCAGCCGAAGGGGTGACTTCCCCGAAGGAATGTGAAATATGAGCCGTATCTTCGATGCATTGCAAAGAGCATCGCTTGAGAGGGAGTCCTCTCCGGAATACGAAAGAACTGACTCCGTGAAGCCGTTTGCAGCTCCGGGTGAAGCAGAGTTGCCTCTGATCGAGGACGAGATTCTCCCCGATCGGATTGTCCGGAATTCATGGAAGCCCATGCTCGACTCTCTTCCAACGCTTGGAGAGCGCGGAGAAAGTATTGAGCAGTTTCGTGGACTGCGGACGCAACTCTATCAGTATCGAGATCAAGTCCCGCTCAAGACCATTTTGGTCAGCAGCGGATTGCCTGCGGAGGGAAAAACATTTGTCGCGGCTAATCTGGCCGTCAGTTTGGCCCGTAACCAGAATAGTTCCGTTCTGCTCATTGATGCCGACCTGCGCAAACCAACGATTCACACCATCTTGGGCTCTTCTCATTTGCCGGGACTGGCGGAGTATCTTTCCGGGTCAGCGCGGGTGATTGAAATCCTGCAGCGCAATCAAGACCCCCGCATCTTCGTGGAAGGCCAGACGTGGCAGATGCCCGATCTGACCCTGATTGCATCGGGCGAGGGTGGAGACCACTCCGCGGAACTTGTTGCCAATCATCGCTTCGAGGAGTTGATTACAGCACTTTCGCCACACTTTGACTGGATTATCATCGACTCGCCCCCGGCCCTGGTGGTGGCGGACGCAATAGATTTGGCGCGCGCCGCCGATGCGGTCCTATTGGTTGCCCGCGCCTCGCAAACGCCTTTTGATGTTGCGCAGCGCGCGCAAGCGGCTTTCGTCAACAGCCGTCTGCTTGGTTTTGTGCTGAATGCTGTCAAGGATGCTCCTCGCGGAGGCGGATACTACTACTATGGGAACCGGGATGCCGGGAGCGGATCGTATGCTAGAAAGGGATAAAGGGCGTCGCGGATGATCCGACTTTTCAATGTTTATTATCCGACACGGACATTGGTATTGCTGTGCTGTGAAGTCTTGCTCGTGGCCGCTTCATTCCTGATTGCCGCGGTCTTCATGGTGCAGGATATCTTTATTGCCCTGTTCTATGAAAACGGAATGGTTAAGGTGGCCGGCGTTACCGCCTTGACAATGCTGCTTACCTACTATTTTGATCTCTATGGGCCAAGGCGCACCTCAGCCGGCTGGGAGATTTACTTCCGCCTCTTGCTCGTACTGAGCGTTCTGTCCTTCATTCTTGCCGGATTGTTGTTTTTCTCTCCCGATTTGGACATCGGCCCCAATGTTCTCGTTGTGGGAGTTTCCATTCTGGCCGTGGTTCTTTTTGTTTGGCGTTGGGCCTATGAGTGGATTCTTGCCTTTCCCATCTTTCGTGAGCGAGTCTATGTTTTGGGCTGTGGCGAGAGGGCGCGTTCCGTGGTTCAATTGCTGCGCGAAACCCGCGGCGCAGGCATGGAGGTTATTGGATGGAAGGAAGATGTTGACCCGCAAGGCGGTCTGGATCGCTTTGCCGCCGAGTTGAGCGCCTTCCGCCAATCCAGGCCCGGTATCGACCGCATCATTGTTGCCATGGAAGACCGTCGCGAGGCAATGCCGGTGCGCGAACTTCTTGACTTGCGCGTGCGCGGCGTGCTGATTGAGAATGCCAGCACGCTGCAGGAGCGGCTTAGCGGAAAACTGCCGCTGGACGGGCTCAATCCAAGCACGTTGATCTTTACCGACGGCTTTCGCATGAGTCCTTCGCAACAGCTTTTTCGGCGCTTGCTCTCTTTTGTCGTTTCCTTGACGGCCCTCCTGATCTGCCTTCCGTTTATCCCGTTCATCATTCTTGCAGTGCGGCTTTCTTCTCCGGGGCCCGTCTTCTTCACGCAGACGAGGGTCGGCCAGCGCGGGCAGCTCTTTAACGCGATTAAATTCCGCACCATGCGCCAGGATGCGGAAGCGCAGGGCGCGGTCTGGGCCTCCCAAAACGACCCGCGCGTGACTCCGGTTGGCGGGTTTATGCGCAAGACCCGCTTGGATGAAATTCCTCAACTGTGGAATGTTCTGCGGGGCGAAATGGCCTTCGTGGGTCCGCGTCCTGAGCGTCCAGAGTTTGTGCAGTGGCTTAGCCAGGAGATTCCCTACTACGATCTGCGCCACATGATCCGCCCCGGCATCACCGGCTGGGCCCAGGTGCGCTACCGCTACGGCGCCAGCCTGAAGGAAACCAGACACAAACTCGAGTACGACCTTTACTACATCAAGCACCAATCCATCGGCCTTGATCTGTTGATCATGTTCGAGACCATCAAGACTATTATTCTCCGCAGGGGGGCTCAGTGAGATTTGTCTTCTGGCTCTCTCTGCTGGGCGTCGTGTACACCTATCTGGGCTATCCGCTCTTCATCTGGCTGCTGGCGCGCGTACGGCCGCGACCGTGGATCTCCCATCCGATTGATCCCAGCGTAAGCGTCGTGCTAGCGGTCCATAACGGCGCAGAGCAGCTTCCGCGCAAGATACAGCATTTGCTGGATCTCGATTATCCCAACATCCAAGAGATCATTCTTGTCTCGGATGGTTCTACCGACGGCACGGCTGAGTTGCTCACGCAGTTGCAGCATCCGCGTCTGAGGCCGATCATCCTGCCTGACCACTGCGGAAAGGCGGCTGCCGTCAATGCGGGCGTGGCCCAGGCAACGGCGGAACTGATCCTCTTTGTGGACATTCGCCCGGAGATCGCTCCCGGCGCGCTTCAGCAATTGGTCAGCAACTTTGCCGACCCCACCGTCGGCTGCGTAGCCGGCGAACTGATCTTGCGCACCGACACGCACGACCAGGCATCCGCCGCTGTCAGCAGCCTCTATTGGCGCTACGAAAAGTGGATTCGGAGCAATGAATCAATCTTTGCCTCTCCGGTCGGCGTCTATGGCGGCTTTTATGCCATCCGCCGCAAACTGGCCGTTCCCCAACCCGCCGGAATGATCCTGGATGATATGTTTCAGCCGCTTTCCATCATTCGCCAGGGTTACCGTTCAGTCCTTGATCCGCAAGCCTACGTCTATGACTGCTGGCCGGCAAAGATTGAAAAAGAGTTTCAACGCAAGGTCCGCACTCTGGCGGGCAACTTCCAACTTTTTCAGCTTGCTCCCTGGACGTTGACGCCGCGGAATCCCGTTCTCTTGCAGCTTCTCTCGCACAAGGTAACGCGCCTGGTGGTGCCGTATTTGATGCTTCTTCTGCTGCTTTCCACGCTGGCGCTTTCCGGCGCCTCATTCATCTACGCCACTTTCGCCGCACTCCAGATTCTGTGCTGGAGTTTGGCGGCTGTTTCTCTGGTTTGCAAAATTCCTGTCTTGCATCGCGTTGCGGCCCCGGCCGGCGCCATGCTTGTGCTTCTTGCGGCAGCCGTCGCCGGACTCTACAAATTTCTTTTCACGCGCGGAGAACTTTGGAAGATTTGGAAGACCGGCAACAAGTCCTCTGAAGTTGCAATTTCGTAGATTAGAAATTTTTTATCCTGCAAACCCGCGCCGTGGGCGCAATGGTGATTAGCCCACTGATTCAACGGTGGGGATGGTATTCATCCAATCGTTCACCCGGAGTCCCATCGGGACGGCGCTCATCTTCCGCATCTTTCTAAAACTGTTCCGGGTGGGGTGTAGAATCTGCTTGAAGAACTCACGTTTGTGAGAGGAGCCTCCGATCATCATGTCCCATAGAAAAACCCTGGCTATCTCCCTGCTCGGCATTGCGGTCATCCTGACGGGTTACATCCTTCACAATCGCATCGCCAAAGTCAAAGCGGCCAAGCTGGAACATCCCGCCGCGCCTGTAAATTATTTTCCTCCGCAGTCCATCTGGACTCAGGAGATCAGTCACGCCCCGGTTGATCCGCAGTCTTCCACCATCATCGCGTGGCTCAAGGATGCAGGCGGATGGGGAAACAATAATAGAATGCAGGTCGACTTTGCTCTCCGGGTCATTCAGGCTGACGCCGGATCGAGATTCGTACCCTTTCAAAAAGGTCCAAATTTTTATGGCGGCGATTCCGATCTGGTTTCTTCCATCCCTTTACCTGCGAACGGAGGCATGGAAGGGGAGTCGGATTATAAATGCCCCCGCGAAGGCGGCGATTGCCATTACATTGTCGTTGACCGTTCCCATGGCAAACTCTACGAGGCTTATGGGGCCGACTTCGAGGGAGATGTTCTCTCGGCAAATCTTTTGGCGGTTTGGGATCTGAATCGGGTTTATCCGCCCTCCGGACGCGGCGATCAATGTACCAGCGCCGACGCCGCTGGCCTTCCCATCGCTCCGCTCCTCTTCAATGCAGACGAATTGGCTGTCGGAAGCATCAATCATGCCATTCGTTTTACTCTTCCCAATCCGCGCATCCGCGCGCACGTATTTGTACACCCGGCAACCCATGCCGGAGCTCCTCGTGGGCCGGTTACCGCGCCTCCCATGGGCGCGCGCTTCCGCCTCAAGGCCTCTTATGATCTGTCGCAATTGACTCCGGCGGCGCAGGTTGTTGCAAGAGCCATGCAAAAATACGGTATGTTTCTCGCCGATGGCGGCAATATCGCACTGACCGCGCAAAGTGACCAAGATACCAAAACAAAGTATGCAGACCTTGATTTTGACTCTCACGATTTGCTGGATCTGAAGATTACCGACTTTGAAGTCATCGAGATGCCCGCTCCAATCCGATTGACCGATGATTGTGTGCGGAATCCGTAATTCATCCGATAACTCACTGTTAAGTCTTTGACCGCATTAAAATATAGTTTCTCGATATATAACATCTCGAATTGCAGTATCTCGAATTGCAGTATCTCGAATTGCGGTATCTCGAATTGCAGCATCTCGAATTGTAGCGCCGACCTCCCGGTCGGCTGTAATGTGGGCCTCCTGGCCCACGTTCGTCTATTCGATAAAGCATCTTCTCCCGGCCACAAATCTGATTTAACCAAGGAATGTTTCTGTCTTTATTCAGCAATTGCCCTTCTTCCCGCTCCGCGCAAAACAGCGACACAAACGGCATGAACTTATTACAAATGAGATTGAAGTTTCTCTGCGCGTCTTGCGCGAGGAGTATTCCGATATAACTTCATGTAGGCCTCGACCATCGTTTGCAGCGCGAAATGCGACTGGAAAGCTGCCTCCGAGTTTATGGCGAATTGCGCGTGCTCCGCCTTGTTTCCGGCCAGCCGCAGAATTGCTGCGGCCATTGCAGAGGAATCACCGGCCGGCACAATGATTCCGCCCTGTGCCAACCGCACAACTTCCGCCATTCCGCCCACGTCGGTCACGATTGCCGGCATCCCCAGCGAGAAAGCCTGCAACAAGGAGATAGGCAACCCCTCTGATTGCGAGGACATGATAAATGCGTCAGCCGCTGAAAAAAATGGAGCCACATCCATTTGCTGTCCCCAGAAGGTAACTTGAGAAGTTATATTCAGTTGAGCAGAAAGTTTTTCCAGATCGCTTCGCGTGCTGCCGTCACCCACCATCCACAGCCGTAAATCCGGGTGCGAAGCAAGCGCCTTCTGAAAGGCATTTAGCAGCAATGCGTGATTCTTTACCGGCTCCAGGCGTCCCACATACACCAAAGTAAATCCGCTCTTGGGCGGCCACTGCTCCTGTCGCGCGCGCGCTAAAGGCACAGCTCCGTTATAAACGCATAGTATCTTGCGCGCAGGAATGCTATGCATATCCTTGATATTACTTGCCGTTGCCTCGCAGATACCCACCACCCAGTCGCAAAACCATGCCGCAACACAATACTTCAATTCTCGAACCAAGTTATGCGGCGGCGCCACCAGGCTATGCCGAGTGGAAATAATGCTAGGCACGCCGGCCATGCGCGCTGATATTCCCGCATATATGAAAGGCGTCGGATTATGAAGATGCACCACATCTGGCCGCAGTTCTTTAAAGATTCTATAGAAATTGAGCGCTGAACGGATAAGTCCGAAACCAAGATGCGCGCGCACATGAAAACCATCTTCCTGCAATTGCTTGCCCAAAGGGCCAAGCGTAAGAATCGCATAGACGCTGGGATCGTGGCCGTCCTTCCGCTGTTGATGGCAAAGTTGCGCGACCAATGTCTCCGCGCCGCCAATCTCCATGCTATCCACTACGTGTGCTATCTTCATCTGGCTACCTTACTTCGCGGTTGATTTTCTATAGCAAGAAAGTTCTTGATCAATTTATGATAGACAAGATCAATGCGTGATATTCACAGTACGCAGCAGAACATACATAAGCAACAGCAGCGCAACTGCAAGTCCGGCGGAATACCAAACGTTGCGGACAAGCGGCAGGCGCGGAGGAACCATGCCGCGCTGTAACGCCATCTCGTAAACCACCTCCACCATTCCTCCCAGAAAAAAGAGCGTCAAAACATAAGCGCGAGAAAGAAACCAGCCTGTAACCAAAAAGCCCGTAAGCGACAAAACAAGTAATCGTCCCAAGCGGTTGATTTCCTCTTTATCGATTACCTCCTGCTTTCCATTCCACATTGAATTAGGCCCCTTCAGCGGTAGAAAAGAATCGCCTTCACTTACCTTGTTGGGCGAGGCAAGCAGCAGGGCATCCCGCAACGTAGGAAATAAAAACATACACCAGAAGAACAATCCAAACGAACCAAGTTCCGCTGCGCAAACCACCAATGAGTTATGAGCTGTATGGCCGCATCCGTCGCAATTATCGGCGAATTCGCCGAGCCCGACTCCAAACAAGGGATGAGATTTCAGAATCTCCATGCCGTCGCTCCATAGTGCCGTACGATCAGCCCCCGCTCCGGTGGAAATATCCCTTCCGCCGGAAAAATGCATCGCCATGGACGCAGCAAAAACACCGACCCCCAACACCAGCGCGGGCACCATGCCGATTCGGCGTCGCGCCGCGACAATTAATATCGCCATCAAGGCCAGCAAGGCTCCACGGGAATGTGTAAAAAATGCGCCGAGCAAAAGTATGCTGACCGGAAGAAGCACTGTGAAAATATTCGAAAGTAACTTTTTCTGTCTCCAAAAGAAAAAGACCAAAGGAATTGTGCACACCAGCAATTGGCCCAGGTCATTCGGATCGTTGATCATCCCCAGGCCTCTCAGGCGAAAAAACAGCTCCCCTGAGTCGTTTTTCATCGGAAAGAGATAGGGGCTGCTGTTGAATCCCATCGGATCCGCATCGTTATAAGAAACCCCGCTTTCCAGTTCGATGGAACCCCTCACGATAATAAACAGGCAGGTAAACAGTAATAAGAGCACCAGGATCTGCAAGCGTTTCTTGGTATTGCCATGAATTGTCGCAAGATAATATGCCAGCGCGCATGGAATAAACCCCAGCATTGCCTCGATGGCTCCACTGCCCCAGTGCTGCGCAATCATCACCGAGGAAAAGACAGCCAGCGTTAACCCCATCAACGCCAAGGATTGCGGAGTCTTCAAAACAGTCGATCCCGCCAACCTGGGCAGCGACAAAACAATCACCAAGGCGGCGAGAATCAATTCTATGCGAAAAGCAGCCAGCGGCCCGAAGATCGTAACGGGCGTGAGGTAATAGGTAACGATATAGAGAACACTGAGAATGAAACCCATGGGAGATGGCCAACGCTCGATGCGAAACTTGGTGAATGGCGCTGAAACCCGCGCCGACTTTCCATGAAAAATCTGCGGTGATGAAAGATGTTGAACCTGAAAGAAGCTTGTTGCAGCAATTTGAACAACTAGCGCATAATGAAAGCTGCTTGCGCCCTTGGCGCCCGACACCCCAAGGCTTGATTCTATGGTACATCTTCCGCTATGAACCAGGTTGAACGCATTCGCGCCATACAGGATGCCCTTTCACGGCAGGACTTTGTCAGCTTGGAGGATCTGTGCGCGGCGCTGAGAGCTAGCCGCGCCACGGTACGCCGCGATTTGATTCAACTGGAGCGCAGCCATAATATTCGTCGCGTGCACGGCGGGGCCATGTCCACCACTTCGCGCGAGGAGGCGCTCGACTTCAGGCGGCTGGCGGTCAGTTGCCAGCAGGAGAAGACGCGCATTGGGCGGGCGGCGGCGGAACTGATTCAGGACGGGCAGACTGTCATCCTGGGCGGCGGATCGACGGTGGCCGAGGTTGCGCGCTGCCTGCTTGACCGCCCCATCCAGATCATCACCAACTCGATCCCCGTGGCGCAGATCTTCTGGGAGTCGAGGCAGACCGAGGTCACGCTGACCGGCGGTTCCCTCTATCCGCGCCTCGGCATCCAGTTCGGCCCCATCTGCGAGCGGATGCTGCAAAGCGTCTCGGCCGATGTCGCCATCCTGGGCATTCGCGGCATCACCGCTGAAGGACTCAGCGACAGCAGCACGCTTGTCGTCGGATCGATTTGCGCCATGATGAAGTGCGCCCAGCGCGTCATCCTTGTCGCCGACCACACCAAATTCGGACGCAAGGCCATGATCCACGTGGCTGATCTCAATGAACTCCACCAGATCATCTCGGACAGCGAACTTGCCCCGGAGCATCGGCAGCTTTTGGACACACGCCGCGTCAGCTATTCGTTGGCGTAATTGTGACCTGGAAAATTCATTGAAGCAGGACGGGTGGTTTACATCTCAATCGATAAAAATGAGCAAGACCTGGCCACCCGCCCATGGGATGCCATCCCCAACTCACGCCTTTAGAGCATCCGCCACGGATGTTGTCATTGGTGTCGTGAAGTGTCCGATCAGCTTCGATAACTGGTGGTCGTCATCAAAGAGCGCTCCTTGCGCTGCTCCAGTATCGAAACTGGCGTACGCCTGCGCAAGCGGGGCAGGAAGGCCGAAGCCCGCCAGCGCTGCGGCATACTCCGACTCGGAAAGATTTTTGTAGGGAATGGTCTTTCCAGTTTGAAAGGAGATCTCCGCAGCCAATTCGGTGAGCTTGTAGGCCTTGTCGCCGGCTAATTCGTAGGTTTTACCGGTATGCCCCCCACTGGTCAGTACGGCAACCGCGGCTTCAGCATAATCCGCTCGCGCCGCCGAGGAGATATTCCCGCTATCGGCGCAGCCCAGAAATGCGCCACCGGCAATCGCTCCAGGAATTGAAGCCGTGTAATTTTCGGTATACCAGCCATTGCGCAGGATCGTATATTGCAATCCCGATGCCTTCAGCGCATCTTCCGTGTCCAGGTGCTCTACAGAAAGTACCTTGATTGCCGACGTCTCGGCGTGAAGCAGGCTGGTGTAAATGATCCAGCTCACTTTAGCTTTCTTCGCCGCTTCAATCACGTTGCGATGCTGCACTTTGCGCTGGCCAATTTCGGTGGATGAAATCAGTAGCAGCGCCTCCACCCCAAACAGCGCGTGCTCCAGTGAATCGGGATTGTTGTAATCAGCCTCACGTGCCGTTACGCCAAGATCGGCGGCTTTGCTCAATGTACGGACGAGAGCGACGATATCGGCGGCGGGAACCTTGGTTTTGAGTTTGTTGACGACAAGCCGGCCAAGTTGGCCAGTGGCTCCTGTGATCGCAATTGTCATGTCTTTACTTCCTCTCAGTGGTTGATGGATGAAGTGTTGTTGTTTGGTAACCATGATAGTTACAAATTAGATGAAAAAAAGTCAGCCTTGGTCCCGGCGTTGAACAGATTGCAGAAGCGACTGGATGTTGGTATGGGAGAGTTCGTCCTCCATGACTCGCTCAGCCCTGTCATAAACCGGCCCGAGCGCTTGCTGAATATTCTTGCCAACAGGACACTTGGGGTTGGGCGGTTGATTGTGCATTGAGAACGGCGATCCCTCATTCACGGCCCGTCGCACGTCCCGAAGCGTCAATTCACTCGGATTCTTCGCCAGTTCCCAGCCGCCGCCATTGCCGGGCTGCGATGAAACTATGCCCACCTTGCGCAGCATTCCAAGCAACCTGCGCACCACGACTGGATTTGTGTTCACGCTACCGGCAATATATTCCGATGTGAGCGCCTCGCCGGGTGTCGAGGCGAGGAGCGTGAGAATATGCAGGGACACCGTGAATCGGGTGCTGATGTTCATATGTAACAACTATAGATACGATTAAATTGAAATGTCAAGGGATGCAGTCTGAACCTTCCGCCTGTGCGAAAAGCCGGGTGTTATCCTTACCCATTCCAGGGCCAAGGTTAAGTTCAATAAAGCCAATCATGCAAGACAGACCTGAAAGTCCTGCCATCCTTCCCGTTTCGGGCTTCTTTCCACGCACGACTTCAATTTGCACAGCTCCAAGTGCCTGATTGGCGCGGTGTTGAGCGGCCAAAAAGAAACGTCTGTGACCATGGGCACAGGCAATTGTATACTTAAGACGATATTCGTAGTAACGACGAACCAATCCCGCGCAGCGCTGTCCGATGCTG
>CAZYCV010000038.1:0-39101 GCA_964645305.1 uncultured Occallatibacter sp. | reverse complement strand
GCCACCAGCACGCTGATTCATAACTTCGTCTTCGGCTGGGCGATGGAGTGGGTCTTTTTCATCGTCGAGCTGACCACCATCGCGGTCTATTACTACACTTGGGGCCGCGTCGACGAAAAGCTGCACCTAGCCGTGGGCTGGTGCTATGCCATCGCTTCGGTCTTTACGCTCATCATCATCAACGGCATCCTCACCTTCATGCTGACCCCTGGCGACACGTGGCTCGGCGTGGCGGGCAGCGGCCACGAGGCAAGCAAGTTCTGGTACGCCTTCTTCAATCCGACTTACTGGCCGAGCCTCTTCCTGCGCTCCTGCGTCTGCTGCGCGCTGGCCGGCGTCTGGGCGCTGATCACCGCCAGCCGCATCGACGGCGACAAGCAGCCGGAGCTGAAGACGAGCCTGGTGAAGTGGAGCGTCAAGTGGCTGGTACCGTCGTTTGTGGCCACGCCCTTTATCCTGATCTGGTACTTATGGATGGTTCCCCAATCGCAGCGCGCGCTGCTGACGCTGGGCATTGACACCATCGGCTCGGGAACTTTTTCGATCATCACGCGCATTGCGCTGCTGATTATTGTCACCTCGGCTACCATCGTCGGCGTGGCTTACTTTCTGGCCTATCGCAACCCGAAGGATTTCAAGCTCTCGCACGCCATCGCCGTGCTGATGCTGGCGCTGATTGCCACGGGCGCCGGCGAGTACTCCCGCGAGATGCTGCGCAAGCCGTTCGTGATTGGCCGCTGGATGTACTCGAATGGCGTGCGCGTGCCTTATGTGGCGCGGATTAATCAAGAGGGGTATCTGGCGCATACTAATTGGACTTGGGGCGATAACAACTGCATTTTCGCTTACCTGCAATCGCCTGATGACACGAGTGTGCCGACTTGCACATCCAGCTACTCGCGCGGCGAAGCGATCTTCCGCGGCGAGTGCGGCTCCTGCCACACACTTAGCGGTTACCGCCCGCTGAAGTCGCTGCTCAGCGGCCGCGACCGCGCCAACATCGGCAACTTCATCACCATGCTGCACGAGTACAAGGCCGACTCGCCTTACCGGCACTATATGCCGCCGATGGTGGGCACCAAGCAAGACATTGAAGATCTTACAAACTTCTTGAACTACCAAGTCAATCCGCCGCAGACTGCGCAGAAGTAGCAATTTGGTTAGAAGTTCGTTGAGCTTTTCGCGATGTCGTGCGCAAAACCGGAGAGCGCCGACAGCAGGAAAAGCGGCAGCGCTATTCCGAGAATGGTCCAGCAGATGTGAAGGAGATGCGTCTGGTTGGAGACGCCGGGGACGTACCCGAAGATGGCGATTTCCAAAGCTGTCAGAAAAAGGATGGTTGCTGCGGTCAACGTCCATGGCCAGATCATGTCCAGAAGCGGACGAATCGAAGGCGGAATCAACCGGCGCGTGAGTCTGAGCGGAGCATGGATGCGGGTGGCGAATCCCCAGACGATGGTGAAAAGAACAACCTGGGCGATGCCGCCTCCGGTCAGGAACGACGCAATACCGAGTAGAAGAAAGCCTGCCGGTCCGTGCTTCCGAGATAGAAAGCAGAGCGCCCAAAAGATCATCAGCACGCCCAGCGAAGTGGCGATCAGACCGGTTACAAGAAAGTTGGGGATCAGGGTAAAGGCGCCTTCGCCGCCCTCTTTCCACACGCTCCAACTGTAGCCAGGGCCGAGGGCATTGATGATCAAGCCCGGAGTTGGCCGGTTCCCTTGCGCTGTCTCCAGTAGACCGTGATCGATGGAGCCTATGCCGACAAGCACGCCAAGCGTGCAGACGATGATCCTCGTCGCGACGTTCTCAATCCGCGCTGTCAAGGTACTTTGCTTGATTGTCATTCCTGATTCTCAATCATTTTTTGCTGCGCCCCATTCTATACGAAATACTCGTCAGTCTGGTTCACATCTGCATCCGCCTATGCGATCCTGAAGAAGCTATGAAGATTCTTCTCGCCCTTCTCGCAGTTCTTGTGGTTGCGGTTTCGCTGGTTGCCGACTACAAATGGCGGCAATGGATGGCTGCGCGACGCCGTGACCGGCAATAATCTTCCGGCCATTCTGGGTCCGAAAGATATTTCTGCAGGTATGGAGGAGAGTGTGGACCAGAAGGCTGGCGCGGCTCATTCTTCCCATAACCCGCAACATTGAAGCCAACCAGAGATTCGCCAGCTACCAATCAGTGTGACGGAAGTCGCAGCGCGGGCGTTGTGTCGGGCATAGTATGAAAGGGTAGAAATGAACCTGTGTTTCACAATGCGGGACAATTTACAAGGAGTATTCATGGACGCACTCGAAGCATTGAAGAGCCGCCGCAGCATTCGCACCTACTCTGGCAGGCCCGTCGAGCGGGAGATCATCGAAGAGATTGTTGATTGCGCGCGGCTTGCCCCGACGGCGATGAACGATCAGCCCTGGGAGTTTGTAGCGGTCACCGATAAAACTGCGCTGGCCTCCATACCGCCGGTGCTGGGACACGCCGAGTATATTGCCAGCGCGGCCTTTGCCGTGTTGGTGCTCACGCGCGAGACCCAATATGCCATTGAGGATTGCTGCGCCGCCACGGAAAACCTGCTGATTGCCGCCGCCGCCTACGGGCTGGGTTCGTGTTGGGTTGCGGGCACGCAACAGGCTTACGCGCCGGTCGTCGCCAAGGCATTTGGAGCGCCCGAAGATCGCAAGCTGATTGCAATCGTCTCCTTTGGCTACCCGGCGGAAGCACCCTTGATTGAAAAGCGCGCGCTTGCCGATGTATTGCACTGGGAGCGGTTTTGATTCGGTGGAATTCAATAAAGCGCGGAGAGCAATCCCGTAAATGTGATTTGGATCACCGCATCGACAGCTAGAGGGGAATAGTTTTGTGAGTAGGGCTGCTCTTCTTCCCAAACACCCGTAGAGCGGCAATCAAAGGTTGTGGATGAGCTGACGCAAGGTCAGCGGAAAGACTACTTCCATTCACAGCTATAGGAGTTTCAATGCAGGTATCAAGCGAGAAAGCTGATTATGTGAATGAACAGGTGATCTTTGATTGCCTTAGTAAAACTGCGCTGCCGGAAGCCGTCCGCGTGCGCGCCATTCTGGAAAAAGCCAAGGCCATGCAGGGGCTGGACTTTGACGAGACAGCAACGCTGATTGCGTTGAAAGATCCTGAGTTGATGGAGGAGCTTTTTGCGACGGCGCGCGCCATCAAGGAAGAGATCTACGGCACGCGGTTGGTGATGTTTGCGCCGCTTTACATCAGTAACCGGTGCGCGAACGAATGTAGTTATTGCGCGTATCGAGCGAGCAATCGAGAACTGAACCGGATCGTGCTGACACAGGAGCAGATTGCCGCCGAGACCAAGGCAATTATCGACCAGGGTCACAAACGCATTCTAATGGTAGCCGGTGAATCTTACCCGGACCATAACAGCTTGCAATATGTTTACAAGGCAGTGGAAACAGTTTATGCCACGCACAGCGGCAATGGAGAAATTCGTCGTGTCAATGTGAATGTTGCGCCGCTTTCTGTGGGTGATTTCAAAGATCTGAAAGCTACCGATATTGGAACCTATCAGTGCTTCCAGGAGACCTATCACCGCGAAACCTATGCCCGCGTGCATACGCGCGGCAAGAAGGCCGACTATGATTGGCGTGCCTCGGTGATGGATCGCGCCATGGAGGCGGGCATTGACGACGTGGGAATTGGCCCGCTCTTCGGCATCTACGACTGGCGCTTTGAGGTGCTGGCCATGTTGCAGCACATTCATCATCTGGAGGAGCGTTTTGGTTGCGGTCCGCACACCATCAGCGTTCCCCGCCTGGAGCCGGCTTCTGGAACGGACTTTACCGCAACCACGCCGTGGAAGGTAAGCGACAGCGATTTTCTGAAACTGATTGCGATTTTGCGTCTTACGGTTCCTTACACAGGAATGATTATGTCCACGCGCGAGTCGGCCGAGGTGCGCCACAAGAGCTTTCAGATCGGCATTTCGCAGACCTCCGCGGGCAGCCGCACCGATCCCGGCGGCTATGGGCACGCACAGGGCGACTTCCAGAGCAGCCAATTCGCGGTCGGCGACACGCGCCCGCTGGACGTGGTGGTGCGCGAGATTGCCGAAATGGGATTTACGCCATCCTTTTGCACCGCTTGCTACCGCGCGGGCCGCACCGGTGTGGACTTTATGGATGTGGCCAAGCCCGGAGCCATCAAGTATCATTGCGAACCGAATGCCCTTTCCACATTCACCGAATATCTGGAGGACTACGCCAGTCCTGTGACAAAAAAGGCTGGAGAGCAGCACATCCTGCATCAGATTGAAGGAATGGACGCCAAGCAGAGGCGCATTGCCACTCCTATGATTGAGAGTGTGCAGGGCGGCAAGCGCGATGTCTTTGTTTAACCAATCGCGGTGGGGCCAACAGCTTTTGGCGGTCTAAGGATGACCAACGCCCAAAAAGGAAATTGAATTCAGCAGAATGTCACGACTCACTCACAATGAGATTCTCGGCTGGTTGCGAGAGACCGATACGACCAAACTGGAGCAGTTATTTGCCCGTGCGGACGAGGTGCGTCGACAGGGTGTGGGCGACGAGGTTCACCTGCGTGGATTGATTGAGATCTCCAGTTACTGTGTGCGGCAATGCCACTACTGCGGCCTGCGCGCGGCGCGCTCCATGCCGCGCTATCGCATGACGCAGGACGAGATTCTGGCGTGCGCGCACAAGGCGGTTGACCTCGGCTTTGGCACAGTCGTCCTGCAGGCCGGAGAAGACTTCGGTCTGGAAGCATCGTGGCTGGCTGAAATGATACGCACCATCAAAGCGGAAACGCCTTTGGCCGTAACGCTCAGCCTGGGCGAACGGTTGCTGGATGAATTGATTTTGTGGCGCAAGGCCGGCGCGGATCGTTATCTGTTGCGCTTTGAAACCTCCGATCCGGCGCTGTATGCGGCGATTCATCCGCAGCGTGGCGCGGCCGTCAGCGACCGCGTCACGCTTCTGCGTGAGCTGCGTACCATGGGTTACGAGATTGGCAGCGGAGTGATGGCAGGCATTCCCGGACAGACCTATGAAATGCTGGCGCGCGACATTGAAATCTTTGAGGAGTTGGATCTGGACATGATTGGCATCGGTCCATTTCTTCCTCATCCCGAGACTCCGCTCGGCGCGCCAGATCGAACGACAGTTGTGGAAGATCAAGTTCCCGCCAACGAGTGGATGGTTTTGAAAACAGTGGCTCTGACGCGCATCGTATGCCCGGAGGCGAATATGCCCGCAACCACCGCGCTGGCGACCATCAACACGGTCGATGGGCGCGAACATGGCCTGGAAAGCGGAGCCAATGTCTTCATGCCCATTCTTACGCCGGCGCCTTATCGGCAGATGTACGAAATCTATCCAGGGAAAGCCTGTGTCGATGAAGATGCGACGCAATGCAACCAGTGTCTGCGCGGTAGGATTGACCAGCTTGGACGACGAGTTGGAGTTGGTCAGGGAGGCAGAAATAATGTGACAGGGTTTCAAGATAAGTCGCCGCAACCCCATAGGGCGCTCCTGCCAAAGTTGAATGAAACCCCGGCACTGTTTGAAATCTTGCGTTAGTTGTATAGCCTAAGGAGTTTTACCATTCGATCGGAACGCGAGAAGCCAGTGATATTGAGCATTCAATCGTCCGGAAGAAGATCAAGTGGACTTTCACCTGAATGCATGATGAACCCTTCTTAGTTGAGAGCTGTTACCAGAAACGGTTGTCGAGCAAGGCTGGACAAGGCAACCAACTGTCGAAATCGCAGATTATCAGGTGGATACGTTTTTCATACATTCACTTGGCAGTAGATTAGAGCGCTTTCTTCCTTGTCGCTCTGCCCTCGACAAAAATAAGGTGAAATAAATTTCTTCTTCGTGCTTACGTGTTCATTTTCAGCCACATCCCCAAGTTTTCAGCACTGAATGAATTCAGGGAAGAAGTGAGCGATCCCGACCGGAACGATAGCGGCTGTGGGGTGAAGGCGTTGCCTTCGCGGCGCTGAGCATGAAAAAGCCGACCTGATGGTCGGCATATTGAAGTCAAAATTTGACCCACCCTCTAAATCGACATCGATAGAGTTCTCGCCGGGCGCGAGAATTGCGGCATCTTCTTAATTTTGAATGGTCGGGGAGAGAGGATTCGAACCTCCGACCCCCTGCTCCCGAAGCAGGTGCTCTACCAGGCTGAGCCACTCCCCGAACATGGGTTGAATAAGCGTGTTCTCGGGACGTGCCCTGGAAAAATCTGCCCCTTGACTCCACTCGTATAAGTGTACCAGAACTCGGAGAAATCTGGATTTTTAAACTCTCATCCAACACAAGATGAACCTGAAGGAGTGGACAATGTGATCGCAGCGCGTTCTGGCGCAATCTGGCGGACCGGATCGGATTATATCGAATCAGGTGGGATTCAAGTGAAGATTTGCTCGGAAGCTAACGACAAGAATGGTGCCATTTTTGCAACAACCCTCGAATTTTGTTCCAATTTGGATTTTATGTCAAAAAGCCGTGGAGGGGATATTTTGTTAAACAATTGAAATAAAAAGAGTAAACCGGCAATGCGGAGATTGCACTTAATTTAGGGGAGATTCGGTACGCTTAGATCATTCAAGGGTAAAGAGAGCAGCAGGGGAGAAAACGATTCTCTCGAGATCATATTCGGACCGATTCCGCAGATTCGCAGTCGATGGGGAGAGGCTGAGAGCGAAGAAGATTAGCCAATGATGATTTGGCCTTGGCGAAGAGCCGCACGGGAAGAGGCGTGAGCGGCTGAAGGCTGGAATTTGCATTGATCAGGCATTCTCCGAGTTAAAGCGGAGCAACGAAGGCGCGGGCAGCCAGCTTGCGGAGCGAGCAGAAGCTGCAAAAACTTCGAAGCAACCGATAGACCAATTCGGCGGAAGCAGGGGGTGATTCCGAGAAGGAATCACCCCTTTTCCCTTTCTACGAAGCTGCAAGCGAGGCTGTGGAGTTATGGGACGAGATTGGCGGACAAATGGAAGTGGCAAGACAGAGGCAAGCGGTGGTGAAGAAGCCGCGTGGTGTTGGGTTCCAGCAAAACAAGGTAAGCCGCGGAAAAGCAAGAATGAATGCGGCAGCCGACAAAATTCTGGAACAGAACAGCGACGAAATAGCGAAATCGCTGCTTAAACAGGCGCTCGACGGAAACACGACAAGTGTAAAGCTATTGTTTGCGCTTGCCGACGGGCAATTCGATTGTGAGAACGAGGGCGTGATGCAAAATCTTCTGAGCCTTGCAGAAAAGTTGGCATCGGAGCCGGAGTTCAACAACTCGACCGAAGTGAAATAGGAAGATGGCTCAGATTCACCGATCTTAGCGTGATGGGCAGGCCCAAATGGGCCGGCAACCGAGTCCAGGTAAAGCAGAGCCCTCCATTCGGATTTCAGCGAGTGGTAAGGGTTCATGGGTTCTCAGTTCCCAAAATTGGGAGCTGAGAACCCCAAGATGCAACGGATCAGCGAAGCGCTGGCAATCTGTTGGCTGATGAAAAAAGACACTGCAGGGAAGCGGGTAGGGAGGGAAATCCTCTGTGCCCTCATCCTGAGAAGAAAGAAGAGAGACGAATGAAGCTCACAAATCACGAGTGGTTGCGCGTCGGCAAATGGCTGAGAGTGTTGACGATTGGCATATGCCTGATCAGCATGGCACCGGGCATGACTGCCAGGGCCCAGGCGTTCAGCACAACGACGGTTCAGGGAACGGTGTATCTGGCCAATGGTCAGCCGGGCTCAGGAACACTGGTGGTGAGCTGGCCATCGTTTACAACGGCGAGTGGGCAGTTGGTGACAGCCGACAGCACGACGGTGGCGATTGCCCCTGATGGATTCATAAGCGTGAGCCTTGCGCCAAATCTGGGGTCAACACCGGCGGGTGAGTATTACACGGCCGTTTACTATATGAGCGACGGATCGACGAGCACTCAGTACTGGGTGGTTCCATCGGCGGCTCAGGCAACGTTGGGGCAGGTTCAGGCGCAACTAATGCCCGCAGCGCAGGCTGTGCAGGCGGTAAGCAAAGCTTATGTGGATCAGGCGATTGCGGAGCTTTCAGGAAGCTTGCTGACGGCATCGGGCGGGACGCTGACCGGACCGCTGACGCTGTGCTGCGATCCGACTCAACCGCTGCAGGCAGCGGACAAGCACTACGTGGATGAGACATTCGCGCTGGCATTGCCTTTGGCTGGTGGAAGCATGACGGGGGCTCTGACGGCACCTGCGGTGAATGGGGTGGAGTCGCCGGCTACGGGAAGCTCGCAGACAACGCTTCAGAGCTCGATTAACGCGGCAGGGACGAATGGAGCAGTTGAGATTCCGCCGACCTATGCGGGAACTGATGGATTCACGAATCCTAATGGCGTGTATGTATTTGATCTACGGCAGGGAAGTTCGCAGCAGTTTGAACGTAGCGTAAAAGAGTTTGGAGCGGTTTGCGACGGAAGCACGGACGACACGACTGCATTGCAGGCAGCTATAAATTACGCGCAAACGCATGGAGTAGCGCTTACGATACCGCAGGGAACGTGCAAGACGCAGACACTGATCTGGCATGGAGAGTCAATAAGGGGCATGGGAAAGCAGGTCTCGGCATTAGTGGGCTTTCCGGGTCAGGATGTACTTCTGACAATGCCCGATAGCGTGAATATTCTTCCTTATACGCGCTTAGCTAACCTAACAATCTATGTAGATCAGAGTGTGGATGTCTCCTGCTCGGCGGCAAAAACTTTGGCACCGGCGGGAAGCTGTGTGCAAAACCGGCCCCTAGAAAGTAATTCGATTTTCTCGCCAGGCGGAAACGGATTGACCGGGATCAATGGAACTGGAACGGCGTGGGCTGTGGGCAATTGCGCGATCGCAATGCCAGCTAGTACGGGTGCCGGCGGAAATGGGTTAAAGGTCGCGGAGGTTGAAAATATCGAGATTGCGGCGACTGGTGTGGACCCGATGGCGGCGCAGTATTTAGGGGCGCACTCGACGCACACCTGCGGGTTGTACTTGGCGCAATGGCCGCAGTGGAGCGAATTTCGGAATATTGACATACGTGGGTTAAATACAGGCATCGCTATACCGGCGTTGCCGGGAACAGTGCCAGCGGGATTAAACGCTGATTCAAATCGCTGGCAGGATATTACTATCCAGGCAACGCATGGATTCACATCCGCAGCTGGATCGAACAATGTTTTGGATAATGTTGTGGAGATGGTAGGGA
The DNA here is from genome assembly GCA_964645305.1 of uncultured Occallatibacter sp. Classification (GTDB taxonomy): domain Bacteria; phylum Acidobacteriota; class Terriglobia; order Terriglobales; family Acidobacteriaceae; genus Telmatobacter. The sequence continues at coordinate 29,861 of CAZYCV010000038.1, read as the reverse complement.
ATTCGTCCGCCACGGGTGAGGCACCGACGGGGCTGGTGTTGGATTTTGCGGGAACACAGCAGGGATGGACGGTAAGGAACTCTGTGGTTATGCCGGTGTGGGATGTGGTGCAGCCAGCGCTGACGGTATCGGTGTCGGGCGGCGCGGTAACAACCGTGACAGTTGGCGCGCAGGCCGGACTGGGATTCGATCCTTACGGCGCGCAGGTTCCACTGGCCTTCAGCGGAAGTTGCACGGCGCAGGCAGTGGGCAATGTGAACAGCAGTGGCGCGATTGGAACAGTGTTAGTAACATCGGGCGGAATGGGATGCTCAAATACAACGACAGCCAGCGTAAATGTGGCTGGAATATGGGACACTGACGCGCCTGTGAACTTGATTTCCGGGCAGAGCATGAGCTTTTATGGCGGCAATCTTTTGAAGGGCAAGGGCGGCTATACGGTCTGGAATGCGCCTAATTCAATGAGTTATGGGACGCAATTGGATGGTGGGGGTGGCAGCTTGCCGGGCGGGGGAAGTTATACAGCTCTAGTAGCAAACAACGCTCTGGGCAGCGCGCTGCAGGTGGATCAATTCCCAGGCGCGGATTTTGGATCCAAGTTACAGGCTTGCGTCAATGCGCTCAGTTCGAGTTATGGCGGAACGTGCGATGCGCGGAATTTCACGGGAAATCTGCTAATGGGCTCGAACCTTACGATAGCAACGGCGAATGCTACAGTTCAACTTCCATGTGCGACAATTTCAACATCCAATCAAATCATCATAACTTCGGGAACAAGAAATGTTTCGCTGCGTGGCTGCGCGCTGCGGGGTGCCAGCACTGCCAGTGGCAGCGAGGGCGGTACAGCATTTCTGTACTCAGGAAGCCGTGCAATGATTCAAGTGGGAGATCCGACATATGCGGTCAATACCATGGGATTCCACTTGGACAACGCGCTGATTAACACGACAAGCTCTACAAGCGCGTCGGCGCAAGGATTGGTGGCGTATCGCACGCAGGAGTTAGATCTGGAAAGCTTATACTTTCTCGGAAATTCCAATCAAACAGGCATGACACTGGACGGAACCGGAAACTATACTGGAGGAACATTCCTGGATAATGAATTCAACGGATTCCAGACGGCAGTAAATGGCATCGGCCACCAGGTTACGAATTCCGCAACAACTGACTGGCTGAACGCCAGCACATTTGTGCGGCTGCATATTGATTGCCCAACAAGCGGTGGAAATCCGATCAGCGGAAGTTATGGGATCAACCTGCAACAGGGGGATGGAAACACGATTACCGGCGGGGACGTGGAGGGATGCGCGACGGCCTTGCACTTAGGAGTTAACGCGCAGAATAACACTATTGTCGGGTTGCGAAATGAAAACTCGACGAACCAAATTGTGGCCGACGCGGGCAGTTCGTACAACAGTTGGATGTCAGGCGGCACAATGTTTACCGGCGCATTGACAGACAATGGAACGCGCAATAGCTTTCTTGACACCTTTCATCGCAGCTTCAATGGATTGAATGGCGATTGGTACGGCAGCCAAAAAGATGCCACGATTACCAATCACTACCGTCTTGGAATTGGGTCTGGAAATGAACGGGGTCTGCTAAACCGCTATCAAACCGATTCCGGTTACCGATGGACGATGGGATTGAGTGACGCGACTGCAGGCGAACAGTTCTATCAGATCCTGGATGAGCTAAACAATGTTTACCGTCTATCAATTGGGCAGTATAACAACGGACAATCGAGCACCAATAACCAAACAGTAATTAATTCTGCCGGGACGGGCGCAGTTGTTCTAAATGGCTCTAATAACTCGGGAACCGGCGGCGTGGTTATTGGGTCAGGCGGAGCTAGCGAGACAACGGTTGCCACGGTTAATAACGCAGGAAACGCGCAGTTCAACGGAACGTTGCAGGTGGGCGGTACTTCAACATTTGTCGGCACGACAACAGTGCAGAACCAAACAGATGCCGAGATAGATTCGACATTGTGGGCCGGGCTGACTACCAGTCAAAAAGAATCCTTCAGTTACAAGGATTGGAATGGCAACAGCCAATGGTACATGGTAAAAGACGCGAGCAATAACTGGGCACTGAATTCTGCGACCGGCGGACTGGACAGCTTCAAGGCGTATCAAAGCACAAATAGCGGTGATACGTACATTAATGCATCAAACGCCAGCGGAGCAGTCAGGATCAATTTTGAAACCGGTTCAGGCTCGCAGTTCAAGGTTTATGGAGGAAACAGCAGTTCACTTTATGCCGCCTTTACTGGATCGAGTGCCATTCAGTTTCCTGGACTTGCAGCGAGCAGTGGCCATAACTGCCTTCAGATTGATAACTCTGGTTATCTTACCAATACCGGATCAGCCTGCGGCACGGGCAGTGGTTCCGGCACAGTCAATTCAGGCGTGAGCGGACAAATTGCTTACTACAGTGCGTCGGGAGCGGCGGTATCAGGTATCAGCACGGTTCCGATTAGCGCTGGAGGAACGGGAGCTTCGACTGCATCTGGGGCGCTGGCAAACTTACTACCTGGCGTGACCTCGAATGGATCGAATGGAGTAGCTGTCGCGGGGAGCACTCAACTAAACGGGACGTTACAAGTGGCAGGCACAAGCACATTTGCGGGAACGACGACGGTGGAGAACCAGGCGAATGCGGAGATTGATGCCACGCTTTGGGCCGGTTCGACAGCTAGCCAAAAGGAGTCCTTCAGTTATAAAGACTGGAACGGCAACAGCCAGTGGTACATGATAAAAGACACAAGCAATAACTGGGCATTGAATTCGGCAACCGGTGGACTGGACAGCTTTAAGGCTTACCAGAGCACAAATACTGGGGATACCTATATCAATGCATCCAACTCATCCGGTGTGGTTCGCATCAACTATGAACCTGGCTCCGGCACAGCATTTACAGTTTACGGCGGGAACAATAGCAGCATTTACGCGAGCTTTACTGGCACAACGGCGATCAGGTTTCCGGGATTGGAGGCGAGCAGCGGTCATAACTGCTTGCAGATTGACAACTCGGGGTACATCACCAATACTGGCGTGGCGTGCGGGACAGGGAGCACCAACGGCACAGTCAACTCAGGAACGACGGGGCAGATTGCCTATTACAGTGGCACGGGAACGGCAGTATCCGGCATCAGCGCGGTTCCGGTTACGGCGGGAGGAACTGGGGCTTCGACTGCCTCAGGTGCTTTAGCGAATTTAGGTGGGGCGGCGCTATCCGGATCGTCGTTTACAGGACCGGTAAGTGTTGGCAACACACTTTCAGTTGCGAATAACATTAGTATTGGACCACGTTACGATGTTACGAACTCCACATTTGGCGCCAAAGGGGACGGATCCACAGACGACACAATTGCAATACAAGCGGCATTCAACGCGTGCTGGAATAGCGGGGCGTCGCCTCATGGCGGGATCATTGAGTTTCCAGGAGATCACGACTATGTAGTATCATCGACGATCAACGCGTATGACGGTTGCCAGATTGAGGGGACAAACGGCAACGGCGCCGGAGGGTTTTCACCTCCGCGAATGTTATGGAATGGGTCAACTCCCGGCGCAGTTTATAACCTAACAGGCGTAACGGTTGCGGCCAATACAACGCCTGTTTATGCATCAAGCTCACCGGCTCCATTTCCTCAGCCATACATTGCAACATTCACGGCGAGCAACAGCCTTATCGCCGGGCAATGGGTGGACATTGAGGGATTAAGTCAGTCTGGAGACTTGGGATTGAACAGAGGAATCTATCAGGTAGTGTCTGCAAGCGCGACGAGTTTTACAGTGGCGGTGCCCTATGCATCCGGAACGGGCAGTTTTACCGACACAGGAACGGCGACGTCCGCGAACGTATTTATAGCGTTCGACGCCAACGCCCGCTATGAGCAAGCAGTGAGTAACATAGTTCTTGAGAATAAAACGGGCACCCAGGTGAATACCTATCAAGTTGGGTTCTATTTTGGTTCCAGAGTAGATACCGGCACGCGGATTTGGCATGGAGAAGTGTCAGGAGCCACAGAGTATAGCTATTATTTCTCCGTTGGAGGAATCAACATCGATTTTGACAAGGGTTGGAGATCGGACGGCGCAGGCATAGGAGCAATCTATTGGAAAGTTGGCGGATCAGATTCATTTGGAATTGCCAACGGAACGGTGGATAACAATCGCGGCGCATACGGATCTGCCAGCAGCGGAGCCGCGGTGATACTGGATAACCAGTCAACGTGTGGACAAGTGAATTTCACTTCGAGAAACTTTAAAGTCGAAGTCAATTCAACGCTTACCCCAGGGTTAGGAGTATTTACGCTATACGACTGCCCTTCGGCGGGAAACGCAGAGCAATTTCTTTTGAGTTTTGATACTACCTGGGTTGTCCCAGCGAGCGGCAGCACAGCCGGATTCAATTTTCCATCCATCGTCATGTCGCCTGCCAACGACAAGGCGCTGGTGCTAAGTGCAGTGAATAGTCAATTTGGCAGCGGAACAGGGTCGAATACGACCACCGCATTTGTGGGGATACCAGGTCTCACCCGTGGCAACATTCTTGGAGCTAGCGGACCGATACCTCTGCTGACCTATTCGCCTTCAATCGCGAGTTCGGGAATCAGTCCAAGCGCGTTGGCATCACCGACCCAAGTATTGGGTGACCTAAATATCAACCAGTTGTGGCAATATGGCATTCACGCTTCCAGTCTTCTGTATTCAGACACGGCATTTGCCGCATTGCCGAATGCAACGACTTTGTATTCGGGCCAGATCATAGCACCGCCGAGTTACTGGAATGGAGCGAATGGAAAGCGATATGCGCTGGACGTGGTATACCAGACGGGAACCACGGGCAATCCGAATGGCGGAGGCACAACCTGCTCTGGTACGAGTGGGACGAGTGTGCTGACTTGCACGAGCGCCACAGATTTATCGGCCGGGCAGGAAATCACCATTGGGACAGATACAAACAAAACAATCAATTATGTGGACGCGACACATTCAGGGGCGGTGCAGGTCAATCTGACTTCCAATTTGGCCTCAACGTATACTAGCCAGACGCTGAATTATTCCGCGCCATTGCTGGCATCGGAGATACAGATGCCGACGAAGATTTCCAGTGCGCCAACCACTTTGGCGTGGTCCCAGGGGGATATGGAAGAGAACTCCGGAGCAACGGCGAACGGAGTAGCTGCATGGGTAAACGTGGTTGCCGGCACGCCGGGAACGTGGGCTGGGATTCCGCTTGGAAATAGCAGCGGGCAGATTTCGACGTCTCAGATTGCTACCGGGTCTCTTCAGGGCACAGATGTAAAAGTTCTGACATCAGGAACGGTGTCAGGAACGTCAGTTCCACTTTGCACGGATGCGAATGGAGGCGCGACGACGGCAGGTTGCCCGGTTGTGTCAGGAATTGTGGCAGTGGCGAACGGTGGCACGGGCGTAGTAAGCGCATCGCAAAATTCAGTTTTTGCCGGCCCTACGAGCGGCAGTGGCGCGCCAAGTTTCCGGGCACTTGTTTCGGGCGACATTCCGAACAATGCGGCCAATACGACCGGCACTGCAGCCAATTTGAGCGGAACTCCGGCATTACCGAATGGGACGACGGCTACGACTCAAGCGGCTGGGGACAACAGCACAAAATTGGCGACGACGGGCTCCCTGCAATATCTGAACACATCTCCACAGTGGTTACATTACCTTGGCACTGGAGCAGATGGCAGCTACGAGTACAGTTCTACTGGGAGTTGCACGAGCAGCCCGACGCACTGTGTTACCAGTTGTACGTCGTCCGCGCCTTGCAATATATCATCGCTTGGCGAGATATACTCGACGGCGTTTACGGTTGATTCAGGGGCTTATGTTTATAGCAATGTGACAACCTCGAATGGTTTGGTGATCCACTCAACGGGTGCTTGCACGATTGCGGGAACGATGCTGCTAAATGGCACCAAAAGCACTTGGCCTAGCAGCAATAAAAGTATAGGCGGCGGAACGTCAGGCGGCAGCGGCGGCGGAACGGCAGCTGGAACAGCCGGTATAGTCAGCTATCCTTCGTGGTCCATAAGTGGGCTTTCGCTTGCAAACGGCGGGTCAGCAGGCGCGGCTAGTGGTGGCAATGGAGGAAATGGAGCCAGTATATCCCAAGAGTTTCAACGTGGACTCACAAATGGCGGCGCTGGAGGAATGGATGGCCTCTTACTTACAGGGGCAACTGGAGTGCAAGGCGGAAGTACTGGCGGCGCGGGTGGCTACGGCGGGCAGGGTTTGGTGATGATGTGCAATTCCATTGTTGGCTCAGGCGGCGTGGTTGACCTCAGTGGAGCCTATGGGATGCCGCCTTCTGCAAATTCGACAGGCGCGGGTAGTGGCGGCGGTGGCGGCGTGGGAATACTTTCTTCGCAGCAGACCGTAAGTACATGGCCAGCGGTTTATGTTGCGGGCGGACCGGGCGGATTGGTGACAGTGCCGGAGGCGTTGGCCACTTCGGGAAGCTGCACGACACAGCCCAAGGTTACGCTTGGAGTCACGAGCGGAGCGCTATCCAGTTGCACGGTTGCTCAGGCTGGAGCGGGTTGCGGCACGGGAACGAATGTGACCTTCAACATTGTGGGCGGCGGCGGTACAGGGGGAACGATTACGCCGACATGGAGTGGCGGGGCGCTGGCGAGTTGCACGGCGTCAGGAGGAAGCGGCTATACGGCGGCGACTTACACCACGGCAGGAACAGGCGGCGACGGCGGCAATGGATGGTATGCGGAGTATCAAGGGTGGTAGTGATGTGCTCAACGCATATTTCGACTCCATAGCGATTGGTTTCTTTTGAACAGGACCGCTCGGACTTGATCATTCCCATCCTGTCGCCAGAACGGGGCGACAGAATGGGCATTGAGCAATCATGGCAAACTCAATCGCTTTGCTTGCCGAGTTGAGATGGGGGATCCTTGGCGGAGATGGCAGAAGGGGTGGAGGCATTTTCGGAAGAGCTGGATTTGCACACCGAAGAACTGGATGCAGAAGAACTGGAGCGCTTCGGAAAGATATTGGACCTGCGGCCGGTGAGTCTGCGTGGACAGAGTGTGGGAATGGCGCTGGCGGCACAGCTTCTTCATGTGAGGACACGGGAGGGTTGGACGGCACTGCTGAAGGCGAATGCAGCACAGAAAGCCTTTGAGCGGCGGCGGGGCGAGCGGAATATTGTTCTAAAGGCGCGACAGATGGGGATGACGACCTGGGCGGCAGCGCGTTTTTTTCTAAAGACGATAACGCAGCCTGGGACGCTAACGTTGGAGGTTGCACATACGCAGGAGGCTGCCGAAGAGATATTTCGGATTGTTCATCGGTTTGTGGATTTTTTGCCGGAGAGTTTGCGCGAGGGAGCATTGCGGACCTCACGAGCCAATGTACGTCAGATTGTCTTCCCGGAGATCGATTCGCAGTACCGGGTTGTATCCGCGGGGGACCGGAATGCAGGGCGGGGCTTGACGGTGCAGAATTTGCATTGTTCAGAGCTGGCGCGCTGGCCAGGCGATCCGGCGGAGACGCTGGCCGGTCTGCGAGCATCGATGGCACCGGGGGCGGAGCTGATTTTGGAGTCAACGCCAGACGGGGTTGGTGGCTGCTTTCATGAAGAGTGGCAGAAGGCACGGGAGACGGGGATGGTGCGGCACTTTTTCCCGTGGTGGATGGAGCCGCGTTATCGGGCAAAGGCGGTGGATGAGAGCGGTCTGACCGAGGAAGAGCGGGAGTTGAGGTTGCGTCATGGACTTGATCTGGAGCAGATTGCATATCGCCGAGAAATCCGGGCGAATTTTCGCGGGCTGGCACGGCAAGAGTACGCCGAGGACGAAGAGAGCTGTTTTTTGGCTAGCGGAGATTCAGTTTTTGAGTTGAGCGCGATTGAGGCGCGCTGGGCGACGATGGTGGCTCCGGCAGAGGCGCGGCGGAATGGGGAGCTGGAGATATGGCTGCCGCCGCTGAAGGGCAAGACGTACTTGGTGGCAGTGGATCCGGCGGGCGGTGGGAGTGAAGGAGATTACTCGGCGGCACAGGTGCTGGATCTGGAGACGGGGTTGCAGTGTGCGGAGTATGCCGGTCATGTGGGCGGACTTGAACTGGCGCAACTGGTGACAGGGTTGGCCACTGAGTATAACAATGCGTGGCTGGTGGTGGAGCGAAATAATCACGGAAGCGGAGTATTGGCCTTGATCGAAACGGCCTGCGGATACGGACGGATTTATCGGCAAGGTGGACAGGCAGGATGGCTGACGACGTCGGTGAGCCGGCCGGCGGCGCTGGGGAGGCTGGATGCGGGATTGGTGGAACGGCCAGAGTGCTTTCAGAGCAAGAAATTACTGGCCGAATGCAGGAGCTTTGTGCGCCTGGCGGATGGCAGGAGCGGGGCGCGACCGGGGACGCACGACGATCGGGTGATGGCGATGGCGATAGGGTTGGGTGCGCGAGCGGAAATTGCGGAGAGAGGTTGCCACTAGCTTATTGTCACCAATCTTCATTTTGGAGCTTTTCATAAATAGGAAAGTCTGATTGGGAGTCTTGTGACCAAAATCAGCACGTTAGCCACCGCTTCGCGGTGATGGCGAGTTGGCGAGTTAGCTGGTTCATGAGCGGCGTACCTTGACGCGACGAGGGTGAGGTACTCGGCGTTGTTCAGATCCCTGACCCCTGATTCCTGACCACTGTTCATTTTCAACGATTAGAATCTATTCATACACTTGAGTGGGCGGGAGAACGGTCTTGGCAGTTCTGGCGGTACAGCAGATCCGGCGAATGCGAGGCGGAGCGCAAGGCCAGTTGATGCTGGGGGCGGATGGGCATCTGTATGTGGTGAAGTTTCAGAATAATCCACAACATATGCGTGTTCTGGCGAATGAGTTTCTGGCCTCAAAGCTGGCGACGGCGGTGGGTTTGGCGGCTCCCGAGGCAGAGTTGGTCGAGGTCTCCAACTGGCTGGTAGAGAATACGCCTGAGTTGGAGATGGACCTGGGCAAGTCGAGGGTGCGCTGCCAGGCCGGGCTACAATTTGGATCGAGATTTGTGGGCGGGCTGATGCCGGGACAGGTGGTGGACTTTCTTCCTGAAGAACAGATGGCCGAGGTGAGGAACCTGGGCGAGTTTGCCGGGATTCTAGCGCTGGATAAGTGGACGGGAAACGCCAATGGGCGCCAAGCCGTCTTTGCGCGCAAGCAGCGTGAACGGCGCTATCGAGCGGTCTTCATCGATTTTGGGTATTGCTTCCACGCTGGGGAGTGGATCTTCGAGGATGCGCCGTTGCGCGGGGTTTATTATCGCAATGATGTCTACCGGGAGATTGGCGGCTGGGAGGCCTTTGAGCCCTGGCTGACGCGGCTGGAGACGATGGCAGCGGAGACGGTTTGGGCGGCGGCCAGCGAGGTTCCGCCGGAGTGGTACGGCGGGGATTTGAGCGAGATGGAAGCGCTGGTGGAAAAGCTGCTGGCGCGGCAGAGCCGAATACGTGAGCTGATTGAGGGCTTCGGGAGATCGGACCGGCAGCCATTTCCAAAATGGATGGAGATGAAAAAAGAATGGGAGGAAGGGGCTTGGAAAGAGGATCGGTGGGGGACTAGCATGGTGAGGAGAGTGAATTGAAAGGCAGGTTTTAGCTTTTAGCTATCAGCTATTAACTTTGACGTGGGCAACAGATAGTAGGTGTGCAGTAGCCGAAAGCTGATAGCTGAGAGCTTTGTCAAGACAATGAGTAGCGGAAATCCAAGACGGGCATGCGAGTTTCAACTGCTTCGGTATGTGCCGGATGCGGTGAGGAACGAGTATGTTCATATTGGCGTAATTCTGCGCGAGCAGGGCAGCCGAGAGCCAGCGGCGGTGCGTTTTACCCGTGACTGGCGAAGGGTTCGATGCCTTGATCCGGAGGCTGACACAGCGTTGCTGGAGGGGATGGAGAGCGAGTTGCGGCGGCGCTTTGAGGCCGAGCCGGATGGCAAGCTGATGCGGCTGCTGAATGAGGCACTCTCCTTGAATGTGCAGATGACAGAGGCCAAGGCGTACCTGGCCGAGAGCCTTCCGGCGGGGATGGAAGAGCTGATGCGGCTGTATGTGGAGCCGCCGCCGCGGGAGAAGACGCAACGGCTGAGCGGGCGGGCGGCGATCCAGACGCGGATGCGGTCGGAGTTTGAACGGGCCGGAGTGTGGGATCTAATGCGCAAGAGGATCGCGGCTTCGGAGTACACGCGGCCGGGCGATCCGCTTCGGATTGATGCTGGCTACAGGCCGAATGGTGTGATTCGTATGTTTCATGCGGTAAGTTTGGAGCCGGGCGTAGAGATGGCCAAGGTGTTGGCGTTTTCGTCGGCTGGATTGCGGATCGGCGTAGAGCGGGTGGAGAAAGCGGGGCTGGAGTTGACGGCGATTATTGAACCGGCGGCAAAGCTGGGGGCGACCGATGAAGAGCCGGAACGGCTGGAGATGTACCGCTTTGGCGTTGAGACAATGGAAGAGCATCAAATTCGAGTGCTGACGACCTCGGATCTGGGCCGAGTGGCGGAGACGGCGCGCCGTGAGTTGCGCGTTTGACGACAGTGTTCCGTTCTCAGTTGTCAGTTTCGAGTTGTTGGTTTTATCTAGTTGATCAACATAGAATTCTTTTTTACAGTTTGCAGATAATTTCCTGAGTTTGCGGTAGGATTGATTTTGTTGAGGAGTTAGGACGGCTGGAAGTCAGTAGCAGATTGCCGTGAGTTATGCAGATGGATGACGGCATATAACTGATCACTGCCGTCTGATCACTGATCACTGTTTTTAGAGGCATGGCCCTAATCGGGGCTGTGCCTTTTTTGTTTTTAGGGCGGCGGGAGAAGGAAGGTGCGCGTGAAGGTTGGAGAACAGTTGCGGGAGATCTGGCGGCAGGCGACAGGGAGCGGTCCCAGTGCGAATGGATCGGCTGGAGCGGGCGGCCTCGAAGCGGGTGCGGAAGTGGAACGCAGGACACTGGCACTACCGGCGATCCTGAGTCCGGTTCAGTTTCCTGGAAGGCTTTTACCTAAGCCGACGCCGATGAACCTGCGTAGGTTTGCAGAGACTCCGGTGGTGCGGCGAGCGATCAATGTGATCAAGGATCGCATTGCGGCGATGGACTGGCAGGTGAGGGTTCGTCGGGGAGTGAAGCCGGGGGAGCTGGCCTTTGCGGAGCGCAAGTTGCGGGCGCTGCGCAGGACTCTGGAAGAGCCGAATGCGGGAGACAGCTTCAGGACGCTGGTCGAGCAGGTGATCGAGGATATGCTGACGGGCGGGTTCGGGGCTATAGAGATGGAGCCGACCGGCGACAGCGAACAGCCTGCGATGTTGTGGGCGGTGGACGGGGCGTCGATCCGGATCAATCCCAGATGGGATGGGCAAGCGGAGACGCCGCGCTATGCGCAGGTGCAGACGGGGCAACTGGAGTCGAGCGGGATCGAATTGCGCGACGACCAGTTGATGTACATCCGGATGAATCCGCGCAGTTTTACGCCGTTTGGGCTGGGCCCGTTGGAAGTAGCTTTTGAAACGGTGAATCAGTTTTTGAGTGCGCACCGTTTTGCGGGCAAGCTGGCGGCCAATACCGTGGCACAATATGCGCTCTGGCTGAATGAGGCGACGCCGGTGCAGCACGACCGGCTGATCCGATGGTGGCAGGACGAAATTGAAGGGACGGGAAGGGTTCCGTTGATCTCGACCGAGCAGAAGCCGGAAGTTCTGCGCTTTGCCCAGGGCACAGACGCCGATATGCGACTGGCCTGGCAGGAGTTCCTGATCCGGATGGTGGCCAATGCCTTTGGGCTTCCGCCCTTGATGCTTGGGTTAGAGGCAGATGTCAACCAATCGACGGCTGCGGAGATGACCGACGAGGCCTTCCGCGGAGCGATTTCGCCGCTAGCGATGCTGTTGGCCGGACATATTACCCGTGACTTGTTTGCCAAGTGCATCGGTTGGCGGGAGTTTGAGTTTGTCTTCAACGAACTGAACGCGCGGGACGAGGAGACAGAGTTGGCGGTGCAGGTGCAACTGCTGCAGGCCGGTGTATTGACGGTGAACGAGGTGCGGGCGATGCGGGGCCTGGGACCGCTGGGACAGGACGGGGCGGTGCAACTGACAGGCGAAGCGGTTGTAGAGGAAGCGGGCTAGTGGGTTGAAATGCAGCCGGAGCCGGGCTGCAGGAGAAGACAGACGGAGAGCACATGAGACTGGAAGCAATGGCGGTACAGATTCCCCATGTGGATGGGCACCCAAACCGGGTTCCATTCGAGGGGGTATTAACGATGGTGAACTCAGCCAGCGACAAGGCGCCTGCGGGGGCGCGCGGACACCGGGTGATGCTGACGCGGGAGGCAGCGGAGAAGGCGTTGCCTTCGTTGCTGGGCATGGCGGTGGACTACCGGCCAGGATGGGATGGCCATGATGCAAGGCGGAAGATCGGCCTGCTGACGGAGGCGGACTTGGTTGGTCAGCGGCTGGTGGTTCGCGGCTATCTGTATGCGCGGGATTTTCCCGAAGTGGCGGGGGCCATTCAGGCTCATTCACCCGAAAAAATGGGAATGAGTTATGAGTTGGCCGACGCGCGGGTAGAAGATATGCGAGCCGAAGTGTGGAAGTTAACCCGTGTGACCTTTACGGGGGCGGCAATTCTGCTTCGGGACAAGGCGGCTTATCGGGCAACGAGCTTCCGCATGGCGAGTTAGCAAAACAAGTTCGCAGTTGTCAGTTCTCAGTCATTGGCTTACAGCAAGTTATTAATGGAGAGCCACGGAAAAGATGCGTTCCGATAGCAGCGAAGCGTTATTGGTGCTTATTACTGACAACTGATCACTGACAACTGAACACTGACAACCGACAACAGAAGAAAGGAATGACATGGAAAAGGATGAAAGTGGTATTGCGGAACGGTTGGAAGCCGCAACGAACCTGCTGGAACGAACGTTGGGTTGGCTGGAAGAGCGGCAGGGTGCATTGACCGGCGAAGTGGAGAGGATTTCGGCGACGGTGGAACAGAGCCGCCGGGAGACTGAGCTGGCAGAAAAACTGGCGGTGGCCGAACGCGAACTGTCGGAGTTGAAGGCCGGCGCGGCACAAAATGTGTTGAACCCGCTACGCAGGACATTGCCTTCGACGACCAGCGAGATGCTGTCCAAGCATGGAATCGGCGATGGGCCGGTGGATGTGCGGACGCTGGATGCGGCACTTTCCGGGCTCAGCTTGGAGCAGCGCATTGCGGTGAAGACACAACTGCTGCGGGCGGGAGCAATCGCCTAAATGCAGTTTTCAGTTGTCTGTGTTCCGTAGTCAGTAGTTTGTGACCACGGGCCTGGCTGCTGATCGACGTTAACTGATCACTGATCCCTGACCACTGATCACTCATGCAATGGCCCCATGGATGGGGCGGAAAGAGCCTATGAACGCAAATTTTGCAGACATTCACGCGGCAGCAGACTATATCGGACCTGGCGCTATTGAAGTTCCGTTGTATCAGACCGAGATTTTCGACATCTGCCGGCGTTCGAGCCCCTTCGGGCAGCGCATCAAGCAGGTTCCGGCGACCGGTCACCCGTCGCGGTTCTTTGAGGAGACGGCAATTCCGAATCCAGGAACGGGCGGCTTTGTGAATCCACGTGCTATCGTTCCAGCAGTGGTGACGCCGACGCGTGTTGAGCGCAGTGTGCCGCTGAAGGCGATCGTTTCGCAGATCAACTATAACCTTTTTGACATCGAGTTGGGCGATCAGCAGAAGCAGTTTGCTTATCTTCAGGCCAAAGACTTGGTGGATACGGTGAGCGGCGTGATGTTAGCGCACGACGTGGCTCTCTGGAACGGCAATGACACCAGCCTGGCCACGCCAACAACCACGCAGTATATGGGCGCGGTCGGTCAGATAGCTGCGGCCGGCGGTCTGACGACGACCATCGGCACGACTGCTTCAATCGTGAACGGACTCAAGACAGCAGTTGCGCAGATGGTGGCCAGCAATGGCTATCATGTACGCCCCACGGCAATCTATGCCAATCCGGTTCTTTTGGACTTGATTGACCAGGAGATGAAGTCTGAATTCAACGTTGTGATGAACACTGGTCCGATCACTGGCGGCATCTCGGTGAAGATGCTCTCGACGCAAGCGGGCGACCTGCCGCTGATTCCGGATTGGAGTTTGGGCTACACAGGCACGCCAGGTTCGGGCACGGCTGTGCTTCCTGCTTACATCGTGACCGAGGATCTGATTGAGTACCACTGGCTTGGCGATCCGGCTCCGCGCATCTTCCAACTGGGGCTGCCGAATTCCTTGACTTACCAGTATGTCGCGGTCAAGTTTGGGGCGGTTGTGGTGAAGGGTGCCAACTACGCGCACTACCAAGTGCTGGTTGACCGGTAAAAATGGCTCGCATGTTATGAAGTCGGTGATGGAGTTATAAATTTTGTAACTCCATCACCGATAAGCCTGCAACACAATTGACACAAAACAAAGGAAGGGTGGGGTATGGCATATCTGCAGCCAGTGGATTACCCGAATTTTGGATTGCCAGCAGGAACAACGGCAGACTGGATTACCGCCGCAACGGCATTGATCAACAGTTACTGCAGGCGGCCAGACCTGAATGTTATTCAGTATACGGAGCGGCTGCGCCTAATTAGCGGTTCACAAACTGTGCTGTTAAGCTATCTTCCGCTGGCACCGTTGGGAACTGCCACTACCCCGATTGTCAGTATGGAGGGGCGTTATACGCGGCCACGGCGCGGAGAGCTTCCGAATGATCCATTGCTAGAGATTGCGCTGGCGTTTTCGCTTCCAGGACAATGGACAGCGATTGATCCCACTTCGGTGGACTTTGATCCTAACACCGGAGAGTTGACCTTGCCGTGGAATTTACTGGGGCTTCCGTTTAATGAGGTGTCAGTGACTTATACGGCTGGACTGGAGACGATCAGCGATGACGTGAAGTCAGCATGCGCGCAGATTGTGCGCAATGCCCAGTCAACGCCGGCATTGAATGCGAGCAAAACGAAGATCGACACGATGCAAATGCAGTATTTTTCGAGTTCGCTGGTGGATGAGACAGTGCAAGCATGGCTGCGTCCTTACATAGCGAACAGGCTGGGGTGAGCTATGAGTGATACGGCGCCGCGAAACCCTGTGAGCGCACCCCAGATGCTGGCGGATGCCCTGCTGCGAAGCGCGGCAGGATCTTCGGCTCTTCTGCGGGTGACAGGCACAAACACAGAGACCAGCCAATCGGAAGTTGGATTGGTGGCAACAACTTTTTTCGATGTGGTAGTCAGTCCGGTAGTCATGCGAAAGTTGCGACCAAGTTGGCAAGAGGCAGGCGAGTCAAAGTGGGAACTGCTAGTGTCCGCGACGGGAGTACAACAACAAGTAAACGCGTTGGATTTGCAGTCGGCTCAGGCACTCTTTGCATTGACACTTTTGGTAACAGTGGCGGGACAAGATTACTTGATCGAATCAATCGCCGCGAATGAAGCATTCGGGAAAGTGTATCTTTACAGACTGCTATTACGGGAAGCACACCAGCAGGCAGTGTAATACCATTTTGGCCGTTACATCCAGGTTATAGTCGGGCACGAGGAGCTGTTCTCCATGCAAAATGCAAAAGACTCGTTTTATATGGCGTTGCGCACAAGATTGGCGTCAATTAACCCGGAGCGGACGATTCTACTGCGCGGAGCCGTGCGTCCTGGAATATTGGTAGAGGAAGCGGAAGCTCCCTTCAGCCAACTTCCCAATGACGCATACGTGCTGCGTTGGCTTGGTCTGGGCGTGGATATGAACCTCGCGTCAACCATGGTTGCCGAGCAGTGCGAGATACTCTATCAAACTTGTGGAACGCAGAGCTTCGGCGGGCTGGATCGCGGACGCTCGCTAAGCGAAATGGACGAGGAAGTGGCAGCGATGCTTCAGCCTTTCTATACCCCGAAGCTCAATTACAAGGCAACGCCTCCGGCAGCGATGTTAACAGAGCTATTTTGGGATGAGCCGAGGTTCTCGCCGATAGTAACGCAGCGAGACCGTCTAAGCCGTTCCGTAACTATCATGATTTATAGCTACCAGGAGCAGGGAGAGTAAATGGCGACGACATGGTTTTCAGCACCTGCCCCTGTGGCGCGGCGGGTGCGAGGGTATTTTGCGCCTGTAAATCGAACGACGCAGACGCCAGTGACATTTGATGCCTCAGAAGAAGGCGGGTTCAGCCTAGATGCACCGCCAGCTCCATGGATCAGCCTTGGCTGGATTCAAGAGTTCACTCGCAAAACGGAAAGCAAAATGGCCGCTGTGCTTACGGGCATTCCGGCCGGAACGCTTGAACAGGTGCGTGAAACGCTGGAAACCCAAGTTAGTTTTGAGTTCCTAAGTTGGACCAAGCTCACCATGGCACTGGCTACGGGTTCGCAGCATATGAATCTACTGGCCCCAGCGAGTGGGGCTGCCGCAACTGCGGACGGTGCGATAGCAGCTTCAGCGGTGATTCCGCAAAGTGGATCGACTGCGACATTTATAGCACTGAGCCCAACAGACTCTGCAAAATTCACCTCCGGCTCGGTAATTGCACTAGATACAGATTACTCAGGCCAGACAGGTTTTGTGGGTTTTCCGGTATCAGGTGCTTATGTGCGACAGTCACTTACTGATGTTGACTATATTCGCCGAGTCACTTTTAACGTTGCAAAAGTTTCACAGGTTAACTCAACCGGCCTAACACTCGCCGAACCACTGCCGGGCGGCCCTCCAGCTGCTGGCGCCAAGTTGCAGCAGGTAACTGGATTTGTAGATCGCGAGGGCGGAAGCTTTTATCATGAGTGGTCGGCCCTATTTGTCATGGTAGGCAGTCAGGGAGAGCGAATACTTTTCTATTATCCACGTCTGCAAACCATGGCCAACGCACAGGAAGTTGCATTACCGCTGGACACAAAGAACAAAGATGGGCTCGCAAGAATTGCCCTCAAAGGCCAGTTTCTAGCTCTTCCCGTAACCGATCCGCTGGACGGAGAGAGAATTGTTTGTTACCGGAGCTTCTTGCCTTCCGCCAACGCACTGGTTTAGCTGGACAAAAAGACAGCAGGTAAGGGAGCTACGATGAAAATCACGATCAATGGTCAAGACTATACGACGGCGCTTGATTATGCGCGTCCGCTGACAATAGAGCGCAAGCTTAACGAACCATCCATCTGCCGGTTGTGGTTGAGTTTGCCAACTACTGAAAACCCGGCCTTGCCCCTGCGAAACCAGACAATTGCTGTTATGGGAGACGATGAGACAAGTTACTTTACGGGTTACATCGCTGTAACGCCATTGCCCGAATATGCCGGACTGGCAATGGAAGGACCTCGCTACCGGATAGTTATCGAAGCGATAAGTGACGAATTGCTGCTGGATCAGTTGTTGATGCCTTCCAGTGCAGGTTCAACAGGCGAAAGCGCTGGAACAATGATTACGGCGCTGGTGACCCGCACAGGAACTACAAGGTTATCAACACAAGGGCTATCGCTGGCGACGGCAGTGAGTAACTTTGTACCGACTTCTGGAGCATCTTGGAGCGTTTGCGCAGGACAAGTGGCTAGCATGGCGCGGGCTGCGTACCGCGCATTAGATAACGCACTAACTGTTTCTCCGGTGCAAAATGTTGTTCATCCGCTAAATGAGACTGATGGCAGTTTGAATCTTGCGGCTTTGGGATTCAACGCCAGTGTCAAGCGTGCACTGGCGAATGACGTTACGGTTTGCGGCGAGCACGAACCGGTTGCCTATGTGACTGAATATTTTCTTGGCGATGGCGTCACATCCCAATTCTTTTTAGGCGCTGATCCTTTCTTTTCCGCTTCATCCGAATCTAGAATCATTAGCGAGCTTTTCAATGAATCTCAAATCAACCAAAGTGTGTGGGGAGTCACTGGCGGCGAGGGATATCTTGCACTGGGCGCAAACGGACTGGCGATGGAGGGCGGCAACGGCACCGATGGAGAGACGCTATTAGCCTGGATTGATCAGATAGAGTTAGGTGGGACTCTGCTGATGGAAGCCGTTGGTGTGACTCTGAATCCGGGAAGCGCCGGAATACTGGCCGGCTTTTTCGTGGGGGCCTACAAGCAAGCTGGATGCATTGCTGGTTTTCAGGTAACAGCTCAACCAGGCAGCGGAGCAGTTACATTGCAACCTTTGGTGCAAGGTACTCCTGCAGGCGCGACTTATGCAATAAATCCGGCTTACCAATATACATTACGTGTCCGGTTGCATTGCGCGGAGATTGAGCGGGATCAAGCTATTTATCGTTCATTTGGGGATAGCGGGCTTATTACGACGGGTGGGCAGTTAACCAGCGCCGGTGGGAATATACAAATGGAGGTTCAGCAGTTTATTAACGGCGTAGGTGCAATGCCGGTGACGCTGTATGATGGCGCAATCACAAGTCTTCCCGCAGTTTGCAGCGTGGTTGCCGTTAGCAGCATCAATCTGATCGGATCGATGAGGGCTTTCAATCTAAACAATCTTGGCTCAGGCTGGGTGGTGAGTACTCCGACCAGCGGCAGCGCTTACACGCGTCGGGTTGGCACAACGGCTGAGGCATCTGAGTGTCATCTGGAGCGCAGCGGCAAGGTGGTTTTTTACACCGGATACACCCCGGCTGCGGGTGAGCAGGTTGCCGTGAGTTATCGCACTATTGGCAGATCCGTCGGGCGCTCAGTGAATACAGCTAGCCAGTTGGCCCTAACTCAGGCTGGAATGCCCTCCGAAGCAGCATGGATTGGTTCGGTAACGAGTCCTAGAGCGCGCAGTTCCGCAGACTGCCGCAATGCAGCTTTGGCGATTGAGCAAGCTGCGGCGAGTGTGAGCGCGCTGTGGATGGGCACATACAAAGGAAACAGATTCTGCTTTGCGACGGATGTATGGCCCGGCGATGCTCTTCAGCTTAATGCGCCCTCACTCAATTTAGACACTCAGGTTGTGGTACGGAATGTCATGCTGAGTTACAAGGCAAGTTACCCCGATCTGGTGGAGTATGCAATTACCTTTGCCAACGATTGGGCAGATGATCTGGCCATCAAGACGAGCACGGCTGTGCCTGCAGATACATGGCTTCCGGCACCGGTATCACCGACTTACCTAGCCAATTTGAATGCGCTGACGGTGACCTCGTTGAGTGGAGCGACCGTGACTGTCAATGCGAATGTTACGCCACCGACCGGAGGTGGATTTGAGATTCGTCGGAGGGACTTTGCTTTTATGGCGGGTGAAGATCCGGATCTTGTCATGCGCTCAACTCTGCCTGTTATGACATTTTCCCGCGAAACCGCCGCTGATCGCTTCTATATCCGAATGTATGACGGCTTCACGCCGCCCAACTATTCGGAGTTTTCCACGGCATTGTTTATTAACCTGCCGTTGTGATTGCGTACGGCAACTCTTTGTGAATGATTGGCGAATGGAGTCCGGTGAATGCGGATGATGAATGAATTTGAAGCACAGGTGCTAAGCGACTTGAGCGTATTGAAGACGCAGATGACCGGCCTGATGGGTGATGGCAACGGAGGGCGGTTGGCTGAGTTGGAGCGGCGCATGGAGCGACATGAGCAAAGTTGGCAGCGCGCAAAGGGATTTCTTGCGGCAGTCAGTGTACTTTTTGCCGTGATCGAAGTCGCCGTCGAGGCCCTGCATCGGCATTGAGTGCAATCCTCAGAACAGTTCGATCATCGGCCCGTCGTTTGTATTCCTGGACTGGCCGCCGGCCACGGCAAGGTGAGTAATGGTCTGACTGGCCATTCTATATTTATCTTTTTGAGCTTCCAGCATCTGGTCGAAGGTTGGATCGAAGTTCCCTTCCCAAACGAAATCGTATGCCTTTTCCGACATATTCTGCATATGGTCGCGCATCTCCTGGAGCGCCTCCTGCACATGCTCCATTCTCTGCCGCATCACGTCCTGGAACTGGATGTGGCCGAGAGCCTGGGTGAGGCGCTCAACGCTCTCGGCGTAGTTGGCATCGACTTCTGTAATCACATCCAGAAGCAGTTGTCCGTTTTTAGCAAACTCGGACTGCATCCCGTTCAGGTCACCCACCAATTGACTCATGGCGCTGCTGGTCTCGTGTTCTTCCAGCGAGGCGCGGGATTCAGCCAACTCCTGGTCGACTTTCTTGCAGGTGGCATTGATCCTAGCGGCGATGTCGGAGGCGGCTTTGGTGGAGTGAACAGCCAGCTTCCTGACCTCGAAGGCTACCACAGAGAAGCCTCTTCCGGCACTGCCTGCACGTGCCGCCTCGATCTCGGCATTCAGGGCAAGCAGGTTGGTCTGCTGGGCAATCGAGGTGATGACCTTGATGAGCGGCGTGAGCGCAGCGACCTCGTCGGCCAGTCCTTGAATACGCTCGAAATTGTTCCTGAACTCGTCAATCTGGGTTTCGAACTGCATATCGATGGCAGCAATAATCTGCTTGTTGTTCTCGACGCGCTGATGAGTGCTATCCGTCAACTCCCTGCCGCTTTTAATCGAAGCGGCTATACGCTCTCTTTGTTGGCGGGCTTTGGCGTTGAGGGTGCTGATCTGCTGGATGACCTCGATGACCTCGCGCTCGGATTCAGCCAGCGAGTCGCCAATCTGATCGTGCATCACGTCGATGTAAGGTTTGGAGGCCTGCAGTTCATTTCTCATCGCCATGCTGCGCGCGGAGACATTCGCCAGATCAGCCTTGCTTAAGGTACCGATGATTCCTAGATCGGCAATGCCCTTGAGAGCACTTTTCCAATTGAGCCATTGGCCCACCAGCGTGGGAAAAACGAGAAGGAAGAAAAAAGCCGCTGCGGTGGCACCTTCGGCTCCAACGGGAACCGGGCCCACGATGGCGCGCATCATCAAATAAAAAAACAAAATGAATGTCAGCCGGAATATTGTCTGATTGATGAGTCGACTGCGGGCCTTGCGATAGCGGATGCTGTTGGCTGATGAGGATGGGTCGTCTTCGGCATCCTCGCGCCCTGCGGACGTGGACACGTAAAGTTCCTGTTCTCGATAAGCCATAGACGCCATGCCCTTATGCTCCCGGCAGTACCTTCTTGATGACACGGATCAGGTCGTCGCCCGAGCAGGGCTTGACGATCCAGCCGGTGGCGCCGGCTCGCTTGCCCTCGTCGCGCTTGGCGGCATCGCTCTCGGTAGTAAGAGTCAAGATGGGCACGAATTTCAATCCTGGCATGGCGCGCAGCTTGGGGATCAGCTCAAGACCACCCATGACCGGCATATTGATGTCGGTGACAATGAGATTGGGCCTGTATCCGGCACTCAGCTTGTCCAACGCCAGCTGGCCGTTGGCGGCCGTCTCGACCTCAAAGCCGTTCATGGAGAGAGTGGTTTTGAGACTCATCACCATCGTGATGGAATCGTCTACGACGAGGACTTTCATGGCCATCTAGGCTTCCTCCGTCTATGCTTGCTTTAACCCGGCGCGATCAGGCGCAGGTCAACTGGCCAAGAACTCAAATACAACAGCACCGGCCGCTAAAATTCCCAGCTCATCCTGTATATCGGCGGCTTCCGGCGGAAGGTTAATAGAGGAAAGCATACGCGCGGAGAGGTGGTGCGTTTCGCTCCGAGAGCCCAGCGCCGCTAGCTGCGGCGAGCATTCTTGCTTATGAGTTTGCGCGTGCATAGAGGAGGAATGTTAGTGCGCAGAAACTCGGTAAGCTGGATAAATTCCCGGAGTGGAAGATGAGTTATATTTTTTGGGAAGCTACAAAGAGACACCCCCCTTAACTCCCTATTTCATAGGTGAATTAGATCGCTTCGCCGATACAGTTTACGTACGGGCTTCCCATGTTTGGAATGAGGTCATTATTAGAAATAACCAATGCGCGACCGTGCGAGGATAACTCAACAATTGCTCTGTGAAGGTTGATAAAGGTGGTGTTGCGCAGCCCGATATAACGTGAGTGGAGTATTTGATTTTTCCAACTATTAAGGCCGCGTGTGGGTGGACAAGCAAGGTGCCTATCAGGCGCGGAAGGAGCAGGTATGGGAGTCACGCTGGAACAAAGTGAGACGCAGAATCTGCTTCGTTTGCAAGAAGCAGTCGGCATTGGTTGCGCCTCGGAGTTCAAGGAACTGCTGGCGCTGGCGCTCGGTTCCGGCCGTGAAGTGCGGATTTCAGTGGAAGGCGTCACCGATCTGGATGTGGCGGCGGTGCAGTTGCTTTGGGCCGCAGAGCGCAAGGCAAAGGGTGCCGGCGTCAGTTTTTCGTATGTGGATGCGCCGCCGGAAGCGGTTCTTGCGTCGTTGAGTGAAGCAGGGCTGCAACATTTGATCTTTCCAGTCAACGTCCTGTAAGCAAGCAGGGTAGGTGGTTGTCGATGGCAAGCAAAGCCGACCAGTTCAAACAGGCTTTCCGGGAAGAAGGGCGCGAGGTTCTGGTCGATCTGGAATCGGCGCTTCTGGAGTTGAATGACAACCGCGCCGACCTGGAGCTGGTGGGGCGGGTCTTCCGCGCTCTGCACACCCTGAAAGGCTCCGGGGCGATGTTCGGCTTCGAGGATATGGCCACCTTCACGCATAACCTCGAAACGGCCTTCGACGAGGTCCGCAACGGGCGGTTGGTGATCAGTTCAGAGTTGATTGATCTGACGCTTTCAGCTCTTGATCAGATCCGGGCGATGCTGGAAGAGGGGATGGAAGGCGCGTCGGCGGCTGACCCGGCGGCCTGCGCGGAGATTCTGGCCAAGGTGCGCCATCTGACCGGCAAGCCAGAAAAGAAGCTAGAAAAGAAAGTGCTTGCGGGAAAGCCTGCTCCGGTTGCCGCCGAGCCGGTTTCTGATGCTATGGCGGGGACCGGGTCGAATTCCAGTGACTCCTCGGGTCCGGCACGGGAGTGGTCCATCCGCTTTGCGCCTGGCGCGGATTTCATGCAGAATGGCGCCAATCCGCTGCTTCTGTTGCATGAACTGAAAGGATTGGGTGGTCTGGCGATTCGAGCCAGCATGGCGGCAGTTCCGCCGTTCGAGGAGCTGGACCCGGAGCGCTGTTACGTCAGTTGGGAGATGGTGCTATCTTCGGCGGCTGGACAAGATGCCATTCGCGATGTCTTTATCTTTGTTGAAGACAGTTGCGAACTGCTCATTGAGCCCATTGTGGAGTCGCCCTCCGTCTCCACTCTCTCGTCGGCTGGAGCGCCGCAGCGCGCTTCAACCCAGATGAGCGCTGCGGAGGTAACCGCACGCGCTCTTGAAGACAAAAGGGAAAATCGCGGCGGTCGCCGCACGTATGATACGCCGGACAATGCTTCCAGTCTGCGCGTTCCCGCCGCCAAGCTGGATCAGTTTGTGGATTTGGTCGGCGAACTGGTGACAGTGCAGGCGCGGCTCAGCGAGATTGCCGCCAAGCACGATGATCTTGAGATCACCTCGGTCTCTGAAGAGATTGAGCGGCTGACCAGCTCCTTGCGCGAGAACTCGATGAATATCCGCATGATGCCGATTCGCTCAACCTTTGAGAAATTTCGCCGCCTGGTGCATGATCTGGCGCGTGACTTGGGCAAGAATGTCGAGCTGACGATCGAGGGCGCGGATACGGAGCTGGATAAAACGGTCATCGATCAGTTGAGCGACCCGCTGATGCACTTGATCCGCAATAGCATGGACCACGGCATTGAGCCGCCCGAAGCGCGGGCCGCGCAGGGCAAGTCGGCGACGGCGGTCATTCATCTGGCCGCGCGTCACTCCGGGGCGAGCGTGCTGATTGCGGTCTCCGATGACGGCGGAGGCATTGACGCGGAAGCGGTGCGCGCCCGGGCCATCGAGCGCGGGCTGACCACCGAAAATGCGCAGCTCAGCCAACAGGAGATCTTCAGCTTCATCTTCCAGCCGGGGTTTTCCACCGCCAAGCAGGTCACTGACGTCAGCGGGCGCGGCGTGGGGATGGATGTGGTGCGGCAGCGGGTGGACAGTTTGCGCGGCTCGATTGACGTGGCGAGCGCGCCTGGCCAGGGAACCACCGTGACCCTGCGCCTGCCGCTGACGTTGGCCATTATTGACGGCTTGCTGGTGCGTATCGGCGAAGCCTTCTTCGTGCTTCCGCTGGCCAATACCCAGGAGTGCGTCGAGCTGACGCAGGCCGACGTCGAGGCAGCCAACGGCAAGCATCTGGCCCATGTGCGCGGCGAGTTGATTCCCTACATCCGCCTGCGCGAGTACTTCAATATCCGCTCGCCGCGGCCCAAGATCGAGCAGATCATGATTGTCGAAACCGAGGCCGGGCGCTACGGTTTCGTCGTCGATGTGGTGCTGGGCGACTGCCAGACGGTCATCAAGAACCTGGGCCGCTTCTACCGTCACGTGCAGGTAGTCAGTGGGGCAACCATCCTCGGCAACGGAACGGTGGCGCTGATTCTGGACCCGGAGCGCTTGGCGCAGGATGCGGTGCGGGCCGTCTCGCAAAGCGCGCGTGGCCGGCCGGCGCCGGCCATGGCGGCGGCCGTCAAACAGTGCCTGCGGGATAGTAAAGCGACGCAGTGAGCTCCGTAAATCTTCGTCGGTGCTGGAGTGAGCGCCAGCACCTGTCCAATCACGATCTAACTGACTGATCCTGGAATCTTTCTTTCCAACTCTGACAGCGGGCAGAGGGAAGGTCTGGGATTCAGGCCAAAGGGAGGGGCGAATTTCATGCCAACTGCATTGGTAAGTGAAGGCCGGAAGGCGCATAGCGCGGTTTCCGGAAGCGGCGGGAACGGGCACGCAGTCCGTGAACGCGTGAGTGAGAAGAAACCTCCGATGGATGACGACGATCTGTTGCTGGTGCTGAACGAGGTCATGCGGCTGGTGGACGCCTCCAAAGAAGGCCGTCTCTCCGAGCGTGGCAAGGCAACGCTCTTCAACGGCACGCATCGCGAGATTGTGCAAGGCGTCAACGAGATGCTGGACGCGATTCTGCTGCCCATCGGCGAGGGAAACCGGGTGCTGGCCCAGATTTCAGGCGGCAAGATCGATGAGTTGATCGCTCAAAATTACCAAGGCGACCACGAAAAAATGAAGTTGGCCATCAACAATGTGGCCCAGGTGCTCCAGGGTCTGCAAAGAGAATTGGGGCGGCTGATTGAGGCCTCCAAGGATGGGCAGCTCTCTGACCGCGGCAAGCCCGAGCAATTCCAGGGCGCCTACGCGGAGATTGTGCGCGGCGTCAACGAAATGCTGGACGCGATTCTTCTGCCCATCGGCGAAGGCAATCGCGTTCTGGCGCAGATTTCAGCCGGCAAAATTGATGAACTTATCACGCAGACCTACAAAGGCGACCACGAAAAGATGAAGGTAGCCGTCAACAACGTCGCCGAAGTGATGCAGACCCTGATGAAGATGTTTGATCGACTCACCAGTGCGGCCAAGGAAGGCAAGCTGTCCGAGCGCGGGCATCCGGAGCGGGTCAAAGGTGCCTACGCCGAATTCGTCGTGGGCATCAACAGCATTCTTGACGCGGTAATCACTCCGCTGAATGTCGCCGCGAATTACGTGGACCGCATCAGCAAAGGCGATATCCCCCCCAAGATCACCGATGTTTACTTCGGCGACTTCAACACCATCAAAAACAACCTCAACAGTTGCATCGACGCGGTCAACGCGCTGGTCGCCGACGCCGGAGTCCTCTCCAAAGCGGCGGTCGAAGGCAAACTGGCGACGCGCGCCGACGCCAACAAGCATCAGGGCGACTACCGAAAGATCGTGCAGGGCGTAAACGATACCCTGGACGCGGTGATCGGGCCACTGAACGTCTCTGCCAACTATGTGGACCGCATCGCCAAAGGCGACATTCCCGCCAAAATCACCGACACCTACAACGGTGACTTCAACACCATCAAAAACAACCTGAACACCTGCATCGACGCAGTCAATGCGCTGGTTGCCGATGCTGCCCTGCTCTCCAAGGCAGCCGTTGAAGGCAAGCTCGCTACGCGCGCCGACGCATCCAAGCATCAGGGCGACTATCGCAAGATTGTGCAAGGCGTGGACGATTGCCTGGACGCGGTCATCGGACCTCTCAACGTTGCCGCCAACTACGTGGCTCGCATCAGCCAAGGCGATATTCCCGCCAAAATCACCGACACCTACAACGGCGACTTCAACACCATCAAAAACAACTTGAACACCTGCATCGACGCGGTCAACGCGCTGGTCTCCGATGCTGGCCTGCTTTCGAAGGCTGCCGTTGAAGGCAAGCTGGCCACGCGCGCCGACGCCAGCAAGCATCAGGGCGACTACCGCAAGATCGTGCAAGGCGTGGACGATTGTCTGGACGCGGTCATTGGACCTCTCAACGTTGCCGCCAACTACGTGGCTCGCATCAGCCAAGGCGATATTCCCACCAAAATCACCGACACCTACAACGGCGACTTCAACACCATCAAGAACAACTTGAATACTTGCATCGACGCAGTCAACGCGCTGGTCACTGACGCCGGAATGTTGGTCAAGGCGGCGGTGGACGGCAAGCTGGCCACGCGCGCTGACGCATCCAAGCACAATGGCGACTACCGCAAGATCGTGCAAGGCGTGGATGACACGCTCGACGCAGTGATCGGACCACTCAACGTTGCCGCGAATTATGTCGACCGGATCAGCCGGGGCGACATTCCAGCGCGGATCACCGACACCTACAACGGCGACTTCAACGTCCTCAAGAACAATCTGAACACTTGCATCGACGCGGTCAACGCGCTGGTCTCCGATGCCGGAATGTTGGTGAAGGCAGCGGTGGATGGCAAGCTCGCCACACGCGCCGACGCCAGCAAACATCAGGGCGATTACCGCAAGATCGTGCAAGGCGTCGATGACACGCTGGACGCGGTAATCGGGCCTCTCAATGTAGCCGCGCGCTATGTGGACATGATCTCCAAGGGCGATGTGCCTCCGCAGATCACCGACACTTACAACGGCGACTTCAACACCATCAAAAACAATCTGAACACTCTCGTTGTAGCGATGAATGACATCACCGCGGCGGCTGAAGAGGTGGCCAATGGCAATCTGACAGTCGAGCTGCATGAGCGTTCTCCACAGGACAAACTGATGCAGGCGCTGGCTTCGATGGTCAGCGGGTTGACCCGCACGGTCTCCGATATTCGCGGCATCGCCGGTGAAGTTGCAGCGGCCTCGCAGTCCATCTCAACTGCTTCGGTGCAGGTCTCCAAAGGTGCCAGCGCACAAGCGGCGGCGGCGGAAGAGGCTTCGTCCTCGATGGAAGAGATGGTCAGTAACATCAAGCAAAACGCCGACAATGCCTCGCAAACCGACAAGATCGCCAACAAGAGCGCCAAAGACGCAGCCGAGAGCGGCAAGAGCGTTCTGGAAGCGGTCTCCGCGATGAAAGAGATTGCCAACAAGATCTCGATCATTGAAGAGATTGCCCGCCAGACCAACCTGCTGGCGCTCAACGCGGCCATCGAAGCGGCGCGCGCCGGAGAGCATGGCAAGGGCTTTGCCGTGGTGGCGGCAGAGGTCAGGAAGCTCGCCGAGCGCAGCCAAAAGGCGGCGGCGGAGATCAATCAACTCTCGGCAACCACGCTCCGAGTCTCGGAGAAGTCGGGCGAGATGCTGGACAAACTCGTCCCCGACATCCAGCGCACCGCCGAATTGGTGCAGGAGATTTCTGCTGCCAGCAAGGAGCAGGACACCGGCGCCGAGCAGATCAACAAGGCATTGCAACAACTGGAGAAGGTGATTCAGCAGAACGCATCGGCCTCGGAGGAAATGGCTTCAACCACTGAGGAGTTGACCGGGCAATCCGATCAATTGGTCAGTGCGCTGGGCTTCTTCCACACCGGCGACGAGGGTGGCGGGCGCAAGGGCGCAAAGGCCGCGCGCTCCACGCACTCTGCCGCGCCAAGGCCGGCCAGTCAGGCAGCGCATCCGGCCTCTTTCAACGCGAAACCGGCGGGCGGGGTGAATCTCCGTCTCAAAGACAAACACGACGAATTGGATGGTGAGTTCGAGCGTTTCTAAGGTTTCAGCCAGGTGCTGATCGTTTGTGATTCATCCAATGTGGGTGCCCCAGGTCTCGATTCTGAGACCTGGGAAACTATCGATCCGCACCAGTCTTCACGAGAGGAGTTGCAGTATGAGCGTTAGCGAAATCACGGAAGCGCGGCAGTACCTCACCTTCAAG
Organism: uncultured Occallatibacter sp.; assembly: GCA_964645305.1. Classification (GTDB taxonomy): domain Bacteria; phylum Acidobacteriota; class Terriglobia; order Terriglobales; family Acidobacteriaceae; genus Telmatobacter. The sequence goes on along the minus strand of CAZYCV010000038.1, from coordinate 1,697 downwards.
CTCGGCAACGAGATCTTTGCCACCGATGTGGCCAAGGTAAGAGAGGTTCTCGACCTCACTACCATCACCCAAATTCCCCGCACGCCAGAGTTCATGGCCGGGGTCATCAACCTGCGCGGCAGTGTGGTTCCGGTTGTCGATCTCCGGCTTTGCTTTGAAATGTCGAAGACCGAAAGCACGCGCAACACCTGCATCGTCGTTGTCGAGGTGCTCCTGGAAGGCGAATCAACGGTAATCGGCGCGCTGACCGATTCGGTCGAGGAGGTCATCGATCTGGAGCCGGATCAGATTCAGCCGGCGCCGCGCATCGGAACCCAGATCAAGACAGACTTCATCAAGGGAATGGGCAAGCGCGACACCCAGTTCATCATGATTCTGGACATCGACCGCGTCTTCTCGGCCGAGGAGCTTACAGCAGTCCGCGGAGTGGAATCAAGCAAGCTGGATGCCTCCCGCCCGCTTGCCGATAAGCAAACAAATGACAGGCAACTGGTTGCAGCATAAGGGGAGGAGATGGGGCGGTTCAGGATAGAACTAGCCGCCCCATACACATCATGGGCGCTCACGACGAGACTATTTCCGTAAAAGACTATGCGCGCCTATGCGAGTTGATCTACGCTCAGGCCGGCATTCACCTGGGCACGGAACGAAAGACTATGCTTGAGTCGCGCATCAAGCGTCGGCTGAAAGCTCTCAGTTTCCATTCCTACAGCGAGTATTGCAATTATCTTTTTGGGCCGACGGGTCTTAAGGATGAGCTGATCCATCTGATCGATGTGGTGACCACCAACAAAACCGACTTTTTTCGTGAGCCGAAACACTTCGATTTTCTGGTTGAAAAGGCCCTTCCAGAGATGGCGGAGCGCATCAACGGGCGGAATTTCATCATTTGGAGTGCAGGTTGCTCCACAGGCGAAGAGCCGTATACCATGGCCGTTGTCCTCAGCGAGTACGCGGCGGCCCATCCCGGATTCCGCTTTCGCATTCTGGCCAGCGACATCTCCAATATCGTTTTGTCCAAGGCCGAGCTGGGCGTCTATACCCAAGACATCATCGCCCCAGTCTCGCCTTGGCTGCGCCGCAAATACTTTATGCGCAGCCGCAAGCCTGGCTCCGAGCAGGTGCGCGTTGTGCCGGAACTGCGTCGCGCGGTCGAGTTCCGACGCTTGAATTTCATGGACTCTGATTACGGCATGAGCGAGAAGGCGGACGCCATCTTCTGCCGCAACGTCATCATCTACTTCGACCGGCAAACGCAAGAACGGATTTTGCAAAAACTTTCCAGCTACCTGCTCCCCGGCGGATATATGTTTGTCGGCCACGCCGAAACCCTGCACGATATGAAGCTGCCCCTCGTGCCGGTCGCCCCGGCCCTCTACAGGAGGGTCGATGGCTGAGGCAACAGAAAAACTTCCCGAGATCTATTTGCAGCCGGGTGAGTCTCGCCTGGTGAGGGAGCCAACCATTCTGCGCACACTGCTCGGTTCTTGTGTCGGCATTGCCTTCCGTGTGCCGCGCCTCGGTTTGGGCGCGCTCTGCCATCCCATGCTGCCGCGCTTTCCCACCAAGCCGCCCATACCGTTGAGTCGAGCCGCCGGCCGCCGCTATGTGGACTTTGCCATCCGTGAATTGGCCGAGCGATTTGACGTGCTCGGTGCGCGCCGCGAAGAGGTTGAGGTAAAGCTCTTCGGCGGCGG
>CAZYCV010000037.1:38325-39599 GCA_964645305.1 uncultured Occallatibacter sp. | reverse complement strand
GCCTTCCGCGAAGCCGAAGCCAAGCACCCGGTCGAGATCGTCGGCAAAGAACTCCGCGCCGCCATGCCGTTCCTTGATCCGGTCACGGTGGAAGAAGTCGCCAAGAACCGGTAGTTGTCAAAACTGGTTGTGTATCCCACCCTTGCCTCGTCTATATATTGGGCTTGGGTGGGATTTTTCAGCCCGATTAAGAACTTTCGAGTTTCTACTTGTTTATTGGTCTGCGACAGAATGATTGAGTCATCGCTGTTCCTTCGCCTTCCAACGGCTCAAACTCGACGTTGCAAGAAGAGCGAATATTCCATCCTCTCGGCACTGAAAAAGAAGTGTGGTCATTTTTATCCGCCAACTTTATCGTCCATGATTCACTCAGTTGGTATTGAGAAATACCCAGTATATCGATCTTATCTTGGCCAGTTTTTGTTTCAAATTCAAGTTCTGAACCATTTACCATCCCTTCCGGTATCAGCAAAAGCCCGTCTTTCATGGGAAGCGGGACGGAATGAAAGGTATTCTTGCCAATGCGGTTCGTGACCACGACTTCAGTAGGCGCTTCAATCTCGTCGCCATTGAGAACAAAATGCAGTTCGACCGCATAGGCGTGCTGCTCCGCAAGAATCTTCTTGTTCCTGAAGAATCGAACGGAATCGCAATATCCCGCCGCGTTGATCTCAGCTTCCCTGGGAAGGTGAAGAACTGCGGGGTTCAGTCGGACTCCTGTCTCGCATTCCGACTTTTCCTGATAGTTATAGCGGATTGTTGCATCGAATGCTGTTGGGGCGTGTTCAGCGAATATCCATGTGCGAACATAGGCTTCAGCAGGCGGTATGAGCATTGCCGGTCCGGCTTGTTCCGTGATAGTAGAGATTCGCTTTCCGTCTGTCGTGAGATGCAAATGCACAATTCCTGAAATGTGCGCAGCTTTACCGATTTGTGGATAGGTTGGTTCGGCAGCACTGATAACTTCAGGAAGCGGCACCGCCGTCTGCTGCGCGGGAGAGAGATGCGCACTCAGACCGATCTCTAGCATGAGAATAGCCGCCAACATCTTCATGAGACTGCCTCCATTGTCACAATACTGTATTGCACACAATACCTGAAAGAGTTGGTCCGCGGGAGAGCAAGGTTCTGTTTCGTTCTTGACTTCGCATATTATATTAGCTAGGCTAGATTAGCAGGTATAAAATCATGCACAGCGCCACGATCTTTGAAGCCAAGACCAACCTCTCGGAGCTGCTGCGCCGGGCGCAGCTAGGCGAAGAGGTGCAGATTAC
>CAZYCV010000037.1:0-38225 GCA_964645305.1 uncultured Occallatibacter sp. | reverse complement strand
CCAACCTCTCGGAGCTGCTGCGCCGGGCGCAGCTAGGCGAAGAGGTGCAGATTACCTCTGGCCGGGAGCGCAAGCCGGTGGCACGCCTGGTGGCTATCGATCCGGCGCCGGCGAGCCGCCGTATTGGATTCCTGAAGGGGCGTGGGAAGGTTGGGCCGGAGTTCTTCGATCCGCTGCCAGAGGATGAGCTTCGCCTATGGAACGGTGAAGGCGAGTGAGGATTTTGCTCGACACACACACGCTGCTTTGGGCGGCCTTCGACGAAGACTCGCTCTCGGCACGCGCTCGTCGCATCGTTCAATCTCCAAGCAACGAAATCATCGTCTCTGCCGCTTCGGCGTGGGAAGTTGCGACTAAATACCGGCTGGGAAAACTCGATTTCGCGCAGGATTTGGCGGAGAATTTTGTCTCCGAGGTGACTGCGGCGGGATATTTGCTGCTTCCCTTCACACCGGAACACGCGCAGCGCGCTGGGCTGTTGGCCGGCACGCACAAAGACCCCTTTGACCGGATGCTGGCGGCGCAGGCGATTCACGAGAACATTCCGCTACTCAGCAACGATCCACTACTGGACGCTTTTGGCGTGCGGCGCGAGTGGTGAAGGCCGACCACTCCAATCATTTCTAAAATTTTGTTGCATGAAACACCTCTTTGGCGGTGTCATGTTTCATGGAACAGAGGTCCACGATGAGAACTGCCGTGACAGACCGGGTTCGCAAGCACCGCGACGCACTGCGCGCGGCGGGATTCAAGCCGGTGCAGATTTGGGTTCCCGACACGCGGCTGGAGAGCTTTCGGCGGAAGTGCGAGCGGGAGTGCCTGTCGCTTGTGGGCGACGCGCAGGAAGCGGAAACGCTGGCCTGGATGGCTGAGGTTGCGGATACGGACGGCTGGGTATGAAGCGCGGCGATCTGGTTCCCGTGCTTCTGGCCGGAGCGTACGGCAAGCCGCGGCCCGCGCTGGTGATTCAGTCGGACCTCTTCGCCTTGCATCCTTCGATTACGGTTCTGCCCGTCACCACCGAATTGCGCCCGATAGAAACCTTTCGCATTGCCGTTGAACCGAGCGTGGAGAATGGCCTGCGCAACCGCGCGCAGATTATGGTGGACAAGGCGCTCACGATTCCGCGCGAGAAGGCGGGCGAGGTTTTCGGCGCAGTGAACGCGCGCACGCTGGCTGCGGTCAATCGCGCGCTGGCGGTTTTTCTAGGGCTGGGATAAGTAAACTCCCTCCCATTTCGCCACTTGCGGCTGGGGTCTGAACCGATTGGCTGGTTTCTGCCTGCTCTCATGTCGTAGAATCGCAGCAAGATGAAGTGTCCTTTTTGCGGTTTTGGTCAGGATCGGGTGGTGGACTCGCGCGAGAGCAAAGAGGCCGACTCGATCCGTCGGCGGCGCGTCTGCGAGCGTTGCAACAAGCGCTTTACGACCTATGAACGAATCGATGAAATTCCCTACATGGTGGTGAAAAAGGACGGTCGGCGCGAGCGCTTTGACCGCCAAAAGGTGCTGAGCGGCCTGCTGCGCGCCTGCGAGAAGCGTCCCGTGCCTTCAAGCAACCTGGAGGCCATTGTGGACGCCGCCGAGACTTACCTGATGGATGCCCCAGAGCGCGAGCGCACCACCCGCGAGATCGGCGAACTGATTATGAACCAGCTCAAAGGGCTGGACACGGTGGCCTATATCCGCTTTGCCTCGGTCTACCGCGACTTCAAGGATGTGCGCGAGTTCAAGGAAGAGCTGGAAGGGCTGCTGGGCGGCCGAACGGGCAAAGGGAAGAAGTAGGTTGTTGCGTGGACCGGAAGGTCCACGCAACAGATGGTCTGGAGACCGAAGCTGCAACTTGCGCTAATAACTGGTGGCCGTCGCCAGGCCAAGCTGCCAAGGGATGGCGTTGTACGACGTGGCGCCCGCTGCCGGATTGTCGCCCTGATAAAGAAATTGCAGATTCGCGGGGTCGATCTGGAGAAGCTCGTCGGTGCCTGTGCGCAGAACTTCACCGTGGCTGAAGTCATCGGTCCAGGCCGTAACTCCACTGGCAAAGCTCACATCGTTTGAGCCGAGGAAGGGCGCGTCCCAACTGTTGGCGCCAGTTGCCGGAGTCCAGATGCCGTCGAGGCTGGCAGCGGTAAAGGCGCGGAAGTAGCGATGGCCGGAGTTGCCGCCCATGCACTCGATCAGTGCCAAATATCCCGTCGATCCCTTCAAACTATAAACGCGGCTGGCCTCAAAGAGATCGCCGGCGTTGGTGGCCTGCAGGATGATCTGCGGCGTGTCAAAGCCGTTGGGGAAGTTGGCCACGGTGGTCTGACTGCGGTAGTAGTTGCCATTGTCGCCGCTGAAGAAGAGATAGCAGTTGGCGGTGTCGCAGATGACCCAGAAATCGATCCAGTTGCTGACCGTGGAAGGCTGACCGGAGAAGAAATACTGCGGCGCGGTCCAGGTGGCGGGCTGGGTGGGGTCGTCGGCGGTGGAGTAAGTGGGCGGGCCGGACTGATAGATGAGATACCACTTGTTCTGCGGGGCAAAGTAGAAGAGCTCCGGCGCGCAATGGTAGCCTGCGAGGTTTGGATTCTGGTCCATGTAATAAGGCTGGGCGGCCGAGGCTTGGCTCCAATCGGGAAAGTGCAGATAGACCATGTTGTAATCGCCGTTCGAGTCCACACTGCTGGCGTAAACATTCCACTGATTGTTGTAGTAGACGGCGGTGGGATCTTTGACGGCGATCAGCGAATGCGTGGCGTCGGGGATGGCGGAGATGATGGGGCCGGTGGAACTCCAGGCGTACGGATCAGTGGGCTCGCTGGCTGAGTTGACGGTGAGGCTGAGGTTCGACGAGGCCGTGCTGGTTCCGTCGGTGGCCTGGAGGGTGAGCGGATAGGTGCCTGCGGCGGCGGTGGTGTCGATCAGAATGATTTTGCCGCTGTTGCTGGAGGCTGGGTTGAGATAGGAGACGGTGGCGCCGGCGGGCAGCCCGGAGAGGCTCAAGGTGACGCTGCCGGTGGTTGTTCCGGTCCGAGTCAAGGTGACGGCGTCGCTGGCGCTGGCGGCAGCGGAGATGGTGAGCGAGGGGCTGGCCAGTTGCAGGCCGAGATCGCTCGGCGCTGGATTGACGACCAGTGTGAGGCCGATGGAGGCCGAGTTGGTTCCGTCAGTGGCCCGGAGGCTGAGCGGATAGCTTCCCGCAGCCGTCGTGGCAAGGGTCACGGTGATCTGCCCGCTGTTGGAACTGCCGGGATTGGTGATTGCTACGGTCGCGCCCGCAGGCAAACCGGTCAAGCCGAGGGTAACACTTCCCGTCGTTCCGGTGCGTGTCAGGGTGACGGCGTCGCTGCCGCTGGAATTATCGGAGATGGTGAGCGTGGGGCTGGCCAGTTGCAGCGCGATACTGCTGCTTGTGGAAGAGCCACCACCACCGCAGCCGGCAAAAGAAATCAGTACACAGAACGCAAAAAGAAGCTGAAGATGAGATTTCATGCGCATAGCCTTTAGGGAAAAATAAATCGCGGGTAAGCCTTTACCAAGAATACTCCCGCGCGGAGATAAATTGACGATCATCACTGTTTGACTTACTCCAGCCGCGCGTCGAATTGGCGGTTGAAGCGAATCAGTGCGATCCACTGGCCGTGGTCCTGCTGCTTCCAGACGATTGTGCCGCCGAGCTCGAGGGCAATCTCTTCGGGCTTCAGATCGTGGTGAAGGCCAAAGTAGCGCTCGTCCATCGCCTTGCTGGCCTCGCCCAGCGTAAATAGTGGCGAGGCAGGATCGGCCTTGGTGCTGAAGACGAGAGCCACGGAGTACTTCTGCGGTTCCTCGGCGGCGCGGGCGATCTGCGGGGCGCTGAAGTCGTCGATGGGGGTTACAGGAAAAGGTTGTGTTAGGTAGCCCAGTTCGGGGCGAGTCAGCGCATCGGTGACCGGCCAAGCGCTGAGGACGATCGCGCCGGGATAGCGCTGCTCCAGTTGCGCGATGCCCGCTTGATGGAGGCGGATGACGCGGGCATAGGCCAGGTTGTCCTCCGGGGCAAAGCCGTACGGGGGATCGATGAAGATACCCAGAATGAAGGCGGCGGCAGAGAAAGCGGCCAGCGCCTGCCACTGGGGCGCGCGGCGATAGAGCGTGGTCACGGCCAGGAGCAGCACCAACGGGTACATGGGCAGCAGATAGCGGGTGAGCAGCGCTCCGCCCAGAACGCTGAAGAAGGCGGCGTTTACGGCGAGCAGCAGAAAGATGCGGCGCAGCGCGGCGGCTTCAAGGGCGGGGCGGGAGCTGTTGCCTATGGGAGTATCGTCGCTATCCTGGTTTGACGAGATCAATGAAGAGAAGAACTGCGACAAAAGCAACCGCAGGTCCTTCGACTGCGCAGTCCGCAAAGAACGCGGCCTGCTCCGCTCAGGATGACAGCTTGTAGGGCTATCAGGGACATTCCCGGTTCCCTGATCCCTATTCCCTGTTCCCTGTTCCCTATCCTCTGTTCCCTGTTCCCTATCCTCTGATCCCTGATCCCTGATCCCTGATCCCTTCTCCGGCTTGGGCATCAGCAGCAGCGCGGCCAGCGCCATCAGCACCGGCACAAAGAGGTTCATGTGCGCGGTCAGATGCAGGATGCGATGGCCGAAGGCGGCGATAAAACGCGCGGGCGAGAGGTTGGCCTGAGCGTTGTAGCGCAGGAACTCTGGATTGCCGAAGAGAAATCCTGTCTTCCAGCGATGGTAGGCGTACCACGCGGCCAGCGGCAACGCGCAGGCGGTCAGCCACGCCGACTCGCGCCAGAGCCGTGTGCGCTTCATACCGGGTGCGCGGTAGCTTTCCCATAGGCTGTAAGCGGCCAGGGTGAGTGGGATGGCGATGGCCGTTTCCTTGCAGAGCGCGGCGGCTGAAAAGCACAGCGCGGCGACCCATGGCTTGCTCGGCAGCAAGCGGTTGCGGGCGGGCATCGCGTAAACCAGTCCCCAGAGGGTGAAGGCGGCGGCAAAGATATCGGCGTGAGCGAGTGAGCTTTGGGCGAACCAGATGGGATAGAGCGCGGTAAGAGTGACGGTCCAGAAGGCGACCGAGGCGCTGCCAACCAGGCGCATGGTCAGCCGCCAGACAGCGGCAAGGCCAAGCGCAGCGGCGGCCAGGGCAGCGATGCGCGTGACCAAAGGGCAGAAGCCGAAGAGCTTCCACAAAAGCGCCAGATAGACGCTGGGCAGCGGCGGATGTGCATTCGAGAGTGTGCTGATGGGGATCAGCGAGCCGGTGCGGAAGAAATCCCAGGCTGCGGGAATGTAGTAGCCGGCCTCATCCCAATAGTAGGGCAGACGAAGCAGGGGCAGATGGCTCACAAGAAGTGCCGCAAAGATCACCGGAAAGACGATCCAGGCGACGGGCGACGGAATGATTCTTCTAGAGAGCAAGGCTTGCATTCCTCTTGAATTCGACGGGAGTATGGCCTCCCCGGTCCCAAAAGCGGGACCGGGGGCACCCGCATTCCTCTTGAAGACGGTGGGGGATCATGGAATCCCAGGTTCCGGGGTTCGTGATTCCCACCCTAGCGGCAAAAACAAAGACGCCGCGAGGGTGGGGCACCCAACTTTATTGAAAGGAGGCCGGTTGAGGTTCGTGGTTTCCCAGGTCCGAAAATCCGGACCTGGGGCACCCAGCTTTTTCTTAGTCCCTCAGTCCCCAGTCCCTTAGTCCCTGGTCCCTCAGTCCCTTAGTCCCTCAGTCCCTTAGTCCCTAGTCCCTAATTGACCGGTCCGGCGGGAAAGCTGTGGCTCTGCGGCTCCAGATTAAGCTCGCCGAAGGCGCGTTCGTACTGTGCCAGGTTCTGCCCCAGCATATTCCACAAGGCCTTGGCCTGCTGCGGACTCAGGTAGATGGCGTTCTGATTGCGAATGGTGATCTGGTCGGGAGCCTCGCTGGAGGCCAGGCCGAAGACCAGTTGGAAGTCCCACACGCTCACCCGAACCTGGACGCTGTTGGCGTAGGACTCGCGAAAGTCGGGGGTTTGAACAAGATTCATTTGCGGCTGCTGTACAGATGGACTCATACCCTCTAGATTAACCCGTTTGTCGCGCGAATGTCGCAGAAAGCCCAATGCAATGCCTCCGGGCTGCCCAAAATTCTTCCGCCGTGGTAAATTGACTTAGGATGCGGAAGTGGTGAAATGGCAAACACACTAGCCTTAGGAGCTAGCGCCCAAAAGGCTTAGGGGTTCAAGTCCCCTCTTCCGCACCAAACCTCATCAACTGCGCAATCGAATTTATAACATGTCCCCCTCAATCACTTGAAGAGGCTTTTGCTTGGCTCACCCGACGGCCAACTGCGCGAGTCTTACTGTCTGCCCCGTTCAAGTTTGCCGGCGTCATACCCTTTGGCTGCCAAACGGCTTGTGATTTCCGCATAGATTCTGTCATCCATCTTTGCCGTGCGGCTTAAAATCCACAGGTACTTGCGGCTCGGTTCGCCGACTACAGCGTATTCATAATTCGGGTCCAGGTCGATGATCCAATAATCCCCAAAGAACGGCCAGAAGAATGTCACCTTGAGCTTTGAGCCGCTCTTCTGGTCAACCACTTGAGCCCAGCCGTTCGCTTGTTTGAGCTTGCCTTCATGAGTCTGGCAGGTATTTATCACACTGATTTTGCCGTCCGGACGAAGGGCGTAACTCGCCATCACATTGCTATCGCACTTACGCTCAAAAAAATTTGGATACCGGGCGATTTCAAACCAACGCCCCGTGTAACGGCTCAGGTCAACCTTCGGAACCGTTTGCAGCGGAACTTCGCCGGATGCAGGCCGAAGCGCAGAAAACATACCAATCAAAGCAAAGGCAAACGAAACAAGTTTTCGCGATTTCACCAATGCCCTCCACAGCAACGCGACATGATCTGCACCGCGGGCAACTACTGCCGCCTGAGCGCCTCGCTCTTCGACGCAATGCACTCCATAAGATCGTTCCATGATTTGGCGAACGAAGCGATTCCTTCTTCCAGCAACTGCGCGGCGACGGCATCCGTGTCAATGCCCGCGCCGGCAAATTCCGTGAAGATTCCGTCGATATTCTCCGCTTCTGCCGCGCCGAATTCCGGATGCGCGGCCAGCGCATTCAAGGTAGCCTCAGGCATCGTGTTAATGGTGGAAGGCAATGCCAAAGCTTGAACGTATAGAAGCGCCGAAGCGCTTGGATCCTTGGTTCCCGTGCTGGCAAATAGCAGCCGTTGCGAGCGGGCTCCAGCATTTTGGATGCGCTGACCAAGCGGAGAATCCAGCAGCTCACGATACAGCGCATAAGCCTTTTTGGCGATGGCAATCCCAAGCTGGTTGCGCAAACTTTCTGGAACTTTTTTGGCAACGGCAACGTCCCAGCGGCTGACAAAAAGGGATGCCACTGAACAGACGTTGGGATTGAGTCCGGCCTCAATACGCCGCTCAATGCCGCGCAGATAAGCTTTCGCCGAGGCGAGATATTGCTCGGCTGAAAACAGCAGAGTCACATTCACCGGCACGCCGCGGAAGATCGCCTCTTCAATGGCTGGAAGCCCTTCGCTGGTGCCAGGAATCTTGATGAAGAGATTGGGCCGCTCGGCGCGTTTGTGAAGCGCCACGGCCGCGTCCAGCGTGGCAGCCGTTTCGCGAGCGAGCAGGGGCGACACTTCCAGAGAGACCCATCCATCCACGCCATCGGTTTGATCATAAACAGGACGGAAGAGATCCGCCGCTTGCCTCAGATCCTCAAGCGCCAACTCAAAGAACAGCTCCGCGCCAAACTTGTCTTCTTCCAGAATTCTCCGGATAGCATCATCGTAGTCATTGCCGTTCTTGATGGCGTGCTCGAAGATCGTTGGATTCGATGTGAGTCCCGTAACTGATAGCTCACGAATATAACTCTCCAGCGTGCCGCTTGTGAGCAGGCGACGCGTGATGTTATCAAGCCAAATGCTCTGGCCAACTCCGTGCAGTTTCTGTGTGGTTGCGTTCATATCACCTCTCAGCAAGAACTCTTCAATCAACCAATCTGCGTTTGACGCGACCGGCAGGTAAGGGCTAAGAGCCCGACGTCCTCTTCACAAAACTGTCGGCACAACCAACGTCTCGCCCTGACGCATTATCGCTTTCAAAAAGAGATTTTGCAAGAGGCTCAAATGTTTTGCCTCAGAGATTGCTGCGTCGTCCGGAGATCAAGTTAATCACCAGGACAATCAGCGCAACGACCAGCAGAAGATGAATCAGTCCGCCGGCAATGTGAAAACTGAAGCCCAGCAGCCACAGAACGAGAATAATGACAAAGATTGTCCAAAGCATGATAACTCCTCAATTTGTCTTGAAAGCCGTAGAGTGAAATAGCTCTCCGGCTTCCAAGCGCGTTTTGCAATTGGTTATTATTTGGAGGCGATGGCCTGCGCCTTGGCGTCTCTGACGGCATCAAGAAATTCATGCGCCGCGGCGGGTACTGCAATGTCGCCGCGCAGAATGCGGTGTGTGGAAATTTCGTGGCCGTAAATGGCCTCTGTGGAATCATCGTCGCGGCGAACATCGGCGCCGGTCAGAGTAAGTCCGGCAAAGAGGCCCCTGGCCCGCGAGTAAGTGAGAATCTCCGTGCTCAGTCTCCAGTCAGTGTCGGCAGTGGCATGACGTCCCACTGGTCCGGCAGCTGCGGAAGCATCTCCACCAATTTGAAACTTGCTGTCGATCAAGCGCTGCATTCCTCTGTCGCCCTGAAAAACCATGACCAGATCAACGCCTTCAATGCCAATCTGCAATCCCCAGCTTCCGCCAGTGATGGTAAAGAAGGACGGCGCGCTCCAGCCGTTCTCCGTGCGGCAGGTGGCCACGCCTCGGCCATTCTCCGCGCCAAAGATAAAGCCGCCCTTGAGCATGTGCGGCACGACGGCGATGCATTTTGCGTGTTCCAGAACTTCTTCCGGAATGCCGCGATCCGGCGCTGACATGATCTCATGCAGCACCGCGCCCGCATGATCCAACCGGTCAACTGTTGCTTCGGTTCCGCTTCCCGCCCAGCAAACACTTGTCATGCTGAGTATTGCCGCAATGGTCATTAGTTTTTTCATGCATCTCACCTTTTCTGCCCACGCGCAGCGTCACTTACTTTCCGCGCACTGAGGCGCAGTAGGCAGTTTCCACATTAGTGGCGAAGCAGAGCGGAGTCTGAGCAAGATCGCTCAGGGAGCGGTGCGCGTCGGTATTCTTTTCAACCGTGGAAAAGGCATTGCTCATTGGCTCCAACGGTCACCAGGACGCACAGATGAACTCGATGATCGCCCCAACTCATGCCGCGGTTCCCTGATGCTAAATCGCGATCAAAGTGAAATTTTACAAGAGGCTCTGGATTCGCCCGTGACCCATGGCAACTGCCGAGTGACGCAACCTTGGTTTTCCAAAATCTGATTGCTATTTTTCTCGGCAAGAGCTGATTCAGTGGGCTGAATCTGCCGATAAGCAGCGCAGAGGGGTCGGCGCAAAGCAAAGGGAGAGCCCTCATTTGCGAATCGGAGAGAAATGGTCGTATACTAAATTAAGACTATTCTAGTCGCAATTTGAAAAACCGGGCCTGCAGAGGGTCGGACGGAGTTGGTCGGTTGAGCGTATTGAGCGAGTTGAAGGTGGGTGAGAGCGGGGTTCTGGTGAGCCTTGATCTCTCTGAATCCGTGCAGAACCATCTGATGCATATGGGCTTTGTTCCCGATGCACTGGTGACTTCACTGCGCCGCGCTCCGGCCGGCGACCCCACCGTCTACGGCGTGGACGGCATGGAAATTGCGCTGCGGCGCGAGACGGCGGCGGCGATTATCATGCGAGTCGCCACTTCGGACGAGATCGAAGTGAACGAGGATAACTATCTGCCGGAGAGGATCGAGGCCACGCGATGAGCGCCTGTTGTGAGACCCCAGCCTTTGTGCCGCCTGTCGCCCCGCCCGATGCCACGTTGCGCACGGTGGTGTTGATTGGCCCGCCGAACTCCGGCAAGTCCACGCTCTTCAATCGGTTAACGGGATTGCGGCAAAAGGTGGCCAACTTTCCCGGCGTCACGGTGGAGCAGCGCATGGGCCTGATGGCCGGGGTAGGCCGCGAGGATCTGACGCTGATTGATCTGCCCGGCATCTACTCGCTCGACCCATTCAGCGAAGATGCGCGAGTTTCCATCGACGTGCTGCGCGGCGAGATGCCCGGCACGCCCAAGCCGGACGCCGTGTTGCTGGTGATGGATTCGCTGCATCTGACGCGGCAGTTGATGCTGGCCGCGCCGGTGCTGGCGCTCGGTCTGCCCACGCTGGTGCTGCTGAATATGAGCGACCTGATGGCGGAGCGCGGCGGCAAGGTGGACGCCCTCAAGTTGGCCCGCGAGTTGGGCGCTCCAGTGGCCCAGGTCAGCGCCGTTCAAGGAGACGGTATGGACGCCATTCCGCTCTTCTTGAACCAGCAGTCGGAGCGCGCCGGAGCCAAGCCGCTGTCGCTGCCGGTGCTGGGCAACGCCGCCAGCGCCCACGCTTGGGCCGCGCAGGTCAGCCGCAAGACCGGTTACCGCGCGCCGCTTTCCGTCGAGGGCACGCGCAAAATCGACAATGTTCTGCTGCATCGCTTCTGGGGACCGCTGTTATTTCTGGTTGTCGTGGTAGCGGTTTTCGAAGTGGTTTTCTCCATCGGCCAGCCGCTCAGCGATGGTTTGGGTGACGTTTTGGCGCGCATGGGAGAGTTGATCCGCCCGCTGCTGCCCGCCGGATGGCTGCAATCGCTGGTGCTCGACGGCGCCTGGAAGGGCATCTCGTCGGTGCTGGTTTTTCTGCCGCAGATTCTGCTGCTCTTTCTGTTTATCGGAATCCTGGAAGACTCCGGCTATCTGTCGCGCGCCGCGCTGATTGCCGACCGCGTGATGCGCACCACCGGGTTGAACGGCAAAGCATTCATTCCGCTGCTTTCCGGGTACGCCTGCGCGGTTCCGGCCATCATGGCCACGCGGGTGATCGAGAACAAGCGCGACCGCTTTGCCACCATTCTGGTTACGCCCTTCATGACCTGCTCGGCGCGGCTGCCGGTTTATATGCTGCTGATTGCCGCCTTCATTCCCAACGTCGCATACCTGCACGGCTTTCTCGGCCTGCGCACGCTGGTGATGCTGGGCCTCTATCTGGCCGGATTTGTGGGCGCAATGACCACCGCCTGGCTGCTGAAGAGTTCGATCCTCAAGTCCAACGACGCGCCTTTCATTCTGGAGCTGCCGCAGTATCGGATGCCCACGCTACGCTCGCTCGGCCTGCGCCTGGTGGACCGCGCGCGGGTCTTTTTGAAGCAGGCGGGAACCATCATCCTCTGCGTCACGCTGGCGCTCTGGGTGCTGGCCCATCTGCCGGTGATGCACTCGGCCAGCGGCGAGATCTCCGCGCCGCAACTGGCCGATAGCGTCATAGGCCGCTTGGGCCACTTCATCGAACCGGCGATTGCCCCGCTGGGCTTCAACTGGAAGATCGGCATTGGTTTGCTCTCCAGCGTGCTGGCCCGCGAGGTGATGGTCAGCACCATGGGAACTTTGTACGGCGCTGATCCCGGCACGCAGGCGCTCAGCCTGCACGCCGCGTTGAATCATGATATGACGCTGGGCGGGGCTTTGGCGCTGATGATCTTCTTCGCCTTCGCCATGCAATGCACCTCGACCATGGCCGTGGTGCGGCGCGAGATGAATAGCTGGAAGTGGCCGGCGGCGCAGTTTCTCTATATGCTGGTGCTGGCCTGGGTTGCGGCCTTTGTGGTGAACCATCTGACGATGATGTTCCTTGGCTGATTTGCCACTGCTTGCTGTGAAACTGAATCGGCGGTAAGATTGTCTTACCATGCAGACGCGTGTTTCGACGAAAGGCCAAATCGTGCTTCCCCAACCGATCCGCCGTCGGCTGGGCATTCATTCAGGCGACTCGCTGGATGTTGCCATCGAAAATGATCGGATTGTGTTGACGGCTCCAAAGCGGAAGCATTTCACGCCAAGAATCATCAAAGACCCGATCACCGGCTTCCCGTGCATTGACGCGGGGCCCGATGCGCCAATTCTGACCAGCGAAATGGTTTATGAGATGCTGGCAGACTTCCCATGAGATACCTGCTTGATGTAAACGTTCTGATCGCTTACGGGTACAGGAAGCACGGATTTCATGACCAGGTCGGTTCATGGATGCGCGCCCAAAAAGATGCGCATTTTCTGACCTGTTCCATCACGGAGCTTGGATTCGTTCGTGTGCTGGGAAATGTTCGTGCCTATGGGATGGATGTAGTCCATGCAAAATCGCTGTTGGTAGAAATGAAGGCATGGAAAGCGCACCCGCTCGAATTCCTGGCGGATGCCAACGACATCTCCCATCTCCCCGCATGGGTGAGGATTCCGAAGCAGACAACGGACGGTCACCTGCTGCAACTGGCAAATGCCCATAGAGCGGTTCTGGCCACGTTGGACGAGAGAATTCCCGGCGCTTTTCTGATCCCGTGACCCCGGCGGGAGCACGGCTGCTTAGCCCGCTATCATCAAGAAGTATGCGATTCGAGATTGTCACCATCTTTCCTGAGTTTTTCACGAGCTTTTTTGAGAACGGAATCTTGCGCCGCGCGCTGGCTGAAGGGCTGGTTGCGGTGGGCGTGCATGATCTGCGCGCCTTCACGCATGACCGGCACCGCACCGTGGACGACCGTCCCTTTGGCGGCGGCGAGGGGATGGTCCTGAAGCCGGGGCCGCTGGCCGAGGCTCTGGCCGCGCTGGGCATTGCGCCCAAGCAGGGATCAGGGGGCAGGGGTCAGGGATCAGGACCCACGCGCGTGATCCTGCTCTCCGCGCAAGGAAAAACCTTTACCCAGGCAATGGCGCGTGAGCTGGCCGCCGAGGAGAGCGTAGTGCTGATCTGCGGCCGCTACGAAGGCGTGGACGAGCGCATCAACGACCTCTATTGCGACACCGAGCTTTCCATCGGCGACTATGTGCTGAGCGGCGGCGAACTGGCTGCGGCAGTCGTGGTGGATGCAACGATGCGCCTGCTGCCCGGAGTGCTGGGCAACGAGGCGTCCAGCGAGTTCGAGAGCTTTGGCGTGGCCGACGCGGAGATCTTTACCGACGAGGAAGGCGTTCCGCGCTCGCAGCACGGGGCGGGCGGCCTGCTCGATTATCCGCACTACACGCGCCCCGCGGAGTTTGGCGGCGTGCGCGTGCCGGAGCCGCTGCTCAATGGCGATCATAAAGAGATTCGCAAATGGCGCCGCGAGCAGCAGTTGCGCAAGACGCTCACCAACCGCCCGGATTTATTGGCGGGCGCCGCGCTGAGCAAGGAAGATAAAAAGCTGCTCGATGCAATTCGCGGCGATTTGGCCTGAATGCACAACAGGAGATTTGCGCAAAGAAGTGGATATCTGCAATCGAAGGTGGAGGATGCGCAAGCAGGAATTCACAGCAATTGGGCAGGTGGCCCGGTCATCGATTCAATCCTCTTTCAATGTAAGTCATAACGAAAAGCTGTGCCCCGTTCATCGCGTTCTGAGCGATGAGCGGGAGTCGCTGACTCGCTATCCACTCCAATTCGATTTCAACTGATCTTCGAACATCCCAACCCTGTTTTGAAACAGTTACAAGAGTCCCGTCCGCTCATCGCTCAGAACGCGATGAACGGGGCACAGCTTCGTATCACACTTCATCTTTTCTTCGGTCGGTTGACCGGGCCACCAGCCCTCCAGCAAGATTACCGGCTGTCTTCTTCCTTCTTCCGAATTCGCTTCGGTGGTATCCTTGTTTTATGCAGATCACCGTCGAATTGCCCGATGAGATGGCCCGACAGATGATTCCCGCCGGCGTCAATCCCGAGCGCACGGCGCTGGAAGATATGGCAGTGGAAGCCTATCGTGCGCATCGGCTGACAGAACATCAGCTCGCCACTCTGCTGGGGATGGGGCGGTATGAGCTGGACGGCTTTTTGAAGCAGCGCGAAGTGTGGCTGGAGTACACGGCAGACGAACTGCGCCAAGAAGTGGAAGCCGGCGAACGGCTCTGGAAGATGCGCCAGCAGGAACTCAGAGCAGCAGGCAAGTAGTATTTCCCATGATCGTCATTGCCGATTCCAGCCCGCTTCGCTACCTCATTCTTATTCGAGAGATAGAGCTGCTTCCAGTCCTCTACGGCAAAATCATACTTCCGCCAAGCGTGGTCTTTGAACTGACTCAGAGTTCAACGCCAAGGCCCGTTCGCGCGTGGATGAAAGATCTACCGGATTGGGTGACGGTCGTACCTCCTAGCCTGCCGCTGGCATTGTTTTCAACCGCGCTTGATCTTGGAGAGCGAGAGGCGATTTCTCTGGCCTTGGAGCTTTCCGCCGATCTTCTGCTCGCCGATGACGGAGCCGCAAGAATGGAGGCGGCGCGGCGGAAGATTCCAGTCCAGGGAACGCTGGGTATTCTTGATCTTGCCGCCGAACACGGTTTTGTCGATTTTTCAAAGGCGCTTAACAAATTGATGCGAACAAACTTCCGGGCCAGCGCAAAACTGATTCAATTCTTTTTGGATCGAGATGCGCTGCGCAAGCGCTGAGGTTCGTGGTCTCCCAGGTCCGAAAATCCGGACCTGGGGCACCCGCCCGTATTTCTTTTTAAACTTGCCATCGCCACGTCGACCTGTAGATTTCCATTTTATTCATGTTTGTCCAAAGCCGCTTCTCCCACATATTTGTATTATTGGTCCCGCCAAATTTCGATTCATTGGCTAATCTGTCGTATACAGATTTTGTGATATAAACCACTGAAGAATCATCTGAAATGGCGCTCAGTTTCGCAGCATAATTTGCTGCTCTGCCTACCCAAACCAGATCATTGTCATTGCGTACACCGATCCGACTAACTAATAATTTACTTGTGTCAATTCCGACTACGTGTTTCAATACATAAGTTTCGCCACTGTAAAAATCTTTGAATCCCTTGTTTACGATCTCATCAATCGCCCATTGAAGTTTTAAACCTGTCCTTGCTGCAATCGTGTTCTTAGAATCACCTATGAATACCGCCATTATCCGGTCACCATCGTAAGCTGTGATCGTTCCACCTTCGGCCTTAATAATCTTTCCCGCACAGAGCATATAGGATTTGTAGATTTCAGCCGACTTTTCGGCTGTCTTCTCGTTTACCATGATGGTCGACCCCGTCATGTCCGCATAGAGCACTGTGGCATCGAGCTCAACTGCATCGTTCCCTAATCTCAAATTCCCAACTTCAGGAACTTTCTGTCCATCGCGTTTAGTCCATACGCTGTTAAAAACCGTCTTTACTTCAGCCAACAAATCATCTTTGAGGGGCACGTTTCACTCCTGAGCGACGTCATAGACCATCACGTGTACAATATTATCCTGCTGGAGCAATTCGGGAAAGGCGATTGAATGGACCGCGACGCAATTTGGAAACTCTTGGGAGATGTTCAAGCTCAAATTCGTGTATTTGATACAAAGGCCCAAGTTGCTTTAGGCATAGATGGCGTATTGGCAGGATTTTTGGGTTCGCAACTGATAAGGGTTGCTGAGGATGGGGCTAAAGCGCTGACCTTACCATTCGCTGTGGCTCTTGCTCTTTCTCTCGTGTCATTTACATCTATGGCGACATCTTTCGCTTTTGCATTGAACGTCGTAATCCCTCGATTGGAACTGAATCAACCTCGCTCACGTTTCTTCTTTGCACACATAGCGGAAAAACATGGCACGACTTTCGACTTGGCGGCGAAAGACCTTATAAATCTGAGTGATGAAACTGTTTTACATGAACTCGGAACCCAGGTCGCAGTGAATTCGTTAATCTGTCATTTCAAGGCGAAACGGTGTCGCAAATCACTCAAAGCAACTGCTTTTGCGTTGGCTTTTTATCTTCTTTCTTTGATCCCTTTATCCATTTCGGCATATGAAAAGGAAAGAAGCAAACCTCCAATCCTTCAACAGTGCATCTCCATTCCCTCGAAATAACAGGTGCTCCATCCTTTCGCGTTCATGGCGAAAGGATGAGAATCCATGAATCCTAAACTGATTCTGTTTTCAACGCCAATGGGCCAGCCGAAAAATCAGCAGTAGAGCCGATATGCCCATAACGCGTGCCTGGAAACCGCCTAGACCGCCCGCATCTCCAGCGTCTTGCCCAGCGCTTTCAGCGCCACGGCTATGCCATCGATCTTGGTGGTGTGACGCCAGTCGATGAGCCGGGTGACTTCCGATCTGGTCATCTTCAGCCGCCGAGCAAGCTCCGCCGGCCTGACTTTCTGCACAGCCATTTCATTCAAGAGCAGAATCTTCGCTGCGTAGCTGGCCGGCAGTTCCACCATGCGCTGTCCACGCTTCGGTTTGGAGGGCGCGGGGATAGGAATGTCGTCTTCAATATATCCGTCGATGGCAGACTCCAAAACGTCCGCGCCATGGAGAAGGGCGTCTTCAATGTCGTTGCCCTGGGTGATTGCCTCGGGGAAATCGGGAAAGGTCACCAGAAAAAACTTGCCATCGGGTTCAATGTTGACTGGATATTTCATGGTGTTGGGCCTCCTATTTCAATCCAAGCTGCTTTTTGATGGTTGCTACCAAACCGGTGCCGAGATCTTTGGAGTGCATCGGCAGATAGGAAGTCTTGTCGTTCAACTTCACCTTCAGATGGGAGCCTTTTGCGGCCGTGAAGGTTGCTCCCTGCTCCGCCAGCCACCGCTTCAGCTCGCTGCTCTTCATCTCTCGAATGTACGCATAAATGCGAACATTGTAAAGAGAAATGTACGGCGCGTGGCTGCAGTTTGCCCAGGCATCGATTCTATTTCCTTCGATCATAGCCAAGATGGAATGCTGTGCGTCGTCCTCGCGGCCTAATTGCAATGCGTAGACAATCGAATGACGCCCCAAAAAACAGCTCCGATCCAGGATGCGGATCGGAGCTGTTTTTATTACATCCATCGAACACCGATGACGCTACGCCTTCATCGCCTGCTCCACAGCGACCGCGACCGCCACCGATGCGCCGACCATGGGGTTGTTGCCCATGCCGATCAGGCCCATCATCTCGACGTGCGCGGGCACGCTGGACGAGCCGGCAAACTGCGCGTCGGAGTGCATGCGGCCCATGGTGTCGGTCATGCCGTAGCTGGCCGGACCCGCGCCCATGTTGTCGGGATGCAGCGTGCGGCCCGTGCCGCCGCCCGAAGCCACCGAGAAGAACTTCTTCCCGTCCAGCAGCCGCTCCTTCTTGTAGACCCCCATGACAGGATGCTGGAAGCGCGTAGGGTTGGTCGAGTTGCCGGTAATGGCCACGTCCACCCGCTCCTTGTGCATGATGGCCACTCCTTCGCGCACATCGTCCGCGCCATAGCAGCGCACCGCAGCGCGTTCGCCCTTGGAGTACGCCTTCTCGCGCACCACAGTCAGCTTGCCGGTCGAGTAGTCGAAATCGGTCTGCACATAAGTAAATCCATTGACGCGCGAGATGATCAGCGCCGCGTCTTTGCCCAGGCCGTTCAGAATCACGCGCAGCTTGGTTTTGCGCGCATTGTTAGCCGAGCGAGCCAGTCCAATCGCGCCCTCGGCGGCGGCAAACGACTCATGCCCAGCGCAGAAGGCGAAGCAGCCCGTCTCTTCGCGCAGCAGCATGGCGGCCAGGTTGCCGTGGCCGATGCCCACCTTGCGGTCGTCGGCAACGGATCCGGGAATGCAAAAAGCCTGCAAGCCCGTGCCCAGCGTCTCGGCAACTTCGGCGGCGACGGTCTGGTTCTTCTTGATGGCCACAGCCGCGCCGATCAGATAGGCCCATCCGGCATTTTCAAATGCAATGTTCTGGATGGACTTGACGATCTTGCGCACGTCAACGTTTTTAGCAAGGCAAATCTTCTCCGCTTCTTCCAGCGATGCAATCCCATTCGCGGCAAGAAAGGAGTCGATCTGCGCAATTCTTCTTTCGTATCCTTCAAACAAAGCCATTTTCGTCTCCTATTCTTTGCGCGGGTTGATGGTTTTCACGGCGTCGGCAAAGCGGCCATACGTGCCGGTTGCCTTGGTCAGAGCGGTCTGCGCGTCCACGCCCTTGCTGATCGCGTCCATCATCGGTCCAAGGCGGACAAACTTGTAGCCGATGATTTCGCTGTCTTCATCGAGCGCGAGTTCCGTCACGTAGCCTTCGGCCAGTTGCAGATAACGCGCGCCCTTTTCGCTGGTGCCGTACATGGTTCCGGTCACGCTGCACAGGCCCTTGCCCAGGTCTTCCAGGCCGGCGCCGATGGGCAGGCCGTCTTCACTGAAGGCCGTCTGCGTGCGCCCATAAACGATCTGTAAAAACAGCTCGCGCATGGCCACGTTGATGGCGTCGCAAACCAGATCGGTGTTCAGCGCTTCCAGGATCGTCTTGCCGGGCAGAATCTCAGCAGCCATCGCCGCTGAGTGCGTCATGCCGGTGCAGCCGATCGTCTCCACCAGCGCCTCTTCGATGATGCCTTTCTTCACATTCAGGGTGAGTTTACAAGCGCCCTGCTGCGGAGCGCACCAGCCCACGCCGTGCGTCAGGCCGGAGATGTCGCTGACTTCCTTGGCCTTGGTCCAGCGGCCTTCTTGCGGAATAGGCGCGGGGCCATGGTTCGGACCCTTGGCTACCACGCACATCTGTTCAATTTCATGGGTATGCATCTGGAGTTTCGCTCCTTTGGTCATTCTGTTGAATTCAGGTCAAGCGTTGGCTCCCGCTCCAAGCCGCACAGGAACAGGAACGATTGGACAAATCGATTTAATTTTAGAGTTGGAAAGGCACTGCGCGATGTGACCGCCGTCGCAGGTGATTGTCGGCAGCAAGTGCTCCGTCTCTGACCAGAAAGTTGGGGGCTCCAGGTTTTGATTTTGAGACCTGGGAGTCCACGAAACTCATTGCGCAACCCATCTCCAAGTGGAACAATACCTCCAACGCCGATTCCACCCGCAAGGCCGCTCATGAAACACTGCCCGCAGTGCTCCACAGGTTACCCCGACACGCTCGCCGCCTGTCCCGCCCACGGCCTGCCCCTCAACGAAATCCGCGACCTCAAGCCGGGCATGGTCGTCCATCACAGCTACCGCATCGTGCGCAAGCTCGGCCAAGGCGGCATGGGCGCCGTCTATCTCGCCCAGCATACCCTCATGGACGAGCCTCGCGCCCTGAAATTTCTTTCAACAGAACTGAGCAACGACGAAGCATTCACCAGACGCTTCCTGCGCGAAGTCCGCACCCTCCGCCAGCTTCGCCATTCGAATGTCGTCGATTGCGGCGACCTCGAATCCGCCGAAGACGGCTCCCTATTCTTCTCCATGGAGTTCGTCGACGGCCCCGACCTGCGTGACTTCCTGCGGGATGCGAGTTTCCAAACTGCGGAAAATCAAGGCTTTGTAACAGGGCACGACTTCAGTCGTGCCGAAATGCCGCAAAATACGGATGGGGTTTTAACCCCTGCGGGCGCACTCCCCGTCGAACTCGCCCTCGCCCTCACCCGCCAAATCGCCGCCGGCCTCGCCGCCGCGCACGCCCGCGGCATGGTTCACCGCGACATCAAGCCGGAGAACATCCTCCTCGCCCATGACGCCACCGGCTGGCAGCCCAAGATCGCCGACTTCGGCATCGTCGCCACCAAGGAAGCCAGCACCGCCTTCACCCGCACCGGCGGCACGCTGCTCACCGTCGCCTACGCCGCCCCCGAGCAGTGGCGCGGAACCCCCGCCGCCCAGCTCGACGGACGCACCGACCTCTACGCCCTCGGCGGACTCCTCTACGAGATGCTCACCGGCCAAACGCCCTTCCACGCCGAAAGCTACGAAGGCTGGGCGCAAGCCCACCAAACCACCCCGCCCCCGCCGCCCAGCGCCCTCCGTCCCGACCTGGCCAACTGGCAAGGCCTGGATTCCTTAGTCAAGCGCCTCCTAGCCAAAGACCGCCAAGACCGCCCCAAAGACGTTGCCGAACTGATCTGCCTGCTTGACGCTATAAATTATCTCCCTTCGGATATGCTCCAGGAAACGATTTTGGAGGATACGGAGAAACAGGCAAAGGTGAAAATTCATAGAAAAATGGTCCGTTGGCTCTTATTACTATCGGTTTCAGTGATTACGTTGGCAATTGTTATCGCAGGATTTGCATTCAGTTGGCCAACTTCGATAATTGCCAAACGCGCCGATGATTTCGATAGATCAAACCACTACAATCTTGGCGGGATTCTTCGTAATCTGGCGTGTAAACGCGGCAACGGGAATGCCTGTTTTGTTCTTGGTGTTACTTTTGACATTGGCCGAGGAGTAGTAAAGGATAATTCTCGTGCCGCAATGCTCTACTCTGAATCATGTGACGCAGGCTACGGAGACGGGTGTACTAGCCTTGGTGAGATGTATTTTGAGGGAAATGGGGTAGGAAGGGATTATTCCCTGGCTGCTAATTATTATACAAATGCCTGCGATAAGGGAGACTCCCTGGGTTGCTCTAGTGTTGCAAATATGTATTACGATGGAAAGTTTGTTCAAGAAGATGATTTCAAAGCTAAGGAATTCTATGCAAAGGGACTATCAATTGATTCTAAGAAATGTGATGCGGGTGATTCCTTTTGGTGCGGCTTCGTAGCATATGAGTATGAGAATGGTATTGATGGCATTGTCAAGGATACTGAGAAGGCACGGCAGTTTTATAGCAAGTCTTGCTCATTAGGGGAGAAGCATTCATGTGATGACTTGAGAAGGTTAGATGCAAATGAGCCGAAGCCTATGCAAGTCGTGAATCCGAAAAATCCTGCTCAACAATCAGGCTTTGCTGAGATCGAACAGCAGGCTACCGCATTCTATATGCAGGGGCGTTATTCCGAGGCGAGACCTCTTTTCGAGCAATCCTGCGCTGTCGGACATTGGGATTCTTGCGACATATTAACCATTATGTACATTGGCGGCCTAGGGGGATTGCCCCAAGGCTCTTCTATGGCAGGAAAACCATTTTCCGAGGCGGTTCCTGTGTTCGAGCGTACGTGTGCAAATGGCCACGCGGATGCATGTAGTCACCTCGGCTGGATGTACAAAAACGGAATCGGTGTGCCAGAGGATTGGTCACAGTTCTTTTCCTACTCGTCGAAGGCTTGCGATGGAGGTGACGGATTCTCCTGCCTCAATGTTGGTGTTGAGTATGAGGTTGGGGGCGGGATAAAGCAGGATTATTCGCGAGCAGCTGTAATCTACTCTAAATCTTGTAATGCAGGAAATGCTCTTGGTTGCCAAGACCTTGGTTCGCTCTATCACCGAGGGTTGGGTGTAGCACAAGATGATTCTCGCGCAGGGGAGCTTTTCTCCAAGGCGTGCAAATTAGGTGCTGCTGTCGGTTGCACGGAGCTTAAAAACATGAACAAGAAGCGGTAGCGTTACTCCATTAAAACACTTCTAATGCCAGAAAGAAAACCAGGTGAATAGGAACGTGATCTGGCTGCGCGTGAGGAGCCAGCCGGATAGAGTCATCATAATGCTTGCATCTTTCACTGTAATGCATACTAATGCTTGCGAATGCTTGCATCTATGATTATTTCGATTGACTTAATAACTCGATTTATTGATTTAGCGTAGAATATTCAGAAGAGGAGGAGGCTGCGGCCTAGTCAGTGAGGAAAGCCTCTCTATTAGCTACCAGCCTCAAAAACCGGGGTCGAGTCATACATGGTGAAACGGGCTTTCGTCCGCTCACACCAATCTGTTCACCGCGACAATTCAAACGTTGATTGTCACACAAAAGTACAGGAAAAATGAGGAATACAATGAACGCACTATACCAAATTGACCATGCAAAGTGTCCGGCCGGCCATTTGACGCCGCTTCAACCTTCTACGTCTCAGTCAACAGCAGATTATCAAAGACAGATAGGAACGGGTGGCGACCCAATACTTGTCGTATGTGTAAGATGTAGCCGTGTGTACAGGGTCCATGAACTGTACAGCTATCAATCTAAGCGAGGCCTCCTTCCAGACGATCCAACAACTCCGCTTCGCGTATTCGTTGAACCCATTGAATGTGATGGAGAACCGCACACAATTCCCTTAACAGTACGGGGAGTGCGGAACGAGAATTCCAAAGTTGCAGATTTGAAAATGGGATGGAAATGGGCTGAAGGCGAGGACTCGAAGTGTCCGTTTGGCGACGAGATCCAATTGCCGCAGTACGTGGGTGGGCCAATAATCTAACTCCATCACATCCTGTTCATGTGGCGGGTTTCCCCGGTATCGATTCTGAGACCGGGGAAACCCCGAACACCACCCCGCCGTCTTTTTCTGATCCCTCGATTTCAAGGAAACTCAATAGAAGTCATAAAGCGTCAGGGCACGACTTTAGTCGTGCCGATAGACGCCCCCAAAAGACCCTGGGCTTTAGCCCCTGCGTGCTCTTGCTTTCTGTCGCTTACAAAATCGCAGGGGCTAAAGCCCGGCATTATTTGAACCTTTTCCGGCACGACTAAAGTCGTGCACTGACGCTTCTCGGCTTACAAATATTTTGCGGGCGATAAAGTCGTGCCGTCAGACGGGCAGGTGGCCCGGTCCTGAAATAACCAAGAACCGCTGTGCCCTATTCATCCAACCTAAAAAACGCAGATCATTCGACTGCGCTCAGGACGGATGAGTGGGAGACTGCGAACCTTGACCAGCCAGCTTTGTAACAAGGGCACGGCTTCAGCCGGGCCGCAAAGATGCCCCGATCGAGAGCGAGGGCTTTAGCCCCTGAGGAAAATTGTACTCAAATATATAGAAAACGCAGGGGCTAAAGCCCAATAACTCTGAGCAGACCTCTTCGGCCCGACTAAAGTCGTGCCCTTATTACAAAACTCGCTTTCCGCAAACTACAGACAATGATCGAATCATCCCCATCATGAATAGACTGGGCAGGCGAGGACAGGTGGCCCGTTCATGAAATAACCAAGAACCGCTGTACCTCATTCATCCACCCTATAAAACGCAGATCCTTCGACTGCGCTCAGGACGGATGAGCGGGAGACCACACACCTCAACCAGTCATGTGCATTGGAAAGATAGCAACTCAAGTATTCGGCGTATCGCGCATCAGCATTGCAGGCGAAGCTAGGAAGTCTTTCCCGGCGCGTTCAGCTCAACCAGTCCTTCCGGCAGAGCCATCTCCACGCGGCGGGCTTCGATGTCGATGCTGCGCAGATAGCTTTTGGCGAAGGGAATAAGCACCTCGCCCGACGCGCCATTGACCACCAGCAGCGCCACCGGGCCTGCGGAGCGGTCCACTTCTTCGATCTCGCCGACCAAAAGCGGCGTGGCGGGCGCAACGTCGAAGAGCGCGCAGCCGATCAGGTCGCCGATATAGACTTCGTCGTCGGCGAGTGGAGCGCGCGCGGCGCGGGGAATGGCCACCGTCAGTCCTTTGAGGGTTTCGGCGGCGGTGATGGAGTCGATGCCGGCAAAGTGCAGGACGATGCCGCCTTTGTGCGGCCAATGGTGGAGGAGTTCGACTTCGCGGGGAAGGCTGATTACCGCAGGGGCTAAAGCCCCGGATTTTTTTGCGGCATTCTCGGCACGACTGAAGTCGTGCCCTGTTACAAAGCCTGACATTGCGGAAGATGGGCCAGTTGACTTTGAGGAAGATGACTCAATTGGCTTCGCGAAAGAAGGACTAATTGACTTTGCGGAAGAAGCCGACGCCAGCAGCCAAAGCTGCTTGCGTTCGGTAAATTTTTCAGGGAAATCGGTGAGAACTTCGGCGAAGACCTCGCCCTTCCGGCCCTGGGGGCGGAGAATTCGCGCCAGCCAAACCCACTCCTGAGAGCCGGAAGGCCCGGAAGGCGTGGCCGCGCGCGCCGCTCCGCTGGAGCCAGGGTCAAGCACCATCAGTCTTCATCTTCTTCCAGGATGTCCAGCGTGTAGCGGTGATGCAGCTTCATGCTGACAGCACCCAGAATGGTGCGCATCGAGCGGGCGGTGCGCCCCTGTTTGCCGATGACTTTGCCCACGTCGGTGGGCGCCACACGGAGCTTGAGGACGGTGTTCTCCTCGCGGCCCACGCTCTCCACTTCAACGGCCTCCGGCTCATCCACCAGCGCCTGCGCAATTTCGCGGACCAATTCTTCCACTTCGACCATAGCCTTTTGGGTCATCCTCCTGCCCCTGACCAAAGCCATTCAGGATTTGGCGACCAAAATAAACGGTTTAGGCCAGTGCGCGCATAGTAACAGCACAGGCCCATGGCCGTCAGCAAATAAAATGAGCGCCAGCTCCCGAGGGGCGGGCGCGCCTCGTCAGGGGAGGGAAAATTACGCTGCGACCGGCTCGGCCACCGGCGCCGGGTTCTTGGCGACCAGCTTGGCGACGATCGGGGTGAATTGCGCGCCGACGCTGCGCCAATAGGCGATGCGCTCGTGCTTCAGAACGACGGTGGCGGGCTCAGTGCGCGGGTTGTAGGTGCCGACAACCTCGATGGAACGGCCGTTGCGGGCGCGGTCCTTCTCGATGGCCACGATGCGATAGTAGGGCTGCTTGCGGGCGCCAATGCGCGCCAAACGGATCATTACCACGGATGCGATTCCTTTCAGATTCCTGTGCTCTGTTGCTGTCTATGGGTTCTTTCCGGCCGGCAGGAAGGCCTGACCGCAGGGTGCGCCAGACAAGAATGCCCAGCCGCGCAAGACACAACACCTAAGTATCGCCGAAAAAGGGGGTCTGAGGCAAATTTCGCTTATGCCGCGACTCGCTTATCGGATTCAGGAAAGATAAATTGCGCTATTTTTGGCCGTTTGCGACGCGCGGCGTGCCACAGGTCATACTGCTGCTGCAGGTCGAGCCACACCTCCGGCTCCGTTCCCAGCGCATCGGCCAGCCGCAAGGCCATCGGCGCGGTAAACGACATACGGCCATTCAGGAGGCGCGAGAGGGTGGAGCGCGCGATGTGAAGGCGCTTGGCCGCTTCGCCTACCTGCATCGTGCCGAGATACTCCCGGAGAAGTTCGCCGGGGTGGGCGGGGTTGTACATTCGCATCATCATTCCTCCTAGTGATAGTCCCGGTAATCAACTAGAATTGCATCCTCATTTTCAAAACGAAACGTCATACGCCAATTGCCGTTGACCTTGATGGACCAGTGATCCGCAAGATCGCCCTTGAGCGGATGTAGATCCCAGCCAGCAACATTCATACGGATTGCGTTCTTGGCAGTGTTCAGAGTCGTGAGTTGAATATTCAGCTTTCTGGCATGAGCAGGCTGGATTCCGGCCTTGCTTCCCGTGAGGAAAAACTTCTCCAGACCCGCGTGCCGGAAAGACGTAATCATATTTTCAATGTAGCGCGTAATGCCTCATGCGTCAAAAAAATATCGCCGAAAAAGGGAGGGCAGAGGCAAATTCCCGCTTTTCATTTCGGCGCAAGCGTATTCCGAATCTCGATCAAGCTACTCTTCTCTTTCGCATAGAAACGCAAGTACTGATCATGGCTGAAAAATACGTTGACGTAGTCGGCTCCCGTCAAAATATAACCGCCCCAGCCATTCAGCATGGATAACTGTAGGAATGACACGAGATCTTCCATTTCATATTCCAGAAAGAGGTGTCCGGGAGCCTCATGCAGCAGTTGAAGATCACCATAGCTTTGACGCAATTTGTAGTACAGATGCCAGTTTTCAGAGCTTGGCCAGATACCCCATTCGGTCATCCACAACAAGGTTGGCATTCGACAAGTCAGAGAACTGGCAATCCATTGAGCAGAATAGTGAATCCTTCCGGGTGTGGGAGGATAAGACATTTGTTCAACGAGAATTCCGGGGATCGCATCGGGCTTGACGCGCTCGCGGCCAATTAACCACGATTCACATTCCTGTTCTGTATAAAAACGCATCCATATACCTCTGATACTTGAAGTTTACACACCTGTTTCCAAAGATTACAGCCGGTCCATCGCTTCAGGGGGAGCCTCGCTAACTTTGGCAAGAACGCGTTGCAACTTTTCCAGCGAGCCTCGCGCCGCGCGGAGTTGCAGATTCGCCGAATCGTCGGATGGTTGCTTTTCATGGAGCGGCACCCAGAAGCGGAGGCAGGCGCCTTTGCCGGGCGGGCTGTCGGCCTGGATGCCTCCGCCGTGCGCGATAAGAATGGCGCGGCTGATGGCCAGTCCCATGCCGGTTCCCTTGCTTTTGCCCACACGCTTTTTGCCGCGATAAAACTTGTCGAAGATGAAGGGCAGATCGACCGAGTCGATGCCGGGGCCGTCGTCCTCGACTGAGAACTCCAGCCGTCCGGCCACGCGCCGGCTGCTGAGCAGAATCCGCCCGCCGGGGGGCGTAAAGCGGGCCGCGTTTTCCAAGAGGTGGCGGAGGACGCGGCTGAGCAGATGCGGATCGAACCAGGCTGAGAGTTCGGGCTCATCGACGGCCACCACCACGCGCCGGCCGCTAAGCGCCTTGCACGACTCCTCGACGGCCTGGTCCAGCAGCGCGCGCGGAAGGTGAGGCACGGGGCGCACCTCGACCACATTGGCATCAATCTCGGCCATCTCGATGGCCTCGCCGATCAGCCGGTCGAGCCGCGCACTCTCCTCGTCCACGATGGCGGCCAGCTCCAGCCGTGACGCATCATCCAGCCCTTCGCCCCCGGTGAGCATGGTGGCGGCGGCGCGGATGGCGGTGAGCGGGGTGCGCAGTTCGTGGGTCAGCGAGTCGATCAACGCGGCGCGCAGCCGTTCCCCTTCGCGCGCCGCCTCCATGTGCGTTGAGGCCTCAATGGCCATGGCGCGGGTGAGCGCAATGGCCACCTGCGCGCTGACCGCCGTGGCCACCTCGACCGAAAGGCGCGCCGGACGCAGTCCCAATGCCCCCACCGCCTGCAAACCCAGGTTCAGGGTGCGCACCATAAAGGCGCCGGGGATCATCTGGGTGGGATTCTCGCCCAGCGTCATGGCTCGCATACTGGCCTGAATGCTCATCGGCAGATCATCGGTGGAGGCGTAGAACTGGTCTTGATCGCGGACGTAGAGCACCACGCCCTCCAGCGCGAAGAGGCGCGCAATCATAGCCGGCAGATCGTGGACCAGGGCGCTGGCGTCGCCTTGCAGCATCATCTCCTGCGATAGCTCATAGAGCCGCTCCAGATCGGCACGGCGCTCCTCGGCCTGGCCTGCTCTGCGGCGCGCCAGCTCCGCCACGCGCCCCACTACCACACAACTGAGCAGGAAGGAGATCATGGCCACCCATTCCTGAACGCCGGCAATTTGCAGCGTGTGCAAAGGCAGCAGGAAAAAGTAGTCGAAGAAGAGCGCGCAGAGCAGCGCCACCCAGAGCGCCATCCAGATGCCGGCCTGGGCGGCAAACCAGACCACCAACACCAGAAAGGCCATGCCCGCCGTGGTCGAGTTGGCGCCCAGGCCGATCAGCAAAGTAGCTGCGACGATGGCCACCAGAGTGGCCGCCAGCCAGCGCAGAGCAGGATGCAATTCGGTGAGCGGGTTCATGGTTGCCTCTCAACAAGACGGGTTGAGGTTTGTGGATTCCCACCCATTTCACAAAGAACGTGAAATGGATGGGGCACGGAGTTGATTATGTGTTTGAAAGGTACGGGCTGAAGCCCGTACTTCTCATTCATCCATTATCTTTTAACGCGGCGAGAATCTGCTCAGTGGAGCGGACGCGGCCCAGGCGCGGAAAGATGCGCGTGGTGCTGTTCTGGTGGGCTTCGGCGGATTGGCCGGTCATGGCGTCCTCTGCGAAGATCAGCTCGTAGTTGCGCTCGTAGGCGTCGCGGGCGGTGCTCTCCACGCCGAACTCGGTGGCGATGCCGCAGAGGATGATCGTCGAGAGATTGCGGCGGCGCAGATGCAGGTCGAGATCGGTGCCGTAGAACGCGCCCCACTGGCGCTTGAGAATGACAATGTCTCCCGGCTGCTGGTTGAGTTCGGGGATCAAGTCGCTCCAATCGGGCGGCAGTTGGCCGAAGGAGCGCATCGGCTGATCGACTGGAGTATGAACGCGATCCGCGCCGCCGGGAGCGCCTCCGACATGGACCAGCACCGGCTGCGCTCCCGCCGCGCGGGCCGCGGTGAGCAGGCGGGCGGCGTTGGCGATGACGGCGGGCTTGGCGTACGGTGCGCCTCCGGGCATTCCTGCAATGCCTTTTTGCAGATCGATGACTACGATGGCCGTGTGGCAGGCATTCAATGTAATTTTAGATTTTTCCTCGCTCATTGTTCCAATTTCTCCTCGAATGCCTGCCACTCACACATTCATCTCTGCCAGAGGATATCGACCGAGCTTTGCCCAAAATCCGTAATGCTTTTGCCGCGCAATGTCTCCTGCGACTCGGCCTCAATCTTGATATGGTGCCAGAGATTGGGAACTTTCAAGGATGAATCCAGCGGGCATTGCAACAGATAATTCACCTGCCAGTAGCCATTGCCATCATACTCGGAAATCTGGTTCATCTGCGCCACCGTCAGCGGCGCGCCGTCAAACCACACTTTGACGTTTTCAGCCTTCAACTCTGGACCGAGTACAGTGGCAGAGTTTTTGCTGGCCTCGACCATCGCCTTTCTTTCTGTATCACTCAGCACGCCATCGCCATCGGCGTCAAAATGCATTACCCTGGTCAGCGAAGTTGGCCGGAAAAGCAGATAGAGTGTCTCCGCGCCGCCCACCATATCAAAGGCGCGCAGTCCATAAATCTCCATCCTGCCAATATCAAAATGATCCTCGCGATCCTGGGTCAGATCATAGATGCCGGCCCAACGCTCCATCGCATCGAAGAGATAGCCGGCCCCATTGACGTTCACCACGGCGTAGACGCGCGCGGGAACCAGCGCGTCAAACGAGCCGTCCTCGGCCACTGGAATATCCAGGCTGCCCGGATCGCCCCAGCGCAGCGGAATCAGGGCAATATACGTGGAACGCGCCGTTCCGCTCTTGTACACCACCTTGCCGTGAAAGCGGGACCATTTGAGCGCGCTGCTGCCATGAGCCTGATCCACGCCGTTCACAGCGTAATGCCACGCCACTGCATCGCTTTGAGGAAACTTCGAGGGCAGTTCCGGTTGCACGTTGAAATGGCCGTCTTTGATCTTCACCGCCATCGATCCGCTGAAAAGTCTCTTGCCCTTCTCTTCGATGGAGTAAGTCAGTTGGCCTTCTCCATCGATAAATCCGCTCCCCAGCAGGTTCAGGGATGCTTTCAAAGCGGAGACTTCTGCTGGTCGATGATACGGATAATTGATTGTGATCTGATCAGCGGTGGGGTTGTACAGATAGGCCTCCACCGCGGGCGATGCGGCGGCGAACGGCGCCAAAATCATAAGAAATAGAAATTGCAACGAAAAACGGGCGAGTTTTTTCATGCATCAAAGCATAAGGCAAAGACTGCTGGTGTGCAACGATCGGTCATGGAAAGCCTGCGCGAACCCGCTCATCGTTCGATCTCCTCCTCGACCGGCTGGGAAATTTCAGCCAGAATAATTCCCATTTCCATGTAAATCGTCCGAATCTGCCGGCGCAGCGCCGACAGGCGCGTGGCGAACCAACCCGCGCCAAACAGAACCACAATACCATTTGTCAGCACGGTCGTTGGCGCGCCGAAGTGGTGGGCCAGGGTTCCGGCCAGCAGGCTGCCGAAAGGCGCCATGCCCATGAAGGCCATCGTATAGTAACTCATCACGCGGCCGCGCTTGTCGTCGGTGACGATGGTCTGGATGACGGTGTTGCTGGCGGCCATGCCCTGCATCATGCCCATGCCGGCGATGAAAACCATGGCCATTGAGAGCCAGAACCAATGCGAGAGGCCGAGGCCGACGAGGCCCGCGCCGAAGACCGCCGCCGCGATGGGAATCATCTTGACCAACCCGCGCACATTTTTGCGCGCTGCCAGTGAGAGCGCCGAGAGCAGCGCACCAAAGCCCATCGAGCCCATCAGAAATCCCAGCGTGTGCGGGCCGCCGTGCAAGACCACTTTGGCGAAGATTGGCATCAGCACGACGAAGGGCATTCCCATGAGGCTGACCAGCGCAAAGAGCATCAGGATGGTGCGGATGGGCAGAAAGCCGGAGACATAGGCCCAGCCGGCGGCTAGCTCGGTGAGCATGGAGGTGGCCTTGCGCTGCGCCGTGGGCGCCTTTACGCGCATCATGAAGAGAGAAATGATCACTGCGATATAGCTGACGCCGTCGATGAGGAAGCACCAGCCCTCGCTGCTGACGGCGATCAGCATTCCGGCCAGCGATGGGCCGATCAGGCGGGCGACGTTGACCATTGACGAGTTGATGGCGATGGCGTTTTGCAGGTCGCGCTTGTCGTCGACCATCATGACCATAAATGACTGGCGGCCGGGCATATCGAAGGCGTTGACGCAGCCCTGCATCACGCTCAAGACCAGCAGCCAGGGGATGGTGATGTGGCCGGAGAGCGTCAGCGCGGCCAGGGCGAGCGATTGGAACATGGAGATGGCTTGCGTCCAAATCAGCACCTGGCGGCGGTCCAGGCGGTCTACCCAGACGCCGGCAAAGGGGGCCAGCAGGAAGGAGGGAATCTGCCCCGCAAAGCTGACCGTACCCAGCAAGAGAGCCGAGCCGGTGAGCCGGTAGACCAGCCAGCCGGTAGCTACGCGCGTCATCCACGTGCCGACCAGAGAGATCGTCTGCCCGCCGAAGAAGAGGCGGAAGTTGCGATGGCGCAGCGCCCGCCACGCGTGCGAGATGCCTCGTGTGTTTTCGCGCTCTGCTTGGTCTCGCCCGCTCAAGGATGGCCCTCGGTTTCAGTTTATCGCGCGGGGCGGGAGAACCTAATTGAGAAAAAATCAATAGAGTTGAAAGTTGATCTCAATTGTAATTTTCACTGGGATGGGCGTTCCATTTTTCAGAGCGGGCTTGAATCGATATTTACGAACCGCATCGATGGCATGATCAGTCATTCCATAATCCAAAGGCTTGATAACACCGATATTCTGCGGCATTCCATGTACATCTACATTAAGCGACAGCAAGGTGATTCCACTATATTTCTTCTGTCTTGCAGCTTTTGTGAAGAACGCTTCTACAGAATGGATTACGACAGGAGCGCTAACCATGCCACCAACATTCTCTATTGGAGAAGAGTCTCCAGATAAAAGGATGGCTTCCTCTGGAGACTCCTGGACGGCCATGAGGTTCTGTTCCGGCTCAGATCGAAGTTGTAATTCCTTGATCTTGTTTCCAGAGTCATCCACCTTCTCTTCCTGGCAAGATGGCATATTGAATTGCAAGGACTGGGCAATGACTACAGGTTTTCCATCATAAATTCCAGGATGGAATCGATCCGCAGCGGCAATCTGGAGTGCGATCCGGTCCAGATCCGAGCCAAGTGCCTTAAGAAAATAGATATTACGTGGATGGCCTTCCGTATCCACAAGGATAGAAAGTACGACCTGTCCATCCACCTTCTTCTTGCACTTGCCGGTTTGGGTTATAAGTGGAGTGGAAAGCGGGGCGGACGGAAGCAGCTCCGGTGCTGTCACTCCTGGACCTACTTTGTAGACCTTCACCTTGGCGGGTTGCGCATCGGCTGACGGAGGCGTTGCGGCGGGGCTTGCATCCTGACCGATGGCGCAACTGGCGGTCAACAGCACGAATGGCACACTCCACAACAACCTGCGCATGAATCCTCCCGAAGAACTTCTTACAGCGTGCTTCATTCACCTGTTTTGTAACAGGGCACGACTTCAGTCGTGCCGAAGAAACGGCAGGGAAAATAGAGGGCTTTAGCCCCTGCGACATTTGCTTCCAACCATTGTATTCCGCGGGGGCTAAAGCCCAATCATAATTTTTCGCTCTTGCGGCACGACTGAAGTCGTGCCCTGTTACAAAACCTGTTCGATGATTGCCTGCACCACATGAATTAAGTTTGAATGATGAACAGGCGCGGGCGGGGACGCCCGCACTACAGCCGGTCTGGAGACCGGCGCTACATTCCGGACGACAAGCTACTTTCCGGCCTGCGGGCTACATTCCGGTCTGCGGCTTGACGCGCGTATCCAGCAACGAGCCGCGCGGGACGCTGGTGGATTCGCGGACGACTAACTGCGTCTCGATGGGAATCTCGCGCTTGGCTTCGGGGACTTTCTCGACGTGAGCCTTCAGCGCCATGACCGCCGCGCGGGCCAGTTCGTAGCAGGACATCTGAATCGTGGTGAGCGGGGGAATGGTCATCTGCGTGATGTGAATATCATCGAAGCCGATGACGGAGAGATCGTCGGGGACGCGCAATCCTTTGCGATAGGCCTCGTGGAGCACGCCGATGGCCGTCATGTCGTTGGAGCAGATGACCGCGGTGGGCAACTTGCCCTGAGTGAGCAGCTTTTCGGCCGCCGCCATGCCGCCCTCCATGGTGTGGTCGCCTTCGACGACGCGGGTGGGATCAAGCGCGATGCCGCACTCCTGCATGGCGCGATGAAAGGCCGCGAGGCGCGAGTTGGGCGAATGCAGGCGCAGCGGGCCGCTGACGAAGGCGATCTCGCTGTGACCCAGCGCGGCCAAGTGCTGCACGGCCTGACGGATGCCTTGGAGATAGTCCACGCGCAACAGGCTGATGCCCGGCCGGTCCGGGCCGACATCGACAAAAACGAGCGGCACTTTGCGCTCGGCCAACTGATCGAGCAGCGGCTCCTCGATGCCGAAGGTCATCACGGCGACGCCCTCGGCCTTGCGTTCGACCATGCGGCGGATGCAGCGCTTCATGCGCTCTGGATCGTAGTTGGTGGAACTGATGAGAATCTCGTAGCCCTGCTCGACGGCGACATCCTCAAAGCCCTGAATCAGCTCCGGGAAGAAGGGGTTGGTGATCTCAGAGACGATCAGCCCCAGCAACCGGCTGCGTCCGCTGACCAAGGCGCGGGCCTGGGTGTTGGGCAGGTAATTCAGATCCTTGACCACTTCCCAGACGCGCTTGGCCATTTTGGCGTTGACGGTGGGCACGTGATTGATGGTGCGCGAGACGGTGGCCGTGGAGACTTTGGCCAGGCGCGCCACGGTATGAATATCCATGCGCTCGGAGGTTCGCTTGGCGCGGCGTGCGGGTTTTTGGGGTCGATCGGTCATGAGGCGAATGAAGTATGCGTTTACAGGATACGCCATGGAGTGGAACTTGACATTGGATAGGGGTGGAATATAGCGTCATAAGGCAGGGGTGGGAAAAGGTTTACTTGACGTGTATCCCGCCGATTTCCGCTCCCCTTTCTTCGCATCCAATCACCGTACTGCTGGGAGAATTTGCTTGGAAGTTTTGCGCTTGCAATCCGAAGTTCTGGAGGCCAACCTGGAGCTTGTCCGCCGCGGCCTGGTGCTGTACACCTTTGGCAACGCCAGCGGCATTGACCGCGAAAGCGGCCTGGTGGCCATCAAGCCGAGTGGCGTTCCGTATGAAAAGATGGTGGCCACGGATATGGTTGTCACCGACCTGACGGGCAAGATCATCCAGGGAAGTCTTCGGCCCTCTTCCGACCTGGACACGCATCTGGAGCTTTACCGCGCATGGCCGGCGATTGGCGGCGTGGTGCATACGCACTCGGAGTCGGCCACCAGTTGGGCGCAGGCAGGGCTCGATATTCCCGCCTACGGAACCACGCACGCGGATTACTTTCACGGCCCTGTACCGGCCACCGAGCCGCTGAGCGACGCGGAGATAGAGGGCGAATATGTGCTGAATACCGGCAAGGCGATTGTGCGGCGCATGGCGGGGATTGACCCCATGGCGATGCCGGCGGTGCTGGTGGCCGGACACGCGCCCTTCACCTGGGGAAAGAACGCCATGGACGCGGCGCACAACGCTGTCATTCTGGAGTTTGTGGCGCGCATGGCCGCAACCACGACGTTGCTGCGTCCCGGCCATAAGGGCGTCTCGCAAGCGCTGCTCGATCATCATTACTATCGCAAGCATGGCGCGCACGCGACGTATGGGCAGAAGTGACGATAGCTTTCAGCTTTCAGCCGTCAGCTATCAGGCATTTGTGAATCAGGCTGTAGAAATTTTTACCGAGCAATAAAGAGTACGAGGCTGAAAGCTGATAGCTGATAGCTGAAAGCTCAAAAGAGAGGTTTGAATCCGTGATTGTAAATTGTATCTCCCACCTGGCCGCACCAGCCCTTCTGGCCTTCAGCACCTTGCCTATCGCGCATCTGACCATCCTGGACATGATCGTGATCGCTGTCTACTTCGGCATGGTGATCTGGATCGGCTTTTACCTTAAAGGCAAGTCCAACACCAGCGAAGAGTTTTTCATGGCCGGGCGCGAGATGACGGCCTGGATCGCCGGTTTGAGCTTTGTCTCAGCCAACCTCGGCTCGCTCGAGCTGATGGGCTGGGCCGGCTCGGCGTATCAGTACGGCATTTTGGCCACGCACTGGTATTGGATCGGCGCCATTCCGGCGATGATCTTCCTGGGCCTGGTGATGATGCCGTTCTACTACGTCTCGAAGACGCACTCGGTCCCCGGCTATTTGAATCTGCGCTTCGGCGAGCCGGCGCGCATTCTGGCAGCCATCTCCTTTGCCACCGAGATGATCCTGATGAGCGGCGTGAATATGTTCGCGATGGCCGTGGTGATGAAGGTTGTGCTGGGTTGGAGCTTTACCTTCAGCATTCTGATCTCGGCGGCGGCGGTGGCGATTTACGTTACGCTCGGCGGCTTGCGCTCGGCGATCTTCAACGAGGTGATGCAATTCGTGCTGATCTGGGGCGGCGCCCTGCTGGTGCCGATTCTGGGCTTGATTCAGGCCCACGGATGGAATGGCTTGAAGCACCAGATTCTCACCAATATGGGTAAGTCGGGCGATAACTACTTCCATATGTGGCGCACCACAGGCCACTTTGCCGACAACCCGATGGGTGTCCATTGGACCGGCATTGTGCTGGGGCTGGGCTTTGTCATCAGTTTCGGCTACTGGACCACTGACTTCCTGGTCGTGCAGCGCGTGCTGGCAGCGCACAATTTGCGCGCCGCGCGGATGGCTCCGATCATCGCGTCGTACTTCAAGATGGCCGTTCCGTTCATTGTGATTCTTCCTGGCCTGCTCGGTTTGGTGCTGTTGCAGAATCCGGACGGCACCCGCCGCCAACTCGTGGGCGAAGATGTGGTCAAGTCCTGCTTGGTGAATGATTCCGGCGCGGTGGCTGACGCGAGTGCTTGCACGACGGCAATGAACACCAAATCCACGCTGCCCGCCGATTACCAGCAAAAAGTTCTGACCGGCGCGCAGGGCACCGAACTGCACAGCTACAACGAAGCGCTGCCGCTGATGATGGTGCGCTATATGGGCCCCGGACTGCTGGGCCTGGGCATCACCGCGCTGATTGCCGGCTTTATGAGCGGCATGGCGGGCAACGTGAGCGCCTTCTCGACGGTGTGGACCTACGACATCTACAAGCCGCTCATCAAAAAGACCGGCTCGGACAGTCATTACGTTTTAGTGGGTCGATGGTCGATTCTGATCGGCGTTCTGGTCTCCATCGGCGCGGGCTATCTGGTGCAGCAGGCGCACGGCATCATGGATTACGTGCAGGCGCTGTTCAGCTTCTTCATTGCGCCTTTGCTGGCCGCCATCCTGATGGGCATGTTCTGGAAGCGCGCCACCGCGCCAGCCGGCTTCCTCGGTCTGCTCGTCGGCATCAGTTCTTCGGTCGGAATGTTCATCTACGTCAAGATGAATCCCGCTGGCCTGGCGACCATAGCGCTGTCTCCCGACGCCAAGCCGATGGCCGAGAATCTCTATCGCGCCTGGTGGGCCTTCTGCATCGCGGCAATCGTCATCTTCCTGGTCAGTTTGGTCACCAAGCCCAAGACCGTCGCGGAGTTGGATGGGCTCTGCTACAGTTGCACGGTGCTGCCCAAAGAAGAACCGGTTCCCTTCTACAAGAACGTCTGGCTCTGGGCGCTGTTGGCGGTCTGCATCTTTGCCGCGCTCAACATACTTTTCTGGTAACAGGAGTTTGTTTTGGTAACCGGAGCGCATTGCAAGAATCGTTTTGTAACAGGGCACGTTTTCAGGGGCTGTTACAAAATTCAATGAATGGAGTTTTGTAACAAGGGCACGACTTCAGTCGGGCCGCATGAACAGAAAAACAGCATTGGGCTTTAGCCCCTGCGTGATTTCAAATCGCGCCAAAAGAAAGGGTAACAAGTTATGCATGGATCTGGAATTCAAATCTGGTTTTTCATCGGCGTGTTGCTGCTGGTTTATGGCGTACTGATTCTTGGCTACGGCATCTTTGAATTGGCTACGGGATGCTATCCCGCCGCGGTTCAGTTGACCAGCCTGCACACGCCCATCTGGTGGGGCGGATTGCTCACGGCGGCCGGCTTGCTTTACTGCATCAAGTTCCGCCCCGGACGCGCCGAATAACAGACCTGCTTTGTAACAGGGCACGGCTTTAGCCGTGCCGCAGAATCTGCCAATCAACGTGGGCTTTAGCCCCTGAGGGAGATCGCCCGAACAGGCAATCTTTTCTCAGAGGCTAAAGCCCGAAGTTTTGATTCCTTTTCAAAACAAATCATCTCGACATTTTACGGAGAAAGAAAATGACCATCGTAGCAGGAGTGGATTTTGGCACGCTGAGCGTGCGCGTTTCCATCATGGACAGCGAGCGCGGCCGCCTGGGCACGGCGCTGGCCGAGTATCCGCTGCACCGCCGCCGCGAAGACCCGGACTTTGCCACGCAGGCCCACGAAGACCAGATGAGCGCGCTCGCCGCCGCCACCCGTGCGGCCGTCAAAGAAGCAGGTATCCGCGGCGATCAGGTTGCGGCCATCGCTCTGGATACCACCGGCTCCAGCGTCATTCCTGTTGACGCGCAGATGCAGCCGCTGAATGAATACTATCTTTGGTGCGATCATCGCGCCTTCGCCGAGGCGCAGCAGATTACCGCGCTTGCGTATGCGGAAAAGCTTGAAGCCATCGACTGGTGCGGCGGCGTTTACTCGCACGAGTGGGGCTTTGCCAAGCTGCTGCATTGGCTGCGCAACAACCCGGAGAAGCGGGACAAATTCGCCTCGGCCTTCGAGCATTGCGACATGGTTGCCGCCACGCTCTGCGGCATTACTGATCCCAAGCTCGCCAAGCGCAGCATCTGCGCCATGGGCCACAAATGGATGTGGAATCCCAAGTGGGGTGGCCTGCCGCCGCAGTCGTTTTTATCCAAGCTCGACCCGCTCTTTGACGGCGTGCGCGAGAAGCTTGCCGGCGACTATCAGACTTCTGATCACCTCGCCGGCCATCTCTCGCCCAAGTGGGCTGCGGAGTTGGGTCTCAGCGCGGGCATTCCCATCCCCGTCGGCGCCTTTGACGCGCACTGGGACGCTCTCGGCGCGGGTTGCCGCGAGGGCGATGTGGTCAACGTCGTCGGAACATCAACTTGCATCATCGCCATCAGCAAAAAGACCGAGCTGATTCCCGGCGTCTGCGGAGTGGTTCCGGGCAGCGTTCATCCGCAGTTCACCGGCATTGAAGCGGGCCTTTCGGCAACCGGAGATATCTTTGAAGCCATCGCACGCCGCGCCGGAACCAAGGTCGCGGAGCTCTCCAAAGGTCTGGAGGCTTACAAGCCCGGACAGACAGGCTTGCTGCGGCTCACCTGGGACAACGGCGACCGCACCGTCCTCGTCAATCCCGAACTTGGCGGCGTCACCTTCGGCTGGAATATGGTCCACACCGCGCAGGACGAGCTTTTTGCGGCGATCGAGGGCACGGCCTTCCACACGCGCATCATCCTGGAGCGGATGGCCGAGTACGGCGTGCCGGTCACGCGCGTCATCAACGCGGGCGGCATTCCGCAACACAACGCGGTGCTCAATCAGGTCTACGCTGACGTGCTCGGCAAGCCGGTGCTGGTTCCGGCAGGCGTGCCCACCAGCCGCGGCTCGGCGATCATCGCGCAGCTTGCCGCCGGAACCTTCCCAACCATCGAAGCCGCGCAGGACAAGCTCTGCCTGCCCTTCAATACCTTCACGCCGCGCCCGGCCGCCACGGCGATCTACGAGCGCCTCTTTGCTCTCTATCGCAAGGCGTACTTTGCGCTCGGCCAGCGCTCGGCAGAAGCCGTGCAGCTCGGCGAGATTCTTCCCGAGCTGCGCAAGATTGCCGCCGAGGTTGCCGAGCAGGCGTAAATATGGCCGACTGAGGTTCGCGGTTCCCAGGTCCGAAAATCCGGACCTGGGGCACCCGCGCCGACCTCCTGGCCCGTCTGGATGCCGCCGGTTTCGCTGAAGACATGGATCTTCCAGGATT
>CAZYCV010000036.1:0-39899 GCA_964645305.1 uncultured Occallatibacter sp. | reverse complement strand
AGCCTGACCTTCTGGCTCTATGGCGTTCTAGCGATCGGTTCGTGGCTTTTCTCCTACTATCTGGTTCCAGAGACCAAGGGGCGCTCACTCGAAGAAATCGAAAGCTTCTGGCATAGAAAGACCGCTCAAGGCTAAACGCCTGCGACCAGCGTGTGTGGGCAGGGCCTCAGGCATTGAACTCATCTCGATCCTTGGTAATGTATTCAGGATTCGAATTATGAAAGAAGGCTTTGTGAGAATTGTACTGCTGTTATTTTACGTCTCATTCGGTATGTCTGCAGTTGGGCAAAGCAATAATGGCAACTACCGTCTGGCTTCACAAAGTGTTTCAACAGACAAGACCGTACACTTCGCGGACTTGAGCCAGGAGCCAGACGATCTTCGACAGGAACTCGATGCGGATGCGATTGCACTTTCCAAGATACCGTCTGACCCAATTCTGAAACCAGATCCATTTGGAATATTCCTTGATCCCTTCGAAAAGTTGACGGATCAAATCAACAAATCGGCTCACTTGAAAATCGGCGAAACATATACCTTTGTCAGTCAGTATGCAACGATAACTCCGGACGGCGTTCGACACGCGCAGACCAGCGGACGCGCGGATTTTACGGGCGCTCTAAAGGTGTATGACCACGGTAGCACCGCGGGCGCACTCAGCCTGCTGGTTCGCTCTGGAACCAATATCGGGATCAGCCAACAATTTAACCTCAGCGATAGTCTTGGTTCCGCGCTGACCCTCAACTGTTTGCAGGGAGGTGGCCCGCAAGAACCAATCATGGTGAATATCCTCTACTGGCGAGAGGATCTACTTCATAAGAGGCTATCGCTCTATCTCGGAAAGATCCATCCCAACGAATACATCAGCCTAAGTATGTTCAACAATGACGAACGCGCGCAGTTTCTGAACGGAAGCAGCGACGGCAACCTGACATTTGCATCTGATGGAGCATACGCAGGCGGAGCTGCTGTTGAGTACCAGGCGACATCGCATGTCTACATTCATGCGCTCACGATCGATACCGAGGGATCACCGCAAGGAAACCTTAAGACACTCGCAGATCGAAAGTATATGGAATCAGTTGAAGCAGGTTGGTTTTCTGGTACTCCGGGCAAACAATTCCGAGATTACCGCATGAACTTTTGGCGCGATGACACTGAGTCGTTGGGCAGCGGCGTCGGAGGCGGCATTGGCTTCGAGCATGAACTGCGCAGTGGATGGACTCCCTTTGGCAGACTGGGTTTCGCCTCGAATAGAGGAACTTCGATCAAACAGGTTGAAGAACTTGGCATCGATCAGGTGAAGCCATTTGGAAGACGCGGAGATATGTTCGGCATCTCTTTGAGTCACTCGGAGCCGGCCTCGGGAGCTAAACACCACGAAAGCGTCTTGGAGACTTTCTATCGGCTTCGCTTGACGAAGAGTGTTGACCTTGGCCCGGACCTTGAATTATCGAACCATCCAACGTATGCAAGCAGAGCCTATACCTCTGCGTTGCTCGGGATGAGAATGCGAATCATTTTTTAAATAACAGAGCCTTCAAAAGGTCGAGGGCATGTTCGGTTAAGAGGAGCGTTTATGAATACCACACAGAAGTGCGAACATCCAGGCTGTAACTGTCAACCCGCAAACGGCAAGAAGCATTGCAGCACAACCTGCGCAGATACAAAGAGTACAAAGTCCCCCTGCGAATGCAAGCACCCTGAATGCAAGGCGACTGGCCTGAAGATGTAGCAGAGAATCACTCCTGACTCATTGGCGAGTCTCGGATACCTGTCCGTATTTCAACAGAGTTCAACCGTGAAAGGAGAACAACAGCCATCCATCTGTGCCAACAAGATTGCTGGTGTGCGCGCTGGACTCATGCACGATGTTTTCTCCGCTCACCAGGACGTGGAAGACGACGATATGAATGTCTTTTCGCTTGGCGGTCAGGTGATCGGGCCGGCACTGGCATGGGAGTTGATCGAGACGTTTTTGAAGGCTCGCTTCAGCGGCGCGGAGCGGCACCGGCGCAGAGTCGATAAAGTGAATGCGCTCGAAATGCCTAAGGTTGCGCATCGACAGTAATCTTGGAACTGGCCTTATTCTGATGCGAATGAGGAGCGGTCGACAGTTGCGGTTTGCTGGTATCGGGCTTCACCTGGTCAGGATGGCGAAACCTGGATGCATCTGGTAATGACCGTGAATTAGTACTTACGAAGTGCGCAATGGAGGATGTTTCATGATCGAGATTCTGAAAGACTTTCCCGACAATGTTGTTGCGATTTCCTGCGAAGGGCAGGTCACAAAAGAGGATTACGACGGAATCTTTGTTCCGGCAATTATCAAGACGCTCAAGCGGCACGACAAGATCCGACTCTTCTACAAGATTTCTGCAAACTTCACCGGCTACGACCCAGGGGCCATCTGGGAAGACTTGAAGATTGGCCTCGAACATCCCACGCGCTGGGAGCGAGCCGCTGTAGTCACTGACGTTGACTGGATTGTGCAAACGATGCGCATTTTCGGTTTTCTAATACTGTGCCCATCGAAGGTATTTCCGCCTTCAGAGGTCGCAGAGGCGCAAAAATGGATCATCGCCTCCAGTTGAGATCGGATGGACACAAGCAACCATGGAATGAAAAGCAGCGCCGGAGGAATGAAATGAAAGCCGCACAGAAATTGCATGAAATCGGCCAAAGTATCTGGCTCGACAACATCACCCGCGGCCCGCTGGCCAGTGGCACACTTCAACGCTACATCAATGACTTCTCTGTCACTGGCCTTACTTCGAATCCGACAATCTTCGATCACGCAATCAAAAACAGTCACGACTATGATGGCGCCATAGGCCAGAAAATGGAAGAGGGCAAAACAGGTGAGGAACTCTTCTTTGAATTGGCGATCCGTGTTCCAATTGCTCAGAGCCGCACTCTTCACAATGAAACACTTCCTGGACTAACGATTCGTGGCTTGGCTACGGATCGTCGTGGTGGCAGACTGGAGTTTTTTAAGATCTGAGCCAACAGAGGTGTTCGCGGTCGTACTATCTTTCTCCACTTCTTATGAATATTCAGGCGATTTGGAGACGAGCAAAGATCGGAATCTTTATCACGTCCAGGATCGCGCCAAATGTGATCGCCGCAGCAAACTCACCGGCTATGATCGCAATAGGCAATGGCGCCATGGCGATGCCCAGTGCAGCGAGCGTTGAAATAATTGCAACATCGGCAACGGATGAAAGCACGAGCCAGATGCTGGGGCGCAATCCCCAGAGGTACTGGCGTCCGCGAATGACATAGGTCGTAGCTTGGCTGCCAAAGACCATGCCAACCACCGTGAGTGTCTGAAGCGCCCCAATGCCTAGATGCAACTGGAATTTGCCGACGGCCAGGAGTGCCGTGGAGAAGACAAGAAAGCTGATGCCGATGATAACGCCGGCGCTCGTGATCCTGCCGATCTGCCAGGAGTTTGGCGTCTTGGAGGGTCGCACTCTGTCGGTGG
The DNA here is from genome assembly GCA_964645305.1 of uncultured Occallatibacter sp. Lineage (GTDB taxonomy): Bacteria > Acidobacteriota > Terriglobia > Terriglobales > Acidobacteriaceae > Telmatobacter. Next base: position 36,412 of record CAZYCV010000036.1, on the reverse strand, counting down.
TCAGCGACATCGCGAGGAAGTCGCCTGTGATCATCACTATCACCATCAGCATGGGCGTTAGCACGGCGTGCCCTGTCATGACCAGGCCAACCGCCAGCAGGAGCACCTGAAATATTTTCTTCTGAACCGAGTTGAGAGTGTAAGTAAGAATGCGTTGAAAGGTGATTCTGCCTTCTTTTACGGCGGCCACAATACCGCTGAGTCCAGCATCAGTCAGAACAACACCAGCGGCCGATTTGGCAACATCGGTTGCAGTCGAGACCGCAATGCCGATTTGTGCTTGGCGCAGCGCAGGCGCATCGTTGGCGCCGTCGCCGCACATTCCAACCGTATGCCCACTCTTTTGGAACGCTTTGACGAGATCAAATTTACCCTCCGGAAGAGTGCCTGCAAAGACCGCGAAATCTTCGGGGTTTATGCTCTCTGGCAACTTGCCGGCGGGGCAGACTGCGCCCTTCAACCCAACTGCGAGAGCAACAATTGCAGCAGTGGCCGGAGCATCCCCGGTCACCATGACTGTGCGCACGCCCAGACTGTCCAACTCCGAGATGAGAGAGATTGAGTCCGTCCGTGGCGGATCGCTGAGGGCAATAAGACCGATGAGACGCATGGAATCTGAAGAGCCTTCTGCGACTGCCAAGACCCTGTATCCTTGTTTCTCCAGATCGTCTGCAATTTTGGCTGCCACAGGCGAAGCCGCTGCGAGAGCTACAACTGCGGTGTAGGCTCCCTTGATGATATGCAACGCGCTGCCGTTCGCATTGCTTGCCGTGGCCTCCGAGATTTTTCTGGCAGGATCGAACGGCACAAACGAAACCAATTGGGCCATGCCAGAATCCGGCTTGTGCGAAGCAGCAGCGCGAATCGCTGCATCGACAGGATCCTGGCCGCCTTCAGAACTTGCCAAAGATGCCATGTCGAGAACATGAGCCTCGTCAAATCCAGGCAAGCAACGAACGCTGGTTACAGAGAGTTCGTTGCGTGTCAAAGTTCCGGTCTTGTCCGAGCATAGGATGTCAATCGAAGCGGCTTCATCCACTGCGGAAAGCCTTGTCGGCAAGACGCCGAGCTTCGCCAGAGCGCGCGCACCGATTGCTGCGGCAAGAGTAAATGTTGCTGGCAGTGCCACGGGAATGATGGCGAGAATCGATGTCAACAAGAGTGGAACGATTTCGCTCCACGGCATCACATGGGTATATGCATAAATGCCGATGGCAACAATGACGGCGCTATTGAAGACTGCAAGATTACGAACAATCTTGAGTACGGCCTTTTGTTGCGTACTCACAATATGCGCGGTGCGAACAAGTTCCGCAGTGCGGCCAAATTTCGTTCGACTGCCGGTCGCCGTTACGAATGCAGTAGCTTCGCCGCGCCGGACGAGTGCCCCAGCATAGGTGTCAGTGCCCGGACCGGCTTCAATGGGTAAGGACTCGCCAGTGAGCATAGACTGATCCAGTTCGACCAATCCACCAGCCAGATGCACATCGGCGGCAACCACGCCGCCCAGCGACAGTTTCACCAGATCGCCGCAGGCCAATTCCGCCGCAGGTATCGTCTTCCACACGCCATCGCGCTGAACTGAGGCGTTTAGAGCTAGACGCGACTTCAGCGCTGCTAGCGTTGCCTGCGCACGGCTTTCCTGAAAGTAAGCAAGCGCTGCGTTCAATACCAACAGGCTTGCAATGACAGCTGCTTCATATTTTTTATGCAGAACGATTTCAAGCACGATGGATGCTTCAAGTAGCCATGGGATTGGCGCCCAGAACTTGTCCAACGCATTGCGTAGCGGATGCGCCGATGTGTCCGGCATTGCATTCGGCCCGTCTTTTTCAAGACGGGCACGCGCCTCATCGCTGGTGAGGCACTTCGTCGTAGTGTCCAGACCAGGCTGTACAGCCTTGACCGAAGACGCCAGTACGGCAACGTTTTCAGCGCTCACAATTGACCACCTTTACTTCCGGCCTTGCTAGGGCGCTATTGGCCGGATTCAAGAAGTCTTCGAACCAGTGTCGGGCTTCGCCGAGCGAAGAAGCAAAAGCGGGCACTGCGCGAGCTTGACTACCTTTTCGGCTATCGAACCGAAGATCAGTGGGTGCCAGCCGGAGATTCCGTGCGTCGAAATCACGATCAGGTCTGTATGCTCGCGATCCACAACTTCCATAATGTTTCCGGCAATATCATTGCCGATTTCGACGCTCGATCTCGCCCTGACTCCTTGAGCAGAGAGAAATGCGTGAATCTTTGCCAATTGTTGCTCGGCATGAGCCTTCATCTCTTCTGGAAAAGAGGTATCGGGAACAGAATAGTCCACGGTGGTCATCACTAGCATCGGAACGATATTGACTAGAAACAACTCGGCATGGAAATGCAAAGCGAGGTCAGTTGCCATCACCAAAGCGGCCTTTGAGGACGGGCTGAAATCAATTGGCAGTAGAATTTTCTTCGGAATTGAAGGGAACGAGCGAACTTCAGTCATGATGCTCTCCTTTGAGAATCAGTGTGACGTTTATTTTCTTCGGTCATTCCAGCAAAGGCTGTGCACTTTTGAGCACCTGCTTTGTGTTTCCTATTGCACAGCGCCACATAATCCAAATTGAAATACTCGCCTTGGATGTGTTTCCACTGCACAAGTGTCCTTCAAACAGCAGTCCAAAGGGGCTCGCAGTCAATTTTGAAAAACGGAGAATACCATGATGACGACAAATTCTGTAGTTGCGATCTATGACACCCATGAGCAAGTCGAAGATGCAGTCAAGGAATTGCAAGAGGCGGGCGTCGATATGAAAAGCCTCTCAATTGCAGCAAAGAATACGCACACGGATGAACATGTCGTTGGCTATTACAATGCCGGCGATCGCATGAAGTATTGGGGCAAAGTCGGAGCTTTCTGGGGCGGATTTTGGGGACTGCTATTCGGCTCCGCCGCATTTGCCATCCCAGGTCTTGGGCCGATTCTTGTAGCCGGTCCGCTTGTGGCTTGGATTGTCGCCGGTCTTGAAGGAGCAGTGGTTGTCGGTGGCGTAAGTGCTGTGGGAGCAGGCCTCGTAAGTATCGGCATTCCCAAGGACAGCGTCCTGAAATATGATGTCGCTCTGAAGACCGACAAGTTTCTCCTGGTTGTCCATGGCACACCGGATGCGGTAGACAAAGCGAAGAACATCATAGCGGGAACCGAGCATAGTTTCCACACCACTCACGGCGAGACTGTCTGCGCCTGAAGTCGATGAATTTTCAGTGGAGAGTGGGATGAACCAAGACAGACTCTTGGATCATCCTGCTCGATATTGACATTAGAAATTATAAGAGCAATCCGAAATATAGATTGAGGGGCCTTCATGTTCTGAGGCGAGTCCCAATTCTGGATGAAACTTCTTTTCCCGCGATTTGTATCGCGCCGCAGTGGGAATATCGTTTACTGGGTTAGTTCCTTGATATGCCATGTTTTCTCTGTTCCGATCCTGTGTTGCGCAACCGAAATCACACTCGCGAAGACACCTGCGATCTTCCGTTATGCGGCTCCGTACCCCTCGTAGTGTGCTTGCCGATATACTCCCATCGCGAACCGCATACCATCTGTTCAATTGGATACAGTCATTTCATTTTGGCAGATAGACAATCAAACGTGTGATGAACGCCCTTCATGCATAAGCCTTTTGCGGCGGTGCGGCAAGTCGCAATCGGTAGCGAGAAAGTGGAAAGAAATGCCTTCGATGCAATTTGATCCCGAACCGAATACCTACCTCGTGGGCGGCGGTATCGCCTCCCTTGCCGCTGCGGTCTTTTTGATTCGCGATGGGTTTATTCCTGGGAACACAATCACCATCATCGAGGAGTCTGCCAGAATTGGTGGCAGTCTGGACGCAGCCGGGAATCCCGATGACGGCTACGTGATGAGGGGCGGCCGGATGATCGAAAGCAAATATCTTTGCACCTTCGATCTCTTTAGCGCGATTCCCACCCTTGATGGAACTCGAACTGTAACGCGGGAGATCTTCGACTGGAATGAAACGATGAAGACCGCGTCCAAGTCCCGGCTCTTTCGAGATGGACTCAGTATTGACGCGCCCGCGTTCGGCTTGAGCGAAAGTCACATTCTGACGCTGGAGCGCTTGGCGCTTGAGCCTGAACAAATGCTCGGGAGAAGCGTCATCTCCGATCAGTTCGATCCTGAGTTTTTTGAGACGGACTTCTGGCATATGTGGTGTACCACTTTTGCCTTTCAGCCATGGCATAGCGCGGTCGAGTTCAAGCGCTACCTTGTACGCTTTACGCATATGGTCTCCGGATTCAATACCCTCACCGGAATCATGCGAACCGTCTACAACCAGTACGATTCGATGGTGCGGCCGCTTCGAAAATGGCTTGAAGAACGCGGCGTGAAATTCATGTTGAAGACCAGCGTGACCGATCTGGTTTTTTACTATGAAGGCGACAGTTATTACGTTGACAGAATCATTGTTGACGACGGCGCCGGCCTGAAAGAGATAGCTGTTCAGAAACAGGATAGGGTTGTCATCACGCTGGGCTCCATGACAGAGGCTTCCAGTCTCGGCTCGATGGACTCATCGCCGGCATTGCTCGGAAAGCCCAATGAAGGGTCATGGGCGTTTTGGGAAACGATCGCCGAAGATCATCCGCAGTTTGGGTGCCCGAAGAACTTCTCCGACCACATCGAACAATCCAAGTGGATGTCTTTTACAACGACTCTTCACGACCCAACATTCTTTCAACTCATCCTCAATCTCACCGGAAATTTCCCCGGTGAAGGCGGCCTGATTACATTCCCTGAGTCCAGCTGGCTGGCGTCGATCGTCTTGCCGCACCAGCCGCATTTTATCGGACAACCTGAAGATTTGCAGGTTTTTTGGGGTTATGGATTGTTTTTAGATGTACCAGGAAACTTCGTCAAGAAGCCTATGTCGGCATGCACAGGGCGTGAAATCATGACCGAAATCCTCGGCCATTTGAACCTTGAAGCACAAGCCGCCCAAATTATCAAAACTGCCAATTGCATTCCATGTATGATGCCTTTTGTAACCAGTCAATTCCTGCCTCGGAGCAAAGGGGATCGTCCACAAGTGATACCTGAAGGGTCGAAAAACCTTGCCTTCGTCGGCCAATATTGCGAACTGCCGGACGATGTGGTGTTTACCGTTGAATACTCCGTTCGCTCCGCTCAGACTGCTGTCTACTCCATGCTAGGTCTTGAGAAAGAACCGCCACCCGTATACAAGGGACACTACAATCCGCGAGTTCTTCTGGAAGCGTTCATGGCATTGCACGAGATTGGCGTTTAGGCAGTCAGATATTGCCAATGATCTGTCTGGAGCAACTTAACCAGTAATTTTCTGTTCACCGAGGAAACACTTCATGCCTTTCTTGTTAGACCCGATTCAAATCGGCGAGATTACTCTGCCGAATCGTGTAATCATGTCTCCCCTCACTCGCCTGCGTGGCACATCCGATCACTTGCCTACTGATCTTATGATCGAATACTACACGCAGCGTGCCTCTGCCGGCCTGATTATTTCTGAAGGAATCCCAGTTGTCCCGCAGGGGGTGGGCTATGCGAATGTTCCAGGCATTTGGTCGCCACAGCAGACCGAAGCATGGAAGCCGGTAACGGAGTCCGTTCATCGCGCAGGAGGCTGCATCTTTGCACAGATATGGCATGTAGGCCGTATCTCCGATCCGCTCTTTCTGGAGGGGCTACTTCCCGTTGCACCAAGCGCGATCCGTCCTTCTGGTCATGTCAGCCTCGTACGTCCTATCACTGAGTATGTGACCCCACGCGCACTGAATATCTCGGAGATTCCCACCATCGTCGAGGGATTCCGCAAGGGCGCTGAGAATGCAAAGATTGCTGGTTTCGACGGTGTGGAAATCCACGGAGCCAACGGCTACTTGATCGATCAGTTTCTTCAAGACGGTTCCAATCACCGTACGGATGCGTACGGTGGAACGATCGAGAATCGCGCGCGGCTCATGCTGGAAGTGGCTGATGCAGTGATCACCGTATGGGGTGCCAAGCGCGTAGGCATGCATCTGGCGCCACGCGGCGATTCTCATGATATGCACGATTCAAATCCGTCCGCAACCTTTGGCTACGTGGCGCGTGAACTCGGCAAACGCGGGCTAGCTTTTCTTTGCGCGCGTGAATACTTTGGTCCAGACAGGCTAGGTCCGCAACTCAAGAAGGAGTTCGGCGGGGTCTACATCGCAAACGAAAAATACACTCAGTCGCTCTCTGACCAAGTGATCCATGACGGCGAAGCAGATGCTGTAGCTTTCGGCCAATTGTTCATCGCTAACCCAGATCTTCCCTTGCGCTTTGCGAACAATGCTCCGCTCAACGCGCCGGACTTCAGCACTTTCTTTACTGCTGGGCCACATGGCTACACCGACTATCCTGCATTGGCCGCATCAGAGGAATCAATGGCGCTCTCTGGAAAGAGATTAGCAAGAGTTTGATGACCTCCGCTACGTTCGAAAAAGAGAGTCACGATTCCCGTCCGCGGGCGGTTGTCGTTGTTGCTCATCCGGATGACGAAGTTCTGTGGTGTGGCGGCTACATACTCACGCACCCGGAATTCCATTGGCGGATTGTGACTTTATGCAGATCAGAGGATGCAGACCGTGCTCCAAAGTTTCGCCGGATTCTGAAGCAATTGGGCGCAGAAGGAGAGATGGCAGATCTCGATGATGGCCCCGAACAAATGCCTCTTCCACACGACTTGGTACAAAAGACCATTACTGATCTGCTTGCAGGCCGCAGCTATGACTTGCTTTTGACTCATGGTCCCAGGGGCGAGTACACGCGTCATCGCCGTCATGAGGAATGCTGCCAAGGCGTCGTGGAGCTTTGGCAATCGGGCAACATCGATACAAGACAGTTGTGGCTCTTTGCATATGAAGATGGTGACCGTGCGTATTTGCCTCGCGTTTGTGAAGATGCGGACCGGCGAGACACGCTGACAGAGAGTGTCTGGCTTGAAAAACGCAGGTTGATTGCCGGTGTTTACGGTTATACAGCCGACAGTTGGGAAGCGCAGTGTACACCACGAGAAGAGGGCTTCTGGTGCTTTGATTCACCGCAAGCAGCGCTCAATCGCGCAGGACTATTGGAGACCCAATCTTGAAAGTACTTGTATTGAGCGAATACCCGGCACCTGCAGCGGGCTTGGCCCTGCAAGGCGAACTGCTATGCAAAGGTCTGTTCGAAATGGGCGTGGACGTCCACCCGGTACATTTGGAATCGACGTTGGAAAAAGAATGGTACTTTCGCTGGTTCAAGCCAGACGTCGTGGTCGGCGTAGGGTTTTGGGGTCACCTTCCTAACTTGGTCCTGCATCCGCAGAAGTTTGGGATGAAAGCCGTGCCGTGGCTCGTAGCCGATGGTTATATAGCGGAACATCGTGACGTACTGAATGCTCTGCCATTGATCCTGGTCACCTCCAATTGGGTGAAGGAGGTGTACGTCAGAGATGGCATTCGGAGCGACAATATCGTTGTGTTGCCGGTTGGCTGCGGCACAGACCGATATAAACCGCATAGCCGTGATGATGTGAAGGTCCAATCGATCCGAGAGGAGTTTGGAATATCAGAGGATCAGTTGATGATCCTGACTGCTGGCGGCGATGGAGCATCAAAAGGCGCGCAGGAGGTCATGCTGGCGTTGGCGATGATCGATGCTGAGGCGCCTGACTGGAGGTATGTCTGCAAGGTTTGGCCTCAACCCCGCACCGACCAACAGAACCTGATCGACCTCAAACTGGCGGCGGATCTCGGCATCGGCGAGAAAGTCATCTACTCGACCAATGTTGTTTCGCAGAACTTCATGCCTTACTTGCTTTCTGCTTGCGACATCTACGCTGCGCCTTCACGGCTAGAAGGTTTTGGCATGATCCAGGTGGAGGCGAGCGCCTGTGAAAAGCCGGTGATTGCAATCGATGCGATGGCATTTCGCGATACGATGGTCCACGGTGAGACAGCATTCCTCGCAAAGGTGGCAGAGGAGAGAAAGATTACTGAGGCGCTCTACGGAGAAGGTCACGACTACCAGTCCAGTCATCGGATCGTTTTTCCAAATCCACGAACTGTTGAATATCGAGCCAGCGTGCCCGAGATCGCAAAGTATCTTTTGCAACTGATGAAAGACAGCGCACTGCGAAAGCGCATGGGTGAAGCTGGTCGCAAGCGCGTGGTCGAACGATTCGACTATCGTCAGGTTGCAAGGCAATTCGTTGAGATAGTCTCTGATCGACTGGGTATCCAGTAAACAGCTTGACGGCGCTTGTGCTCGCCTCTAAGATCAGCACGCCAGCGAGGCGTCCATGTCTTTCGACGAAAAGTCACGAATCTCTATCGAGCAGGCAAAAGAAGCCGCTCTCAATATCCTGCTGCATAACGCACAGGGACCATTTCAAGGACTTCCTCGAACCGCTGGATGGGGATATCCAGAACCTTACACACGAGATCTGATGATCTCCTCTCTTGGCTTTTTGGCAACTGGCAACGAGAAGCTTTCGGACGCTCTGGAGCGCACACTGGTCGCGCTTGCAAACAATCAGTCGCCTCACGGCCACATTCCGTCCCTCGCGCACGATTCAGCCAACCGCGGGTCCAGCGATTCGACGCCGCTCTTCCTCTTCGGGCTGGCTCTTTACAGAATATCCACCAATCAACCCGAATTTTTGATCGAAGAAGCAAGCAAGGCGCTGCGTTGGATGCAGTATCAGAGTCCCGACGACAGAGTGATGGTTTCACAGTTGCCCACAAGCGACTGGCGTGATGAGCAATATGTAATGGGGTATGGGCTGTACGTGAACATGATTGTCTATGCCTATCTTCGCCTGTACGGAGAGCATGATTCTGCCAACCAATTGCGCGGATTAATGAGCCGCCTTGAGGTTAGTTGCGACGAGAAGAACTGCTATGAGCAAGAAGCTCTTGTGGAGCCTTCCGCGCCTTACTACGCTCTTTATGCATACAAAATCATGAGCAGCGACCGCTTCGATCTTCTGGGCAATAGTCTCGCCATTTTGACTGGAATTGCGTCACATGACCGAGCGGAAAAGATGCTGCTTTGGGTCGAAGCCGAGTGCGAAGCCATGCGGGGTCGCGGAGAACTTGCTGTGGATCTGCCACCCTGTTTGTTTCCGTACATTCTGCCCCATCACGCGGATTGGCTGCCACGATACGAGCGCTACAACCGGCCTGGAGATTATCACAACGGAGGCGTGTGGCCATTTATTTGCGGCTTCTATGTAGCGGCGTGCGTAGCGGCAGGACAGATGGATCTGGCGGAGCGCAAGTTGCTGGCACTGACAGAACTGGTCAAGCCCTGGCATGAAGACGCGGCGGAGTGGGGTTTCAACGAATGGATTCACGCGCAAACCGGGAAGCCCAGCGGCAGGGATTGGCAGACATGGTCGGCAGCCATGTACCTGTACGCGGTTGAATGCGTGCAACAAAAGCGAACCCCGTACTTCGACCTGACACGCACAGGCAACCCGGACTCAGCAGATTAGCACTTGCTCTAATTGTCCAAGTAGGTCTCTACTGCTCCTGAACCGCCTTCGAGATATCCGTGGGCCGGTCCTTGCGTCCCTGTTCATATCCCGGCACATTGAGCCGTTTTATCATTTCCAACACTTCAGAGGTCTCGACACTGTTCTTGGCGATAAAGTCCAGCAAATGCATCAATCCATCTGGCCCCAAGAATTCAGAAAGACTCGAATCCATACTCATATATGTAGGGTCGTCGCTGGGAGCATATCGACTACAAGGCCGGAGCGATGCTGGTTCAGCAGGGAGTCGTCAACGGGCGCATAGGGAGAGTCAAAACCGAAGCGTCCAACGATGAAATCCCTCTTGATCCAGGATTTGCGCAAATCCTGCACGGCTGTAAAGGAAGCAGGTCGGGCGGGCTTGTCTTTCCTTCTCACGTTACGGGTGGTTGCTACTATGCGGGGATGATTCAGAGGCAGATTCTCAGGCCCAAAGGCGAGGAGATCGGCATCTCTGACCTTGGCTGGCACACCTTCCGCCACACGTATTGTTCTCTTTTGGACGAAACGGGTGCTCCGATAGGCGTTCAGCAGAAATTGATGCGGCACAGCAATGTGTCCACAACCATGAATGTGTAAGGCAATGCCAGCCTGAGAGCCAAGCAGCAGGCAAACTCGAAGGTTGTGCAAATGGTCATCGCACGGGAAATGCCTCACACAGAGCCGCAAGCAATTGCGGTCTGAAGTCTGTGGGGTTCAGTGGGGTTGGAGAGCCTGTCAAAGTATTGTAAGTTATTGATTCTTTGGCTCCTCAGGTAGGACTCGAACCTACAACCCTTCGGTTAAAAGGGGAATCATTAAGCATGGAACCCTAATGTTATCAATGGAGTGGGGAGGAGACGAGGGGAGCAAATGGAGTCTTTTAGGCACGCAATTCGGCGAAGAATTCGGCGAAGGATTGCGTTTGAATTGAGGATTCGGCCAAAAACCGAAGGTTGATTTGGCCCAACCGCTTCTGGAAACCTGGTCGTGGACAGAACGAATTTCAGAGTATCAAAATATTAGGCGGAAAGAGCTGATCTCACTCGCCGTTATGACGTCGAATGATAGCTTCAGACGCTTACCATTTGTCGACAGCTTTCCTCGCGGTGCCAAGTGCTCGATTCAAGCTGCTAATTGACAGCCTGACTGACGCTCTTTGCAACCGTCATGATCTGCTCACCGATCGCCTGGCGCATCTCATCCGGCATCAGGTTTTTTTCATCGAGGTTTTCCCATGCGGCGACGGTGCGATCGGTCATCTCCGTAACCATCCGCCACAAAGGGCTCGCGGGCAGGCGTGCTGTATCCGCGAATCGCCGCAACTGGTCGGTCGTGATTTCACTGAGGCTGCGGCTGCCGCCGAAACTCAGCGCGAGGGTATCGTTCGGGATGTATGGAAGCGTGGCGACAAAATCATATGCTGGCGAGAGGACGGGCGCTCGCCGGTCGGGATAGAGCAGCGACCAGTTCTTGAGGTGCATATCGCCGTTGCCGATCAGTACGGAAAACACGAGGCGTCGCAAAAACTCATACGTTCCGGTTTCCCCGGTCTCCGCCCACAGCACCGCCGCAATATTTGCATAACTGCGCTCGCGGTATTTGTCGTCGGGAAAGAGTCCAAACACTTGCGCGAAATCTTCCATGTGGACGGACTCGCCGCCCGGGCCGCGGTCGAAGCGCTCGACCGCGAGAGCCTGACCCTTCATGGCGCCGGCGTCCCGCGGCAGGCCGCTTATGGCGCCGATGTCGACAAGGCGATTCACCGGAACCTCAATGCCGACGGCGCGGGCAAGTGCGAGCATGGCGTATTCGTTCTCGGGCACGGCGGCAAAACGGGCTGAGGGCAGCTTGACGATCCACGATCCGCCCATACCGCTGGCCGGAATGGTCAGGCCCCCTGATGCTTCCATTACGGCCGAGAATTTGAGTTGGACGCCCGCGAGCGAGAATCTCAGAGCGGTTTCGCCGGCGCGTTGTCCCTCCTGATGATCCTCGCCCTCATGGACGGCGGCGTTTCCATCCATTGGTTCAACCACGAGCGCGCCGGGCAGGTCGACACCGAGTTCGGCGAGAAGAAAGAATTCGCGCTGCGGCTTGACGCCCGCGCGCGCGGCCAGATAATCGCGCAGATGCCCTTCCGGCAACAGGTTCGAAAAGAAGGTAGGCAGGCGGGTGCTGACAGCGCGCGTCGGCACAACAAGCCCGCCCGACTGGCCTTTGTAGGAAAGGCTGAGGGTCGGCCTTTCCGGATTGTCGATATAGCTCTGCTCGAAGGAAAACAGGTGGCGGTCGCCGCCCAGCCTGTTGATGATGCCGATTGGTCGGCCATGCAGTTTCACTGCGAGAGCATTCAGAGTTTTAGGGTCGAACGTCATCGGAGCACTTTCCCTTCTTCGCTCGAATCCTCATCGCCGTAGGCATAGAGGGATCGCTCTTCGGACCCTTCCGGCTCCTGTTGTGCGCGGATGAGAGATTGAACAGCGGGCACGAGCGCGCGCGGGACGAGCAGGAGGTCCAGGTTGAGCACGCGGACCAGGTCGAGCAAGGTGTCGAAGCGGGGCACGACCTCTCCAGATTCAATCGCGGAGATGTGCGGCTGTGGTAGGCCCACTTGCGCGCCGAGTTCTCGTTGCCCCCAGCCTCGCTTTGCTCGTGCATCCTTTATCTGTTGGCGCAGATCGGCGGGCAGGCCTTTGAGCCGCAAAGGTCTGATATGTTTTGGAGTATGCGTACTCATGTATATATAGTATAGCATATAATTTTGAATTTCAAGTGATCTGTTTAACTGTATTGAGATACTTATATTATATGCTTAAATATATCATGTAGGCCGATGATGTCCCGCTGGAAGGCACACCTCGGGTCGAGGAATGTGATCGATTTTTAGCGGACCGCCGTGCGGCGAGTACCAAGCGTTGGCTAGTTGCTCCTCTGGAACAGAGGTGATCAGCCGAGATCGCGCCAGCCTGTATGCCAAAGCCGCAACGAACACAGCCCCTGGCACCGTGCAAGTAATTGACGCGTATACGTTCGTCGGGCAAGCAGCCTCGCCATAGATGTAGTCAAGCGATGAATGCGTCTGGTACTCTGGCGGGGACTGAAGGATCGACATCGTTCAGAGCGGAATCAGAATCGCTGTGCCCAATGGAGTTCAGTGGAAGGTTGCCGCTCCCTGTTGGTCGCGTCAACTTGAGTGTTCCGGCTCTGGGGATACCAATCCTGATTCCGCTATAACAGACTCTGGCGTGGCAGAAATCAGTGGCCGTTGATGCCGGGGCCGATGCACAGGAACCAGGTGAAACCTAACACTACGCAAGGAAGGCACGCGATGACTCGGATGATTGGCTATATGGTCCTCTTTCTACATTTGGCTGTGGGGGTGATGGGACAAGGGCAGGGCGGCTCCAATCCCAGAGTTACAAATTCCGGATTTCGTGTGCTGGAGGATAAAGCCAGCGCACGGTTCGAAGAGGATGGGTTGCGGGTAACTCTTCCGTTCAGCGCGCCTGCGGGTTCCGGCGTTCAGGTTACAGCGTGGCTGGCCGCACCGAACGATGCGCGCAGCGGGGAAAAATCTATTGCGATCCGGACGGGAGAACGCGCGGCGACACTCACGCTTGATTGGCCAAGCGACGCCAAGGGGAAGCGCGTGGACGATGTGAGCTGGTATCGCGTTATGTATCGCATCGACGCGAACGGCGCGGAAACAGCGCATGGAATTCTCTCCGTGGGCGCGATCGCCGCCAACTTAATGGAACTTCGGCTGGCCAAGCCTGTTTCGCTAGTAGCGGGCAACCCGATCCAACTTCGCGTCTATGCGTGCAATCCCATCACACGAGTGCCTTTCTCCGGCGTGCATCTGAAAGCGACGCTGGAGCTGGAGAGCAATTCATCCGACGAAGATGAATCCTCGAAGAAAACAATCATTCGCGAGGCCGTTACGGATGGAAGCGGCGAGGCTCTACTCACCTTTCCGAAGAAAGGCGCTGTAATCGAAAAGGTATCCATTACAGTTGATGGAAGCCTGAAGAGCTTTGATGGCGGTTATGCCAAAGCATCTGTTTACTCCAATCTGGCAACAGATTATCCCACGGAGATTCACATCGACACAGATAAGCCGCTGCACAAGCCGGGAGAAACCGTACACCTGCGCGCACTGGTTCAAATTTATGGTCAGACTGCGGTCAACAAAGCGCTGTCGCTGACTATTGAAGATCCAGACAACAAGACGCTTCTTGAAGTTCCGCTCACCACGAATCGCTTTGGCATTGCTGCCTATGACTGGAAGACCAGCGCGCAGCTCGCTACCGGAGACTATCGCGCGGCCTTCAAGGCGGATGAAGCGGAGGATGGCACTTTAAGCAATCAAGACATTCGCATTCAGCGTTATGACCTGCCGGAGTTCGCCGTTTCCGCTGCGATGGATCGCGGCTATTATCTGGAAGGCCAAACGCCCGTCGCGCATATTCACGCGGGCTATCTCTTTGGCAAGCCAGTGGCCGCGGGCAAAGTGCGCGTGGCTCATGCCAGCGGTCGAGAGTGGAATCCTAATACACGCCAACTAGAAACAAAATACGAACTGGAAGAGACTGCGGCACTGGACGCAAACGGCGACGCAGAAGTCCGCCTGGATGTGAAGGAAGACTACAAGGATTTCAAGGAGAATGAAAGCAGTTACGCCTATGGACGCTTTCAGGACGTGGAGTTCCGCGCCATTGTGACTGACACAAGCAGCGGGCGCAGCGAGCCGCTCAAATTCAAAGTCCGTCTCTCTCACGATCCTGTGCATACGTATATTCGACAGTTGGATGGGGACATGAGCGAAGGCGACTTTGTCGTCACCACCAGCCATGCGGAGGGTGGGCCTGTCTCCTGCAAAGTCACGCTCGATTGGCTGGATGACAACGGACACACCACACCCGTCGCCAGCGCCGTCACCAGCCGCTATGGACTGGCCAAGGTGTATATTCACTTTCCCCGGCAACCTAATGACAATTCCTACCATTCATACAAGATTCGCCTGACCGCGCGCGATGCGGAGGGCCACCTCTCCCGCTTCGATGACTCCGTGGATTCGGATTACCCTCCCATATGGTTTTCTGTCACGCACACGCTGTTGAAGCCCAGCCAGCCGATTGAAGCGGTGGTTCACGCACCGCAGGGCATAACACTGGACATTGACGCGTACTCGCGCGATGGCCTGCTTCGTCATCAGCAGATTCACATGTCGCACACGATGGAGCCGGTTGAAATCCCTGCAAGCGCGGCCTTCCATGGGAAGATTACGCTGACTGCCTGCCAGATGAACGGCATCTATAGCAATTGGGAGTCGTGCAGTTCCAAGAGCGTTCTCTATCCTGAAGATCGCGCGCTCAAGGTGCGGCTTACTGGCTTGCAGCACTCGTACTTGCCTGGAGCCGAAGTGAATGCTGGCGTGAATCTTCAGGGCACGGCAGGCGTGATGGGCGTATCGGTCTTCGACACAGCTGTCGAACAGCGCGCCAAAACCGAGGAGGATGAAAATGATCGCTGGTCTGGATCGAAATGGTGGCTAAATGATAACAATGTCGAAGGTGTGACCGAGGATGAATTGAACCGCATCGACACCTCAAAGCCAATTCCTGCGGATCTCGATCTGGTTGCGGAAGATCTCATCGGCAACAGTTCCGTCCTGCAAGTTACCATTCAAAACAATCACGACGAATATAAAAATCAGCGGAACACTTACGAATTGGGGATGAAAAAGGCTCTGAAGCCGCTGGGCGATGCGATTCTGTCCGCCAAGCCGGAGCGGCTGCCCACGACGCGCGAAGTCATCGAAAAGATTGCTCGCGTGGCCAAGCTCGATGATGCTCTGCTCGATCCATGGAATACGCCTTACCACGTCGCAACCAAAGTAGAGTGGAGCAACGAGGTGGTGAGTCTCGTAAGCGCGGGGCCGGATAAACGCTTCGGCACGGATGACGATTTCACTCTCGAGCTGACTACGCGAAACTATTTCGAACTGCCCGGCGAGCGTCTGACGGCGCTGGTGCGGAATGCAGTGAAAGCGGGAGAGCCTTTACCGGCCAACGAGAAGGAACTCAAAGCGCTTGCTCGCGCGGATGGGTTCGATTTGGATACAACGCTCGATCCGCAGGGAAAGCCTTACCACTATCAATTGCAGGCCCGGGTCCGAGCATACACGATTCAAGCGTTTCCGCATGATTCGGTTGTGCAAAAGGATGGAAACTATGATTGCTGCGCGGCCTGGAATAGCCCCTCCATTGATTATTTCTCTCAAACTGAAACTCGCTTAGGTGCCGCGCTGCACGCATGGAATGAGGCTGGCAAGTTTTTCCCGGCGACAGAAGCAGAAGCGCGGCAGGCCTTTGCAGCCGCCGGAATCGATTTTGATTCTCTGCGCGATCCGTTCGGCCATCCCTACAAGCTGCTCGCAACCACGCAGATGATATATACGCGCGTAGAAAGCGTGAAGGCGGGAGCCGCTCTGGATGAGAAAAGCAAGTACGTCACGCACAAAATGCACGCCATTAAAGTTCTGCTCTCCGGTGGAACTGGGATAGAGAATATGATGACTCAGTTTCAGCATCCATATACTGAGCAGAGCGGAAGCGACCTGAAGCCGCATGCCGTCGATGAGGGAACATTCACTGCCAACACCGGCGCAATCGTGGGCGTAGTGACCGATCAGACTGGAGCCATTGTTCAAGGCGCCGATATTTCAGTAGTCAATCCTGCAACAGGCTTTACTGCCGCGGGAATAACAAATGCGACCGGATTGTTTCAGATTACTGATCTGACTCCCGGCCTTTATACCGTAAAGGCCACCGCTAAGGGATTCGAAGCCTACATACTGACGGAGGTCAGCGTCTCTTGGTCAACACTGACAACTGTGGATGTAAAATTGACCCTCGGCGCTGAAACGCAAACGGTTTCAGTCACGGCAGATGCGCTTCAAGTGCAGACCAATTCCAGTGTCGTTTCCACAATCGTCAAGAACCCCGGCACAGACGCACACGCCAAAACCTCCGCACCCGCATTCACGCCGCGCCTGCGCCATGTCTTCGAGGAGACAGCGTACTGGACGCCATCGCTCGAAACCGATGCCCAGGGCCACGCTGCTTTGAAGTTCACGCTGCCCGATAGCCTGACGACGTGGAAGCTGCATGCAATTGGATCAACCTTGGATGGAAGAGTCACTTCGATAGACCGCACGTTCATCACCTTCCAGCCGTTCTTTGTGGATATGGATCCGCCTCAGGTACTGACTGTGGGTGACGAGATTTCACTTCCTGTGAATCTGCGCAACTACACGCCGCACGCCGTTACTCTGCCGGTGACCGTGAAGGCGGCCGATTGGTTTACGCTTTCCACGCCGGCCGTGACGCAGATGACGGTTCCTTCGGGTGGATCATCCGCGATGATTTTGGGACTGAATGCGAAAGCGCGAACCGATGCTGGAGCGCTCAATGTGAGTGCTGCGAACGCGCACGATGGCGATGCCGTGGAGAAGAAGGTGAAGGTTCATCCCGACGGCGAGCCGAGAATGGTGACGGCCTCGGAACTGTTGCGCGGCAGCAAGAGCACCGTTCATTTCGATCTTCCGCCGGAGACCATTCCGGGGTCGGTACACGCCGAGATGCTGCTTTATCCGAATCTTGGAACCAACGTGTTTCACGCGATGAAGGCCGTTCTGGAGCGTCCTTACGGTTGCGGCGAGCAGACGATCTCTTCCACGTATCCGAGTCTGTTGTTCCTTGAACTTGCCGCCGCGGCAAAGACGGAGAGTCCGGCAAAGGCGCAGGCACAAGACTACCTGCAATTGGGATATGACCGGCTGATGGGCTACTTCAACGCAGCGGGCGGGCTGACGTATTGGGGCCATGACTCCGAAGAGGCAGACGTGGCGCTGACTGCCTACGCAATCGAATTCCTCACTGAGGCCGAGCCGTACGTTGATGTGGACCGCTCGCGCATAACGAGCGCGATTGAGTGGCTGCTCAATCAGCAGAGCGCCGATGGCTCTTGGAAGCCGCATTATGGTCAGCCTTCCGCGCGGCAGGTACTCTTCATTGCGAGCGCTCTGGAGACGGTGCTTGAGGCAAAAGACTTTGGCTCTCAAGCGAAGGGCGATCTTCCTGGCCGTATAAAGCAGGCGATTGCGATTGCACAGGCGTATGCGGCGAACTCTGTGGCGGCCTTGCACGATTCATACGCCAATTCGCTGCGATTGACACTGGCGGCAAAGACCGGCGATAAAGCCGCGGTAGTGCGGTTGCGTGAGGAACTTGTGGCTACAGCGGATCACGGACGCAATGGCGCACATTGGGAGTTTGACGGTTACTCGCCCTTCTACGGTTGGGGCACAGGGGGCAAGCTGGAAGCTACAGCGATGGCGCTCTCGGCGCTTGATGCGGCAGCGAATATTGATGATACAAAACTTGAGGATGACGCGTTGCTTTATCTGCTCGAAAACCGCGATGGCTATGGCGTTTGGCTAAGTGGGCAGGCGACTGTGCGCGTGCTCAAGGCTCTGCTGCCGGTTGCTGTAAAGCAATTGCAGAACCCATCACCGGCTGACTTTACACTTGCGGTCAACGGCCAGTCCTTGAGCGCAGTGCAGGCTCAGAGCATAAAGTCCGACAGCCGTCTGATTGACGCGCCGCGCACACTGGACCTGACAGCCATGGTTCACGCAGGGACGAATACGCTTGAGTTTTCCGGAGCGGGTGACGCGGCAATTGCAAATGCGCAGATCACAACTTGGTTCTATCTTCCATGGAGCGCGGCCACTCTGGGCACTAACTCCACCACCGTCCCCGGCAAAAGCTCTGGACTCGACTTCGGCTACTCATGCGATGCGGAGAATGCCAAGGTAGGACAGCCAATCCCATGCACGGTGAGCGCGCGCCGAATCGGATCGCAAGGCTACGGCATGTTGCTAGCGGAGGTGGGCCTGCCGCCCGGAGCCGACGTGGACCGCGCCGCGCTCAGCAAACTTTTGGATACCTGGACCATTGATCGCTATGAGATTCAGCCCGACCGGATCGTCTTTTACCTCTGGCCGTCTTCCGCTGAAGGAGTAAAGTTCTCTTTCAGCTTTACTCCCAGGTACGCAATCCGGGCAAAGGCCGCGCCGGCAAAGCTGACCGACTACTATAACCCAGACCTCAACGCGGTGCTTGCCCCGATGAGCTTTGTGGTGAGCGCTGCTCCAAACTAGTAGCCGCTGAGGCCCAAGTTGGGTATGAGCCGAGCACTACCGGAATGTCATAACGCGAATCCGATAGTACTTTGCAGCCATGACAGCGAAGGTTGTAATCTCCGGCGGACCTTCCAACTGGTGAACCACCAGCGTGTCCCCGGTGAGCACGTCGTCTTGCCCTGACGGGCCATACACTGCGGCCATATGATTTCCGAAGTGCAAGAGAAGGCCCCTTTTCAAAAGTGCAGGAGTGACTTGAATCGGCCCATGCCTGCCGTAGGCAACACCATCCTTGAAGCCCTGAAACTCGTCGATAAGCTCTAAATAGGGCAACAGGTCTTTGGGGTTTACGTAAGGGATATTTGCTCCCTCGCGCCTCCGCCCATAAATGATGAAGTGGCTGCAATCAGCGCCTTGGCGTGCGTCCGCGCTGGTTTGCCCGTCGACATTCAACAAAGCGCTGCCCAACACGTAAGGCAGATTGAATATTTCGGTGAGCTTGCCGAGATAGCCATTGCCCCGGAAGCGGGAAATCGTGACGACGTTGGAGATATAGGTATTGGTGCCATCCGTGATTTCGCAAAAAACACGCAGCGTGCCGAGAGCTGTCTTCTTGTCGAAGAACGGCATGAGTTGCTCGTCCGTCAGTACTGCATGATCGTCGGCTGAATCGACCGGCAGATCGCGATCCACAATATACCTGGGAGCGCCGATGGCAAACTCCTTGTTCTCGCCTGTGAGGTTGTATGCGCTGTGCTCAGGGGATAGAACCTTCCATCGGATTTGCGCGCCGGGAAGGAGCTTCCGCGTTCCGACCTTGAGTTGAAACCGCTGTTCCGCCGCGAGCGTAAACTCCGCTCCCGCTTTGGTCGGATGGTGATCGACACTAAGCGTGACTCTGGGAACCGATTCATCCCGCCGCCACATTCTCAGTAGCGCTTCCCATCGCGGCGAGTCGTAGCTCATCCGGATGCGCGAGGCGTTCTGCAGGATCAGCGTTCTCAGCCGAGGCGGCGCATCTTCCACGTTGTACCGCGGCACAGGCAATCGTTGCCGGTAGAGTTGCTTTGCCTTCTCGGACCAGTCGGGGCCGGTAGACTCAAAGGGCTCGTAATGTATATCTGCATTTACAATGTGCGTGGTGTAGCGGAGCGCTTCAATTAGCAGTTGATCGGCCTGCTGCTGCGAAGCAAGGTAGGGGCGCGAGATGGAAAATGTCAGCGCCTGCAGGTCAGGTATTTGCAACACGGAATCCAGAATCCGGTCGAGCTTCTGCCTGATTTCATCGGCGGAAGAAATGCCGGCAAAATAATCCAGGTCAACGGTCACAACCACGGGGCCGTCAAGCTTGTTCCACGGAAAGCGATCTAGACCGGCGATCTCGTACTTGTTAGCAAACTCGCCATCCTCGCGCGGCTCAGCCTCCTGATTTGCATCGATTTCATCGCGAACCTCCTGCTGTCTGTGCGCGACTTCGGAATTGGACAGCGATTCAGCGGGAATCCACCACACCTTCGTGATGGGATGAGGCAGAAGAGGCTCAATCCAGTTGTAGCACTGAATGGATCCCTTCTTGCGCCATTGCCGCGCCAGCGACTCCAACTGGCCGCTTCCAGCGGATTCCATAACTCGCCGGCGGATTGCATCGCTGCCCAGAATGGCGCTGGCGTCGCTGTGGGCATCGATCAAAACCAGTTGAAAATCGTGCTGCAGCGAAAGGTGCTGAATCATCCAGTAGTAGCTGCCGTTGTGCGCGTCTTCGATATAGACCGGGAGCGTGGCCGGGCTATGTGCAAGAGCAAATCCGGTAGGGAGAGCCGCAAGAAGCAATGCGGCCCTCAGCAACTTACCGAGCATGTTGCACCATGGGCTTTTTCACCAGACGCTTGCGCAGCAGTATCTCGCTGATGCATGTATCGTTGAAGCGCTTTCCGGGATAAACTTTTCTCACCGTGAGCGTGATTGTTTTGGCAGGGCCGACATAGGGAGCAAGATCGATGAGATGGTAGCCCTTCTGAGAGTAGGGAGAGAAGGAAATGTACTCATCGGGAAGCGTGACCATAGATGGAGGACCACCGTTCACAGAGACATCCAGTTGCTCGATGCGATTATTGGCAAAGTAGACCTGGTGGTTCTTTGCAAAGCCGGGAATGATGCCGATCTGGTCGACATGCGATGGCTTGGCCAAGGTGAGCGTGACGCTTTCGCCGATGCCATGATTTTTTCCCGCGACCCACGCGGTATCATTGGAAAAATCAGCTAGGTTTTTAACGGGATAGTTGGGCTTATCCGAAGAGGCCTTGGCTGCGTAGTTATGAAAGTCAAAAAAATACTTGTTCTTTTCGAACGAATACCAGCTCTTGTTCTCTTCCGATGCGTTGGCATAGTCATAGATCGTGGAGAACGCATTGTTCAGCGAGACTTCGATATTATCCGCGAGGGTCGGTTTGAGGTTGGCGAACTCCCATACGTAACTATCTCCCATTCGCTTGAAGCGGTCTTTTGGTTTGATAAGAATTGAATTGAGATCGATCGTAGCCGCTTGAATCGTCACCTTGCCTTTTTGAATGGGGCCTTTCCACGCGCTGGCGGTTGAAAGCAGATAACGGAACATATCGTTGCTGTAATCGGAGTCATCAGAGTATCCGCCATCGCTGTATTCGTAGTTGGATTCATACTCGATGGTGACCTGTTTGGTTTCGTTCCTGTCGAAATGGACAGTGGAGGTGAGCCACCAGATGCGGCAGTTTGCGCAGTCAGAGGAATCCTGAGCGGCAGCGCTTTCTGTTTCCGGCTCCTCCCAAACGCCACGCTTGTAGTCTTCGTCGAAGAGCGTCTTCCAATTTCCCAGTTCACCCCGCTCAGTGCGGTATGGAACAGCCTGTCCGTTTACCGTCAACCGATAATCTTCAACTTCGATATAGTCCTTCTTTTCCAATCTCGCGCCCAGGCAGGGAAATCCAGCCTTCACATCTACGGCGTCACCGGTATTCTTCAGCACATATTGAACGCGAACCTTCGCATGATCGTGATAGAGAAGGATGTTCAGGTCTTCACTCTGCATCTCCACTTGGGCCGTGCCAAAGGGCTTGAAGGACCCGGTGCCAACGCTGCCGCCCGCGCTGCCTCCCCAGTTTGCGGATGCGGGCAGAGCGCAAGCAAGCACGACTGCAACAACAACGATCTGGATCTTCATCTTCGTTCCTCTGTGGTTCGCACAACCAGCCCATCTCCGGGAAATGTCAGCGTAGTCTGTTTCAGATTTTGCAAGGTCAGGTCGCGTATGATGCGGTATGCCTTTTCGCCCCGGTCAGGAACCGGCACTCCGTTGCGCAAGTCGTAACTATCGATACGAGCCGCACGAAAACTACCATCCGCTTTCAGTTGAATCGAAATCGAGAATCCCGGCGCATGCGGATGAATGGCCGCTCCGGGATAATCGAATGCGAAGTTCCCTAGAGAGTAGACGATCAACCTGCCCTTGTAAAGTTCGATGCCGCGCGGCAGATGAGGCCCATGCCCCAGGACCAGGTCGGCGCCGGAATCGATGCAGCGATGGCTGAATGCGATCACATCGCCTCGCTGTTCATCGCCGAAGTATTCCATTGTGCCCGGAATCCAACTCGCTTGAGGACTTTCTCCACCCATGTGGGCTGAGACGATGACGATCTCCCCATGCTCGCGGGGAAAGGAGGCAGGTATGGCATCGGGACGATTGACGTTGTTGCGCGTCGCGACGAAAGAATAGGCGAATACGCGCACCCGGCTTCCGTGAAACTCCGCAACCGCACCTTGCGGATCGTCTCCAAAGACCTGAAATCCATCGTGGGCGAGAATCGAAAGAGTTTTGCTGTAGGCTGCCTCTCCCAGATCCAGGGAGTGATTGTTGGCCAGACTCACCGCGTTGATGCCCATCCGGCGCAAAGTATCCAGCGCATCTGCGGGGACAGCGAACTTCCAGGGGTCCGAAGCAATCGAATCTCCGATGACACCCTCGAAATTGGCAAAGACCAGATCGCCTTTTAGGTGGATCTTTCTTAGTCGCTCACTCCCGCCATCCATAAGTCCGGCAGTGATTCTGACGTCCCCAACAGCCGTCACCGTGAGATCGCCCTGATTGTTCGCGGCTTTGGCTGAGGGTATGGATATTCCGAGCAACGAAGACACGAATAGCCCAACGGACAAGGCCAAACACGATGTGATGCGGAAAGCCTGCAGGAATTCGGCAGTATCTGGAGTGTCGGCCATGGCGACATTGTAGTGGAGGCCGGTCAGCAGTGACTTGTAAGCGAATGCCAACCGTCATGGAGACATAGAGCACTGGTCGCGGGACATGGTGATTGAGTTGATAAATATAGTCAATATATTAACATTTGTGATGTATAATATGATTAAAGAGGTAGTATATTGGCTATTTATCTCAGAACGGTGCAAGAGGTACAGGCGGGAATTGCCGAACGATTCAAGGCCCGGCGTCTAGCCATGAATCTAACGCAGCGGGAACTGGCAGCGCGCTCGGGCGTGACCTGGAGTTCCCTGAAGCGATTTGAGCGCGAAGGATTGATCGCGCTGGATTCGCTTCTGAATCTAGCCTTGGTGCTGGACTGCCTTGACGACTTCGACAAGCTGGCCGTGGAACGTCAGCCCATCCCAATCGCCCAATCGCTCGACGCCTTGCTGGCTACGCCGGTGAGGCGGAAGAGAGCGACGGGCAGTAAAGGACACAGCCGCCATGGCGTATAGCCCGACAGAGTTGCTGACGGTCTATCTGGACGCGCGCAACCAACGCCGCAAGGTTGGGCGTCTAGCGTTCAAGGATAGGCAAGTTCTTTTCGAGTATGACACCGCCTTCATCGCTTCAGGCATTGAGATTTCGCCGATCAAACTTCCTCTCAGCCCTGGCGTATACCTTGCCGACACAGCGATCTTCGACGGCCTGCATGGCGTATTCAATGACAGCCTACCGGACGGATGGGGCCGCATTCTGCTCGATCGCACGGTGGAAAAACATGGTATCCATCGCGGCCAACTGAATCCGCTCGACCGGCTGGCCTATGTGGGACGGCACGGCATGGGCGCTCTCAGTTACGAACCGGAGTTGGGGCAGCAAAGCACCGATGATGTCCCGCTGGCGCTCGATAAACTCGCGGAGGAATCAGCCGCCGTGCTGGCCGGAGAAAACGACGAGGTATTCGAAGAGTTGCTGCGGCTCAATGGCTCCTCTTCGGGCGCGCGGCCCAAGATCGTGGCGCAGGTGAGCGCCGACAAGAAAAAGATCATCCACGGCCAGCAGGAATTGCAACAGGGTTTCGCGCACTGGATGATCAAGTTTCCGTTTTCGCAAGACGCGCGAGACGTGGGGGCTATTGAATACGCCTATAGCCTGATGGCAAAGGATGCCGGCGTGGAGATGCCCGGAACCCATCTTTTCCGCACAAAGAAGAACAAATACTTCGGCACGAAACGCTTCGACAGAGATGGTGATACACGCATCCATATGCACAGCCTGGGCGGATTGATCCATGCCGATCATCGTACGCCCAGCCTCGATTACGATATGGTTCTGCGCGTGACACAGGCCTTGACCAGAAATATCCAGGATGCGGAAAAGGCTTATGCGCTGGCCTGCTTCAACGTCCTCACTTATAACCGCGACGATCACGTGAAGAATTTTTCGTTCCTTCTGAACGCGAGCAATGAATGGATTTTCGCGCCCGCTTACGACCTGGTCTTTTCCTATGGCCCGGGCGGCGAGCAAAGCATGCTCGTCATGGGCGAGGGAAGAAATCCAGGCACAGCTCAACTTCAGGCATTGGGTAAAAAGCATGGGATAAAAAACGCGCCGGAGATTTTGGCGAAGGTAAAGAGTGCCGTGGCCAACTGGCCAAGCTATGCCGAGTTGGCAGACGTATCGCAAAAATCCGCCAAAGAGATTGTAGGCAAGATCAAGTAGCAGTGATCGTATCCATCCTTCTTTGAAGGCCGCGTAAGAATCGCGAATTGAAGCCAGATCGTCAAACGCGGATGTTGATCGTTGGCAATTCGCGTTCTTCGAGTAAAATTGCTGGGACTCGGAAATTCATAGAGTGAGGTTGTATTCATGCGGCGATTTCATCTTGCTGTCTGTTTGATTGCGTTCACGATCCCCGCCATTGCAAAAGACAACCCGTTTGCCGAACGCCAAGTTACGATCACGCCGTCGCCCGTTTCCGCGCGTGAACTCAAGCTGGACGCAGGGCAAAAGGTGATCGACTTCGATGTGTGGTCCACCGGGGGAGAATCCGTCGCCCTGGTGCGAGATGCGGATGGTACGAGCAAGTTGCTTAGTTGGAATCTCGGAGCCTCTGCGGCCGAGGTTCTTGCGGCTTTGCCTGCAAACTTCGAGGCCCACGCTCTGGCACTGCATCCTGCGGAACGGCGCATCTTCATCTCCGGCCGGGTTGGTCAGCAGTGGCAGATCATTGCCTTTGAGCCGAAGGGAGGCACCTGGCACTCGCATCTAGTTTA
Organism: uncultured Occallatibacter sp.; assembly: GCA_964645305.1. GTDB lineage: Bacteria > Acidobacteriota > Terriglobia > Terriglobales > Acidobacteriaceae > Telmatobacter. Next base: position 11,143 of record CAZYCV010000036.1, on the reverse strand, counting down.
TAGCTCTCAGTATCCTATCCGCCGCCTGCTCGTTGGTCCGCGGCCCTTCTCGATTGGTTGGGATCAAAAGTCGGCCACGTCCATCGTCCGCTACCGCCTCTTCTTCGGCGTCAAACTTGGCGACGGTATATTCGGAATACGTTCAGTCACGGAGGAAGGCAAACGCGAGTACCAGGTGATCGGACCAAAGATCGCGCTTCCGCCGCCGATACCGGACTCCGACCAGCCCCAAGAGATCACGGTTGCATCTGCGCTGCCTGCGGCTTTTCACCCGGCCGGTAACATTCTGCTCTGGCAGGACCAGAAGGGCTGCTTTCAACAGCTTCCCTACGCGTTCGAAGATTGGGGCAAAGTTGCTCCCATCAAAGTTACGCAGTGCAATGGCTCGCTGACCTTTACTCCCAACGGCACAGCGCTTGTCCAATGGGCCAAGGGTAAACCGGGAGTGACGATTCGCCTCGGCACATCGAAGTCTGAGCAAGCGACAGACTATGAGTTCATCTCCACGCCTTCCTCCACTCCTGACGGCAAAGGGTTGGTCGGCCTAGTGGAGTCCGCTGAAGGCCGGAAGCTGGTTTACGCTCCCATTGCTGTTCCTCTCGCCGATGTTTCCAACGCATGGATGTTTCTCGACAAAGGCGATGCGCAGACGCGGCTGGAGCGCGACTCCGGACTCCTGCGCCCCTACAAGGCCAACCAGTTGTACGATCTCTACGATTCGGAATTATATGGTGACTGCGATGCGGATGTGAGCACGGGGGCGCGGCCGTACCTCGTCACAACCGACATCTTCTGGGAGCTGCTGGGGGCGGCCTACGACGGGACATTCATCGTCGAGGAACGCCATCGCGCCATTCCGGCCTTCTGGAAGTTTGTCGCGGCGGCTCGCGAGAGCTTACACGTGAAGAACCCCAAGTCTCCTTGGACCGCGGCCTTCGACGCGGTTGCCGTAGTACATTCCGGCGCGGCCGGGGGCAACGCCGAAGCCGAGCGCATCCTTCGCGCCAGCGAGCGTACAAACTCACCAGTCTTCGGCAAGGAGTTCAACTACGTCGAGCTGACCCCGCGCGGTCACTACACTTCTTCTCCGGAATTGTCTGCCTACTTCAAGGCGATGCACTACCTCACTCAACTTGGATCGGTGCGCGATCCGGCGGAGCTGGCCAGCCTGCCAGCGGATGTAAAAGCCAAAGCCATGGACTGGATTCATGTTTACGCCGGCTTTATCGCACCCAGTCGCGGCGCGCTGGTTTGGGACCCGACGGCTACCGCTATGCCGGCCTACACGCGTCATTCCGCGGGGCAGGCCCGAATCTTCCCGCTCTCCTGGGGCTTCGATAACGAGATTCTCTTCTCCACGGTCTACCACCGCCAATGGCCACAAGAGCAGCAGATCATTAACGGCGAGTTGAAGCGTGTGATTCCTTCTGGCTTGGATCTGGCGACTGTGCTGGGCAGTGACTTCGCTCGCGCGCTGCTGAAAGATGAGTTGGACAAACAACCCCATCTTGCGCCAGCATTAGAGGCTCTGAAGGCTCGCGCACCGCAGAGAAGCAGCACCGACACTCTGTATGACCGCTGGATCGAAGCGCTGGGAACGCAATGGGCTGAGGATGCAAAGTTTCCCGGAGCGCCGGATTCCGCGCTTTGGAAGGCGAAGCGCCTGCAGACCGGATTAGCGAGTTGGGCAACCTTGCGCCACGCCACGGTGCTGGTCAACGAGCGGAGCGATGCCGAGGCTGGCGAGGGTGGCTTTGAGGAGCTTGTCACGCAGCCGCCGCGTGGATACGTAGAGCCCGATCCCGCGACCTTCGCGGCTCTTGCAGACCTCTTCGATGACCTTGCCAAGACGGTCGTCAACTCTTCCAGCTATGTGCAAGGGAAGCTGGAAGATCCGGAGAACGATCAGTCGGAACCGCTGCGACAGGGACTGCTGCGCCGATTGAAAGAGAGCGCCGCAAAGGCTCGACTTTTCCAGACCATCGCTGAAAAGGAGCTGCGCGGGGAGACTCTGAGCGACTCCGATTACGAGGAGATTCTCTACGTCGGGCGAGTCGCCGAGCACCATTTTCTTGTCTATAAAAGCCTTGCCAACAAGGACCTTGCGCTTTCAGTCCCGGACCCGCTGCCCAAGGTCGCCGATGTGGCCAGTGACGGCGCAGGCAAACTGTTGGAGGTGGCGGTGGGCAATCCGCTGGAGTGGGATCAGATTGTTCCTTACTTTGGCCGCCGCGAGATCGTCAAAGGCGCCGCATATTCCTATTACGAGTTCACTTCGAACTCACCGATGACCGACGAGGAGTGGCGAAAGAAGGTCGATGCGCAGGCTCGCCCAGCCTGGCTTCAACCTTACGTTTCTGGCCCAGGAGGATCATGTCTTCTCAAAGGCTTGTTCTAGGGCTTGTTTCAGCGATCCTGCTGGCTCCCATCTGCCGGGCGCAGATTAAGCCGGAGCAACCAGACCTGCGTCTGCTCTTCACGGGAGACATCATGCTCTCTCGTCAGGTGCAAACGCAGTACCAGCTTCGCAAGCGCTCACCGTGGATCAACCTGAAGACGCTGTTCGCTGATGCGGACTGGGTAAGCGGCAACTTCGAGGGAGCAATTGGCAACCCCTCCGATTGCCTCTCGCTGAAAAACTGCTTCACCACGCAGGCCTCCATCCTCCCGATTCTCCGTGATGCGGGGCTGCGTGGACTAACCATTGAAAACAACCACTCCGGGGATGTGGGCGAACTCGGACGAGAGGCCACACGAACGGCTCTCCAGCAGGCTGGACTCATGCCGGTCAGCTTCGATTCCTCGCCGCAGTTCCTGCGCCTGCGAGATACCACCGTTGCGCTGGTTGCAATCACCTTGGTCCGAGCAGCAGATGGGCGCGTGCAGACCATCCCTTCGGTCGAAGTGGCCCAAAAGATGCGCACGGCTCGAAAGCTCGCCAATATCGTGATTGTCTCGATTCACTGGGGAGCGGAACTAATCGATTGGCCCACCGAAATGCAGCACCGGCAGGCCGAGTGGCTGGTCGATCACGGCGCGGACCTTGTCGTTGGTCACCATCCTCACGTCGTGCAGTCACCCGAGTGCGTTCACGGCAAGCCGGTCTTCTTCTCCCTCGGCAACCACGTCTTCGACCAGAAGTACTTGGAGACCAAAGACGGCATGATCGCCGACTGCCGGATTCACGCCGGACGCTTGAGTTGCGACGCCATCCGCACCCACACGGAACCCGGAAACTATATCCCGGCTCTTACTGATGCCGACTCGAAAGCAGCGAACGTACTCGCCAACTGTTCACCCGCCCTGACATCAGCTCTAGAGATTGGCGGATATGAGATCCGGCCAGAGCCGTGGTCGGCGGATGCCTCCGAGGACGGCGTTGCGCTGACTGGCTGGAAGAACGGAGTGCTGCAATGGCATACGCCTCGGCGCAAGCTGCTTTCCATCGACTCCGGCAGACTCGCCGGCCCCGATGCCGAACCACTGCTTCTCATCCTTGAACGCCACTCCTCAACGCTCGATCACGAAGAAGGTGTTCGTCCGTACATCTACGCAGTGGGCGAGCACGGGCTGATCGCGCGCTGGCGCGGCTCCGCTCTTGCATGGCCGCTTCTCGATGCCGTGGTCGATGACACAACCGGAACAATCTGCGCGCTGCATCGAGGGGATTCATTTCTGTCTTTGAACAGGAATTCCGTTACAACTCGCACGGCTGTCTATCGATGGAACGGCTTCGGCTTCAGCGGAGCCGAAGATGTTGGGGAACGCTGCGCACATTCCTGGTAGTGCCTGCCTTCAGGAGATATTCGGCCAATCATCCTCATCTCGAGTTTGAGCCTTCCGAAGATCCTGGAAAGACCAAAAGCCGGGTCGGAGATGGTTATCCGGTTACTCGGGCACTACTCGTTGTCCGTGTCGAATTTCTCAGTCCCCTCTTCAGTGGCTTTGCTTGGTGTGTATGTTTTGCTTACACCAATATCGCCCAGTTCAAACGTCGCCCGTTGGCGGCCAAGCAGTTGCCCTGTGCGAACAGTGAATGAACCGCCTGGGCAGACTGTAGCGCTACGATATTCATATTGTCCGGATTTCTGCGGCAGTGCAGGAACCCAATCGCTGGCCATCAACGAAAAGCTGCGCACCGGATTGGGATCAAAATAGGCAGGAGCGGAAGAACTAAACTCCAATGCATAGGCCGTGTGCCCGACCGGAACCTCCGATTCGCCATCCGGTTCCGTGCATCGATTCCCTTCCGCAGCAATGGTGAGCAAATAGACCGGTGGCAGAGTGAACGGAGCGACGCAATCAAACCCCACATACTTCGCGCTCGTCTCCTTTCGGCAATACCCGATGCCCGGCACTGCGAATCCATAATCGGGGGCACCGGCTTGAACGCGCACCGGCGGATTGAATCGATAAGATTCCCAGGCCACATCAACTTGTGCTGTAACGTGTCCCTGCTTGACCTTCGCGTAAACCCATTTGGGGAGGGAATTCACTAGATTGAAGGCAGGATCATAGAAGACCAGATGGTGCCCCGAGTTTTGCCATACCGATTCCCAGTGCCATCCAGAACCTGCAAGGTGTAAACGATAGCCGTGAACATCAATCACTTCATCGCCTCCAAGCGCCGGATCGACCACCGGAATTTCAATCTCGTTTCCATCTCTCCAGTCGAACTCCCTGACTCCGTTATCAGCCGGCTTGATAGCGAGTTTCATAGAACTGCCAGATCCAGCGCACGGATAAGCAATCCGGCGCGCCAGCCCCGTCGAGGCAAACAAGATAAGCAATGGAATCGACGCCAGCCCAGCAGCCAGTACGATGCGCGCAGGCCACTCGCGCCGCCGTGCGTACTGCCAGAGCAATGCTGCCAACATCGATAGAAGCAGCACCAACGCCATCGCCCAGCTGAACAATTCCCCTTGTCCTGACAATGTCCGTGGTAGCTTGCCCCACGGCAGCCACGAGAAAACGAAAACCGTGAGAACGGTCCCCACGGCGGTCATCACCCACTGGACTATGGATGCCGTCACCGAAGCGAGCACTGCGGTGGGAAAGGTAGCGAACAGGAGAAACATGCCTTGCAAAATAATCAGCCTTGGCACAAGCGACCACGTGAGTGGAATCTCGGCATGCATGAGCAGATACAGTTGCGCTACGAGAAGCGGTCCGTTCAACACCATCACGAACAAGAGCACCTTGGCCACCAGCAACTGCCCCCAGCGATACGGCCTGGTTGGCCACCACTCCTTATCGCCCACCAGGCTCTCGCCTTGTATTGCGCGAATCGTGACTAGAATCCACAGACCGAACATCAAGATCGGCAGTAAGTCCCGCTCTCGCAACCACTCGAAGGCAGCGGGATGCACCTCGCGCCAAGCCCAGATCACGACTGCGGTGCAGTAGCCCAGGATCTCCAACCGTTGCCGCCGCAGATCTTTCAGCAGAATATGCAGAATGAGTCTCATCGTGCGCCGCCTTTCGCCTTGCGCTCAGCATGTGCGATGGCCAGAAACACTTCGCGCAGACTCAGTGATTTTGCGGTTATCTCAGCCCCTGGATAAAGAACAGCGGCTCTTCGCACACTCTCTATCTCGTCGTATTCGCGCTCCACCCAGCATGCGCCAGTCGCCGTCGACGTGAAGTTCGTCCACTCAGACGGCATCGTCGCGGGCCCCTCAACCGATCGCCCGATGGTCGCCTCGACGCGCCGAAACCTGTGCCGCAGATCCTCCATCGTCGTCGATAACAACAATCGCCCGCCATCCAGGTAGCCGACGTGACTGGCAAAGCTGTCGATCTCAGCCAGATCATGCGACGACAACAGGATGGTAGTCTCGTGCTTCAACTCGTTCAGCCCTTCCAACAACTCATCGCGAACGAGGGGATCGAGCCCGCTCAACGGTTCGTCGAGAATCAAAAGTCGTGGCCGAAAGGCCAGCACACTTGCCAGCGCTACCTTCATCCGCAAGCCGCGTGACAGGCGCTTCAATCGCTGCTTGGGCTTCAGTTCGAAGCGCGCCACCAACTGCTGTTCAAGCCCTCGATCCCATTTGGGATAAAACGGACGGCAGTAGCATAAATACTGCTCAACTGTCATCCACTCTGGAAGTTTTTGGTTCTCCGAAACGTAACCGATCTCCTCCAGCCGCCGTCCGCGGAGTCTGCTCGACTCCATCCCTAAAAGTTGCGCATAGCCGCTCGAAGGCGAAATCAGGTTCATCAACAGCTTGATTAAAGTGCTCTTGCCCGCGCCATTTGGACCCATCAGGGCATAGACAGAGCCTTCCTCAATCGTCAGATCCAATTCGCGTAAGGCCTGGATGCGCCCAAAACTGCGCGTCAGTGCTCGCGTTTCCACAGAGACCATCACTGGTTACCTTCACCGCATAAGATCCGCAAAGAACTTAATGCGTCCGTTCGATTCGACTGCAGGATGACTGATAGCATATCACTCTACCGAATCAAGGGTTTTGCAACGCAGCTTGCCACGCCGAGGATTCCGTCATTGGCAGACACGATAACGACTCTGCCGCCTGCAAGTACTGCGATTTGGTCGTTATCTAGGCGGGTTTCCCCTTCCGGTTCACCGGGCAGTCGGGCGACCTCTTTCTGTTCCCAGCTTCCGTCGGCATTCCGCAAGACTTTGAGTGCGTAGCCATAGTTAAACCCCATGTGAGCGAGACCAAACAGGACAATCGCTCCGCCGTCCACATAGTCAAGGCTATGCACATTTTCACGAGCAAGAACGACAGGCGTGCCTTGATAAGGGACCCAGGTCAGCGAACCACCCCATTCGCCATGATCGGTTCCGATGAGTTCTCCAGCAATCTTTTCACTCCTGTAATACAACGAATGAGCTTCAATCTCTGACTCTGGGCGTAACGTGAAAGTCTGTCCTAGCCATCTCCATCGATTGCTGGAGCAGGATGATCTCATTCCGCCAACCCCTTCAGTAATCACCCAGGCTGGGTCTCGATGATCCCCTTGATTATTCGTTATCCATGATCCACGCTCAACTTGTCCGTTCGCTGATTGCAGCGCAGCCAACACATATGCGGCCTGCTTTCTGATTTCTACCAACCAATAATCCGCGGCCAACTTGTTCAGTGCAGGTATCGCTTGTTTGTCACCCAACCAGCCGACGCTGGAGATAGCAGCATAGACAATGCGCCAGTCTTTGGAAGCGAGCGCAGTTTCGATTCTGGGAGTAGCTGGAGGATAGCCGATAAAGCCCAGGGTCAGGATGCCATAGGCTTGCTCTGTGCTATTCGAAGAGCCCAAGAACGGTATCAAAAATTCACCTGCAGCATGACCAGCGGGCCCGAACTCGGCGATCTCTCTTAGGCATAAAGATGAGTTCAGGGCAAGAAAGTCAAATCTCTCGGCAGAAGGTTGGCAGGCTTTGGCTGCATCGATAACGGCAATGGGATCACGCAGGGCACGAAGAGCTTTCCCTGCCTCTGCACGGAGGAGCGGGTCTGTCTCAGTGAGCAGTCCATGAAGTTTCTCACCTTGCGGTTCAGCCTTTGCTCCCAGCGCGGCGAGCGCTCGTAACGCAGCTACTCTTTGCTTGATCGGTCTTTGTGCGTCTAAGGCGGTGGCAACCCATCCAGCCGCAAAATTAATGGGAAGAGGTTCCATCCCCTCAACGATTCTGGCCGCTTCAACCGAAGCCTTATCATCTTCGAATGCCGCTAACATATACCACATGGCCTTGGGTCCCAGGCGCTCTAACGCTGCCTCGGTACAGTTCGCCTCTCCATGTGGGATGTCGTCAACCAGCAGGTGAATTGCATCTGGGGTAGCAATCTTTTCCAGCGCACACGCTGCCCATCCTCCCTGATCGATCTGAAGTGCAGTCCGAAGCGCGGGAATATCTGCTGCATCGAAGCCTTTCCAGTCCTCCAGGATGAGTCCCGCTATACGTCTCCATCCAGGATGGGAGCCTGTCGCACGCTTCAGCAATTCGAGCTTTGCAGCGGGACCAAACCTCTCTAATCTGCGGGCGACAACATCGCTGATTTCCCAGCTTCCATCATCCTGAGCAGGAACGACACTATCGAGAATCGCCAAGCAAGAATCGAGAGTGGAACAACGATCAAAGCCGCTTGGCAACTTGATCGCGAGAACCGCAGGCGTCCAAATGGTCAGAAATGTCAGTACGACAACAACATTTCGAAGCCCAGAACCACGAACGAGGCGAAACAGTATGAGAGTGAGACGCAGCAACCTTTTGTCTTTCACGGAAGTCCACCTCTGATCCTTCAGAAAACTAGCTAGCAAACTCTGTACTACTGGATTAGACACCGTCTTTCACTCGAATGTTCCTTTCAATGGTTTCTATGGCGAGCATTGATGAACCCGAGCGCGGTGAATGAATGCTGGCTAATGCAAGTTCTAGAGCGGGTGTGGCACCATCGTGCCTCTGAGCCCGGGGCTATCGTTGTTGGTTAGCGCTATTACGGGCGCGATGCTCAAAACAACTGCATCAGCTTCCCGGATTAAAGTCTCGGGTCCACCGGTTCGCTTTCCAGGGCCAGCACACCAAAGACGCATTCGTGCGTGCGGCGCAAAGGCTCGCGGCGGTTGAAGCGCTCCAGCGATTCGATACCGAGAGCGAACTCCCTGCTGGCTAGTGAACGCTTGGCGCCGACGCCTCTGGCGCGAAGGCGTTCCAGGTTCTCCGGCAACAGGTACTCCGGTCCATAGATGATGCGTAGATACTCCGGCCCGCGGCACTTGACTGCGGGTTGCACTAGACGATGCTTACCCTTGCAGATGAAGTCGAGCGGTTTGACGACCATGCCTTCGTTGCCAAGCGCTGTCAGATCCACCCACCATTGAGTTGCTGCCTCGCAACTGGCCGGATCGTTGAGATCGACGAGACGGAACGGTGTAGCCAGAAGCAATGCGCTATCAGCAGCACAGAGTTTGGACAGCATCTCCATGTGCCAAGTGTGCTGCTTGTCAGTGTGGACCGCGCCCTCTGAGGCGAGCAGATGGAACGGCGCCAACTTCAGATCGTTGATGGACGCCACCGGCCAGCAGTAGCGCCGATAGGAGTCGCGATACTTTGCCAACGAATCCACTCGCGCAGCGGTCCGATCAGCCATTTCGTCGAGCCCAGCAATATGCGGCCGTGCTTCATCAAGAACCAGTTTTGAAGCAGCAAGCGCATGAATGCCGGCCGTTCCTGTCGGCGCGTATTGCACACGAAGCAACTCCTGCGCTTTGACGGACCACGGCATCAGCTCGCAGTCCAGGCAAAGCCAGTCTGTCTTCAACTCTTCCCAAAGTCCGCTAAGTGTGACCGCCTTCTGCACACGTTCCAGGAACTCACGCTCCAGCGAAGCGTCTGAAAAGAAGCGGCGACCGGTGCGCGTATAGACCACGCCCAGCGCAGGCTCGATCACGCCGAATCGCTTGACCGAAACAGATTCATCGCGGCAAACAATCACCACAGCGCGCGAGCCCATATGCTTCTGCTCGCAGATCACGTGCGGCACTCCCTCGTGCCGGTAATAGGCAAAAGCCTCTTGCGGATGCTCCAGCAAATCCGGCAGCTTCGAGGTTTCAGACGGCGACATCGTCGGCGGCAGATAGATGAGCCACTTGGGATCGACTGCATAACGGCTCATGACTTCGAGAGCGGCGATTGCATTCTCTTCGCGAATCGTAATGCGCGGAATCAGGCGCGTATCCACGATGCGCTTGCCAATCACATCTTCAATATCGAGCACGTCGTCGGCCGTCTGCTGCAAGGCACGCGGAGCGCGCTCCTCCACAGGAAGGAATGGCTTGCGCGCCTCGTAGTAGGTGGCCTTTGCGGGCACGTCAACAATCTCACGCTCCGGATAGCGAAGCGCGGTCAGCCTGCCGCCATAGACGCAGCCGGTATCGATGTTCACCGTGTTGTTGAGCCAGACAGCTTCAGGGACCGGGGTGTGACCGTAGACGACCTGCGCTTTACCGCGATAGTCCGCAGCCCAGTTGTAACGCACCGGCAGGCCAAACTCATCGGTCTCACCCGTGGTCTCGCCGTAGAGCGCAAAGTCACGCACCTTGCCCGAGCCACGGCCCTGCATGTTCTCCTTCATGCCAGCATGAGCGATGACCAGCTTGCCATCGTCGAGAACGTAGTGACTGACCAGTCCATCGAGAAACTTGCTGGCTTCAGCACGAAATTCGGCAGTCTCACCGGCCAACTGCTCCAGCGATTGCGCCAGTCCATGCGCGATCTGAACGTTCTTGCCTCTGAGCGCTTTGATCAATTTGATGTCATGATTGCCAGGCACACAGAGCGCCTGACCGGCATTCACCATGGTCATCACCAAGCGCAGCACGTCGGGCGTGGCGGGACCACGATCCACGAGATCGCCAACGAAGGCCAGCTTGCGACCATCGGGAGGCGTTACTGTAAATGCCTTTTCGCTACGCTGCACCTGATATCCGAGCGAAGCCATTAGTTCCAGCAACTCATCCAAACAGCCATGCACGTCGCCAATGATGTCGAAGGGGCCATGCTCGTCGCGCTTGTTGTTCCAAAGCGGCTGGCGCTCGATGGTGACAGCTTCAATCTCCTCCGGCGATGAGAGCTTGTGTACGTAGCGAAAGCCTTCGCGTTCCAGACCGCGTAGTGACCGGCGCAACTGCTGAATCTGATTGCGCACGACATGCGGTCCAAACTGACGATCCGAGCGCAGAGTATTGCGATCCTGACAGAGCCGCTCCGACAAATCGAAGACGATAGCCACGGGGAGCACATGGTATTCACGCGCCAACTCGATGATCGATTTGCGCGACTCAGGCTGCACATTGGTGGCATCGACCACAGCAAGCTTGCCACGGCTCAGGCGCTTGCGCACGATCTCATGCAGCAGGTCGAAGGCATCGCCGGTTGCGGTCTGGTCATTCTCATCATCGGAAACCAATGCGCGGCAGACATCCGACGAGACAACTTCGGTGGGAAGAAACTGCTTGCGGGCAAACGTGGATTTGCCGCAACCGGACGGGCCGATGAGTATGACGAGCGACAACTCGGGAATTGATATCTTCATGCGACTTCCACCGTTCTTGTAAAGATTCCCATCTGTGTTGGCGCTCCGTGAGTTGCGTCTTCTGTCCCGACTGGTTGAAAGCG
>CAZYCV010000035.1:0-40346 GCA_964645305.1 uncultured Occallatibacter sp. | reverse complement strand
TCTTGTATTGGAATCAGATCCCGCCTTCAGGCTCATCTTGTATTGGAAGAGAGTGCTCCTCGACACTAGCCGATCTCTCATTTACAATCTTCGCATCCCAAAGTACCGGTAATTTTTGGTTACCAACGACGACACGTAAAGGAAAGTCATGCGGATTCACGCTGCTCTGCGCATTTTACCCCTGCTCCTTGTTTTGACCTCACCGCTTCTTCTCCGTGCGCAGTTCCAGGCGCCCACCCCCGAAGAACTCAAAATGACCGACGACCCGAAGGCTCCGGGCGCGGCGGCTATCTACCTGAACATTGATGAAAGCACCGATGACAACGTTCACTTTCACAAAATCTACGCGCGCATCAAGGTGCTGACGGAAAAGGGCAAAGAACTGGCCACGGTTGAGATTCCTTATGAGCATCACTTTACAAAGATTCTCGACATTGAAGGCCGCACCATTCATTCGGATGGAACCATCATTCCACTTGCCGTCAAGCCGGAAGATCTGATGGCGACCAAAATTGCCACCAAGAGCGGCGAAACAGTGCAGATCAACCACATGGTTTTTACATTGCCGAACGTCGAAGCCGGCAGCATCCTGGAATATCACTATTCAATCAGCTATGACGACATGGCACTTTCCTCTCCTGAATGGTTGATTCAGCGTAAATTCTATGTTCACAAAGCACACTATTCTTTTTTACCGTTCAAGGCTTTTCTGCCCGGCATATTGAACTCAACCAATTGGTATCCCATGGATGAACATGGGCACCCGGCCAACAATCTTGTTTGGATCGGCAAGTTGCCAGATGGCGTCACTGTGAAGAGGAACGCGGCTGGGCGCTTCACGCTCGATGTTGATGAAATTCCCGCTGCTCCAGAAGAAGAGTGGATGCCGCCTGTCCAGAGCGCGCTGGATAGAGTTTTTTTCTATTACGCCGAGGCTGACACGGTTCAAAATTTCTGGAATGAAGAAGGCAAAATCTGGTCTAAAGATGTGGACCGTTTTGCCGATCCATCCAAGACGCTCAAGGAAGCGGTTGCCGCTTTGGTTGCGCCCGCCGACAGCGATGTGGACAAAGCCAGAAAGATCTACTTAGCCGTTCAAGCACTCGATAACACCGATTTTTCGCGCACGAAATCCGATGCAGAGCGCAAGCGGCTGAACTTGAAAGACACCCGACACGCCCAGGATATATGGGAGCAGAAGAGCGGATCGAGCGAAGAGATTGCGCTGCTCTATCTGGCGATGCTGCGTGCTGCCGGTTTGACGGCTTATGCAGAAAAATTAGTTGACAGGCAGTGGGGAGTTTTTGATCCTTCCTATTTCACGGCGCATCAGCTCAACGATACGCTGGTGGTTCTGAGCGCGGGCGGCAAAGAGATTGAACTCGATCCCGGCGAAAAGATGTGCCCCTTCCAAACGGTGAGTTGGCGTCACTCCGCGGCCGGCGGAATCAGCCAGACCGCCAGCGGCGCCAATACCGTGAGCAGCGCCAATCAGATTTATTCCGCGAACAAGATCACTCGCTTCGGCGACATCACTCTCGACGACCACGGAGGCGTCAGCGGCGGCTTCAAAATCGCCATGATCGGCCAGGAGGCGCTGTACTGGCGTCAACTGGCGCTTCGCAACGATGAGGACGAAGTGAAGAAGCGCTTTGACCAGTCGCTGCAATCCATTGTGCCCGACGGCATCGAGGCGCACATCGATCACTTTGCCGGGCTCGACGATCCCAACGCCAACCTGATTGCCGTGGTCAAGGCGCAGGGCTCAATGGGCGTGGCTACATCGAAGCGCGTCATTCTGCCCGCCTTCTTCTTTGAGACGCGCGCCAAGCATCCGTTTGTAGCCGAGGAGAAGCGGCAGACCAAGGTGGATATGCACTATGGCGAGACGATTCTGGAGCAGATGACCTATCATCTGCCGGCCGGTTTGTCGGTGGAAGGCGCGCCCGCGGACGCCAATGAATCGTGGCCGCAACACGCCATCTTCAACACCAAGGCGACGGTTGCGCCGGGCCAGGTAACGGTGGTGCGCAAGTTTTATCGCAACTTTACCTTCGCTCAGCCGGAAGAGTACCAGGAGCTGCGCGGCTTTTATCAAAAGGTGGCCACTGCCGACCAGGGCGAAGTTGTGCTGACCACCGCGCCGGTTGCGCCGAAAGGAAACTGAAAATGCGCTTCTCTATGCTGGCGCGCAATTTGCTGCTGCTCTCTATCTTCGCTTCGCCGATGTTTCTGCGCGCGCAGTTTCAGGAGCCGACGCCGGAAGAGTTGAAGATGACCGCCGATCCCAAGGCGCCCGGCGCGGCGGCGGTCTATCTCAACGTGGCGGAAATCACCAACGATCAGTATCACTATCAGACCTTTTACGCGCGCATCAAAGTGCTGACGGAAAAGGGCAAGGAACTGGCCACGGTGGAAGTGCCTCCGGTGCTGCGCAGCGAATCCAAGATCGTCGATATCAAGGGCCGCACCATTCACGCGGATGGAACCATCATTCCGCTTGTGGGCAAGCCGGAAGAGTTGCTGGTCTTCAAGATGAAAGACCGAAACGGCGATGCGACGCAGGTTGTCCGCAAGGTCTTAACGCTGCCCAGCGTCGAGGTGGGCAGCATCCTGGAATACAGTTATCAAATTCAGGATGGCGATGAATACTCTTCCTCTCCGCAATGGGAGATTCAGCGCCCTTACTTTGTTCATGCGGCGCATTATTCCTTTACGCCGTTTCCGAATTTCATGCCGGGGGCAGGCAAGACGTCTGCCATCACCAGCCGCATGCTACTGGATAACCACGGACGTATCATCAACACTCTGATGTGGTTTTGGAAGCTCCCGCCCGGCGTCACGGTGAACTCCGATTTCAAAAGTTACTCGGTCGATGTCACCGACGTTCCCGTCACTCCCGATGAGGAATCGATGCCGCCCATTGAGAGCGTGCGTTACAAGGTCTTTTTCTATTACAAATCCGCCAGTGATGCCAAAGACTTCTGGGTCTCTGAGGCCAAGCTTTGGTCCAAGGACGTGGATCATTTTGCCGAGCCCTCCAAGGCGCTCAAGGCAGCCGTAACCGGACTGGTTGCGCCCGCCGACAGCGATCTGGAAAAGGCCAAGAAACTCTATAAAGCCGTGCAGGCGCTGGACAATACAGATTACTCCCGCAAGAAAACAGAGGCCGAACTCAAGCAGCTCAAGCTGAAAGAGACCAGGAACGCTGAAGATGTTTGGACGCATAAGAGCGGATCGAGCAACGAGATTGCGCTGCTTTACCTGGCGATGCTACGCGCCGCCGGCCTCACCGCCTATGCTGAAAAGCTCGTGAACCGCCAGCATAGTACCTTTGATATCAACTACCTGACATTGGATCAGTTGGATGACACTCTGGTCTCTCTGGAGACGGGCGGCAAGCAGGTCGTGCTCGATCCAGGCGAAAAAATGTGCCCCTTCGGAAGCACCAGTTGGAAGCACTCTTACGCTGGCGGAATTGTGCAATCGGCCAACGGCCCGCTGTCTGTCACTTCCGCATCGCAGCAGTATCCCGACAACAAGACCATTCGCACCGGAGATGTCACCCTGGACGGCCACGGCGCGCTGAGCGGCGACTTCCGCATCGTCCTCACCGGCCAGGCTGCTCTTCATTGGCGCCAGTTGGCCCTGCGCAACGACGAAGCCGAGGTGCGGAAGCAGTTCGATCAATCGCTGGAATCCATCTTCCCGGAGGGCGTCGAGGCGCATGTCGATCACTTCATCGGCCTGGACGATCCCGACGCCAATCTGATTGCTGTCATCAAGGCGCAGGGAACGCTGGGCGCAGCCACTTCCAAGCGTGTCCTCCTGCCCGCCTTCTTCTTTGAGACGCCCGCCAAAAAGCCTTTTGTGGCCGAAGAGAAACGCCTGACCGAGGTCGATATGCACTATGGCGAAACGGTCCTTGAGCAGGTCACGTATCACCTGCCGGCGGGCTTTACGGTGGAAGGCGCGCCGCAGGACGCGAGCATCTCCTGGCCGCTGCACACGGTCTTCAATACCAAAACGGTGGTTGCGCCCGGCCAGGTGACGGTGGTGCGCAAGTTCTATCGCAACTTCACCTTTGCCAAACCCGAAGAGTACCAGGATCTGCGCGGCTTTTATCAGAAGGTGGCCGCCAGTGACGCGGGCGAACTCGTGCTGACCACCGCGCCCGCTGCGCCGAAAGGAAACTGATGCGCAAGTCATCCGTTGTGCGCCATTTGCTATTGCTTTCAATCTTTGCCGCGCCCGCGCTTCTGCGCGCGCAGTTTCAGGAGCCCACGCCGGAAGAGTTGAAGATGACCTCCGACCCCAAAGCTCCCGGCGCGGCGGCGGTCTATCTTTATCGTGAAGAAATCTGTAACGATGAATACCAAACTTACAGTTTCTATGAGCGCATCAAAGTGCTGACGGAAAAAGGCAAAGAGATGGCCACGGTTAGCATTCCCTTCAATCGCAGCGAACTGAAGATTACCAACATTCAGGGACGCACGATTCATGCGGATGGAACGATTATTCCCTTGATCGTCAAGCCGGATGAATTGATGGATTACAAAGTTAAAAAAGTTCAGGAAGATAGCATTGTCTTCACATTGCCAAGCGTTGAGGCGGGCAGCATTCTGGAGTACCGTTATACGTACAGCTTCAAGGATTATATGCCCTTGCCTACCTGGGATATTCAGCGGGCGCAGTTTGTTCACAAGGCGCATTATCTGCTTCATTTCTTTAACAAGTCCTACGATAAGTTAATGTATTCCTACAAAATTGATTCCGGCGAGAAACTGATCTACAAAAAAGGCGATTATACTCTTGATCTCACGGATATTCCTCCCAAGCCGGACGAGGATTGGATGCCTCCGCTGAATACCCTCAAGTGGCGTCTGGAGTTTTATCTGTCGCGCTTTGATGCGGGCAAGGATTTCTGGGATTATGCGGATAAGTATTGGGCCGATGCAATCAAGGATTTTATTACTCCCAACGGAGATCTCAAAAAGGATGTTGCCCTGATCGTTGCGCCAACCGACACGGACGAGCAAAAGGCCCGCAAGATTTATGATGCCGTCGTCAAGATGGATAACACCAGCTTCAGCCGGCAAAAGTCAAAGGCTGAACGCAAAAAAGAAAAGATCAAGGACGTCAATAATGCGCATGATCTTTGGAAGCAACAAAGCGGAATGGACGACGATATAGCCTTGCTTTATGTCGCCATGGCTCGCGCCGCCGGTCTCACGGCCTGGCCGATGAAAGTGGTTAATCGCAACCGCGCCATCTTTGACGATAGTTATCTTTCCACATACCAGTTAGATGATTACATCGTAATTATTGAACTGGGCGGCAAGGATGTTTACCTGGACCCAGGCCAGAAGGTATGTCCTTTCGGCAGCCTGAGTTGGAAGCACGCATTAACCTCCGGCTTGCGGCTCTCCGCCAAGGGCGCGGTGGTTGCCACGACGCCGGCCATCACATTCAAGGAATCGGTGACTCGTCAGGCTGCGGAGCTGACCGTGGACGAGACCGGGGAGATGAAAGGCAAGGCCAGCATTGCCATGACCGGGCCGGAGGCGCTTTATTGGCGTCAATTAGCTCTGGAAAACGATGAGGCAGAGGTCCGCAAACAGTTTATCGATTCGATCAGCGACGATCTGCCGGAAGGCGTGCAAGCTGATTTTGATCACTTTCAGGCTTTGAATGACTCCTCGGTCAGCCTCGTCGCCGTGGTGAACGTCTCAGGCAGCCTGGGCTCGGCCACCGGCAAGCATTTCTTCCTGCCCGGCCTTTTCTTTGAAACTCGCGCCAAGCATCCGTTTGTGGCGCAGGACAAGCGAGTCACGCCGATTGATGTTCACTATCCGAAGTTGATAGAAGATGATGTGATTTACCATCTGCCTGCCGGTTATGGCATCGACAGTGCGCCTAAGACTTCGGACGTAAACTGGCCCAATCATGCTATTCTTCGCATCAATTCCGTGGCAAAGGATAATTCGGTCAGGATTCAGCGCGCATTTATTCGTAACTTCACCCTGCTCGGTCCCAAGGAATACAACGACCTGCATGATTTTTATCTGAAGCTGGCCGCGGCCGACCAGCAGCAACTTGTTCTCACCCGCGTCCAAACAGAAAAGGGAAATTGATGATGCGCACTTCCACTCTGGCTTTTTCGTCTCACATGGTATTTGCCGGCCTGCTCGTGGCGGCTTGCCTTCCCGCTCACGCCGGTTTGTCCAGCTTGTTCAGCAATGAAAAAAAGGATCCCGTGCCGCAGTGGGCGCTGGACGCGGCCAAAACGCCCACGCCCGCCTATGTGAAGGATGCCCCTTCCGTCCTCCTCTTTGATGAGTACGTGGAGACGGTGGACGCGCAAGGCCGCGCCACGGAGCGCGAACGAGAGGCGATTCGCATTCTCAAGCCGCAGGGCCGCCACGACGAGTGCCGCGTCTCATTCGACGAGGACGAGAAGATCAACTACTTCCGCGAGTGGACACTCGCCGCTGACGGCAAGCAGTATCAAGCACAGGAGACGGACTTTGTTGACGTGGGCGATGTGGGCGTACCCATCATGCTCTCCACCCGCAAGCAGCGTGTGGTTCATCCGCCCGCCGCCGATGTGGGCGCGGTGGTGATTTGCGAGTCGGAGGAGTTGCTCGAACCTTATCTCCAGGAGACGGTGTGGAGCATACAGAGCAGTATCCCAGCCGTCTTTCAGGCGCTTGAAGTGGATCTGCCCACCGGCCGCGCGCACACCGAGGCATGGCATAAATACGCGCCGGTCAAGCCGGTCGAGGTGGCGCCCAACAGTTGGCGTTGGGAGGTCAAGGATATGCCCGCGCTCGACCTGCGCGAGCTCAAATCAGGGCCGGAGTGGGGAGCGCTGGCCGCGCGCATGTCCGTTGAATGGGGCGACGCCGCTGTGGTGGGCACGGAGAATCAATGGCGGGCCATTGGCGAATGGGTGACCAAACTGGAGGCTAACCGGCCCGATCCCTCGCCGGAGATTACCGCCGAGACGCAAACCCTGATCGCCGGCGCGCCGGATTTTTACACCAAGCTCAGCCGCATCACCGAGTACATCCAGAAGAACATCCGCTACTTCATTGTGATGCGCGGCATTGGCGGATTGCAGGCCAACCACGCTGCCGACATCTTCCGCAATCGTTACGGCGATTGCAAGGACAAGACGACGCTGCTGATCTCCATGCTGCAAGTGGCCGGGATTCATGCCTACTATGTGCCGGTGGACGACCGGCGCGACATAGTCGATCCCGACGCGCCTTCGCTGGTCGGTAACCACATGATTACTGCGATTGAAGTTCCCGCCGATGTGCAGGATGCGCGGCTCAAAGCCATTGCCAAAGCCAAGGACGGCAAGCGCTACCTGATCTTTGACCCCACCAATGAACGCACGCCGGTGGGCAATCTGCCTTACTACGAGCAGGGCAGTTATGGAACTCTTTCGGCGGGCGCGGCCAGCCAGGTGGTAGCGCTGCCGGTGCTGGAGCCGGATACCAGCATCAAAGAGAGCAAAGGCGCCTTCACGCTGGCCGTGGACGGCACGCTGGACGGTTCCGTAGATAGCTCGTATAGCGGATCGGCTGGCGCAAATATCCGTTATCTGATCAAGCAAACCGATGAGAAGGAGCGGCGCGAGACCTGGGAGAAGGTTGTTGCGCAGACCCTGCCCGGCGTCACGCTGGACTCCTTTAATCTGGTTGAACCCTCGGCCCTCGACAAGCCCATCGAACTGCACTACAAGGTGACCGCGCGCCAGTACTCGCATCAGGCAGGGCCGCTGCTGCTGGTGCGCCCGCGCGTTGTAGGCAGCTACGCGCGGGCCTTTGACGACAAGCCGCGCGTCTACCCCATCGACCTGGAGATGACCGGCCGCTGGCGCGATTCCTTTGACATCACCATTCCGGCGGGCTACATCGTGGATGAGACGCCCGACCCGGTGGCGCTGGATCTGGACTTTGCCAGCTACCACGCGACCGTCTCGGCCAAGGGCAATGTGCTGCACTATGAGCGGGAGTATGTCGTCCGCCAGGTGGAGCTTCCGGCCGCCCGCGCCGCCGACTTCCGCCGCCTGGTGTCCACCATTCTCTCCGATGAGAAGAACGCGGCGGTGCTGAAAAAGCAGTAGCCGGCCTTATTCGCCTCAGATGCAGTCGCCAACCAGCCGCAGCACATACCCGCGAATGTCTTGCGGCCAAGGCGCAATCAGCGCCTCCAGGCGGCTGCGGTTCTTGGCGTAGAGGGCGCGCGTGGCTTCTTCATAATCAGGCAGATTGCCGGCCATGGCCGACATGAACCTTCCCGCCGCCTCCAGCGCAAGGCGCACCCGGCCGCTGCCCTGCTCCTGCGCTCTGGCCTGATCCACCAGCCTGCGCAGAGCGGCTGAAGCGCCGTTGGGCTGCTCCTCCAGCCACTCCCAGTGGCGCGGCAACAGAGAGATTTCGCGCCCGATGACTCCCAGCCGGGGCCTTCCCGGCCCGCTGCGCGCCGGTGTCGGTTGGGCGTGCGCTATCACTTCCTCCAGCGTTCCGCGCAGATCAAAGTCCACCTGTCGGCCGGTTTGATCCTGGAAGACGAGAATCGTGGCGGCGCTTCCCAGGTCGAAGTGCGATTTCAGCGCCGCGAGAACGCCATCGAGCTCACCCGATGCGAGAATGTTTTGGTCCGAAAATGCTGTGTAGCTGGCTATTTCACTCATAGATTATTTATACCCGGATAAAAATAAGATGTCAATAATATCCGGGTAAAAATAAAAGCGGAGCCCGCCTCCGAAAAAAATGCTTCACAAATGGTGCAACTTGTGCTCTATACTGCTAAGTGAGCAGGATTTTCGCTTGCCGCGGAGTTCACTCAGCGTTTAAACCATGGCCATGCCCAAGCCCAAAACCCGCGCCGTGGCTCCGCCCGCGATCCCCGATCGTCTGTACTTCAAGATCGGCGATGCGGCGCGCCTGTGCGGCGTGGAGAGCTATGTTCTGCGCTTTTGGGAGACGCAGTTTCCGCAGCTTAAGCCCAACAAGAGCGGGAGCGGGCAGCGCCTTTACCGACGCCGCGATGTCGAACTGGCCTTGCGCATCAAGCAACTGGTCCACGAAGAGGGCTATACCTTGGCCGGCGCACGTCTGGTGCTGGAGCAGGCGCGCGGCACAACGCCCGTTCTGCAATTTGAGGCGCAACCGGAGCCGCAATCCCGGCTGCCCTTGGCGGTGGAATCGGCGCGGATGCCGGAGCCTGTTGGCGCGGCGATCCAGCTTGCCCGCGCCGAGTTGCGCGAGCTCGCCCGACTGCTGGCAGCGCCCGATCCTCAGCCGGTTCGGAAGCGCGCCCATGTGAATTCCATGGCGACGGTCTCAGGCACGCTCTTTCCGCTGTGACCGGAGTTCGTTGGCCAAATTGCACTTGACGCATTTGCCAGATAGCGATATATTTTCTTTATGTCTCCCCGCGAACTTCGGTGACCGGGTGCGAGCCGCCTTCGGGCGGCTCTGCTATTTTTACAGCATGAGATTCTCACCAGCCGTTCGGCTTCCTGATTGTGCGTCCAAATGCATCAATGATCGTCTCCGGGAATTGACTGACCGCCATGTGGCAGGAAGAGCCTTCCGAACGAATATTCCGCACAGACCTGGCAGCTTTGCGAAGTGAAATGCTGGGCTTCGCTTCGCTCGATTTTCCCGTGCGAGCAGCCTTTCGTGTTGCCGTATCTTTAGTGTGCGGATTGAAGATGTCAACGGGGATTCCGAGTTCCAGATTGATGAATCGCACCGGTTCCGCCAGATCCGAATCGTTCGTAATGAGAACAAGCTGGTCGCAGTCTCCTCGAAATGCATCTGCCAGCATATATGTTGCAATGTTCACGTCCGATCCCTTTTCCTCCATCTTTATAACCTTGACCACTGGACTAGCCGGCGGAGGCGGAGGCGAGAGCAACGGCATGGAAACAGCACTCTGCAAATAATGTCCTTTATGGACAGTCAAATTCTGCAGGGTTTCCAATGCGCGAATATAAATCTCTTGCCGCGTTCGTTTCGATGGATCGTTTGGAGTTGGATTCACCATGGCAGTGAAGTACCGGATGCGCCCAATATTGATCCCGGGATGTACTGCCGCACAAAGCTTTGCTATATCCACCCATTTGAATGGCGTATCCTTGGCCGCACCATAATAAAGATTGAAGCCGTCTACATATATATTTGTGCGCGGGCTGATCGGCTTTTCGAAAACCATGACCGCCTCAATGGCTCGTTCCAGATGCACGCCGCGTGAGCCTTTCACCAGCGCCACATCGCCTTTGCGCAGATTGGCCTTGAGCCAGCCTCCGGCAGCCTCCGCGTCCGGCAAAAACAGCGCGGCCACTCCACCCTTGCAGGCGGTGGCGGCCAAGTGCTCGGCATTGCCGCCCACGCCAACCACTAGATCGATGCCCGCTTCAGCGGCGGCGCGTCCGCAGGCGGCGTGCAGCACAGGGCCTTGTTCGCCCATCTCCAGCATCTCGCCAGCCACCAGAATCCGGCGCTTGGCGGGGCGCGCAGCCAGCGTGCGAATCATCGAGCGCAATGCCTCCGGATTGGAGTTATAACAATCGTTCAGAATCGTCGCGCCTTTGAGGTTGAGCACCTCGCCGCGCTTGTCGCCGGCAGTGAGCGTGCCAAGCGCAGCCGCGGCGGCCTCCAGGTCCACCCCTGCCTCCCGCGCCACGGCCAGGCCTGCCAATGCATTCAGCGCATTGTGCGCGCCCAGCAGTTGCAGCGTGAGTGCGCCCTCGCGCTCCCCAGCCCGATAGCGAATGTGCAATCCGGCCAGGTCCTCAGCGGCGGAGAGCAGTTGCGGATCAGCGCATGGCCCGGAGCCGAAGTACACTGCGCGCCCATGAAAGTCGCGTCCAAACTGCGAGACGAACGCATCGTCGCAGTTAAGAAAGACCACGCCATTCGAGGGTAGGGCATCCACCAGCTCAAACTTGGCGCGCGCGATGCCGGCCTGTCCGTCGGCAAAGTTCTCAATGTGCGCCGTGCCCACGTTGGTGATGACGCCCCAGTCCGGCGCGGCAATGCGGGCCAGCGCGGCAATCTCGCCGGGGTGGTTCATGCCCAACTCGATGATCGCAATCTCGTGCTCGTCGCTCAATCGCAACAGTTGCAGCGGTACGCCGAAGTTGTTGTTCATGTTGCCATGCGACTTGAGCACGTTGAGCTGTGCGCCGAGCGCCGCCGCAATGGCCTCCTTGGTCGTCGTCTTGCCGGCCGAGCCGGTCACGGCCACTACGCGCCGACCCCAGCGACGGCGAATGTGCGTGGCCAGAGCTTGCAGCGCGACGAGCGGGTCTTCGGTAATCAGCAGCGGAATCGAGAGCGCGGCGTCGGGCAGCGTGGCCACGCGCGCGCTGGAGACCACGGCAGCCACGGCTCCGCGTTCAATGGCCGCGACAATGTAGTCGTGCCCGTCCAGCCGGTCGCCACGCACCGCAAAGAAGAGTTCGCCCGCCGCCACGGTGCGTGAGTCAATCGAGTAGCCCAGGGCCGTGAGCGCCCCTGCATTCGGCGCGCTGGAAGGCGCTTCCAGCACCGCTCCCGCGCCAATGGCCGCTTCCGCAAGTGTCAGTTTCATTGCTCTTTACCATAGCCGATTTCGCCGAGCGCGGCCAGAGCAATTTCGACATCGTCGAAGGGAACCGCCGTGAAGCCGATGATCTGCTCTTTTTCATGGCCTTTTCCTGCCAGCAAAACCACGTCGCCGGGCTTGGCCTCTTTCAGCACCAGGCGGATGGCGGCAGCTCGGTCCGGCTCAACGGTGTACTTGACGCCGCTCGTCTTCAGCCCCGGCTCGATCTCGGCCAGAATTGCCAGAGGCTCCTCGGTGCGCGGATTGTCGCTGGTGGCCACTACAAAGTCGCTGCCTTTGCCGGCGGCCAGCCCCATCTTGGGCCGCTTGGTGCGGTCGCGGTCGCCGCCGCAGCCAAAGAGCGTCAGCACTCGCCCGCCGGATTGCGCGGTCATCTGGCGCGCCAGCGCCGTCAAGTTCAGCAGCGCGTCATCGGTATGCGCGTAGTCCACAATCACCGTGAAGGGTTGGCCCGCATCGACGGATTGAAAGCGCCCCGGGACGGGCTTGAGTTGCGGAATAAACTCAACCAGATCGGCAAACGCCACGCCGCGCGCGTGCGCCGCCGTGAGAGCCGCCAGCAGATTCAGTATGTTCACCTCGCCGGCCAAATGCGAGACCACTGAAGCCGCGCCCGCCGGAGTCACCAACTCCAGCAAAGCTCCGGAAGGCGAAAGCGTGGAACGCGCCACCCGCCAGTCGCCCGCGCCGATGCCGTAGGTCCGCACCTCAGCGCCAGCCTTGGCGGCGGCCGAGGCCAGCTCATCCGCCTTCGGATCATGCGCGTTGATCACGGCCACGCGCGGCGCCGGATAGAGCGTGCCGTCAAAAAGCAGCCGCTTGGCCGCGAAATACTTTTCCATCGTCTGGTGATAGTCCAGGTGGTCGCGCGTCAGGTTGGTGAAGACGGCCACATCAAAGCTGACTCCGGCGGCGCGCCCCTGGTCCAGCGCGTGGCTGGAGACCTCGGTCACCAGCTCCGTCGCGCCGCGCGCCACGCCCTCGGCCATCAGCTCATACAGGTCGCGCGACTCCGGCGTGGTGTGCACCGAGGGCCGCACCTCGCCCGCCACATGGTATTCAATGGTCCCCACCAGCACCGTCTTGCGCCGGGCCGCATTCAGCAGCGCTTCAATCAGGTAAGCCGTCGTCGTCTTGCCGTTGGTTCCGGTGATTCCGGTGGCCGCGAGCTTGCGTTCCGGATGGCCGAAAAAGGCCGCTGAGGCCTCGGCCAGCGCCCGCCGCCCATGCTCCACTTCCAGCACCGCCAGCTCCGGTTGAAAGACCAGCAGATGGTCAAAGCTCTGCGGCGAGTCGGTAACCACGCCCACGGCGCCCGCCGCGCGCGCTTTTTCGATGTAGCGATTGCCGTCGGTTGAGCCGCCCTTCATGGCCACAAAGACCGCGCCGGGCCGCACCCGCCGCGAATCATACTCCACACCGGTGATCGCCTCCGCAGAGTCGCCACCCGCCCCAACCGCCGTCACTTCCGCTGCCAATTCTTTCCAGTTCATCACGTGTTTTATTGTAGTTTGTTAGAGTGTGTGGACCGCACAATTGTCAGCCACATCAATCCGCTTTCTTCAAGCCAAATACAAATGGGCAACGCGGCTGTCGCGCCCTTGCAAAACAATATTGATTGCCGAATGATGCCTTTGGTTGGAATCCCAAACGCCGCAACTGTAAAAAAACTACTCCGCACCAAAGAGTTGGCGGAAGAACTTTCCAACCTTTGACAAGAAGCCGTGCTTTTTCTGGGGTGCGGGCGGTGCGGCGGCGGCGGGCTCTGCCGCAGGCGCGGGCGGCTTGGGCGCCGTATAGACCAGCGGCGCAATGGGAGACGGCGCGGAGTTCGGCGGCGCCAATCCCGGCTCAGGCTTGGGCAGCGGAGCCAGCCCCGCGCTCTGCGCCAGCGGAAATTCATTGGTTCCCGGATGCAACGGAGGCGGGCAGCCGCACGGCTCTTTTTCGTTGTCCACCACCTCGCTCAGGCTGCCGTGCTGGAACATTACATGCTGGCCGGCCTGCACACGATAGTCGCCGCCATCAAAGACGCTGGTCACAAGGACATACGGCGCATTGGCTCCCGCATTATCCACACAGGTGTCGCCATGTTCGCCCAGGCGGACCCGCAACTCGGCCGCGCCCGGAGCGCCAATCAGAATGCGGAAGTCAGGGGTGAGCAGAATGTCGGCGTTGTGGCTCGTTGCAAAGCTCATCTCCAGCGCCCCGCGTTCCATCACCATCATCAGCCCCGGCGTCTCGCCGGCGGGAACGCTTGCGTCGGCGGCCAGCTTGACGGTCGTCGAGGCGCAGACGCGCAGCACTCCGCGATGCGGCAGCAGAACCTCTGTGGTCTCCGTGCCCGCGGTCACTTCGCCCGAGGCCGCGATGATCGCCTTGCCGCTGGTCACCTCCAGCGCGCCGGTCACCTTGGCCGCAGCGTCGGGATTCTTGCCGTTGAGCGGGACAATGGCGATGGGGCCGGAATTTGGGGCAAGGGTGGTTTGGGCAAACAACATCGGAGCCATCATCCATGGGAGCAAAAAAAGCATGAAGAGAATGGCTTTATAACATTCAGTCACCGGCCGAGCCGAAACACGGAAGATAAAATTGTAGCGCTGGCCTCCAGGCCGGCTGTAATGTGGACCTCCAGGTCCACGTTTGTTTCTATTTGGAAAAGCTCTGTAACAGGGCACGACTTTAGTCGTGCCGCAAGTGCGATCAACCATGCGTTGGGCTTTAGCCTCTGCGGTCTTGACCGCCGGTTCGCGATTTCTCTTCGCGCTTTGCATCGCGCTCACATCTCCAAAAAGTTGCGGATCATCTGATGGCCGCCCTCAGTCAGCACGCTCTCCGGATGAAATTGCACGCCCTCGATGGGCAGCGTCCGATGGCGCAGGCCCATGATGATCGTGGATTTCCCGTCGGCGCTGGCGGTCCGCGCGCTCACCATCAGTTCGGCGGGCAGCGTCTCCTCGGCCACAATCAGCGAGTGGTAGCGCGTGCAGGTCAGAGGCGACTCCAGTCCCTTAAAGACACCCTTGCCGTCGTGCGATATGGGGCTGGTCTTGCCGTGCATCAGGTGGCTGGCGCGCACCACGTCGCCGCCAAAGGCCTCGCCAATCGCCTGATGGCCCAGGCAGACGCCCAGAATCGGCACTTTGCCGGCCATGTGGCGAATCAGCGGGACCAGAATGCCGGCCTCGCTTGGCGTGCATGGACCGGGCGAGAGCAGAATGCGGTCGGGCTTCAGCGCTTCCACCTCTTCAACGGTCAGCTCGTCGTTGCGGCGCACCTCAACCTCAGCCCCCAGTTCGCCCAGGTACTGCACAAGGTTGTAGGTAAACGAATCGTAATTGTCCAGAACAAAAACCATGGTGAATTCTAGTGTAGCGCGTGGCGTCGGACTGTAGCGCTGGTCTCCAGACCGTCTGTAGTTTGAGCGTCTTCGCCCACACATGTCGATGATGAATTTTCCACTCATGCGATTTGAAAATGATTTGATTGGCTACCATTTCCGAACAGGCTCTCACAGCCCCAGTTCCCTTGCCTGCTTTTCATAGCTGATCTTTATTCTGAGAACTTCCTTGCCGCATATGGCAGAATGGGAACATCATGCTGATCGAAATGTGGGAGCGGTTGCGCGGCTACAACAAGTGGATTCAGACGGAGGCGACAATCAAGTCGTCCGAGCTTCTTGGTGTCGAATTGATTCGTGATGCGAAAGATCACAATAATCCTATTAGCTGGAATTCAGAATGCCGATTTATCTGGCTCGATCAAGAAAGTAAAGAACACTCAGGATCGTTTGTGGCAGATGAAGAATCACCTTTATACCAACTCTGCGATGGAGATAAATTTCAAATTCATTTCAATCCTAAAGATCCAAGCTCTTTCTACATCCCCGGATTGTTGCAATCAGATATTACTCGTTTGTGGAAGTTCTTGCTTTGGTCTTTCATTGTCATATTGATATTGGCCCTATATTTCTCACCGGAGATATTGCGAGTTATTGGAATTCTCAAAGCCAGGTGATTAAGAGTCGGTTGCTGGGTGCCCCATCCATTTTGCGTTTTTGCGAAATGGGTGGGAAACCACGAACCTCAAATAGCGTTCTTCTGACCATTGTCCACTGACCCCAGTTGCGCTTCGGCGGCGCGTCTGTAAGACTTTTATCGATGGTTATCCATTTTCTAGTTCAAGGCCGTGTGCAGGGCGTCGGCTATCGCTGGTATGTGCAGCGCGAGGCGAGCATGCTCGACCTGCGCGGCTGGGTGCGCAACACTGAAGAGGGCGAGGTCGAGGTGGTAGCCTCCGGCGCGGCGGCGGAACTGGATGCGCTGCGCTCCAAGCTGCGCCAGGGCCCGCGCGGCAGCCGCGTTGACCGGCTCAACGAGCACCAGCTCGCCGACGCCGAGGCCGACGAACTGGATTCCTTCCGCATTGATGGAGCGTGGTGATGTAGGGATCAGGGTTCAGGGATCAGGGATCAGGGAAGCGCCTTCAGACGAAACCGTACATCCTTGAGAACCCGTGATTTGAAGATGCAACTCACGGTGCATCCCGTAAAACTGGTCCCTGATCCCTGACCCCTTATAATCGTCAAGGAACCCCAAACAAGGAGCAAATGCCCGTATGCCCGAAACCGCCAAGCCCGTCAATGTGGAAGCTCTGAAAGCGCTGGTGCGCACCGTACCGGATTTTCCCAAGCCTGGGATTCTCTTTTACGACATCACCACGCTGCTCAAAGACAAGACCGGCTTTGCGCAGATGATTGACGCGCTGGCGGCGCATTACATTGCGCACAAAATCGACCTGGTACTGGGCATTGAGGCGCGCGGATTCATCTTTGGCCCGGCGCTGGCGTATCGGCTGAATGCCGGCTTTGTGCCGGTGCGCAAGCCGCGCAAGCTGCCCGCGCCCGTCGCCCGCGTCACCTACGATCTGGAGTACGGCTCGGACACGCTGGAGATTCATCTGGACGCGATTCAGCCCGGTCAGCGCGTGGTCCTGGTGGACGATCTGCTGGCCACAGGCGGAACCATGGAAGCGACCGTCAAGCTGGTCAAGCAACTGGGCGGAGAGATCGCCGGGCTGGCCTTTGCCGTCGAGTTGGACTTCCTGAAAGGCCGCGAGCGCTTCAAAGAGTACGACGTCTTCAGCCTGCTGCACTACGACGAGTAGCACCTGCGGTGCGGCCAATCGCTCGCTATTCGCTCGCAGAAGTTTCGTGGTATCCCAGGTTCGAAAACCAGGATCTGAGGCATCCAGCAAACAAGCGGCCCCGGTGGACGGCCCACTATCACTTCCATTGCACGGCTATAGGGACGCCGCTGACTGGGTTTGCCAAGTATAGGTACTTCTCGTGGTCTGCCAGTGTCACTACCAGCTTGCCGTCATTCCAATCGATGGATGGCGCAGGGTTGGGATAGATCTCTTCCACGTTCATAACCAAATCGCCTTGAGGATCCTTCTGCGCTGGCCCCTTCAACCGCACTGCGTTGACCGCAACAGTCACGAACACTGTACTATCGACTTCCATCTGAACTACCGCCGTCCACCTTCCGTCGGGACTTCTCTTAGTATCGAGAACTTGAACCTCCGAGCGAGGCCAGACGAAATGGATAGTGAGCGCGATTATCAACCCGAAGAAGGTTAATGATGCCAGGATGACTTTATTCCTCGTCCTCATAGAATTCACTCCTCTGAGATTATCGCGCCCGTTTGCAGGAAATGTAGCGCCGACCTCCCGGTCGGCTGTAGCGCGGACGTCCTCGTCCGCGCTTGTTCATGATTCATTGCCATTTCATGCGGTCTAAACACTATTTTGGTCTCTTACTTTGCCGCCTCCGCCGCGCTCAGGCTTACCGCCGCGTTCTTCCCGTTGGCAATCTCCGGCTCCTTCAGTGCCTTGATGGCTTGCTTGCCGTGGCGGCTGTCGGGATCGTACTCGGCCACCTTCTCATAGTTCGCTCGCGCATCGGCCAAAGCGCCCAGGTGGCGGCTCGACTCGGCCAATCCCCAATAGACATCTGGGTTGTCAGGGTCCAGCACCATCGCCGATTGAAAGCGCGAGAGCGCCGCCTTCCAATTCATGCGGTCCAGATAGTAGTTGCCGATATCAATATCCTTGGAGGCTGCCTCCTGATGGGTCTCCTCTTTGGCCTGCTTTTTCTTCTTGTGGGGCTGATCGTCCTCCGGCTTGGGCAACAGACTCTCCAGGCCCGCTCCACTGGAGCTGGAATTATCCGTACTGGTGTCCGTTTCCTGCGTGCTGGTCGCCTCCGGTGCCGCATCATCCGGCGAACGAACCGGGTCCGCCTCATCGCCCGGCAGCGGCATCGGCGCGCGGGCCGTGCCGTCGTGCGTGATATTCTGCACCGGCACATTGGTCGAGGGCATTACCGGAACCGTGCTTGTATCTTCAGGAAAAGGATTGGCGTTGGAAGGCGGCTTTTGGGTTGTGTCGGCCGGCTTGTCCGGCGCCTGCGCCAGCAACCCTGAAGCCAAACACAAACCGCCCGCCGTCATCAGCACAATCGAAAGAACTCGTTTCATCTTAATATCCCTCACGCCTAGTCTTTAAAAACCACTACTTCTCCACAAAGAAGCAAATTATTGATTTCATGACATCATTTTTATTAGAGATCTTTCACACCGTCCTTACAGGACTCTGACCTCTGTGGTGAGGCCTGCAACCCCACCGTTGAAACGGTGGGCTAATCACCATTGCGCCTACGGCGCAGGCTATTCCCTATTCCCTGTTCCCTGTTCCCTGATCCCTATCCCCTGATCCCTGTTCCCTGATCCCTGTGCCCTGATCCCTGTTCCCTGATCCCTGTTCCCTATTCCCTGTTCCCTGATCCCTGTTACTATGCCAATGATACCGCTCTCCAGGAAAGCACTGCACACTCGCATGGCATTGATCATCCGCTCCTCCGCCATCCACGCCGCCGGCTGCTACACCACCACGCCCATCCGCAAGGGCGAGCGCGTCGCCGAGTACACCGGCCACCGGCTCAGCAAAGAAGAGGCCGACATCGCCTACGAGGCCTCGCCGATCACCTACCTCTTTGGACTCGGCGACGGCTCGGTGGTCATCGACGGCCACTGCGCCACCATGTTCATCAACCACAGTTGCGACGCCAACTGCGAGACCAGCGAGGAGGACGGTCGCGTCTGGGTGACGGCCATCAAGAACATCGCGGCGGGCGAGGAGATCACCTACGACTACTGCCTCTACGATGGCGACGAGGCCGACCAGGCCCGCTGCAACTGCGGCGCAAAGAAATGCCGCGGCAGTATGTACTCCCGCGCCGAACTTCGCCGCCGCAAGGCCGCCGCTCAAAGAGCCCTGAAGAAGGTTGCCCAAAAAGAGTCCAAAGAGGCGGAACGCGGCTAGATAAAGGTTACCCTGCTCGGATCCGTATCGAGCGTAGACCTCGCGGCCTCCGTGAGGCGATCTGCGCTCAAGTTAAATATTTAATGGGTGAGCAACCAAAGTGGGTCCACAATAATTGCAAAAATACTCTAGAATGAAGGCTTGAAGCGGCTTTGGCCCTCAACCATACAGAATCCAGGCAGATAAGACAACATTCAACCTTCGAAAGAGACACTTGCATGAGCGTAGTCGCATACGACCTGATTGTTGTCGGCTCCGGCCCCTCCGGGCAGCGGGCCGCCGTCGCCGCCTCCAAGATGAAGAAGCGGGTTTGCGTGGTGGAGGCCCGGTCCGTGGTGGGTGGCGTCTGCGTGAACACCGGAACCATCCCCTCCAAGACCATGCGCGAGGCCGTGTTGCATCTCTCCGGCTACAACTACCGCTCAGTTTACGGGGTCAATTACCGGGTGAAGGAAAAGATCACCATGGCTGATCTGGCCTTCCGCGTGCAGGCGGTGATCAAAAACGAGATCGATGTGACCGAGGCGCAACTCTCGCGCAACGGCATCGATGTGGTGCATGGCATTGCCAGCTTTGTCGATCCGCACCATCTGCGTGTGGAAGGCCCGCAGGCGGATGTCACGCTGGAAGCCGAGCGCATCATTCTGGCCGTCGGTGCCAAGCCCGCCACTTCAGAGAAGGTCCACATCAACGGGCGAACCATCGTCAACAGCGACCAGATTCTTGACCTGCCCAAGCTGCCTCGTTCGCTGATCGTGGTGGGCGGCGGCGTGGTGGGCGTGGAGTATGCCTGCATGTTTGCCGTGCTGGGCGTGCGCGTCACGCTGATTGAAAAGCGCGACCGGCTGCTCGAGTTTGCCGACCGCGAGATCATTGAAGCGCTCAGTTATCACTTGCGCGACAGCCGCGTCACGCTGCGCATGGGCGAAGAGGTGGAGAGCGTGGAAGAGCTGCCGGGCGGTATCGTGGTGGCGAATCTGGCCAGCAACAAGAAAGTCTCCGGCGACGCGCTGCTCTATGCCGTGGGCCGGCAGGGCGCGGTGGAGGAACTCAATCTGGCCGCCGCCGGCTTGGAGGCGGACTCCCGCGGACGCATTCTTGTCGATGCGCAGTATCAGACCAAGGTGGAGCACATCTACGCGGTGGGCGACGTGGTGGGCTTTCCCTCGCTGGCCTCGGTCTCCATGGAGCAGGGGCGCATCGCCGTGGCGCGCGCCTTCAATGACCACGCCGCCACCACCAATCCCAGCTTTTATCCATACGGCATTTACACCATTCCGGAGATCAGCTTTATCGGCAAGACGGAGGAGCAGCTAACCGCCGAGGATGTGCCCTACGAGGTCGGCATGGCGTACTATCGCGAGACCGCACGCGGGCAGATTCTGGGCGATACCACAGGGCGGTTGAAGCTGATCTTCCATCGCGATACGCACGACGTGTTGGGCGTGCATATTATTGGCGAAAACGCCAGCGAGCTGGTGCATATCGGCCAGGCCGTGATGGTTCTGGGCGGCAAGATGGATTATTTCATCGACAATGTCTTCAACTATCCGACGCTGGCCGAGTGCTATAAAGTGGCCGCCTTCAACGGGCTGGGCAGGCTGCATCGCTATCAGGCCGATTAAGACGGGGGACGGCAGGTGGCCCGGCCATCGCTCCAAAGAATCACGATGAGTGATACGAAGCTGTGCCCCGTTCATCGCGTTCTGAGCGATGAGCGGGAGGGTCTCTTGTAACCGTTTCAAAACAGGCTTAGGATGTTTGGAGATCATTTCAAATCAAATTGGAGTGGATAGCGAGTCAGCAACTCCCGCTCATAGCGATAAAGCCGCGATGAACGCAGCACAGCTTTTCGTTATGACTTAAGTTGAACGAGGATTGAATCGATGATGGGGCCAACTGCCCATGAATTGAGTTTCATAATTGGATGAGTCGGTATTTTTTTGGAGCATATCAAAATGACAAAAATGAAGTGGACAATGCGAATTCTTGGATTGCTGAATATGTTCTTTGGAATAGTGGGAATCTGTTACTATATTCTCGATCTGAGTTGGCATTTCCAAAAATGGATAGCAGCTTATGGGATACGAGACTGGGCTATCTTTTCTTTGCTCAGTCTGTGCACTCTGTTGTTGGTTTGTTTGCTGGGGTATTCCGGTATACGACTAATTGTCGGAGATAAAACCGTTCTTCGATTAACGATCGTTGTCCTTGTTCTGGAATCGCTCTATTTTTTTGCAGATGTCACCGTCTTTTGGCTAATTCTTCCAGCATCGATAGCACCCGTTGCCATCGGTTTTTGGGAGCACGCTTGGGATCTAATCGCACCACAAATCGTGATTCTCTACCCTCTGCTTGGAATTATTGTTAGCACTGTCCTTCTCCGGGCAGGTGGCCCGGTCATCGCTCCGAAGAATCACGAAGAGTGATACGAAGCCGTGCCCCGTTCATCGCGTTCTGAGCGATGAGCGGGCGGGTCTCTTGTAACCGTCCCAAAACAGGGTTAGGATCTTTGAAGATCAATTGAAATCGAATTGGAGTGGATAGCGAGTCAGCGACTCCCGCTCATCGCGATAAAGCTGCGATGAACAAGGCACAGCTTTTCGTTATGACTTACGTTGAATGAGGATTGAATAGATGACTGGGCCACCTGCCGCGGTCATAAATAACCAAGAACCGCTGTACCTCATTCATCCACCATGAAAAACGCAGATCCTTCGACAGCGCTCAGGACGGATGAGCGGGAGACCACGAACCCCAACCCGCCGTCTTTTTCTGATCTCTGCTCCCTGCTTCATGGCCACTGGCCGCGTTACAGGAACCGCGCTATAATCCCCCTATGAGCCGCTCCGCTGCCGAAGTTCTCGAAGATGTGCGTCGCCTTCCTCCCGGCGATCTCGATTGGTTGATCGGAGAACTCTTCTCGTCTAGAGATGGCTCCAGCGAAGCTGAGATCGATGACTTCTGGAAGGCGGAGGTCGAACGGCGTGTCGCCGAATCTGAGGCCGGAACCGCCGTGACTTATTCCTGGGAAGAAGTGGAAGCACCGTTGCGCGCCCGGTTAGCCGGATGAAGCGGAAGAGCATTCGTATTCAGTTTCAGGCGCAGGAAGAGATCAACCAGGCCTTCGACTGGTATTTCAAGCGAAATCCCGAAGCAGCCAGCGCATTTCTAACGGAAATCGGCGCATCTTTGGCGCAGATTGCCGCTCATCCGCAACTCTATTCAATCTACACAATGAATACGCGCAGATGCGTGCTGGCGAAGTTTCCCTATTCCGTGATCTACAAGGAGAAAGACGAGGTCATTCTCATCGTTGCGGTTGCCCATGCCAAGCGCCGTCCCGCTTATTGGCGTGGACGAATCTGAATCTGGGCAGGTGGGCAGGTGGCTCGGTCATGAGATAACCAAGAACCGACGTGCCCCATGCATCCACCATGAAGCAGATTCTTAGACTGCGCTCAGGACGGATGAGTGGGAGACCACGAACCTCCTGGCGCGCAAACGTCAGTTGACCCCACCGAAGATGTCGCAGGTGCTTATGGATGGCGCGTGATGGCAACGACGGTGATGACCGGAGTTCGCTTCCTGCCTTTGATCTCATCAGGGCCGTAATGCCAGAAGATTCGGTAGGCTCCGGGGGTGTCGTTTTGCGCGTAGGCCTCGAAGACCTTCTCACCATTCGCGCCCGCAAGCGAAGTGAACTCGTGCGTGTGAAGACCTGGATGGCGCGGGTCTATCTCCAGGAATCCGAGAGCCTTGCGAACCTGGGCGAGGAGCGAGGCTTTGGACGGCGTATCTTCGAGTGCCGTCAACTGCGCATCAGCCGTGGGCGTGAAATTGATCTTCCGTTCCATAGGCAAATCCTTCTATATCTATGGATTGAGGCTAATCCTTGGCATACTTGGCAAACGAGCCGCGAGCAACACTCTTGCCCTCCGCCGATTCTCTCAAGCCTCGCTTCACGCTGGCCAAGGCCGTGGGATTCTCGTAGAGCCACATCTCCGAAGCAGGGATGGTCCTGACCGGGTCGAGGATCAGTTGGCCGAGGGGATTGCGGTAGATGTTATAGGCCTTTGCATCGCTGAGAGCCGCTCCCAGCGAGAGGCGCTTTTTCGCATCGGGCTGCGCGAACTCGGAGACCAGATGAAAATCAGTATCTTTGATGACTGCTACAGTCGACATGGAATGAGAGTAGCACAGGTGGGAAAATAACTCAAGTGGGCTGTGCCCACCCGATTGAAACAGGCAGAAGGACAAATCATGAAAGAACCAAGGAATGTTGTGGGCCATTCCTCCTCCATGAATAACGCAGTTCCTTCGACTGCCGGTTGGCGCACCCAAAGTTTTTCATAACATGACCGACCCACAAAGCTGAGCGGCGGGTGGCCCAGATCTGACCAACCTTAAAACTGGGTGGCCCACATCTCGAATTTGAGATGTGGGAACGATGAACTTCAACTCACCAGAGGGGGCGGTGTGCTACAATTCTTCAGTAAACGATTACCGCACCCGCGATTTTGTCCCCGCCGCGAGCGCGACTACTTGCCGTTGCGAGCGAAACTCTTCCTCGCGTAAAAGCAAGATCGGCACCGGATGAGCATTGCCGAGCTGAGGCCGTGCAGAGATTGATGAAGGCAGCAAAGAAAGGCTGAGGATATGAAGCACATCAAGGATTTGGAAATCTGGTTTGTCACTGGCAGTCAGTTCCTCTATGGTGAAGAGGCTCTGGCGAAGGTCGCCGTCCACTCTCAACAGATTGCTGCCTCGCTCGACGCGCAGGAGTCGATACCGGTACGAGTAGTCTTCAAGCCGGTGATGACCTCGCCGGAGGCGATTCGCCAGCTTTGTCGCGAGGCCAACAACGCCGAAAACTGCATTGGCCTGGTGCTGTGGATGCATACCTTCTCTCCGGCCAAGATGTGGATTGCCGGCCTGAAGTCGCTGACCAAGCCCTTTTTGCATCTGCACACGCAGTTCAACAAGGCGCTGCCCTACGCCAGCATCGACATGGACTTCATGAATCTGAATCAGGCCGCGCATGGCGACCGGGAATTCGGCCACATCACCGCCCGCCTGGGCTTGGCCCGCAAGGTGGTTACCGGCTACTGGGAAGAGGCTCAGACCGTGGCCGAGATCGCCACCTGGTCGCGCGCCGCTCTGGGCTGGCACGAGTCGCAGAACCTGAAGGTTGCCCGCTTTGACGACAATATGCGCGAAGTGGCCGTGACGGAAGGCGACAAGGTTGAGGCCCAGTCGCGCTTTGGCTTCAGCGTCAACGCTTATGGCGTGGGCGATCTGGTGGCGCGCATCAACCAGTTTACAGACGCCGACGCCGACAAGCTGGTGCAGCTCTATCGCGACACGTATACGATCACCAAGCAGCATGATCGGCCCGACTCGCTGCGCGTGGCGGCCAAGATCGAACTGGGTCTGCGCGCCTTTCTGGAAGAAGGCAGCTTCGGTGCTTTCACTGACAACTTCATGATTCTGCATGGATTGGAGCAGTTACCCGGCATCGCCGTGCAGCGCCTGATGGCCGACGGCTACGGCTTTGGCGGCGAGGGCGATTGGAAGACCGCCGCCATGGTTCGCATCATGAAGGTGATGGCCGCAGGCTTGACCGGCGGCACCTCGTTCATGGAAGACTACACCTACGACTTCAGCGGAACGCCCAAGGCGCTGGGCTCGCATATGCTTGAGGTTTGCCCCACGATTGCGGCCGCCAAGCCTACGGTGGAAGTGCATCCGCTGGGGATCGGCGGCAAGGCAGACCCGGCGCGGCTGGTCTTTACGGCGCCATCGGGTCCGGCGATTGTGGCCTCGCTGGTGGATATGGGCAATCGCTTCCGCCTGATCGTGAACGAAATCGACGTCATCCAGCCTGAACAGGAGCTGCCCAAGCTGCCCGTGGCCCGCGCGCTGTGGGTTCCCAAGCCCAGCCTGAAGGTGGCGGCGACGGCCTGGATCTACGCTGGCGGCGCTCACCACACCAGCTTCAGCCAGGCGCTGACCATGGAGCACTTGGTCGACTTCTGCGAGATTGCCGGAGTGGAGTTGATTCCCATCGATGGCGATACCAAGATCAACGACTTCCGGCGGCTGCTGCGCTGGGAAGAAAGCGCCTATTCGCGCCGGTAATCTTTGCGTGTGCGCGATGAAGTTCATCAGAACAGGAAGTATCCCAGGTCCGAAAATCCGGACCTGGGGCACCCATTCATTTTGGTCGGTCAAAGGACTGGCCCACCCGCAGGTAGAGTCACGGTTGAGTTGTTGCTGGAGCGGAGGCCGTGGCGTACGTGGCCGGCTGGGGCGCTCCCGTGGTTTCTTCGTCGCCAATCTCGAAGACCGGCGTGCCTTTGGGCAGCTTCAGGCGGCCGTCGGTCATGTAGCTGACGACCACTCCTCCGGTCAACTCGGGAGCGAGGATGGTCATCGGGATCAGATATTTCTTGCTCTTGAGTAGCGATTCGCCGACTCCGTCCACAGCGTGGCTGCGGGGCATTGTGCCCGCAACCTGATAAATGACGAAGGCGGTCATGTCGACTTCCGGGTGTTTGTTGCC
Organism: uncultured Occallatibacter sp.; assembly: GCA_964645305.1. Lineage (GTDB taxonomy): Bacteria > Acidobacteriota > Terriglobia > Terriglobales > Acidobacteriaceae > Telmatobacter. The sequence continues at coordinate 14,766 of CAZYCV010000035.1, read as the reverse complement.
ATATTTCACCAGCGACCGCGCAACCTGTTTGGGGGTCATCACGCCTGCGTCGGCAAAGAAGTTGCGGTGGATCGAGTGCGGCATATAGATATCGAAGACTACACGGGAGAAGTCCGCGCAGTTGTGGAAGAGCAGGTTGAAGTGCCCGGTATTCTTGCGGTCGTTGAAGCGGGCGATAAAGGCCAGGTCCTGCGCCGGGCTGCTGTCCACCTGAAAGCCGTGAATGGTGCGGTCGAAAGTCGAACCCACTAACTGGGTCCAATCGCCTTGGGGTGTTCCGCCGCCGCTGTCGTCCGGGGCAAGTTCAAGCAGATGCGCACGGCGATAGGCGTCGCGCAGGGCGTCAACCTGGTCCTTGTCCACCGTAACGGGAATCGCGCTCACTGCTTCCACGGCGTAGAGATAAGGAACCAGTGGGATGGCAATCCAATCATACCCATCCACCTTGTGATAACGGCTGATGACCACGCCATACTCGCCGTCGTGGCAGGGGCGGAGGGAGATGGGCGAATCCGCGCAGACGTGATTCAGATAAACTGCGGCGTGGCCGGTTGGATCCGCGCCTCCTAACTTGCCGTAAGGTTCTTCCATCAGCAGTGAGACAGACGCGTGACAATAGCTCACTGCCGCCAAAAAGCAGAACATCATGGTTACGCCTTGCAAAAAACTTTTTCCGAATATGCGGGTAATGAGTGTGCGATCGATCATGGGGGATGAATCCTCTTTGTCAAGAACTTCTTCCCGCTCATTCTATTGTCTAAGGAGCGTAGCAATATGGTCTGATCTGCTCAGTGGACAGTTGTCTCAAAGACAAGATGCGCGTCGCCTTCCGCCAAAAAAACGAAGAGGCCAGAGACTTTCGTCTCCGGCCTCTCAATCACGATGATCTCGCAGCAAACTGAACCACGCATCAACCCTTCAGGTCTTCGGTTGAGGCGCCGGGTTTCCCTGGCTCCTCGTCTTCCAACCGTGCCGGCGACGGTTCTCCAAGTCTCCTCGAATCTTCCGTCCTTCAGCGGTCCCTCGTCGCAAGCCTCCAGGTTTCCCTGGCTTCCTGCTCCCAGCGTCCCGCCTTTTTGACGCCTCTTCAGATCCTCTTGAATCCGTATCCTCCGGCTTTGCCAGCGTCGAGCCTCCAAGTTTCCCTGAAGTTCTCTTCTCCAGCTCCACCAGTGATGCTTCTCCGAGTCTCCCCGAATCCGGCATCCTCCGGTTGCGCCGTCTCCGCGTCTTCGAGCGTCCCCGAATCCTGCTTCCACGGCTGGGTCGATGATGACTCCCCGGCTGGTCTCGAACTTTGCATCCCCGATCCTAGGTCGTGGATGAATCTTCGTGTCCTGCCCGGTCTCGCCCATTCCCACCAAACTCTGGATGCAATCTCAATTTGATTCAGGCTTTTCGCCGCCGTTTCCAGCCGCGAACCACCTCTTCAATTCAATTCCGCATCGTACTTTCTGGCGGGAACTGCGTTTCCAGTTCCCCACTGGGTCACCAGTTGAATAAGACTTTAGGACGGAACAAACTGTGGAAGCAAGTGCAAAAAAGGGAATTATCTGTGGATTTCACCATTCCCAGTGCATAAATCGATTTGATTTGCGACAAGTAACCCCGAAAGACGGCGGGCTAATTGAAAACAGTGTATCGAGGTTCGTGGTCTCCCACCCACCCCGGCCATAAGACCGCCAACTCCGCTATCCTAAGGCCAGTCGTGACCCCGAATCCGCCCACTGCCGCCCAGCGCCTGCGCCGGATGCACGACCAGCTCTTCGCGGCCTACGGCCCGCAGTTCTGGTGGCCGGCGGAGACGCGCTTTGAGATGATTCTAGGCGCGTATCTGACGCAGAACACCGCGTGGAAGGCCGTCGAACACTCGCTCGCCAATCTGCGCACCGCCGGGGCGCTCACCATAGATAGCCTGCGCTCGATTCCGCTCAAAGAGTTGCAACGCCTGATTCAACCCTCCGGCTTTTACACGCGTAAGGCACCCGCGCTGAAGGCCTTCGTCGCACTGCTTGACGCTGACTACGGCGGTTCGCTGGATGCCATGGCCGCGCAGCCCACCGCTACCCTGCGCGCCCGCCTGTTGACGCTGCCGAGCGTTGGCCCGGAGACCGCCGACGCCATACTGCTTTACGCCCTCGGCCACGCGACGCCCGTCGCCGACGAGTATCTGCGCCGCATCGCGGAGCGCCACCAACTGCTGACCCCTGCGCCTGGGCGCAACCGCAAGAGCTACGAGACGCTCACCCGACTGACCCGCGCCGCCTTTTCCCGCGACCCCAATGAAAACCAGGCGCAGCTCTTCAACGAGTTCCACGCCCTGACGGTTGCCGTGGGCAAGGCGCACTGCCGCCGCAACCCTCAATGCGCCCTCTGCCCCCTGGCCGCGGATCTGAAAATTGCAAATTAGATTACTTTATTCCAGTTTCGTTCGCCTGCTTGCCCGGAATCGCGCTACCATAAAATGTAAAAGTATTTTGAAGGAAGCGATTTCAATGGCGCAATCCAGCTCCACCATGCAACTGACGCGAGCCGCTGACTATGGCGTGCGTGTGATGATTCATTTGGCCACGCTGCCCAATCAGCAACGCGTGCGTCTTCCTGAGCTGGCCCGCGCCACCGGCGCGCCGGAGAGCTTTCTCTCCAAGGTTCTGCAAGCTCTTTGCCGCGCCGGATTCGTTGCCTCGCAGCGGGGCCAGACGGGCGGCTTTGAGATTCTGCCCACCGGGCGCGCCACTTCCATCAGCGCGGTGATCGAGGCCATTGACGGCCCCATCTGCCTGAATCTCTGCGTCAACCATCAAGTCAACTGCAAGCGCAAATCCTTTTGCCCAGCCCATCCAGTTTGGGCGCGGGCGCAACAGGCCGTGCTGGCAGTGCTCAATGAATCCAGCGTATCCGAACTGGCGCTCAGCGCGGTCGCACCCATTGTGGCACCCTACGCTGAATCCGCCCAAACAGCCTAGTGACCGGGAAAGAAAGTGTGGCGCCGGTCTCCAGACCGGCTGTCGCGTGGACCTCCCGGTCCACGCGAAACTCCACACAAACATGAAATAGTTCTAGCCCAGCAACTGTCGAGCCACCTTGATGTAAAGCTCGACCGCCTCCAGCAGCTCCCGCTTGGCCAGCCGCTCATCCGGTGTGTGCGCCACGTGAATCGAACCGGGCCCCAGCAGCAGAGGCTCACCCCAGTTGGTGAGCTGCGGAATATCTGTGGAGAATTTGGCCACCATCGTCGGCAACCCCTCGACGGCGCGCAGCCGCACAAAGGGCATATCCAGCGTGAACTCCACCTCGGCCTGGTCGCCGGCAATCTCGGTCAACTGCGCGCGCACCGGCCCGGAGTCGGTCACCGTGCGCACCAACACCTGCGCCTCGGCCTTGTCGGCTATCACATTGGGCGCGTGTCCGCCGTGGATCTGGCCGATATTCACCGTGCTTACGCCGATTCCCTCCTGCTCCGCGGGCCGCATTGCCAATACCTTCGCCAGCACTCCAACCAGTTTATGGATCGCGCTGTCGCCCAACTCGGGATAGGCCGAGTGCGCCATCTTGCCACTGGCGCGGAAGGCCGCGCGTAAAGCGCCCTTCGAGGCCAGCGCCAGCCGGTTGTCGGTGGGTTCGCCGTTGATCAAAAAGCGGCTGCCTTTGGAGACCGCATTGGCAGCCTTGGCGCCGGCCGAGTCGCGCTCCTCGCCGCTGACAAACAGCAGCCCAACCTTGAACCCTTGCGCGCGCAGCGCCTCCGCGGCGGCCACCTGCGCGGCCAGAATGCCCTTGGCGTCGCAGACCCCGCGCCCATAGATGAACTCCTCGTCCTCGCGGAAGGGAATATAGGGCGGAACGGTGTCCATGTGCGTGGAGAAGACCAGATCAGGCCGCTCGCCCGCCGCGCCGGCATAGATATTCCAGCGCGGACCACCGCCCGCATTCTCGCGCGGCTGCTCCACCGGTGTCTTTTCCACCGCCCAGCCGCGCCGGGTGAGGAATTCTTCCAGAAAATCTCCCACCGCGCCCTCGTGGTAGGTGGTGGATTCAATCGCGCACAACTGGCGCGTAAAGAGGATGGGATCAATTGGATGCTCGGCAGGCGGGTTCGGCGGAAGATCATTCATGATACTCACAGAATACCGCAAAGGGCCTTGCGGGTTTTCTTCGGTTTTGTACCGCTTTTGCGCAGGTTTTGATCTCTGCGTATAAAGAAATCTTTATCTCGGGCGCGTAAAATGAATTCTGGAATGACCAAGAAGAATGCGCCCGTCTACGAATCCAGCCTGATCGCGCTCCTCATCCGCGCCGATAACCTCTCTGTTGAATTCACGCGCAAGGAGCAATCGCGATGACCCCGGCAAACGATTACGCCCTCGACGCCCTGCATGACGCGGCCACGGAGATCTTCACCACCGCCGTCAAGGAATGTAGCATCGCCTCGGCCTTTGATCGCCGCCTTTGTTTTCATGGCGATGTCCTCTATCGCCTTTTGCCGGACGGCAGCGGGCCGGATACCATTGATCTTGCCTGTTACAAGAAAATTATGGTTATTGCGCTGGGCAAGGCCGCCGCTCCCATGCTGGAAGTGCTGCTCAGCCGCATGAACCGCCGCAAAGGACTGCGTGGAATCTGTTGCTCCAATCAACTGCCTAAAAAACGCAATTGGCGCTTCCGCTACTTTGAGGGCGGCCATCCCCAGCCCAATGAAGCCTCCTTTGCCGCTGCCCGCGCCGCCTTGGCCATGCTGCGCCGGGCCGACAAAAAGACTCTTGTCTTCTTCCTCATCTCCGGCGGCGGCTCGGCGATGTTTGATCTGCCCCTGGACCCGCGCATCTCGCTGGACGACACCATCGCCTTTCATCAACTCCTGCTGGCCTCCGGCGCGCCCATCCATGAAGTCAACACGCTGCGCAAGCACTTCTCCGCCGTCAAAGGCGGCCGCTTGGCCATCGCCGCGCCGGAAGCCGCCAAAATCAGCCTGCTTGTGCCGGACGTGCCCCTGCGCTCGCTCGACGCGCTCTCCTCAGGACCAACCTCGCCCGACCACTCCACCGTCGACGAAGTTCGCGATCTGCTGGAAAAGTACAACCTCGCCCCCAAACTGCCGCCTTCTATCCGCGCCTTCTTTCAGCGCGAAGATCTGCCCGAATCGCCCGGCAACAAAGGCTGGCGTCCGCCCTTTTTTCCCAAGTTTCCCAAGCTCGGCAACTTTCCCTTGCGCCGCATTACCACGGCCACAATCATGAAGGATGAGGCTGCCCCTTTCCGCGATTCCGTCTACGAGATCCTGCTCTCCAGCCACGACCTGGCCGAAAATGCCCGCCTGCTGGCCCAGAAGGCCGGCTTCCATGTGGAGATCGACAACACTCCCGACGACTGGGATTACGCCGACGCCGCCCGCTACCTGCTCGAACGCTTCCATGAGCTGCGCGCCAATCATCCGCGCCTCTGCCTGATTTCGGTGGGCGAAGTGACGGTCACCATCGACCGCACGCCCGGCGCCGGTGGCCGCAACCAGCAGTTCGTGATGGAGTGCGCCTTGGAGTTGGAGAGTTATCCGCGCGAAAAGCTGACCGTGCTTAGCGCCGGTTCGGATGGCATCGACGGCAACACCCGATCGGCCGGCGCGGTGGCTGATCCCACCACCGTCACTCGCGCCCACGCCTTCGGCTTTCATCTCAAGTCGTCGCTGGCCAACTTCGACGCCTGCCCCATGTTCACCGCCCTGGGCGACGCCGTGGTCACCGGCCCCACCGGCCAGAACCTGCGCGACCTCCGCCTGCTGATCGCCGACAACGAGTAGCGGCATTCGTTCAACGAGTTACTCAGCTTTGTAACAGGCACGGCTCCAGTCGTGCCCTGTTACAAAACTGCGAACTTGAAGCAGTTATTATGTTTCATCCCTTGGTCCAGCCCACAATTGAAATGCTCTCATTATTTGACCTAACCAGTTGAGTAAAAGCCTGTCTAATCTGGAAGCGGACTCCAGCAAAGTTGGGGAAGGCTGTGCTTGGTGGCGGAATCAGCCTATTTTGCCGAGTCAGGAACGCTGTCAATCAGTGGGCCAGTTGGCTTTGGTATTGGGCAGTGGGAGGGAATATGGCGCTTGGTCGGAAGCAGGCAGTTCTTCTCGGAATGATCGCAAGCGGATTGTTCTATTGTGCGGGGTTGGTGGCGCAGAGTTCCACATCGGCCGCGCGAATCGTCGAACCGATTGACGAAAGCCGTCTGGTGACGCTCTCCGGCCAGACGCATCCACTGGCCAATGCCGCCAACGACCACGGCGCTGCGCCCGACGCCATGCCGCTGGAGCGCATGCATCTGGTGCTCAAGCGCAGCGCGAGCCAGGAGGCGGCGCTCAGCCAATTGATCGCCGCAATGCACAGCCCTGGCTCGGCCAACTACCACCAATGGCTCACCGCCGAAGACTTCGGCAAGCGCTTTGGCCCATCTGACCAGGACATTGCGACGGTCACCAACTGGCTGCAGAGTCACGGCTTCAGCGTGACCAAGGTGAATGCGGGCAGGCAGACCCTCGAATTCGGCGGCAATGTGGGGCAATTGCGCTCGGCCTTCCATACCCAGATTCATAACTACCAGGTGAATGGCGAGAGCCATTATGCCGCCGCCGGCGATCCCAGCATCCCCGCTGCGCTTCAGCCGGTGGTTGGCGGATTCGTCTCGCTGAACAACTTCCGCCTGAAGAGCTACGCCCATCTGCTGGGCAAGGCCGGTTACAATCCAAAGACCGACAAAGCCACTCCGCAGTGGACGATTGGCAATAGCAGCGGCTTTGACTTTGTGCTTGCGCCGCAGGACTTCGCCGTTCAATACGACCTGAATCCGCTTTACAACGCAGGCGTGGACGGCCGCGGCCAGAGCATCGCCATCATCAACGAATCCAATATCAACATTGCGCTGGTGAACAGCTTCCGCTCACTCTTCGGCCTGCCCTACAATCCGCCCCAAGTCATTATTGACGGCAACGATCCTGGCGTGGACGGCATCAACAATCCCTGGGGAGGAAATGGCGCATCGGTCGAGGCCTATCTGGATGTGGAATGGGCCGGAGCCGTTGCGCCCAAAGCCCAAGTCGATCTGGTGATTGGAGCCGACACGGCACTGGAGAGCGGCCTAAATCTGGCGCTGGAGCACGCCGTCTACAGCAATGTGGCGCCCATTATCAGCCTGAGTTTTGGAGAGTGCGAGGCAGCGCTGGGCAGTAATAACCAGTTTTTCAGCAGTCTTTACGAGCAGGCCGCTGCCCAGGGCATCACGGTTCTGGTCTCCACCGGCGACAGCGGTTCGGCGGGTTGCGACAGTTCCGGCTCCGAGTATGCCTCCTACGGCCAGGCGGTCAGCGGACTGGCCTCCACGCCCTACAACATTGGGGTTGGTGGAACCGACTTCTATTACAGCGATTACAACGCAAGTTCATCCGAGCTCAGCAACCAGCTCTTTTCTTATTGGGGTGTCAATGTCAGCAACAACACTCCGACCGTATCCATCCTGGGCGTCATTCCGGAGCAGCCTTGGAACGACAGCCAATACGGCCTGAATGCCTACAATGAGTACGCTTCGACCAACGGTTTGATCACTACCATCGCCGGCGGCGGCGGCGGCGCCAGCAATAGCGCTCTCTGCACCGTCTATGGAACCGGCAACACCTGCACAGGCACGCTCTCCGGCTATCCCAAACCCGCTTGGCAGTCCGGCAGCGGCGTGCCCACCGACGGGGTGCGTGATATTCCCGATGTATCTCTCTTTGCCGCCAACGGCGACAACTACAGCTTCTATCCCATCTGTTATTACGATGGCGACTGTCAGCCGGTATCGAGCAGTGATTCCGTGCAATTTACCGGCGTCGGCGGCACATCGGCTTCGACCCCTGCCTTTGCCGGCATCATGGCGCTGGTCAATCAAAAATATGGCCGCCAGGGACAGGCCGCTCACGTGCTGTATCCACTGGCAACCCAGTTTCCCAACTCCTTTCACGATGTCACCGTGGGAACCAACTCCGTGCCCTGTGACAGCACTACGACCGGCTGCATACCGGTCGCAGATCCAGCCACAATCAAGAATTGGTCAACGGGTGCGACCGTCACCGAAGGCCAGATTGGCTCTGGAAGCACAGCCTCTTACAACGCCGGCCCCGGTTACGATCAGGCCAGCGGCCTGGGAACCATCGATGCCGCCAACCTGGTCACCAACTGGAACAAAGTGGTTCTGGCCGCCACCAAGACCACACTTACGCCTTCCCAGACCATCTTTGCGCACGGCACTTCGATTGATATCAGCGGCGCGGTCACTGCATCCAGCGGCACGCCTACCGGCGATGTGGCGCTGATGACGGATAACATTGATGCCATTCAGCAGGGGTTGACCTCCTTTACCCTCAACAAAGGCACTTACTCCGCCAGCATCAGCACGTTGCCCGGCGGAAGCTACAGCATCTGGGGCCAGTATGGCGGCGATGCAACAAATGCATTAAGCAAATCAGATCCCGTGCAGATCACCGTGGTTCCAGAGGCCAGCACGACGAACCTCACCGCCGAGAATCTGGGAACGGACAACGGCCCGCAATACGTTTCCTCTGGATCGAGCATTTCCTATGGATCGAATTTCGTTCTGTATGCCGAGCCGACTCCAGGTTTCAGTCCAACTGGACACACCAAGCCCACCGGCACAGTCACATTTACTGACAACGGACAAACGATTGCAACGGTGGCGCTGAATTCAACTGGAGTGGCCGAATTGGATGCAGCGTGGAACTTGGGAAGCCACTCGGTCATCGCCAACTACTCCGGCGATCAGAGCTATAACGCGTCCAGCGCCGCAGCCTTCCTCTTCACCATTGTCAAACAGACTCCCTACTTCGGGTACGCCGTGCAATATCCCGCAGGCCCGCCAACCACCTCTGGAATGGGAACCGCGCACCTCACCATACAAGCGGTCCAAAGCCTCTTCCATGCCAATGCAAACACCACGGAGCCCACCGGCACGGTCACTCTCAGCAGCGTTCCGGCGGGGATCACGGGATCGGCCACATTGATTCCATCCACTTTGCAGAGCTTAGCCAACCTCGACATTCAGGCTGCTCCCGGCAGCTACGCGTTGGCAGTCAACTACTCCGGCGATGCAAATTTCCTCGCCACCCAGCAGACGGTCACCATTCCTCAAGTCCCAATCGTGATCAGTACGCCGGGCACGCTGCTGGCCAGCACTATGGATGTCACTCTTACGGGCAGCATTTCGCCCACCACGTCCGTCACGGTCACGGTCACCATTACCGGACAAACCGGTCATCCTGCACCCTCTGGCATGGTGTGGATGGTTGACCCTGGATTCAATTTGTACGGGTGGGGATTTGGGTCGGGAACCGGCGATGTTACTACCTTTTCTTTTGTTCTCGACAGTCAAAAACTGGGGGCGGGAAACAACTATTTAACTTTTGCATACGGTGGCGACAGTGTCTATAACGGTTCCATTTTCGCGGTGAGCCAACCTGTTGTGAACACGCTCTCCGACTTCACCATGGTTCCTGATTCAAACATTGTCCCGATAGTGACCGGCTCCAGCGCCACCGAAGATATCAACCTGACTTCCGTTTTCGGCTTCAGCGGCGCGGTATCTTTAACCTGCACAGCGCCTGCTGCCACCACCTGCACAATCCCATCGTCGGTCACTCTGACCAGCGGCGGAACGGCAACAGCAAAAGTGACACTTACTCCCCCCTCCGGCGCAGCGGGCAACTATGACGTGTTGATTGTCGGTCAGGACTCTACAGGCAAATATGTGCATACCTTGAACCTGAAGGCGGTGGTCGGCTCGGCCAACTCCGGGCCCCAGGGTTTTGTGCTCACCAACAGCGGAAACCTCACCGTAATTACCGGCTCAACAAACGGCGATACTTCAACCATCACCCTGACCTCGGCCAATGGCTTCAGCGGCACGGTCAATCTCAGTTGCGCCGTTACCACCACCATAGCTTCACCCCACGATCTGCCGACCTGCTCGCTGGCATCCTCGTCTGTGGATGTTGGAAGCTCATCTGCAAAAACGGATATTCTCACCATAAAAACCACTGCGGCAACCGCTCGGATAAACCCATTGCCCTCCCTCTTCTGGCCTTCCACAGGAGGCACGGTACTGGCCTTGCTCTTCCTCTTCCGACTTCCCAAACGGCGGCGCGGTTGGTTTGCCATGCTGGGTGTTTTGGTTCTCTTGCTTTCCTTTGCCGGCCTGGGCTGCGGCGGTTCCTCGTCCAGCTCTGGAGGCGGCGGAGGCGATAGCGGCACTACACCCGGCGCATATTCCGTCACCGTGACCGGCGCCTCAGGAAGCCTTTCACAACAGACAATTGTGTATGTAAATGTGCAATAACAATGCGCTCAGCATTTCGCGTAAAACGAACGCCCCAGCTCCGAAGATCAGAGCTGGGGCGTTCGCTCCTGCCTATCTGGCAACGGTGGTTGCCGGTCAGTTATGCAGGATAGTTATCAACTTGAGATAGGATCATGCGCGGAGAGTTTCTCAGCGCCGTCCCCCGGTGGCGTGACCGTGCCCGTCGCGGGTTTCATTCGAATGGAAATGCGAGACGCGATCAACGCGATTTGCCGGTACGCGTGCTTCGCCGTGCTGCGGCCTTGCGCCGGCGTATCCGTGCTCCGGGTGAAAGCGGTTATTTACCCGGCCGCGGAAGTTATCGTGGCCATGAAACCACGGGCCGCTGCCAATGAAGATGCCGCCGTTAAACCACTCCGGCCCATAGTAACCATAAGGTGCGCAGTCATAAGGTGCCGCGTCATAGTAGCCGTAAGGGCAATCCGGCGCTGCTCCTATCTCCACGGCAATCTGCGCTTGCGCCTTGGGCGCGCTCAGCATCATCAAACATCCCGCTACAAACGCTACTGCAACCAGCTTGAATCCAGTCATTGAATCTCCTGATTCCTGTCGGGCCTTCCACCAGCGCCCCACTTGTTCTCAGCCTAGAGGCTGAAAGCCCCACCGTCTGAGCAAAGCAGACCAACCAAGCTGTTGCGCCGTCCTTCCGGCCCGCATTTGTCCTTGTTTCATTTCCTGTTCATCTTCTCAAGCAATGGTTTGACAGCATCCAGCGCCATTCTCTACCATTGCTGCTGAATAAATGATGGGGTTCAATTCGTAACTTGGGGAAAGCATTGAGACAACTTCGGATTACAGCCTTTCTTTTTCTCGTCGGCATTTTATCCGCTTCCGGACAAACTCCCTTAACCACGGCCTCCCTGGCTTATGTCTTCGATCCCGGCCAACAGTCTGTTGTCGCCATCGATTTATCCAGCGGGAAACAAACTGCGACAGCGCGTATCGACGGCAGTGGCGATCCGCACAGGGATTTGCTGGCGATGACCCCGGATGGGTCACGGCTGGCCGTGTTTGTTGATGGGGACCGGAAGGCGACGGCTACGATCATTGATGCAAATACCATGAAGCCATTTCCGCCCATCGATCTCGGCTTAAATCTGAATGACTATTCCATCTCTCAGGACAACAAGCTGCTCACCGCGGTTACCTCAGGCCTCGCTTCTCAGTCCAAATATTCCAAGCTCGGTGAAATTGTCTCGATTGATCTATCCAGCGGGCAGTTGATCAAGCAGATTCCAATTCCGCGGCCAATTACAAGCTCGCTGATTTCCAAGGACGGGAAGATTGCAGTTTTATTTTTTGAAAAGAAGAAGCTTCCCTATGGTCACTTTGCCAAAGCGGAATTGCAGTTCATTGACATTGAAAAACAAGCCGCCGTTGAGACAATTTCCTTGGAAGGAAAGCCGGAAATGCCCTTTTTCTCGCCCGGCGGCGATTTGATCTACGTCATTGACCGCGGAAAGCCTTCGCATAATCCCGGCAAGAACATCAACGGAAAAATTCAAGTCATTCCGCTGAAAGAAATGAAGATCGCACAGGTTCTGGATGCGGGCTCCAATCCCAGGGTTTTACTGCCAGACGATGGAGCCGGACAGTCCCTCATCCTCAGCGACGGCGCCCCCGTTCCAAATCCGAATCAGATCGTGGATGCGGAAGTGCGCGTCCTGCGCGGCGCGTCCGTTCAAAAAGTTTTGACGGTGCCAAGCGGTCCCAGGTTTTTCAGCTTTTCACCCGACAAAACGCGGCTTTATGTTACATCCACCTTCGATCGTTCCGCGCATGGAGGCGCCGCCGGAGTCAGCGATTTTGAATCACAGTTTTCCGGCAATGAGTATCTACTTTACCAAAGTGAATTAACATTTAGAGCGTTTGACCAGCTCACGGCGATTGATTACTCGCGCCTCAAGGTGCTGGGCCAGATACCCCTTGATGGCTCCGTAAGCGGAGCTGTCATCTCCCCAGATGGAACGCGCGGATTCACCCTCGATCCAAAATCGAGCCGGATGTTAATGCTTGATCTTCAGAACCTGAAACCAGGAACCGTCATTTCCACAGGAAGAAACGGGGTCAAGGCCGCGCATTTCATCCTCGGCACAGTCGAAGGCTCAGCCTCCATTTTATTTCCACCGGCAAGCATAGCATTCTCCTCCGTAAATGCATTCTTGTTCTCCCCAGCCAATACGTTAATTTCAGTCAGGCCGGACGGCGCGGTGGTGTATGTGCTGAATCACGAAACAGGTGATGTTACCGCGGTCAGCACAAAAGACTCTTCAATTCTCGCCAAAATCCCTGTTGGAGGAAGACGCCTGCAGCCTCTCACCGGTGGAAACATTCTTGCTGTTATCGGGAACGACTCCATCAGTCGCATCGATACGTCAACTCAAAAGTCGCTTCCTGATGTTGCCTTCCACAATACACTGAATCTTTTCTCTCTCTCGCCCGATGGCCGTACCGGAGTTGCTCTGACCGATGGAGCCGTCTTCCTGCTGAACGGAAAGACGGGTGAACTTCAGTATCATATCGACGGTTTCAAAGCTCCGCTCCTGGTTCTCTTCGCGCCAACACAGGCAGGGGGTGCGCGCTAGATTCGGCATCCCCGGAACGGCTCCCCCGTTGGGATCATTCCGGGCCGGGTTTTCAGAGTGGGGCAGTAGTTTCAGTTTTAGGCTATGGAGATTCACGAGCCTCAAACTCGCGCTGACAGCCCCAGCCTCTTCCACAAACTCAGCGTCGGCCCGGCTTGATTGCCGGTGTAGAAGTGCAGCCCCGGCGCGCCGTTCTTGAGCAGCGTCTGGCAGAGCCGCGCTCCCACATCGAGGCCAAACTCCAGCAGTGCGGGCTTGTCGTCCTGCAACTCCTCCAGCCGCAGCCGCAGCCAGCGCGGCAGGTCAGCGCCGCAGTTCGTGCAGAAGCGCAGATTGTTGGCGTAGTTGGTGATGGGCATAATCCCCGGCGTTACTGGAATCGTAATCCCCGCCTTCGCGCAGCGCTCCATGAAGTCGATATAGGCGTCGGCGTTATAAAAAAGCTGGGTCAGCGCGCCGTCCGCTCCGGCCTCCACCTTGCGCCGGAAGTTCTCAAAGTCTGTGCCGGGGCTGCTGGCCTGCGGATGCATCTCCGGGTACGCCGCCACCTCAATGCGGAAGGCGTCGCCATGCTCGGCGCGAATAAAGCTGACCAGCTCGTTTGCGTAACGGAAGTCGCCCGGAGCGGCCGCGCTCATCGCCGTGGCGGGTAGATCGCCGCGCAGCGCCACAATCCGCCGCACGCCCGCCTCGCGGTAGCGCTCCAGCAGTGCGGCAATGGCGGCACGCGTAGAACCCACGCAAGTCAGGTGCGGCGCAGCCTCCGCGCCTGTCTGCTCGATCACCGTCCTCATCGTCTCGTAAGTGCCGTCCTGCGTCGATCCGCCTGCGCCATAGGTGACCGAAAAGAAGTTAGGTCGCACGGCGGCAAGCTGCTCAATCACACCCGGCAGCTTGGCCACGCCCTCCGCCGTGCGCGGCGGAAACAGCTCGAAAGAAAAGCTCAGCGGTAAAGTCATGTGTATAGTTCCTGATGAAAAAGATATAAAAACGACTTAAAACTTACCAATATCCGTGCCCCATCCTTTTCACGTTCTTTGTGAAAAGGGTGGGAGACCATGACATCTTACACCTCGTTTGTCCATTTGCTGATTCGGCTTCCCGCCCTTCGCCAAAGCGCGAAGGACGGGGCACGGAGCGTTCATGAACTCGTTACAAAGTTCCGTGCCCCATCCTTTTCACGTTTTTTGTGAAAAGGGTGGGAGACCATGACCTTTTACACCTCGTTTGTCCATTTGCTGATTCAGCTTCCCGCCCTTCGCAAAAGCGCGAAGGACGGGGCACGGAGCGTTCATGAACTCGTTACGAAGTTCCGTGCCCCATCCTTTTCACGTTCTTTGTGAAAAGGGTGGGAGACCATGACAGCTTACACCTCGTATGTCCGTTCGCTGATTCGGCTTCCCGCCCTTCGCAAAGAACGCGAAGGACGGGGCACGGAGCGTTCATGAACTCGTTACAAAGTTCCGTGCCCCATCCTTTTCACGTTTTTTGTGAAAAGGGTGGGAGACCATGACCTTTTACACCTCGTTTGTCCATTTGCTGATTCAGCTTCCCGCCCTTCGCAAAAGCGCGAAGGACGGGGCACGGAGCGTTCATGAACTCGTTACGAAGTTCCGTGCCCCATCCTTTTCACGTTTTTTGTGAAAAGGGTGGGAGACCATGACCTTTTACACCTCGTTTGTCCATTTGCTGATTCAGCTTCCCGCCCTTCGCAAAAGCGCGAAGGACGGGGCACGGAGCGTTCATGAACTCGTTACGAAGTTCCGTGCCCCATCCTTTTCACGTT
>CAZYCV010000034.1:0-40640 GCA_964645305.1 uncultured Occallatibacter sp. | reverse complement strand
ACGTTATCCGGCACACTGCCCTGCGGAGTTCGGACTTTCCTCCCCCGAAGAACCGCGCTTGCGCACGCCCTCCGGCAGCGACCGCCCGGTCCTCCTGCCAGTCCCTAGTCTACCGCGAAAACGCCGGTAGCAGGATTCTTCTCTTGGTGGTACCCTGATTCTTCGCGGGTTTCTCTGCGTTTCTTACGGGGGAGAATGTGGGCGTACTGAGCAGAATAGGGATTGCGCTGGATTCGGAGCTGATCAAGCGGTTCGACCGCTCGATTGCGCGGCGGGGCTATACCAACCGCTCGGAGGCCTTCCGCGACCTGATCCGCGACCGCCTGGTGACCGAGCAAACCGCCGCGCCCGAAGCAATTGTCGTCGGCACGGTGACGCTGATTTACGACCACCACGCCAGCGGCATCAGCGAAAAGCTGACCGAGTTACAACACGCGCACCATGAGCTTGTGGTCTCAACCAGCCACGCGCACCTGGACCACGACTCCTGCCTGGAGGTGCTGATTGTGCATGGCAGGTCGGCCAAGGTGGAAAAGTTTGCCGATCTGCTGATCGGCCTTAAAGGCGTGCAGCACGGGCGGCTGGTGATGACTGTGCCGGAGTCCGCGCTGACGCCGCCCTCTGAAAAAGAACATAAGCACCCGCACAAGCACTGATAAGATCAGTGGTCAGAACCATCCACTGTCCACTGTTAAAAGCTTTCTCCCAGCGCAAACCGCGGCAGAAGCGACTTGGAGGGGTGGTTCACACGTCCGGATGCCGGCGCAGATGGCGGAGCAATTGGATGAGTATGCGCACAGTCAATATCGGTATCTTTGCGGTCATGCCTATCCAGAAAATCGGCCGTGACGCGCCATTTCTTGAAGGATAGGAAACCGATCTCCCGGTTAAGCAACACCATTTGACTTGACGGATAAAGCCCGTCTGAAAGCCGGAGAAGATTATGGCTGCGCGATGGAATGATTGTTTGTCGGGGCGGGCGTAGACCCCGCAGCCATCAATCGATCCAGACTGGTCAAAGTAGATCGGTGATCGGCCTTGTCCTTTGCACTCTTGGTCGGTGGAGCGGGGTGCGCGTAGAACTCAAGAATGTTCTGGCGCAACTGGGGCGATGTTTTGTCAAAGTTATGCGCGGATAGCTTTGCCAGCAGGTCGGCATAGGCATTATCCGCAAGCGAGTATTCCCCAGCCGCTGTCATTTTTCCATCATCCAGATTACAGTCGGGCAGAATCAGTTTGCCGGAATGAACCTCTTTCAGCAGAACCCGGTAATCATCGGTGGTGGTATTGATGCTCTTGATATAAAGGTCTTCGGTCCGCGGTGTTGGATTATTGAATCCAAAGCTCTTGAATGGTCCAACCCTCGGCACGATGCGTAAAAGCGTGGATAAGATTCGCGTGCCAATGCCGGGCTTTACATAAGTCTTTCCCCACTCCCTGTCGTAGTCGGAACGGGAGAGGCGGTAAAGAAACTTTCTCTGCGAAAAATCAGGCGTTTCGCGCATCAGGTCTTTCTTGTGCATTTGAAGCGCCACCTGTGTCATCTTTGGGATCAGATGGCTGATAAAGAAGCGATAAGAACCAACCGCCATATCTTCATGGGTAAGCACATCCTTCAAATCAAGGCCATAGACGACGGGAAAGACGCGCTCCAGCAGCGGCTGCGAGACCTGGAATCCGATGAAATCATGGTACTGCTCCGGCGCATAGCGATTCTTCGCCACCTGCAATGTATCGAACCCAAACTCGGTCTTCAAATGCGCTGAAGTGTCCTGGGCGTAGCGGACGGAGTTGCCGTATTTTGCCCTTAGCTTGGGATAGTGAAGTGCGACCGCGGCGTTGACTGCAGGGTGGCCGTCAATGTCCGCAACATAGTGAGAAAGCGCGCCCAGCGCAAAGGCAAACTCATCGGCATTCTGGCTCTCCGCTAGTAACTCGATGACAAAGTCGCCGCTGCGAACATAATGCGCCAATTCACTGAATTCCCGGCTGCCGAATGGATAGTAGCCCAGATCCTGAATGACCGATCCACCATAGGCGTAGGCATGAGCCTCTTTGATTTGCTCCTCGGTGAGACCCGGATAGTGTTCGATCAGAAGAGGGCGAATCTCCAAGGTCCATGCCAGATCAATGATTTCCTCATGAGTCAACACGGAGTAGGCAGACGCAGCGCCGCTTGAGATCAGCGCGGCAAGCAGCATAGCCAAACCTCGGAAAAAGAAAGGTCGCCGCTTCTGCGCGAGCGCACTTGGCCGGTGATTCAAATGATGCCCAACAGCAGAAGAACGACCAGGACGAGCAGGATAAACCCGATCCCGCTACTTGGGTAATAGCCCCAGCTGCGGCTGTGCGGCCAGGTCGGCAGAGCGCCAATCAGCACAAGGATCAACAATACCACCAAGACAGTTCCCAGCATAAAGTTCTCCTGGCGTTGCCGCTAGGTGCGCATCGGCGCACAATGAGCGGAAAGCAACGACAGCTTGAGTCTTGCACGCCGCGCAGTGGGAATCTGCTCAAAAGAATACATTGAGTGGCGCTTCCTGATTATGTTTCCTTAAGTTTACGCGCCTTTTGATCCGGTCCAGAAGTTTCTGGAAGACGGTGCCCCATCCATTCCGCGCCTTATGCGGAATGGATGGGAGGGCGTGGCGCATTATTCGCGGCCCTATCCGTTATGCGATGGAAGAATCTTGATTGTGCGGAGCCAGGTTTTGACACTCCGCGGCCATGAAGTGACGGGCAACTTGGTGCGGCGCAAGCCGTAGCCATGGCCGCCCTCCGCGTAGATGTGCAGTTCGGCGGGCACTTTGGCGTTCTTGAGAGCCAAAAAGTAGACTACAGCATTCTCGATGTGAACCGGGTCGTCCTCTGCCTGCACAATGAACTGGGGTGGAGTCTGAGGGGTGGGGTTGATCTCTGGATTGGGAGCGAAGTTCTTGTCGGCCAGAGCTAGATAGCCGGGATAGACGATGACCGCAAAGTCGGGGCGGCAACTGAGCTTGTCGGCGCTGTCGATGGGATCATAGAGTCGCTGGTCAAAGTGAGTGCTGAGCGCGGCGGCCAGGTGAGCGCCCGCCGAGAAGCCAAGAACACCGATGCGGTTAGGGTCGATCTTCCACTCGGCGGCATGGGAGCGCACCAAGCCGAGCGCGCGCTGGGCATCTTGAAGAGCTGCGCTTGATTTGGGATAGGGGCCGGTATTGGGCACTCGATATTTGAGCAGCACGCAGGTGATGCCGGTGGAGTTCAGCCAATCGCAAACCTCCGTGCCTTCCAGATCGATGGCCAAAATGTTGTAGCCGCCACCGGGAAAGACGACGACGGCCGCGCCAGTGCTTTTGCCCTTGGGCTGATAGAGCGTGAGGGTCGGCGTGGAGACGTTGCCGAGCCGAATGAGCGGGCGGCCGGCGATGAGATTGTCCTTGGCGGTGGTCGTATCGGCCTCGGCGGGCAGATTGGCTGCCGCGCCGGGAGCGGTGCCGGGCCAGAGCGCGATGGTGGTATGGTTCGGCGACGGCGGCCAACTGGAGGGTTGCGCCGCGAGGGTCAGCGTAGAGGTCGCCACCGCCGCAAGAAGAAGTAGATTGCTTTTGCTCATGCCGAATTCCTTTCGCGAAAAGCTTCGCACCAAGGATTGCACTCGTAGCGGCCAAGTTGCAAATGCTCGCAAGCGGAAAGCTCGACCGCGCCGCACTCATACCTTGACGCCGAGCGGGATCAACAGGGTGAGAGCATCCGGCACAATCTCCATGCGGATGGGCAGTTCACCCAGATACTCGCCATCGGCTTCCGCAAAGACGCGGGTCGCGCAGCCAGGGAGCAGGCGACATTCAACCGAGAGGGCGTCCAGCGCTTCAACCTTGCCTGCGTAACGATGGCGTCCAAAGAGCAGCGGAATCATGAATCCAAAGTAGCGCAGGCGGCTGCGCGTTTTAAAGGCAGCCAGACGCAATTGGCCGTGGTGCAGCGTAGCGCCGGGAAGAAAGTTCCGAATGAGGCCGCCAAAGTTGCGGATGCGCACGGCCAGCAGTTCGGAGACCTGCTCCACGCGCGGCTCTGCGCCGGGGGCTTGGGTAAACGCGGCCTCAAAAAGCGGAAACGGATAGGTGAACCAGACGCGAAAGGCCTCGATGACATAGAGCAGATAGCCCAGGCGGCGCTTGAGAACGGGGTTCAGCAGCGACATGAAGTGAGCGTCCGCGCCGATGCCGGCGGCAACGGTAAAGTGGCGCGAGCAGGTGGCGCCCGCCGCGTCCTGATAGTAGATTTTGCCCACCGAAATGCGCGTGGGCTGAGCGGTGAGCAGCCGACGAACTGCTTTGGCGGGCGAGGTTTGCAGGCCCAGGTTGGCGGCCAGCGCGTTGGCCGTGCCCAACGGAACCACGCCCAGAGCCACCTGAGTGCCAACCAGACCTTGCAGGACTTCATGGACCGTGCCATCGCCGCCACAGGCGATGATCGCGTCACAGCCGCGATGAGCGGCCTGCTGGGCCAATGGACCGGCACTGCCGGGAGCCGTGGTCTCCAGGGCCTCGGCTTCAATTCCTGCCGCGCGGAGGACGCCAAGGGCTTTGTCGATGGCCGCCCGGCGGCCTTTGGAGAGCTGGCCTGAGGCTGGATTGTAGATCAGGGCGACACGACGCATGGCGAGATTCCTCTGTGATTCGCGCCGCGCGCGAGGGCTGAAGCTGGAACTATCTTCTTATTTTCGCATCTGGGAGTGGACAGGAGGGCGCAACAATTCGTGAATAAATCTGCGGCAGGACTTTAACGCGAAAAGGGCACAACATCCGTTGTGCCCCTACAGAAGAGAAGCAAGCATCGGCATGGGGTAAATTCCTAGCGCCTGAGCGACTCCACCACGGCTTTCACCGTTCCTAGAATTCTCGATACCTGGCGCACGGGCGTGCTGACCGCGTTGGCCACAAAGCCGCCGGCGTGATCCAACGTGTCCAGCAGCGTGGTCACCATCTCGTCCAGCCGGTTGGTCTGCTTGCGCACCCGGTCCATGACCTCCAGCGCCGCCAGTTGCACCTCCGCAGTTTGAACGCGGAGCCCCTGGGCAATCTCCGCCAGATCGCCGGTGGCCGACTCAATCTTGGGCGCCAGACGCGCCAGAACGCTCTGCGCGCTGGTCACGAATTCCTGAGCGCTGCCCAGAATGATCTGCGTGTTGGCCAAAGTGTCCCGCGCGTCGTAGAGGACCGGCATCACGGAAGTGCGAAGGTTCTCAACCTCTTCGCGAAGTGATTTCGCGGTCTTGCGCACGGCAACCGCCACCAGCAGCAGCAAAAACGTCTGCAGCACCAGCGCCAGTCCGGTCACTGCGGCAAAGGCGAGCAGGATAGTTTCTTGGTCCAGCTTTGGAATATGCATCGAATTGGCCTCGTTCAGATCTTCAGCGGGGGGGGATCGGTTCTCTTCCGCGCTCCGCAATGCAGGCCGGAGCGCAAATCCGATGGGCTGGCTTGGAGCGCCCACCGCCGCCCAAACACAGCCCTCGCATGGATGACCAAAGTACGCCGGGCTGGCCAAAGTTCAACGCAAGGCGCAGCCCGGAAGAATACGCAGGTTAGAGCTCTGTGGGCTCAACTGGAATCGTGGGAATCTTGTAGGCCGCCCGACCGGCGTCCACCGCTGCATTCACGCGGCTGGCCTGCTCAGAGACCAGGCTCTTGCCGCGCTCCACGAACTCTTCCCATTGCGCCCGCCCGCGATCTACAACCTCGCGGCCGCGCTCCACGACCTCGCTCACCTGATCTTTGCCTTTGTCCACCAGTTCGCTGACCTGTTCGGCAGCCTGCCGGGTGCGATTGCGCAGGAATTCAGTTCCCTCACGGGCGCCGTTCACCAAGTCTTCCCTTGTCTCCCGACCTGCCTTGGGGGCATACAGGATCCCCACCAGCGCGCCAACACCCAATCCAGCCACAAACCACGCCAGACCGTTAACCTTGCTTTCTTCTGCCATGATGAAAACTCTCCTTCCGCTCAGCTTGAAGATGGCCTGAGCCTATCAAATTTCCCTGTCTGCTGCAAATAAAATTCAATGCGCTTCTGAATGAAGCCGTTCCACCACACCCTGGGGTTACAAAAGTTCGCGCTGAACTCATTGCGTTGGATGCTACATCATTATAAGGAGATGCGCTGCAATGCGCACTTTTCTTTTTGCCGCCGCAGGTTTGCTGACTCCGCCCCGGACGATACCATGGTAAAAGAGTGTCTCTGCATCCCCATCTTGATCCAGCCAACCAAGGAGCTTGTTGATCCGCATGAAACTTGAACTGCCCGCCGGCGACTTCCGCGCCTATCTCTTCGACTGCGACGGCACCATCGTCGATTCCATGCCCCTGCATTACATCGCCTGGAAGACCGCCTTCGCGGAATGGAATTGCCCCTTCCCGGAAGATCTATTTTACTCGTGGGGCGGCAAGCCGACACGCGAGATCGTGGCCACGCTGAACCAGATGTACGGCCTGAAGATGCCGGTGGGTGCCTTGGCCGATCACAAGGAAGAGCTTTACTTTGCGCTCCTTTCACAGCTCAAAGTGATTCCCGAGGTGGCTGAACTGATTGAAGCGGAGTACGGCCGCATTCCCTTCGCCGTGGTCTCCGGCGGGCGCCGTGTCTCGGTCACCAAAGGCTTGGAAGCGGTGCATCTGCTGGACCGCTTTCAGACCATCGTCAGCTCGGAGGATTACGTCCATAGCAAGCCCGCCCCGGATGGATTCCTGCTGGCCGCCGAGCGCCTGGGCGTTGCGCCGGAGAACTGCCTGGTCTTTGAAGACACCGACCTGGGCATCAACGCTGCCATTGCCGCAGGCATGAAGTGGGTCAAAATCGCCCCGCCTTGGGAGCGCGGCTGAGCGACTGGGGCAAAACCACGATTTTCCATACCCAAATTCCTCGAACAATGGTGTTGTTTTCTTGTGGGAAGCAACACCATTGTTCGAGTTATGGTTCAGAGTATACCCAATATGGTTTTAAAGTAAATGAGTATTTCTTTGAACGCATCCTTCACCAGGGTGCCGTCTCTTTATATTCGATTTCCGCGTAGAACTCGAAACTTGTCTGACGGTCAATCTGCTTACCCTCCGCCTCTAACTCCGCAATCCGCTTCTGATGCTTGGCCCATATCTCCTCAATGCCGGCTACCTCAGCATATTTTCTAATCATCGGTCCAGCGGGAATATCGGCATCCGCATAGGCTTTTGAAATAAGAAGAGTTCCATCCTGAAAAGCCGTGTAGAATTTGACTCCGAGCCCGCTCGCTTCAGAAAATGCCATCGGACGATCGGAGATCAAGACCGGGTGTCCAATAACAATCTTGATTCCATCCTGCAAGGAAATAATTTCACTCTTGGATTTCATGTGGATCAAGGTAAGGGCAGGAAGAATGAAGATCAAGCGAAACAACGAGAAAAACTCGCCGTCTGAAAACGCATAGTTAAATCCCAAATTGGTTAGTTGGTTGATCTCGTCTTGATACCTTGTCCGAATCCGGCGCTCCATCTCCGGGGAACTGATTCGAAGATGACCGATGGTGCCGATCATGAAATAGAGAAACCACAAGGAGGCTCTCGGTGAAATAGTCGAGATAATTACAACCAAAAAAAAGATGATACCGGCAATTGTCCATGAGTTATGCCGATGAAGTTCTGAAAACAGCAAATCCAGCAGGAGTGCGAAGCAAAAGATGACTGGCAACCATTTTTTTGCGAACTTTGAACTGTGTTGAGGACCGGCTTCAGACTCGTTATAATTGCAATCCATTTCAGTACCTTTCTCAATGGAATGAATTTTGCAAATTCTATCACTCCTACACCATCGCTCGCTCCTTCACCTTCAAGTATTGATTGAGCACTGACGAGGTGAGAGCTTCGGGATTGAGGTCGAGGGTGAGCGCGCCCTGTTCGTGCAGGCGGGCAAGGAGCAGTTCGCGGCGGCCAGCCATCTCCTGCGCGGCGGCGGCGCGGAAGAGGTCGTCCACATTCTTGGGACGGCTCTCAGCAATAGCTTCTATCTCCGATTGAGCCATGGCGACAAACAAAAGCACGTGGCGGCGCAGCAGTTGCATGGCGCCGTCGATCACCTCCGGCCGCATGGCGGTCTCAGCCAAATCCGTCACCCATAGAATCAGCGAGCGGCGGGGTTGCAGGCGATTCAGCACGGCGGTCGCACGCAGATGATCGGCCTCGCTCGATTCAGCGCGTACGAGAGCCAGCGACTCGATCAACTGGCGCAGATGGCCCGCGCCGCGGCCGGGCAATAGGCGCTGCTGAATGCCCTGTCCATAGGCCAGCAGCCCGACGCGGTCGCCGGAGTAGAGCGCCAGTTGAGCGAGAGCGACGGCCGTAGTGCAGGCGTAATCGAGCTTCGAGTGAATTTCTTGGTGCGCTGAGAGAGTTCCCTCAGGGGCTAAAGCCCGCGCCTCTTCTGGGTCAGCAATGTACGGGCTGAAGCCCGTACCCTTCATGCTGGAGCCTCTTCCATTTACACGCGTCCGCATCAAGCGTCCGCAGTCGAGGACGATCCAGACAGCCTGGCTGCGTTCGGTCTGGTACTGGCGGGTGATGGGGCTGCCGCGGCGGGCGGTGGCCGTCCAGCAGATATCGCGCAGGTCGTCCCCCTCGCGGTACTCGCGCAGGCTCTCAAAGTCGCGGCCTAACCCGCGCTGTTGTGCGCGGCGGAGCTGCAGGTCGATCTGGCGGCTGCGGGCGAGGAAGATTTGCTGCTCCTCGCCGGTGCGCAGGGCGGGATAAACGCGGATCGTCTGAACGAGCGGCGCGCGCGCCCAGCGCTCCGTGAGGCCGAGGCCGCTGCGATAGCGCAGATAAAGCCAGCCGGTCTGCCAGTCGCCGCGCTCTTTGGGTTGAATGCGGTAGCGCAGGCTGGCGGGAATCTGCGGAAAGGCGGTCAGCCGATGTGTCTTCGGCTCGGTGACGAGCGCCGGAGGCAGATCGTCCGTGAGGCGGCAATCGAGAACCATCCGGCCATGATTTTCAACGGCCAGCTCGATTTCAGTCTCGCTGTCGAGCGCCGGCGCGTTGGACCAGGAGCGCGTGGCTGTGAGCTTTGCCGGAGCAGGCAAACGCAGGCCGTCCAGCAGCGCGGCCACGAGAACCAGCGCGTCCCAGGCCGGCATCGCCCAAGCCAGCCGGCTTATCCAGAAGCCGGGAATCAGCCAGAGAAATCCCGCCAACAAAAGTCCAATCGCCCGCGGCGTCAGCGCAAAGGGCAAGCGGCGGCGGCGCTCACAAGCGGCGCTGATCGGGTCGGGATGGAGACTGGGAGAGATCATTGCCGCGGTACCGGCACGGCGGCTATCACATCGGCCAGCACGCGGTCGGCATCGAAGCCTTCCAGTTCGGCTTCCGGCTTGAGCATCACGCGATGGCGCAGGACGGGCTGGACGGCACGCTTCACGTCGTCGGGGAGGAGATAGTCGCGGCCATCAAAGGCTGCCGCCGCTTGGGCCACGCGCATCAAACTCAGCGCGGCGCGCGGGCTGGCGCCGAGCAGCAGCGTGGGCCACTCGCGGGTGCGGCGGGCGAGAGCGAGAATGTAGGCGTACAGCTCCGGCTCAATGCGGATGGCGCGCACCTCGGCGCTGGCGGCGGCAAGCAATCCGGCGGGAATCGGCGCAATCGCTGCGTCCTCCAGCAGTCCAGCGCCGGAGCCGGCGTGGTGGCGCTCCAGAATCTGTAGCTCCTCTGCCTCGCCGGGATAGCCCAGGCGAATCTTGAGCAGGAAGCGGTCGAGCTGCGCTTCGGGCAGCGGATACGTGCCCTCAAAGTCCACCGGATTCTGCGTGGCAAAGACGGTGAACCAGGCGGGCAGCGGGCGGCGCGTGCCGTCGGTGGTCACCTGGCGCTCTTCCATGCACTCCAGCAGCGCGGCCTGGGTGCGCGGCGGCATACGGTTGATCTCGTCCACCAGCAGCAGGTCGGTGAAGACCGGGCCGGCGTGGAAGCTGAAGTCCGCAGAACCAGGGCGCAGGATGGTGGTTCCTAGAATGTCGGCGGGCATCAGGTCGGGCGTGGCCTGCACGCGCTGAAAGCCGAGGCCGAGCAAGCGGCCCAGAGCCTTCACCATCAGCGTTTTGGCGATGCCGGGAACGCCTTCCAGCAGCGCGTGGCCCTGGCACAGAACGGCGATCAGCACCTCTTCAATGGCCTCGTTCTGGCCGGAGATCACTCGGCCCAGCTCGGCGCGGGAGTGGGCGATCAGTTGGCTGGTGGCGCGCAAATGTTCCGTGCTCTGGTCGAGTTCCTGGTTGATTTCGTCGCTCATAAATGCCTTTCCTGCTCTTTGGATTCAATCTTCTCAGAGTTTTTCGAAGGTGCGCCCTGGCCGGGCGGCATCTTTCAATTGTGTGGCGTGCCCGTGCAGCGCTTGAATCAGCCTGAGGGCATCTTTCGGGGTTGCAGTTTGGGACCAGGCGGCCTCTTGGCAAGCGGTCAGATCAGCTTCCAGGCTGGCATCGGTCCGCGGAAAGCGGCGGCGAATGATCGCAGCCAGTTCAGCCGCGTCCATTTTGCTGGGCCGTTGACCGCAAAGGCGCAAGGCGCGCCGCCGGAAGCGCTCCAGAGCAATTGAAATGGCGGTGGAAGCCGCTCCAGCGTTGCGGTAGAGGCCGCCCAGCGCCTCCAGAAATTCGATGGGCGTGGCGCGCGTGGGCGGCGGCAGATCGCGCAGCGGGCCGCTGCGGCGGCTGAAGCTGAAGACGATCAGCATCGCCATCCCCAGCAGGCCAAACCACAACAGCCTCCACGATGGCCCATGCACAAAACTGAAAACCGAGCGCTCCTCGCCGTGCAACGACTCATCCCAATAGAAGCGATGGCCGTCGCGGGGGCCGAGCGAGTTCAGCAGCAGGTCCAGATTGGCGGCGCGGTTGAGCGAGCCGTTCTCGAGCGGCGTCGAACCGGCCCACCAGACAATGTGCCCCTTGCCCCAGTCGTACTCGACGACCGCGGGACCACCGGCGCAATTGTACTCGACGCGCGCCGCCGGATTGCCTGCGCCCCAGGAGGCATTCGGCTTCATCCAGATTTCGCCCGTTCCGGCCAGCGCGTCCAGTCCCTCCGGCTCCAGCTTGCAGGCGGCAATGTTGACGCTCTTGGGGGTATCCACGGACTCGCCGGGAAGGATAGCGGCGCCCAGGAAGCCTGTGGCCAGCACGCGCCCGCCGCGCTCGACGATCCTGCGCACCGCCTTGATCTGCTCCGGCTCGCGGGAGTACGGCTCGGCCAGAATGACCACCGTCTGCGGACCGGCCTCGGCGGCCAGCTCGCTCAGTGGGCGCTCCCAGCGTTCGATCGGGTAGCCGGAGCGGAGCAGCATCTCGTAGGCCGCGCGCGCGCCGTGCCGGCCGGCGTGGTAGCTGGAAGGCAGCGGATTGTCGTCGTCGCTGCTTGCGGGCGTCAGCAGAACAATGGCTACGGCGAGCACCAGCGCAATCCCCAGGCACCAGAGCAGCAGCTTGCGGTCTTTGGCGTCGAGCGAAGTGAGAAAGTTCATTGCGCGCCGCCGTTCTGGTCCATGAACTCAGGGTGCCCCACCCTCGCCGCGTCTTTGTCTTTGCGGCTAGGGTGGGATTCGATATCGTTCAAACCTTCTACCGCATTGTTCCCGGAGATCAGCCCTTCGGCCTGTTGCTCGGCCTGCCGATAATCGCTCTCGCCCGCCGCGCGACCACCGTACCAGACGCGCTCAAAGCTGGTGGTCAGCCTGGCCAGACGGGGCTTGCGTGCGTCGTCTGCGGCCACCAGCGCCAAGTACTCGCGCGGAGTGCGCGCCCGGTCGGCCGGCCAAAGACGCTTGGATTCGAGGCGCGAGATCGCCGCCCAATAGACGTAGTGAATCGCCTCGCGCCAAAGCCCGGCGTCGGCAGAGCGGCGCGCGTCTTCCAGCCAAAGCTGCCAGTCGCGGGCTGAAGCGGCTCCCGAAGCCGGAACCATGCTCTCTGGAATCATCTCCATGCGCCAGCGCCGCTCCAGCACAATCAGCCGCCAAACCAGCGCCACGCACACGACGAGCACAAAGCCCCAGGTGAGCGCCCGTCCCACCCAGGGCGAAGCCGCATGAACATTGTCGAGTTTGCTGAAAAGCCGGTCGAGCCACGCGCCCAGCTTTTCCAGCAGCGAATCTTTCTTCGTGCGCGGCTCCAGATTGCGAAAGTCGCGCCCGGCGAGCACCTGCTTCATCGCCGCGCGCTCTTGGGCGTGCTCGGCGGCTGCGGCAGGCGGCGCGCCCATCAGCGCATCGGCCTGGGCAATGTCCCGCGCCAAACGAATCTCTGCGGTCTGCAAGCGCTGGCTGGTGGTGGGCTTGGGCAGCAGAGTCGGCTCCGGTGGCGCGGCAGGCTCCGGGCCAATCACCGGCTCGGATGGCGGCTGAGCGGCGGGTGTTGCCGGCTTTTTATCTTTGTTTTCATCGCTGGCCTCGTCCTTCTTCTGAGACGCAACTAGCAGAGCGCGCAGCCAATCGTAGCGCACCAGACGCCGCTCCGCGTTGGGTTGATTACCGAGCGGCACGCGGTCGTCCTGTCCGGTGAGGTCAGCATCGCAGCTCTCTTCGTTGCGCGCCTTGGCGCAGGCTTCTACCGCGGCGTTCAAATCAACCAGATGCTGGCGATACTCGGCCAGCGTCGCCTCGCGCGCCTGGTCGGCGGGCGCATCGGAGAAGGCCGACGGCGCGGCGATCAGCAGAGCGGCAGCCAATGCCAGACACGCGAGTTGAGGGCGAAGGGTCACGCTTGACTTTCCTCGGAGTCATTTGGCTGGCTGGAATCAGTTTCCTTTATTTCCTTCCATGACTCTGCTTCAAGAATATCTGTCTCCTCTTGAATCTGCTGCAGCGCGTCCTGAGAGCCATAAATGCTCCAAGGAATGCCAACCGAAGAATCGCCGGGACCAGGCTCGATATAAGGCGCGTCATCCCATGGGCCTGGCTCTTCGTCATCGTATGGCTTTGTCTTCAAAGCCCCATTCAACAATTCATTGCAGCTAACGCCCTCTTGTTGTTCAACCAATTGCAGATAAAGCAGAGTCACTACGATATAAAAAAAAGGTGTAAAAACGAGTTGGATCAAGAAATCCGGTAACTTGTCGAGCGCATGGAAAGCAACCGGATAGCGCACGAAAAACAAGAATCCGGAGAGGTGCTGTTCAATCTCCCATTGGAGAACAAAAGATAGAGCAAACGCCGGAATGGGGGGAATCGCAGCAGCACAAAAGATCTTCCAGCGGTTGCCGCGCCCAAGATCAACGCTGCGCTCAATGGAAGAGTATGCGGAGATATCTTCGATCATGCAGGCGGATGGAGCGAGAACATAGCGTAAAAAAAGAAAACAAGTTGGAATGCCGCCAAATATAAAGACAATAACCAAAGATATCCATGAATTCGATTCATTGAGAATAGTAGTCTGCGATACAATAACGCGAGCAAGAATCAGGGCTATGAATAACGGTAAAACGATGAGCACCGCTTGAATCAAGAATATCCAGATAATCCGGATTGCTTTTGGATTCACAGCACTCAAGGCGGATCGAATCGAAATCTTTTTCTCCTTCAGAATATGCGCTGTAGTCAAACAGATGGCTCCGACGCAGTACACTTGGGCAATTAAATCAATGACCCATAAAACAAAAGAAAGCGAATAACTCAGAACAACCAAGAGAGTATGAAAACTGGAGGAAGGAGCCCACGGATCGGGATGAACCGAGGCCATTGAGCTAGCCAAATCCACCAATTGTGGAAGCAAGGCGAGACCTACGAAGAACAGAAAGTTCGCGCTTAAGATGCAGGCTGCTTGGCGAAGAATTCCACTCACTTTCAACGAGGCAGTTGTCGTGTTCATTTGATCTCTCCGTCAGAGTGCAGCGCGTTCTCATTCAGTTCTGAATTCGCAGAGTTATGAGATACAACTGTAGGAGATATTGTAACTTCTCTTTGTGGCACAGTTGCAGGCGTCATCCCTGCCCGCAGCATCATCCACTCAATGTCGAAGCCCTCCTGGCGGATGCGCTGGTCGTAGTAGAAGAGCACTTGCGCAATGCCGAGGATGGGCTTGATCAGCATCTGCAGCAGCACGGCAAAGATCAAAAAGCCCCAGCCCAGAATGCTCCCAAAGGGACTTCCGTGGCGGCCGCTGTGCGTGGCGGGAATCAGATCGAGGACAATGGCCAGAGTAAATTCCAGGCTGAGCAGCAGCACCCAGCCCAAAACGGTGGCCAGCAGATAGAGCAGGAAGATGCGTCCCTTGGTGCCATTGGCCAGCCTCCACGAGCGCTTGATCGCCCGCCCCGCGCCGATCTGTTCAACGACGCAGGCGGGAAAGGCCATGGAAAGCTGCACCAGCATCCAGGTTACATAGACGGCAAAAAGGCCCATCAATGTGAGCATGACCACGGCGATTGCCGTGCTTACATCCGAGGCTTCTGGGCCTGCCTTTGCCGCCGTTTCGACGGCAGTTGCAAGAACAGCCAGCAAGGTCCAGGCAATCGCGGGCGCAACGCCGATGAGCAGGATTTGCAGCGTAAAGAGTCCAACCGAGCGCCAGCCGCGCCGCCAGGTGCTTTTGTACGCGCCGCGGATGGAGATCTTTTCGTCGCGCTCCCCCAGATAAACACGCGAGACGGCGTGGCTGATGGCCGCCTCGGAGAGCGCCCCGGAGCCGAGCAACAGCGGCAGCGCCAGCAGGGTAATGGCCAGCGAAAAGAGCCCGATGATGGCGTACCCGATCTCGACGGAATAGGAGCGCGCGCCGCTCCAGTTCCACCACGCGGCGAAGAAGCCCACGACGAATGAGATCGCCAGAGCGGCCGCGGCCGGAGCCATCGAGATGCCCAAAAAGACCAGGAAGCGCGCGCGATAAAGCTGCACGCTCCGGTCCAGGATTTCGCCCAAGGTCTGCGGGCGCAGCGGCTCGCTCATCTCAGGCCTCGGGCTCAGGCGCTTCAGGCAGCACAGGCGGTTCAACTGCGGCGGGCTGCTCTGTAGCGGCCTCGGGCACGGTCAGGCCGGCGGCCTGCATCATCCACTCGATGTCAAAGCCCTCCATCCGGATGCGCTGGTCGTAGTAGAAAAGCGTGGCTCCAATGGCCGAGATGGGAACGACAAAGGTATTCACCAGCGCGTCAAGGAATTGCTGAAGCACGCTGAAGGCGATGGGCAGTTGATGCTTCTGGATCGCCACATAGACTAAAAAGAAGCCGTTGGTCATCAGGAACAAGACAATCCAAAGGATGGCGACCAGCAGCCAAAGCACGAAGATTCGGCCTCTCGATCCCTTGCTCAACTGAATGGAGCGGCGGATCGCTTTGCGGGCTTTCAGATTCTCCATCACCGAGGCCGGGATGGCGAGCGAGTAGCGCAGCGCCATCCAAATGGAAAAGAACCCGATGGCGGCATAGAGAAGAAGCACGAATAAAACTGTAAAGATGACGCCGCCGGCGCCGGCTGAACTGAATAACACGCCGAGCAACGTCACGGGAATTCCAAAGACAATTCCCGCCGCCAGCGCCACCAGAAAGATCATGAAAGTGACGATAACCTTGAGCCACAGATAGCGTCCCAGGCGAGGCAGAGTGGTGGTATAGGCGTCGCGTATGGTGGCCGGCTCACCCAGATGAAGCCATGCCACGGCGCGCGTGGTGGCAGCCACCGTGGCGCCGTAGATAAGAAAAAGGATCAACATGACCACGCCAAAGGCGGCAAGAAAGGACCAGACCTGCGCCCCGTCGGCCATGGATTGCGCGTTCATTCTGGACACGGGCACCAAAATGATCAGGTTCAGGACCAGGCCAACACCCGCATAGACCGCGGCGATGCCGGCAAAGAGCAGGAAGTGGGTGCGGTAAAGCTGTGCGGTGCGATCCAGAATCTCACCAAGCGTAAGCGGGCGGAGGTTGCTTTCCATCGTAGACTCCCCAGAAAGGCAGTGTTAAGCGCTTTTCGGGATAGTAGCACGGCGGAGGTAACTCTATACATCCTTTGATTGGGAGAA
The DNA here is from genome assembly GCA_964645305.1 of uncultured Occallatibacter sp. Taxonomy (GTDB): domain Bacteria; phylum Acidobacteriota; class Terriglobia; order Terriglobales; family Acidobacteriaceae; genus Telmatobacter. Next base: position 24,631 of record CAZYCV010000034.1, on the reverse strand, counting down.
CCCTCGGTTTTGCCGGAGGATGCCTATTCCAATTGTTGAATATCGGTTCCCTCGGGAATCTTGATTTGAAACTGACTGTCGGTGAGGTTTGGCTTCAGGTTCTCGTTCACCTCTTCGACGTCCAGAATGATTTCGATCTCCTCGATGGGAAGTTCAATGGTCACTCGCGTCGGATACTTGCTGCCGCCGAAATCCTGGTAAGCGGAGTAGAAGACCTGCGTCTCCAAATTACCTTCTTTGTCGTAAATGTCCTGCTGGTAAGGCAGCAGGTCGTCGCGGTGAAAGGTGATTACGCGCTCCGGCTGCAATGCCTGGTTGTCCGCCTTGCGCCGCATGATGTTCAGTTTGTATTGCGGCACAGAGTAGATGTGCTTGCGCGCGGTGTCTTCCACATCGTTGGTGTCGGTGGTCACCATGTATAGGTCATCCGCCGCCAGGCCGCGCACCACCATGGCATCAAAGAAGAAGCCCGGACGCAGATTCTCCAACGGATTCACCGATTTCTTTTTGAGGCGATAGGAGCCTTTGACCACCTTGCTGCCGGATGGCAAATGCATATAGGCCGTGAAGGCTTTGCCGTCGCCGGCCATATCGAAGGCCTTCAATCCAAGATAGGTTCCATATACCCGCAACATCTCCGGCTTGCGGATCAAGATATGCCCGCGAAGAGTGGGCGATCCTTTGGCGATGCCTTCCTTCCGCTTGATTTCACTGGCTTGAATCTCGACGGTAGCCGTCAGGCTCTCCAGCGTGGCCCAGCGCTGGTTAAGGCGCGCCACCAGATCCTCCGGCGCAACCGACAGCTCAATCAACGGCGCTTTGGGCACCGGCAGTTTGCGCGTGGTGGGCAGCAGTGAGCAGCCTGACAAAAGCAGAGCGCAAGCCAGGGCGGCAACGGACGAGATGCAACAGCGTGCTTTCACCGGCCACCCGCCTTCTTGACCGCGTGTCGGTAATCGGCCACGTTTTTGGCGTGCTCTTCAATGCTGCTGGCAAACCGTGAGCGCCCTTGCGGATCGGCCCCGGCGGCCACAAAATAGAGGTAATTACTTTTGGTCGGCTCCATAGCCGCCTTGAGCGAGCGCAGACCGGGATTGGCCACCGGACCCGGCGGCAGGCCGGCGTGCAGATAGGTGTTATAAGGAGTGTTCAGCTTGAGGTCGCTCGCATAGATTGCGCCCCGCCAACGGCCATCCAGCTCCAGGCCGTAGATCACCGAAGGGTCAGTCATCAGCGGCATCTTGCGGGCAAGGCGGTTTTCAAAGACGCCGGCCACCAGCGGCCGTTCCGCTTCCACCGCCGTCTCCCGTTCCACCAGCGAAGCCATGGTCACCACGCGATGCACATTCCCTTTCAATCCAATTTGGCCGGCGACGGCTCTGAAGCGCTTCACCATCGCCGCGCAGATCTGCGCCGGGGTAAACTGGCGGGCAAAATGATAGGTGTCCGGAAAGAGATAACCCTCCAGGCTCGTCGCTTGTGGGTCCAGATCAGCCACCAGGCTCGTCTGCATCGCCGCACCGTCCAGAAAGCTCTGCCGCGTGCCGAATCCTGCCTGCTCCAGCCGCGCGGCAATCTCAAAGAGGCTGGAACCCTCTGGAATCACCACCGTCCGCGTATAGACGTCGCCGCGATGGATGCGCGCATAGACATCGATCACCGAGGCCGGATGGTCAAAGCGGTACTCGCCTGCCTTGAGCGTCCCGCGCTTCCACCAGCGCACCAGATCAAAGGCAAACTGGCTGCGCACCACCCCCGCCGCCTCCAGTTGCCGGCCCATTTGCAGCGTGGATGATCCCTTTTCCAGTTCGACAAAGCACTCAGTGGATGGCCCAAACGGAGCAACCACCAGCCACGCCGCGCCGCACGCCGCTAGTACCAAGACGAAGAAGAACAGCCGCAGGACGCCGGCGGCTCCGGACCCCTTCCTTCTTCTGCCCCTCTGTCCGCGGCTTGCCATCGATTGCTGTCAACCCTTCTGTGATGAAAGACAAAGAGTCCCCTGGGAACTCCTCCTTTGATTGTACCGGGCCAAAGACGCGGCGAACCAGAATCCTGTTCCTGAAATGGGAAATTTGAATTTGGATTTGAAGTCTTGAGACGGACCGGAGCGGACCGCCCAAAGATAGAAAAACAACCAGAAAGCTCGGGCGGTAAGATCATTAGATTCTCACTATTTGGGAAGACGCTTCAGTGTCTGGAAAGGCGATTTAGCCGCTCAAAAAAAGACTATTGACTGGACCATCTTACGTAGGTTATCGTTTACGCGGCTCGAAAATCAGTCCTGATTCGTCCCGAAAATAGACTGGTCGCCGGGGTTTTTTCACTTACGGTGGTATCGATAACATGGTGGAGGCGCGGCGAATGCAGCCCCCAAGACAAACAAATTGTTGATTCAATGGAGGAGTAGTGATGCAAAAAATGTTGAAGATGTCTGAGAGTTCAACACGGTCGCGCTCAGCAGGTGTCTGGGGTGTTCTGCTGAGTGTCATGATTCTTTGTCTGTCTGCGGCTACGGCTGGCGCAGCGTCGCAGCCGACGGCGTTGGTGAGCCAGATCAGCTACCTGTCCCAAATTGGTGGTGGCGGCCAGGGGGCCGGCGGCTATGCGGGCGGCAGCTTTGCCGTCAACCAGTTGGGCGACGTGATTGTAAGCAACGAGTGGGGCAATACGCTTTATTTGATCAACGGCCAGACCGGTGCCGAGACGGTGCTGGGCAGTTGGGGCAACGTCGGGGCGGTTGCCGTGGACGCTCAGAATAACTTCTATGTGGCTGACATCTATTCGCCAACCGTAGTCAAGGTGCCCTATGTGAACGGCGCTTACGCGGCCTTCAACAGCGCGCCATCCGCGAATTGCACGGGAACGGATACGGTGGCTTGCACCATTCCCAACCTGACCTTTTCAGCGGACGGTTGGTGGTTCGGTACCCAGGTTATGGCTGTGGACCCCGCCGGAAACTTGTACATCGGGCTCACCAACTCCAACACCCTCAAGAATGGCATTCTGGAGTGCAATGCGGCCTGCAAGTATGGCAGCGGCAGTCCGAAGGTGGTTTTCACAGAGCCCGCGGCTACACCGCAACTGACTCTGTCCGGCTTGTCCTTTGATGCCAATAACAACCTTTACATCAGCGATTACGCCGCAGGTAACCCCAATAGTGTCTCTAACGTATGGGAACTGCCTTACACGGCTGGAACGGGCTTTGCGGCTAATACAACGCTTGTCCTAAGCGTTACCTCGGCCAAGGACTACATCAATAGCGTGGCCTCGGATGCTGCGGGCAATCTATACCTCGCCTACGCCAACTCCGGAGTTTATGTGCTTCCCGGTGGCAATACCTCAAAGGAATATGCGATCAGCGGACAGTATGCCGTTGACCTGACCGTCGATGCCAAGGGCAATGTTTACTCCGTTTTCTGGAGCTCCGCCTTTGGTGGCGGCAACTTCGGCGTAGGCAAAATCTCGGTCAATAACGTCGAGATAGCCGCAGCCGCAGTCGGCGGGACGGCCACCACCAACTCCAACATCTCGGTCTTTGAGAATGGCGTCAGTTGCGGCACGGCCAATCCTACCATCACCTTCACGGCTTGGGAAGACGGAGCCAGCAGCACCGAGTTCACCGGTTCCGTTCCTGCGGTGGTTCAACCTACCCCCCCAGTGACTCCTGCTCTCACCACCACCTGCGTCAACACGGTGACTGGATCGTATAATCCGGTGACCATTACCTTCACTCCGACCTTGGTCGGCGGGCGCAGAGCGGTGCTGAGTGTTGACGACACGACCAACACGCTGACCGTGAATGCAATTGCCCACGGTGTAGGCCAGGGTCCGCTGGCAACGACTGATCCCGCGTCCGCCGGAATCTTGACCGGCACGGGCTTTGTTGCGCCGGCTTCGGTTGTAGTCGATGCGGCGGGTGACGTCTTTGTAGCCGATCCGAGCGCCAAAAAGGTCTTCGAGATTGCAATGGGCACCACCACACCGGTGGCGGTTGGCACGGGCTTCAGTGAGCCGATGGGTCTGGCTCTGGATGCATACGGCGATCTGTTTGTTGCCGACGCCTCCAATGCTGATGTTGTTGAGATCGCCAATACTGCTACCACTGGCGGCTTCACGGCGGGCGCGCAGACCACGCTTGTTTCATCGAGCGTGATGTTTGGCGGCGCGGCGCTTTCCGAGCCGGTCAGTTTGGCCTTCGATGGGCATGGGGTGTTGTACATCCAGGATGACAATACAAACGGCCAGGTTGACACGTATAACACTTTCACCGGCGCAACCGGAGTTTTCGCCGCAAACACGGGCGATGCATCGCAGATTGCCGTAGATGACTGGGGCAATGTTTATGTCGCTGTTAACTCAGGCACAGTGACGGAGTTCACGCCCAGCGGCATCACGGTGTTGTCGTCGATTCCCGGCGCTGCGAATCCGAATGGCGTTGCCGTGGAAGCATCAGGCAGCGTAATTGTCTCCGACCAGGCAACAGGCAATATCGTGCGCATTCCCAATGAGAACGGTACGCTGACCGTAGCCGATGCCATCCTCATTGACAAGAATGCAGGTTCCGGCGAAGGGCTGGCTCTGGACACGGCCGGCAATCTTTACGCCGCGGACGGATCGAGCGCGGACGTTGTTGATTACATGCGTTCCACCGCGTCGGTTGACTTCGGCAAGGTCGATGACACCGATCTGAGCAGTGCGGTCAACATTTATCTGGAGAGTGCGGGAAATACCGCAGTCACGCTTTCGAGTCCGGTCTTTGCTCCTTTGTCCGTGACTGACTTCACACTGGCAGCGGCCTCCTCGAACGGATGTACGGCGGGATCCACCGGACCGGCCGGACGCTATTGTGTGTTGCTGGCGCAGTTCGCTCCGGCAGCCACGGATTCGGGCGCGATTTCAACCTCCACCACAGTCGCAACCGATGCTTTGAATTCAGCGACTCTGACGGTTAATTTGGCAGGAACGGCAATACCCAACTTGGTCAAGCAAAACGTTGCCTTCACCTCGCCGACTTTGTTGACTTACACCTACGGCGCTGCTCCCATCACGCTGGTTACGACCAGCGGCGCTTCGGGCAACCCTGTGGTCTTGTCCGTTGACGCTCTGACGACTGGCTATGGGAGCGTTTCCGCACCTACGGGCATTGCTTCCCTCAGTGGCAGCGTTCTGACCATCACCGGCGCGGGAACGATCGTCATCGACGCCAACCAGGCGGGAGATCAGTTCTACGCCGCTGGACAGGCGCAATTGACCCTCACGGTTCTACCCATCGGCATACCTCCGACAGTGAATGCCTCAGTTGCTTCTGGCGGCACGGTTTACATCTCGAACGAGGTTCCGATCACCCTCACCTCTGACATGGCCAGCGCGGTCTTCTATTACACACTGACCAGCGGTGCAACCGGCACAACACCAACCCACGCTTCAACGGTTTACGTCGTCAAGACGGGCATTCCACTTCCTGCCGCAGGAACCTGGACACTTGAGGCCATTGCCACGGCATGGGGTTACGTGGACAGCGCGCCACTCTCGGTCACCTTCACGGTTGGCGCTATTCCGCCCAACTTCACGCTGAGTGCCACCAATGGAGCGGTCAGCCTTTCCAACAACCAAGTTTCGGTGCAGGATACGGTCACGGTGACGCCGCTCAACGGCTTCAGCGCGGAAGTTGACTTCACCTGCCAGGTTCCGGAAGGCCAGGTATCGTGCACCTTCACACCTGCCTCCGTTACGCCCACAGGCGGAGCCAAGGCGACTACATCGTTGACCATCAACACGGTTTCAGGGACCGCCTCCCTGCACCACAACAACTCCAACCCGTTCCTGCCCGCCGGCGCCACATTGGCCACAGTCCTTTGCTTCTTCGGCTTCAGGAAACGCCGCAACCTGCAGATGTTGCTTTTGCTTGCGGTCAGCTTTGTAGCCCTTGGCGTTTGCACCGGCTGCAACAGCACCTACTCTGGCCCCATCAATCCGCCCAGCCAAGTTACAGTTCTCGTGACCGGCACTTCGGGCACGCTGCAACAGACTGCGGATATCGTGGTCACGCTCCAGCAAAATTAATCGATTCACAACGGTTGCAATCAGAACGGCCTCTCCCGGTGGGAGAGGCCGTTCTGCGTAAAGCGATATGGAATTGCATTGGGACTCCGACCCCCGCAAGCCTGCCCTGATAAACTGATTGGATAAATTTCAAAGGCGGAAGCAAGGGAAAAATGGAGACACAGTTTGCGCGCAGGATGAGCGGGTTGCGCCCCTCCACCATTCGCGAGATCCTCAAGGTGACCGAGCAGGCCGACATCATCTCATTTGCCGGCGGGCTGCCCGCGCCGGAGCTGTTTCCGGTGGCCGAGGTTGCCGCTGCCACCGAGCGTGTGTTGCGCGAGGGTGGGCCGGGGGCGCTGCAATATGGCCCCAGCGAGGGCTTTGCGCCGCTCAGGGAGTGCTGCGCCGAGGAGTCTCGCCGCCGGGGGATTCGATGTACCGCGGACGACATCCTGATCACCACCGGCTCGCAGCAGCCGCTGGATCTGGTGAGCAAGATCTTTTTGGATGCGGGCGATTGCGTGTTGACCGAAAGCCCAACCTACATGGCTGCTTTGCAGGCCTTTCAATGCTACGAGGTCCGTTTTGCCGCCGTCCCCACCGATGAAAACGGACTGATTCCAGAGGCGTTGCCGGAGCTGATTGAGCGCGAACGACCCAAGTTCCTCTACACCATTCCCAGCTTTCAGAATCCAACCGGCGTGACGCTGACCGCCGAGCGCCGCCTCAAGCTCTATGAGATCGCTCGCCGATACGGGTTGGTTGTGCTGGAGGACGACCCCTACGGGGCGCTACGCTACGCGGGAGAGAATATTGCGCCGGTCAAATCATTGGATACCGAGGGGCTGGTGATCTATCTCAGCACCGTATCGAAGACGATCGCGCCTGGCTTGCGGATCGGCTGGGTGGTGGCCTCGGAGGAGATACGGCACAAGCTGACGATCGTCAAGCAGGCGGCTGACCTGCACACTTCGAGCCTGGACCAGAGGATCGCCCATCGCTACCTGGCCGACTTCGACAGCCAGGCGCACGTCGAGCGCATCCGGCGCGCCTACGGAGAGCGCTTTGCGATCATGGACGCGGCGTTGCGCGCGACCATGCCGCCGGGCTTCACTTGGACCCATCCGCAGGGCGGGATGTTCCTGTGGGTCACCTGCCCGGAAGGGATGGACACCTGTGAAGTCATGCTGGAGGCGCTCAAGCGCAAGGTGCTCTTTGTGCCGGGACGGGATTTCTTCCCCGACGAAAGCAGCCAGCGCTTCATGCGTCTGAACTTTTCCAACGCAACGCCGGAGCAGATCAAGGAAGGTGTCGGGCGGCTGGCGGAGGTTTGCAAAGCTGCAACCGTTCAGACAGTTTCGTGAGTTGCGAGTCATTTGCAATTCAAGGGACTAGAATACGCACAGCGGGGCACCGTTGCCTTGGCAATCCTATCTTGCCGTAAGCGGAGGCGGGCCGGAAAAGCCGGCAGTGGACGAGTCTGCGCCGTACCGGAGGGAACAATGGAGGATGCACCTTGGAAGACAAGGAAAGTCGTAATTGTGGGCGCCGGCGCAGTGGGATCTACATTTGCCTATGCGCTCGCGCAGAGCGGTTTGGCTGATGAGATTGCTCTGCTAGATCACAATCACGAGCTTGCCCTCGGACAAGTGCTTGATTTAGCACATGGTCAGGCATTTTTCCCATCCGTTCAGATTCATGAGGGCCAAGCCAAGGATTACCACGATGCGCATATGATTGTGATTACGGCAGGGGCCAAACAGGGCCCCGGCGAGTCTCGCCTGGATCTTTTACAGCGCAATGTGAAGATCATCAACGGCATTATCGACGAGATTCTGCTCCAGAAGTCCTCCGCCGTGGTTCTGATGGTGAGCAATCCGGTGGACATTCTGACGTATGCCGCTTACAAGAGGTCCGGTTGGCCGCGCGGGCGCATTCTCGGCTCCGGAACCGTTCTGGACAGCGCGCGCTTCCGGTATTTGTTGAGCAAGCATTGCGGCGTCGATGTGCATAATGTTCATGCTTATATACTGGGCGAACATGGGGACAGTGAATTTGCGGCTTGGTCGATGACCAACCTGGCCGGCCTTCCCATTGAACAGTTTTGCAAACTTTGCTCCCAGTGCGACGACCCGTTGGCCGGTCGCCATGAATTGCTGGACGAGGTGAGGAATTCTGCCTACCACATTATTGATTACAAAGGTGCTACTTGGTTTGGGGTGGGACTGGCTTTGACGCGCATTGCGGCGGCTATCTTGCGGAACCAGCATGGAGTTCTTACAGTTTCTTCCGTAATGGAGGGCGAGTTTGGCCTGAATGGCGTGAGCTTGGCAGTTCCTTGTATCGTCTCTCAGAATGGAGTGGAGCGCGTTTTGGAGGTTGTTTTGCCGCCAGATGAGCAAAGCGCCCTGATGAACTCCGCCGCTATCTTGAGGAAAACCATTGAGCAGCTTGAGTTGGCGTAATCACCCAAGGCTCTAACGAGGTGCAAAGTCAGCCGGTGCTTTCGGCCAGATCCTGTCGGCTCTGGTAGCGTTAAGGAAGGGTCGGGATCGGAGATTGGATTCAGGGCAGATCGCATTTTTGCGTCAGGCAGTCCTTGGCTTTGATTTGCCTGTTGACCTTTCCGGTGCCGGGGCCGTCCAAACCTCAGCTACGGCCAGAATCGGGCGGGTTTGCCCAGATGGAAGAGGTTATTTACCGGACACCTGGGTATGAGGTTGGAGAAAAATGGGCTGTTTTGCCCTCTTTCCGGCCAATACTAGGCATAACCCACCTTGGGCTTTTACAATGCAACAGGGACCAATCCCAACCCAGCTCTGCTGTGGAACTAGCAAACTTGGCGGCGCACGCCTGACCAGGATGAAGGAATCGCATGAAGTTCACGAAATTCGGCAAGGCCCTGCTGCTGAGCGCCCTCTCCGCTGGTGTCATCCTCAGCGTCACGTCTTGCATTCAGAGTTATTCGGTTGGCTACTTGTATGTGACAGGGACAGTGACGTCCGAGACCAACGGCAACGGCATCATCAGCGGCTTCAAGATCAATCACGATTCAGGTGGCCTGACTCCCATCAACGGCCTGCCTGTCTCCTCCGGCGGGGCCAACCCGGTGCGCGCCGTACTGGTGAATGGAAGCCACTACCTTTACGTGTTAAACCGGGGTGTGAATAAGGAAGGGAACGGCGACTGCACCACGGACGATCCCTGCTTGAATCCGAATATCACGCAATTCCTGGTGGGGGCCAATGGCGTTCTCACCGCGCAAGAGACCTTCTCTACGCAAGGGGTCAACCCCTTCCGGATGCTTCCCGATTCCGGTGGAAATTATCTTTACGTTCTTGACCACGATTCTCCTGACCCCACTTCCGTCGGCGGGAATCCCGTTGCTGCCAAGAACAACCCTTACTGCGCGGCCGCCCTTACCGGCGCGACCACCTGCGGCGACATTACCGCCTTTCAGATCAATCAGACAACGGGGCGTTTGAGCCTGGTTGTGAATGATCAGGTCACTGCGACCCAGGGCGGAGGAACCTCTCCCTTGACTTACTTCCCGGTCCCGGTCAACCCCATCGACTTTTCCTGGGGCGGAGGCCTGCTGACGCTCAGCGGCACCCCGGCGACAGGCGATTCGGTCTTTCCGTATGTGTATAGCCAAGTCAATGGTCAGTTGACGGTCAATCAGAACAACGTTCAACCGCTTACCAATGCCCAGAACGCCAATGGGCTAGTGGACCAAGCCACGGGCATCGTAGACGCCGGCGGTGAAATCTATGTGTTGGACAATGAGCCTCTCTATGTGAACGGTGTAAAGGTCTCTGCCAGCCAGATTCTGCCCTTTTCCACGGGTACGGGTGGAGCTCTGCTGCCGGCAGTTAGCGGCCCAATCCCGGATGACGCTTCGCAATCCAATCCTGTGTGGGTCGTATCGGAGGCCAAGGCCAAGTGGATCTATGTGGCCAACCAGGGCAACCTCACCACGCCTACTCTACCATTGAGCGGCATTACCGGGTACGTCATCAACAGCCCATTCCAGCCGACAGAAATGGCTGGCACGCCAGTCACATTCGGTTCTGGCGGTGGCCCTCAATGCCTGGTCGAGGATCCATCCAATCAGTTCTTCTACACCGCGAATTTCAACGATTCAACCGTCACCGGCCTGGACCTGAACCAGCAGTCGGGCAACCTGACGCCGCTGAACCAATCCACCAAGGCACCCACGCAGTACTCGCTGAGCGGTCCGGCGACCTGGTGCCTGGTAGATGCACGTATCGACGACTAAGCCGCAGCGTCTGTTCGTAGCTCTCTGGAGCGGACGGTTTCCGCTCCAGAGTTGAATGTACGAGACAGCTCGACGGCCTTCAAGAACGCAGCCGACGACCGGGGACAATGAAACGATGGATTGTTCCGGTTTTCGATTCCAAATCTGATTGATTGCGCGACCCGGTTTCCGGCGCGCTGACGAAAGATGCGCATGAAGTTCAACAAAACGAGCCAACTGCTGCTGGTTTCCGCGGCCAGTCTTCTGGCGGCGGGAGCTCTGGCTGCCTGCGGCACCGCCACGGTGGACTTTGTCTACGTGGCCAGTTCCCAGGCCGTGGCAAATAACAATAACTACGGCGAGATCAACGTCTTCGAGATCAACCAGACCTCCGGATTTATGCGCCAGATTCCCACCTCGCCCTTCCCCTCGGCCGGACGCAAACCGGTCGCCGAGGCTGTTTCACTGGACTATACAAATTTGTACGTGGCCAACCAGGACGACAATACAATCGTGCAGTTCCTGATCGGCAGCGATGGCAAGCTCTATCCGCAGAACACTGTGAATACGCCCGGCATCTTTCCGCTGGCCGAGGCCGTCAGCAGCTCCTATCTGTTTGTCGCTGACACCTACCAGCCGCTCTCCTGCACCACGGCCGTGCCCTGCTCCGGGTCGGTGGGCGTCTTTCCCATTCTGACCGCTGCGCAGGCCCAGGCGCTTACGCCTCCGCAGATTGCCGATACACTGGGATCGCCAGTCTCCAATCCGGCCAATGGTGCAAATTACTGGCCGTTGACACTGGCCGGCAAGAAAGCCTCAGACATTCTTCTGCCGACGGGGATCAATGTTTCCGCCTCGGGCGCAAACTTGTACGTCTCCGCGTATGACACGACCGCCAACACAGGCTATGTTTTTGCCTTTTCGGTGGGTTCCGGCGGAGTTCTTTCTGCCGTAAACGGCTCTCCCTACCCTGCTGGAGTCCATCCCTCGGCCATTGCCAGCGATTCAACCGGCAGCTTTGTCTACGTGACGGATTTCTCCAATGGAGATGTTCTTGGCTTCTCTGCTTCCGCTGGAGTTCTCACCTCGTTAGGCAACTCGTATGTGGCCGGGAATCAGCCGTCGGCCATCGCCGTCGACCCCAAGTATCCTTATGCCTTTGTCGCCAACGCGCAAGATGGCACGGTGAATGCATATTCGGTCGGGGCCAACGGGGCTCTTACCAACCTTGGAACCTATACTGCGGGCGTAGATCCGGTGGCAATCGGAATTGATCCAGGAACCAGCCACTTTGTCTTCACCGCCAACTTTCTCGGCAACCAAGCCGTCGGCACTGTCTCCAATTTCGAGCTGAACACATCCAATGGCACGCTGACCAACGCACAGCACTCGCCATTCAACTCCAATGCTCTGCCAACCGCGGTGGCGGCGGTTCCGCATACGCCGCAGGCGCGGTAATTTCGCGCGTGGCTTGACTCCAGCAACACCCCGTACCGGGTTTAACTAATACCCACGGGGCAACTCAACCGGATTTCCATGGGCTCGGATTTCGAGAGCCCACGACGAAGGAAGCGCATGAAGTTCAGCAAATTGAGCCAGCTTTTTCTGGTCTCTGGCCTCGGCCTCTCGGTGGCCGCTCTTATCTCTGCTTGCGACATTATCACCGTTGATTATGTTTACGTCGCCAGCTCTGCCGGATCGGGAAGCGGCGGCGCCGGGAAGATCGATATTTTCGCGGCCGACTCGGCCTCCGGTGCCCTGCGCCCCATCGATACTGCCGTCTCATCGGGCGGAATTGACCCGGTCTCCATCATCGTCGATACCGCGTATGCCAATCTCTACGCGGCCAATGCGGGAAGCGACCTGGTCGCCCACTTCGCCATCGGCCTCGACGGCGGGCTCACCATCCAGAAGGATTCCGCCTCGCTGACCACTCAGCCCGTGGCCATTGCGGTCAATGCCGCGGATACTTATCTTTATGCGGTTTCGGGAACTTCTTCGGCCACGCTCACGGCTTTCCCGCTCACGGCAGGCGCGCTCGGCAGCGCAGTGAGCGCGGCCTCGTTTAAGCTTCCCACCTATCCGTCAGATGTCATCATTCCCACCGGGGTTTCCGTGTTGGCCAATAACTCCGCCGTCTTTGTTTCAGCTTACGACCAATCCGCGTATAATCCGGGCGGGACCACCACCAGCACAGCCAACCCCGGTTGGGTCTTCGGCTTTGCGGTGGGCTCGAATGGCAGTCTGACAGAGGTCTCCGGCAGTCCCTGGAAGGCGGGCATCAAGCCCAGCGCCATTGTTTCCGATCCCACCAATCGCTATGTCTACGTCACCGATTATGCCTCCAACGATATGGTTGCCTATACCGTCCTGGACGGTAATACCCTGGCCTTCCTGCCGAACGGTCCATTCAGAACCGGCAACGAGCCCTCGGCGATCACCATTGATCCGCGCGGCAGGTTCATGTACCTGACCAATCAGTTGGATAACTCCGTTTCGGCTTACACGATTGATTTGGCCTCAGGAACTCCGACTTCCGTGGTCAACTCCACCGGCTCCTCGACCAACTCCACAGAGGCTGAGCCAGTGGCTCTGATCGTTGATCCCGCGCTTGGCCAGTATGTTTATACAGCCAATTATTATGGCTCTTCGGTCACCGGTTTTGTTCTGGATGCGACAGCCGGTTCACTGAAGCCCGTTCAGGCCTCTCCCTACCCGACGGATTCAAAGCCAACCTCAATCACCGCGATCCCACACGGCAACCACGCCACGCAGGTGACCGATAATTAGCAACGGCTTGATGCGCAAGCAACCCCAAAGCCCAGCCCCAAAGGCTGGGCTTTTTGCCGCCCGGATGCGCGCTTGCAAATCGCGTGGCGCCGGCCTGACAACCGGCTGTCATGTAGGTTTCTCCTGCGCTCAACTCCCGCCGACAGTAGTGGCTTGCCCAACCGCAAGCAACCCCCGATCGGTTCAGCTCGCTGAAAATGCGCTCATCCATTTGCGGAGTTGGCGTTGCGCGGGCTTTTCAATCAGATGCAGAGCCACCAGCGCCAGCGCGATCAGCAAAGCGTAGCTGAGCCATGGATCAAACCGGGTCAGGCCCAGCCGCTCCAGCAGGTGCGATTTATGAAGCAGGGTCCACAGATTGAAGTGCAGCAGATAGAGGCAATAGCTGGCCTCGCCCACAAACACCAGCGGACGCCAGCCTAGCGCGGTGGCCAAGGGGTTTTGCCCCGCCAGTCCCAGCACGATGCAGCCGAAGAGCGGCATCAACAGGCCGTCGTGCATGATGGCATAGGGCATCAGCGACCCCAGTGTCAGCAAGCCGTAGATGGCGGCAAATCCACCCACGCCGAGCCAAAGCCGCACAGGCCCACGCCGAGGAATGATCTCGTCCAGCTCGGCCAGCATAACGCCAAAGATGAAGCTGGCAAAGTGCGCATAGGGGGTATACTTGAGCGCCCAGAGCCAATGCCCGTAACTCCAGCGGTCGGGCCGCGCGAGGCCGTCGGGATGGAAGGCCATATAGAGTAGGCCGGGAAGCAACCCCAGCACCCAAATCCCCGCCATCTTCCAAAGATGCGGAGCTACGCGCGTCGGGCTCTTCCAGCGGGCCAGCCATGGAAACACCGCATAATAAAAGGCCTCGGCCGACATCGTCCAGGCCGGGGTGTTCATAAAGGTGGCGATGGCGGGAATCCAACCCTGCAGCATCAGCGGCGTCAGCACAACGCCGGTCCAGAACATGGCGTGGGTGTGGCTTCCATACTCACTGCGAAGTGTTCCCAGGCTCAAAAGCAGGCTGAGCAGGTAGATGGGATAAATACGTGTAAAGCGCGCCACCCAAAAGCGCTTCCGATTCAGCTCGCCGGCTCTGGCGCGGGCATTGTAGTTATACCCCAGAACGAATCCGGAGAGCAGAATAAAGTAACTCACCGAGACAAAGCCGGCGTTGACCACCGGGGCCAAAAAACCAAAGGTCCGCGGGTCCGAAAAATGGAAAAAGATAATATTGATGGCCGCAAAGCAGCGCAGCCCCGTCAGGGCGTTCAGACGCTGCGGCTTGCGGATTTCCTCACTATCTTCCGTGGGCGGTGTACTGCGGTCAGTCATAAAATCCGGTTTTCCTGATCACTGATCACAGACCACTGACCACTCATTCTTTTACGCCGTCACCAGCGATCCGACCTTCTCGCCCAGAACCACGCGCCGAATGTTCCCAGGCTGGTTCATATTGAAGATAATCATCGGCAGGCTGTTGTCCTTGCAAAGACTTACGGCGGTCAGGTCCATCACCTTCAGTCCCTGGCGCAAAATCTCCATGTAGGTGATCTCGTCGTATTTGATGGCGTCCTTGGTCAGCACCGGATCGGCACTGTAGACTCCATCGACCTTGGTTGCCTTCAGCAGCACTTCGGCCTTGATCTCCATGGCGCGCAGGCTGGCGGCGGTGTCGGTGGAGAAGTACGGATTGCCGGTTCCGGCGGCAAAGATGACCACGCGTCCCTTTTCCAGGTGGCGCACGGCGCGGCGGCGAATGTACGGTTCGGCCACCTGGTCCATGTTCACGGCACTCATCACGCGGCATTGCACGCCGCGTTTTTCAATGGCGTCCTGCAGGGCGATGGCGTTGATCACCGTGGCCAGCATACCCATATTGTCCGCAGCCACGCGATCCATCTCTTTGGCCTGCGCGGCCACGCCGCGGAAGAAGTTGCCTCCGCCGACAACCACGCCGATCTCCACACCCAGCGCGTGAACTTCAACCACTTCGCTGGTGATTTCGGCAATCTTGGCGGCATCCAGCCCGAAGCCCTTGGACCCGGCCAGCACCTCGCCTGACAGCTTGAGAACAATGCGTTTATACATACACTTCTAGTATCGCATAGCTCTGAATCGTTCCATCTTACGCTGCGCAAAACTAAGGTGTCGGCCGACGGCTCAGAAGGCTGAATGGGAAAGGAAAACGATGAGCATGTTGGCAGATCCTCCAGCCCGCCGACTGAGGGTTACAATGTGGCCATGGCAGACTTCTGCCTGGTGAGGTGGTGATTCGCCCCATCCTTGGTTCATGAAGCCTGGATTTTTGAAAGGAAGTTTATGCAACTGAAAGGCCGTCTTGCCGCATTGGCCGCGCTGATTCTTTTCTTTTTGGGCGCAACGTCGGTGGCGCAGAGTTCCAATAGCAACCAGCCCGCAGCCACTCCCAATCTCGATTTTCCCACCGTCCTTTACGGCGCGGCTTACTACAACGAGTACACGCCGCAGGATACGCCCACCGCGCAAGCCGAGCGGCTGGACAAGGATGTGGCGCTGATGAAGGCCGCCGGGCTCACCGTCGTCCGCATGGGCGAGTCCACCTGGAGCCTGTGGGAGCCCGAAGACGGCCGCTTCGAGTACGCCTGGATGGATCGCGTGGTGGAGGCCATGGGCAAGGCCGGAATCAAGGTCATCCTGGGCACGCCCACTTACTCGCTTCCGGCCTGGATGGCGCACCAGCATCCGGAGATTCTGGCCGACCGCATCCCCGGCGGAATGTTTGGCGGCAAGGCGGTCCCTAGCGTCTACGGCTTGCGCCAGAATATGGACACCGATTCACCGGCCTATCGCTTTTATGCCGAGCGCCTCATCCGCCACATCGTCGCTCACTACAAGGACAATCCCACCGTCATCGGCTGGCAACTGGACAACGAAACCAGCAGCTATGATGCCGCCAACCCAAGCGTCTTCATCGGCTTCCAGCATTATCTGGAAAAGAAATTCGTCACGCCCGAGGCGCTCAGCAAGGCGTGGTTTCTGAATTACTGGGGCGAAGACATTCACACCTGGGAAGACCTGCCGACGCGCGAAGGAACCATCTCCACCGGCTACAAGCTGGAGTGGACGCGCTGGAGCCAGATGCGCGTGACCGACTTTCTGCACTGGCAGGCGGCGCTGGTGCGCGAGTGCGCCGGCAAAAACCAGTTTGTCACCACCGATTACGGCGGCATGATGAAGCGCGACGTGAATGAAGAAGATGTGGCGGCGGGGCTGGATATTGTCGCCGACAATATCTATCACGGCACGCAGGATCATTATGACGGCTCCTTCCAGGCCTTGCAGAGCGACTTCTCGCGCTCGCTCAAGCACGCCAACTTTCTGGTCACCGAGACTAATGCGCAGTCGATTGGCTGGACCTCCAGCGGCCAGTACCCGCCCTACGACGGGCAACTGCGCGAGGATGTCTACACGTATCTAGCCAGCGGCGCCAACATGGTCGAGTACTGGCACTGGTCCTCGATTGCCGCCAATCAGGAGACGTACTGGAAGGGCGTGCTCTCGCACGATGGAGAACCGAACCGCGCCTATGCCGAGGTGAGCCGCACCGCGCATGAGTTGCAGAAGATAGGCCCGCGGCTCGCCGGTCTCAAAGTCCACAACGATGTGGCCATTCTCTGGAGCCGCGACTCGGCCAACGCCATCAGCTTTATGCCTTACGGCGGCCAAGTGCCGGCGCGAAGCTGGACGGGTGAGCCGGACGGCTACGCCTCGCTGGTGCAACAGATCCACCACTCGCTTTACGATCTGAACATCGGCGCGGATTTTGTCTTCCCTGAAACGCCGGACTTTTCAGCCTACAAGCTGCTCATTGTGCCTGCGCTTTACATCTCCGACGACGCGCTTTTGCAGCGGATTTCGGATTACGTGAAAAACGGCGGCCACGTGGTGATGACCTTCAAGAGCGGCTTTGCCAATGAAAATTCGGCTGTGCGCTGGGTGCGCGCGCCGGGCCCACTGCGCGAGGCTGCGGGCATCAGCTATCAGGAGTTCTCCAGCTTGGAGCATCCGCTGGCGCTCAAGGGCGATCCCTTCCAGGCGGGCGCGGAGAACCAGGTCTCTAACTGGGCCGAGTTCCTCACACCCGAGCACGCCAAAGTTCTCGCTACTTACGATCATCCATTCTTCGGCAAATGGCCGGCGATCACCGAGAACGACTTCGGCTCAGGAACGCTGCTCTACGAGGGAACGTTCCTTTCCGATAAGCTGCAAACCGTTGTGCTGCGCCGCTCTCTGCAGCAGCTCGGCCTGCTTGGAGCCGACCAGCAATTGCCCGCCGCCGTTCACGTGCAGCACGGCGTCAACCGCCTGGGCAAGCGGCTGCATTACTACTTCAACTACTCAGGCAGCGAGGTCAAGTGCAGTTATGCGTATGCCGCCGGAGTAAATCTGCTGGACGGGAAGCCAGTTGCCAAATCTGCGAACCTGACCCTGGGTCCGTGGGATCTGGCGATCATCGAGGAGTAAAGGAAAACAGGCACAAAAAAAGGGACAGCCTTGGAAGCTGTCCCCTTTTTGCTTACCCTTTCAATCAACTGATCTCTGTTACGCCCCCAGATACTCCACATGGACGTAGGTTCCCAGGCGGACGTTGTAGGCCAGATAATAGCCTACGTGGTCCGGATCTTCGTAGATCACAATCTGATCGGAGTTCCACAACCATCCCTCGCAGAAGGCCATGTCAAAGTCCGCGACGCGCCAGTTCCAGCCACGGAACCAGAAGCGATCGGGTCTGCCGCCTTCGATCCGCCAAACGTGTTCGCGGCCAAATCCGCCCTCGAAGTGGCCATGCGCCCAAGGCTGTTCCACGCGATAGTGCGGATCGTCGCGGCCCGTGTCGTGACCGACCCAGGCCTCGGTCCGGTTGAAGATCGAGCCACCGCGATCCACGTGCGGGACGTTGGGATGGCCGTCCTTGTCAGCGTAGTTGCGCACGGGATCGGCTGCGTGGGGCGCTGCCAAGAAGGGCTTGGGGCCGCTCTTGGGAGCTGCCTGATGGGTTCCACCGCCCGCAAAGCGGACTTCACCGTCATGATGCTGAGCGAAGGCTGGAACAGAAAGCGCCAGCAAAGCGACCAATGCGATCTGAATATGTTTCATACAATTTCCTCCGGATGCCTTTGGCGGGAGCAGCGAATCTCTGCTGTCCTTTTGCCATTTTGGGGTCATCCCCAACAACATTAAATAAGACACGGCTCGCGTTGGCAAGTTGCGGTGAAGCGTGGCTTACCCTCCCTCTTTATCCGTTTGCATGGCATTTTTCCCCGGCTCCTGCTAGGCTTGATTCATGCAGGTTGTGGTCAACATTCCGGATGAACTGGCAGCGCAGGTTGAGGCGCGCGGAGTTACGCTTGAAACCTGTCTGCGCGAGTTGATGGAAGAGAGGCTTTCTCAGGAGCCAATCCGAGCGAAGCGGCGCCAAGCGGTAGAGGCGATGCGCGGATTTGCCAAGAAGCATGGCGCAACGCTGGGCGAACTGGACCTGAAGAACATGGTGCATGAAGGACACAAATACTGATGCCGTTCGTGCTGGATGCCTCCATGACCATGAGCTGGTGTTTGGCCGATGAAAGCACCTCTCTTAGTCGCCGGGTATTGGACTTGCTTCTCGATTCGTATGCAGAAGTTCCAGCTCTATGGAGCTTCGAGATTGTCAACGTGCTGTCCGTCAGTGAAAAGAGAAAGCGGCTTACGAAATCTGCTTCTGTTGAATTTCTGCAAAAGCTCTCCGGTCTTGATATTCGCATCGACAGATCATTTCCCGCGGTGGACGGGAATGCCTTGCTGCCCTTGGTATGGCGTTATGGCCTGACGGCGTATGATGCGGCCTATCTGGAATTGGCCAAACGCAAGGGACTGCCGCTGGCCACCTTCGACAAGCAGTTGATCGCGGCCGCTCCACTCGAAGGAGTCAAATTGATTAAGTAGTGTTCGCAGCCTTTTAGCTTTAACAAAAATATTGGGTACTCCAGACTTCAATGATGGAACCTGCGCGATGCAACATTTGATCTGAATGGATTTTCAGTGATACCAATCCAAATGCCGTAAAGAAATCCCTTGAGAAAATCGAAGACGTTAGCAACTTTAGTAGCCATGTTATCCTCATTTCTCTTCAATTCGAAGTATATCCCAGGTCCGGATTTTCGAACCTGGGATACCTAGAAACTCATGGCGCGCAAGCGCCCTACGCCTGGACGGCAAGTCCCCGCCGCCAAGCATAGAGCGGGAACTGGTTGGCCAGCTCAGCCACTTCCAGGCGAATCTTTTCAAGCGCGGCATCGTCGTTGCGCTGGTCAAGAGCCCGGACAATCCAGGCAGCAATCAGCAGCATCTCCGGTTCCTTCATGCCGCGCGTGGTCATGGCGGGCGTGCCGACGCGGATGCCGGAAGCCTTCATCGGCGGATTCACGTCGAAGGGAATGGTGTTCTTGTTCACGGTAATGCCGGCCTTGCCCAGCGCCAGCTCTGCCTCCGAGCCCAGAATCCCCTTGGCAAAGACATCGACGAGCATCAGGTGGTTATCCGTGCCGCCGGAGACAATGCGGAAGCCGGCCTCGTTCAGCGCGTTAGCCAGCACCTTCGCATTGGCCACAATCTGCGCGGCGTAGCTCTTGAACTCCGGCCGGAGCGCCTCGCCCAGCGCCACCGCTTTGGCCGCCACAATATGCATCAGCGGACCACCCTGCTGGCCGGGAAAGACCGAGCGATCAATCTCCTTGCCGATCGTCTGCTCCGGCTTTGCGCCCACCTGATAATCCTTGCCGGCAACAATCAATCCGGCGCGCGGTCCGCGCAGCGTCTTGTGGGTGGTGGTGGTGGTGATGTGCGCGTAAGGCACCGGCGAGGGATGCACGCCGCCCGCCACGAGACCTGCAATATGCGCCATATCAAAGACGTACGTCGCCCCAACCTTGTCGGCAATGGCCCGCATCCGCTCAAAATCCCAAAGCCGCGGATACGCGCTGCCACCGCCGATAATCAGCTTGGGCTGCTCGCGCACTGCCACCTCTTCCATCTGGTCGTAGTCGATCCGCTCGGTGTCCTTGCGAACGCCATAGAAGGTGGTCTTGAAGAGCTTGCCGCTGAAGCTGAGCTTGTGTCCATGGGTCAGATGGCCGCCGTGCGCCAGGTCGAGGCCCAGGATCGTGTCGCCCGCCTTGATCACCGCGCCATACGCCGAGGCGTTGGCCTGTGAGCCGGAGTGCGGTTGCACGTTGGCGTACTCCGCGCCGAACAGCTCCTTGGCCCGGTCGCGCGCCAGATTCTCCACCACGTCGGCATACTCGCAACCGCCATAGTAGCGCCGTCCAGGGTAGCCCTCGGCGTACTTGTTGGTGAAGATGGAGCCAGCCGCCTCGAGCACCGCTTCAGAGACAAAGTTTTCGCTGGCAATCATCTCCAGCCCTTCATGCTGGCGGAGGGTTTCGTGGTCAAGAGCAGCGGCCACGGCGGGGTCGGCTTGGGCAAGGGTCAGGGAGATGCGATCAGTCATATTGAAATTCTAGCGCCTTTCCGTGGAGGGAGACAGATCAAGTTCTCAGACCGCGTAAAGAATCTTTCTTGTAACTATTTAATATTTCTTTCATTTGCAGTCATAATTTACCAGCAAACGTCCTTTTCAAGGCCCATTGCGGTTTTATGCAAGCATCCCAAGATCTTGCTCCGTCCCTGCCTTTCTGTGCATAAGAAGGCATGGATGACCTTGCCTGGAATGGGCCACGAGCAAACTCACTTTCCTGGAAGGTATTTGCTTCAGCAGAAAACGAGATTCGTACCCGGGCGCATTGATTCATGGTAACTTAGAACCAGAATGAACAGTTTTGTTGGCTCTCTTCGTCTCCATGCCGCAAGCCGGAAGCTGGCCGCGCCGCTACTGCTTTTTTGCTTCGGCATTGCCACGACGCAAGCGAAAGCGCAGAGTTTGGGCTATGAAGGCCCCACTGGCCTCCTAGTGACGCCGCTGGCGCTGACGGCCACTTCGCCCGCCAAGGGCGTGGGATTGCCTGCGATCAGCTACCACTTCTTGGCTGGCGGCCCGGTCATTGGCGACTACAGCACCGTTTCCGCCACGGTGGGCATCGCCAAGCGCTTTGAGGTCGGCTACACCCACGAGCTCCAGATCGCACCCGGCGGCAGCCTGATCGGGCTTGGGCCAAAGCTCACGCCTCTGTTTGATTCCGGCCTTGACATCGTTCACTTCAAGGCCAACATCACGCCCGGTTTCATTTCCAAGGTGGGCACCTTTTCCGTGGGCGGAGTTTATCGCCTCAACGACCAGATCGGCGTCAACATCAACAACCTTGCCGCAAAGCTGATTGCAGGCGCCAACATCACTCCCATCAACGCGGAAGAGAAGACCGCCAATGGCGATGTTTATCTGGTGGGGACCAAAATCATCACACAGCTTGGCAAGAAGGCGCCGATCATCGTCAGCGCCGGGTTGCGCGGAACCAATGCCGCGCTGTGGGGCTTGGGCGGCAACTCTCCCGGCTTTGAAGGCAAGGCCTTTGGCTCGGCGGCATTGGTCCTCACCGGCCCCGCCAAGAGCACCATCATTTTGGCTTCAGAGATCTCTGAGCAGCCGCAGCACATCTCGTCGGCCACGGCTACTGCCACCTTCGGCTCCGCCCGGGCAGCGACGCTCTTCGATATTCCCACCTCTGAATCCTATGCCCTGCGCCTTGTGCCCTTTGCCAGGCACAAGCTCAATATCGACGCCGGCGTGCTGCATGCAGGCGGTTACATTGACAACTCTCTGCTGAACAAGTTGGCTAGTGGCCGGGTCGATCTGGATATGCGCGCCCGCTTGGCCTTCGCCATTTCGTACGGGTTCTAAAAACAGGGAACAGGGAAGTGGAAATTAAATCTTGTTAGGATGAACTTCGCCGTATTCTGGAAATATGCGACTTCCTTTGCCCCTCAAAACAATCCGTTGTGGACTCATCCTTACCAGTGCATCAACTCTTTTGCTGGCCACCGCATTTGCCCAATCTCCTGCCATCACGCTCACTCCTGCTATCGTCATGGCCGGATCGCCGGAGCTGATTCGGGTTCAGGCTGGCAGCGCGGCGAGCATCGACGGTGATTGGCTGGGACGCAAGCTGGAGTTCTTTCGCGGACGCGATGGGCGCGCCTGGTTTGCGCTCGCCGGAGTGGATGTGGAAGCGGCCGTTGGGCCTTCCAAGTTCAAGATTTCTTTGCACTTGGTCAACGGCGGCACGCGCGACCTCAGCCGCTCCGTCTTGATTCATGCCGCCCATTACAAGACCGGCGCGCTGACCGTCGAGCCGAAGTTCGTCTCGCCCGGTCCGGATGAGTTAAAGCAGATTGCCGAAGACAGGCAGATCAAGGACAAGATCTTTGGCGTCAGCGCAACCGAACCGCTCTGGTCGGCGAACTTTCGCGCGCCGGTCATTGCCGAGCCCACGGACAGCTTCGGCACGCGCCGCACCTTCAACGGCAAGCTGGCCAGCATTCACAAAGGGATGGACTTCCGCGCCCCCGCGGGGACGCCGGTGCGGGCTGGGAACAGCGGCGTGGTGGTGCTGGCCCGCCCGCTCTACTACGAGGGTGGTTGCGTGGTCATCGACCACGGCCTGGGGCTGACTACCATCTCCATGCACCTGAGCCGGATCGATGTGAAGGAAGGCCAGAAGGTGGCAACGGGCGACGCCATCGGCCTGAGCGGCGCCACTGGCCGCGTCACCGGGCCGCATCTGCATTGGGCCGTCCGCTGGCAGGGCGCGTATCTGGACCCCGCCAAGCTGCTGCGGCTGGATTTGAGCAGCGTTCGATAGCTCGCCAGAGCACCTCAACCCAAAGATCAAGTCTGTTCTTTCGCGCAAATCTTCAACCGAGAACCATCACCACTGCGCCTGCGGTGATGAGCAGACCACCGATGAGTGCGGGAGCGGTGAGCTTTTCGCCAAGCAACAGCCATGCAAAGACCATGACCAGCGGGACGCTGAGCTTGTCCAGCGGAGCGACGCGAGAGGCTGGGCCAAGTTGCAGTGCGCGAAAGTAGCAGAGCCAGGAGAGTCCGGTGGCGAGGCCCGAGAGGGTGAGAAAGAGCAGCGTGCGGCGGTCAAGCGAACGCAATTCCGCGAGTCCGCCAGCCTCCGGACGGGCGAGTGCGAAGACTATGGCCCATGCAAAGACCACAACCACGCTGGTACGCAGCGCCATGGCCAGGTTGGAGTCCACGTGCGCCACGCCCACCTTGGCCAGCAGGGCCGTGGCGGCGGCAAAGATTGCGGAAAGCAATGCCCAAACAATCCAGTTCATGGGAGTTATCTTACGCTCCCCGCATCCCACCCTAGCCGCAAAAACAAAGACGCAGCGAGGGTGGGGCACCCACAGGGCGAGAGGGGTGCATCCGAATATGGTGGTCTACACTGAATTTCATGGAGTCAGGCAAGGCGAGCAAGACGGCGCTGGGGGTGGCGATCCGGCGGGCGGCGCATCAGTTGGCGGACCGGCCACCAGTGCTGGACGATCCGATTGCCGTGCGCCTGGTAGGCGGAGAGTTTGCGGACAAAATTCAGCGCGCCATGCATCCGGTGGGGCGCGACGCGCGGGCCTACATGGCCGTACGCAGCCGCTATGTGGAAGAGCAGTTGGCCGAGTTTGTGGCGCGGGGCGGCAGGCAGTACGTGGTGCTGGGCGCGGGACTGGACACCTTTGCCTATCGGAATCCCTTTCCGGATTTGCGGGTCATGGAGGCGGATCTGGCGGCCTCGCAGAAGGCCAAGCGGCGGATGCTGGCGCGGGCGGGGATTGCAGCCCCCGAGTCGCTGACCTACGCCACGCTCGATCTGGAGCACCACACGCTGGCCGAAGACTTGGTGCGGGCGGGGTTGGACGCGCGCGAGCCAGCCTTCTTTGGTTGGATGGGCGTGGCGCCGTACCTGACGCTGGAGGCCTTTCGCGCGACGATGCGCACCATTGCCGAGCTTCCGGCCGGCAGCGGCGTGGGCTTTGATTATGCGGTTGCGCCGGAGACTCTGAGCGCCGTGGGGCGTGTGGCCTTTGAGCGGGTGGCGGAGCGCGTGGCGGCGGCGGGCGAGCCCTTCCGGCTCTTCTTTACGCCGGAGACGATGGAGGCGGAGCTGCGCTTGGCAGGCTTTACGCGCTTTGAACAATTGGATTACGAGCAGCTCAATCAGCGCTACTTCCGGGATCGCGCCGACGGATTGAAGCTCTCGCCGGTCAGGCTTGGGATGCTGGTGTCGGCTGGGGTTTAAGCAGAGAATTTAGTCAGCAAAGATATCTATCTTTTCAGAACATGGACGGAGTTTTTGGATTCCCAGGTCCGAAGATCCGGACCTGGGAATCAAAGTTTATTTTGTTCAACAAGTGGAGCGATTACTCCGGCAACTGCTGCGTGTTGGCAACCTCAAAGTTCTTTGAGACAACCGGAGCGCTGGTGTGGGGCTGGCCGCCGCCGATGGAAACGGTGTATTGGCCCGCGGCAACAATCGGCTCACCGGCTTCGGTGACCATGCT
>CAZYCV010000033.1:0-42338 GCA_964645305.1 uncultured Occallatibacter sp. | reverse complement strand
ATCTCGCGCCTGGTGGCCAACTTTCCCAACTTCTACTTCGCTGAAGTGGACGGCACCGACCCGGAGTCAAGCTTCCGCGCCGTTCAATCCGCCGCTGCTTACTGCCGCGCCGGACTCGGCCCCGCCTTTGTTCACGGTCACTGCATGAGGGCTTACTCACATTCCCTCTCCGATGACGACAAGCACTACCGTACCCAGGCGGAGAGAGAAGCCGATGCCCTGCGCGATCCAATTACTCGCCTTCGCACCCGGTTGATCGCCGAAGAAATCCTTACTGAAGAAGAACTTACCGCGCTTGAGCACTCTCTGGATCAGGAAGTTGCCGCGGCCGCCGAGCACGCTCTGGCCGCGCCATTGCCGCTGGTCTCCGGGATCACTCGGCACGTCTACTCCGAGGATCTTGATCCCACCCGCGCCGCCTTTGCCACCGAGCACGCTATTGCTGCCGACCCCAAACCCAAGACCATGGCCGACCTCATCAACGCCTGCCTGCACGACGAGATGCGCCGTGATCCGCGCATTGTCGTCTTCGGCGAAGACGTGGCCGACGCCAGCCGCGAAGAGGCGCTCACCGAGGTCAAGGGCAAGGGCGGCGTCTTCAAGCTCACCGCCGGCCTGCAAACCGAGTTCGGCTCCGAGCGCGTCTTTAACTCGCCGCTCGCCGAGGCCAACATCGTCGGACGCGCGCTGGGCTACGCCGTGCGCGGCATGAAGCCGGTGGTGGAAATTCAATTCTTTGATTACATTTGGCCAGCCATGCATCAGATTCACAATGAGTTATCTGTCTTGCGCTGGCGCTCGAATGGCGAGTGGGGCTGCCCGGCGGTGATTCGCGTGCCCATCGGCGGCTACCTGACCGGCGGCTCCATTTATCACTCGCAATCGGGTGAGAGCATCTTCACGCACATTCCCGGCTTGCGGGTCGTCTTCCCATCGAACGCCCTCGACGCCAACGGCCTGCTGCGCACTGCCATCCGCTCGGACGATCCGGTGCTCTTCCTGGAGCACAAGCGGCTCTACCGCGAGACGCACGACCGCGCGCCTTACCCCGGCCCCGACTTCGCCATTCCCTTTGGCAAAGCGCGCACCGTCCGCGCCGGCGCTGATCTGACCATTGTGACCTATGGCGCGCTGGTTCCGCGCAGCTTGCAAGCCGCTGAGCGCGCCCGCCGCGAGCATAATATCGATGTGGAGATTCTCGACCTGCGGACGCTCAATCCCTACGACTGGGAGGCCATCGCCGCTTCGGTCCGCAAGACCAGCCGCGTCATCGTCGTCCACGAAGATATGCTCAGTTGGGGCTATGGCGCGGAGATCGCCGCGCGCATCGGCGAAGAGCTCTTCGACTCGCTTGACGCACCCGTCCGCCGCATCGGCGCCATGGACACCTTCGTCGCCTACCAGCCCATCCTGGAAGACGCGATTCTGCCGCAACCGGAGACGATCCTCAAGGCAATTGTGGAGTTGAAGGCCTATTGAAAATCAACTTCTCTGGCCGGCGATCACTACCGCGCATCTGAAAACAGCTCCGGTTGTTCAATAACGGGTCTGGTCCCTGCTGGATGCTTGCGTCCTGGCGCGCCGATCAGGCCGACCACTTCAAGGGATTGAATGGCCTGACGGGGCAGATAGATACGTTGCGTGTTGGAGCGAGTGTCTGGAGGGGTAACCAGCAGACCCGTGCCTTCGATGAGTGAGCGGTCGTTGGCAGCCAAGCCTTCAATTTCTTCGCCGTCGGTGAGGGTCATGCGCATCCAGAGGCCCGGTGTGCGTGGGCGGATGGAGAAGCGTTTGTGGAGGAGGCGCTCCGGATTGGCCGAGTCCGCGGCGGGCAGGTCACGAACAAAGCAGACCCACTTGATCTGCTCCCAGGGGATGCAGAGAAGCTTTCCGCTCAGGTCCAGAATCTCCAGTTCAGCCGACTCTTGCCCGAAGCCGGCCGTCGTGTAACCGACGCACCAGTCGCGGGAGAACTTGCGCACGATCACCGGTTTACGCGAGGAGGCCATTGATCTGGATTGTCGCACAAAACTCCAATGGCTTGGTAATTCAATTTAGATTTGCAACCCTCCCGCAATGGTTTTGTTTCTTAAATCTGAAAGAGATTTTGGGCAATCCATTCATCGTTGGCCAGGTCTATTCCAGGAGCTGACTTTACCTGGCAACACACTATTTTGCAGAAAATTATTCGGCTGTCCGCTATCCTGAAACCGGATCAGCTCCTCGAAAGGGCTGGTTCTAAAGTAGAAAAAGCGGTGTACCCCACCCCCCCTAGACTGAAATGCGCGATTCCCTCCCGCCAGATACGAGTAAAACTCATAGAATCAATAATTAAACTTTGTTGAATGTTGCCTTACTAGTAACGAAAGACCCTCAAATTTGACCCTTTTTTCGTCCAAATGAAGCCGCTTTTTACCCCGAATTGCCGTTTTTCCGTAGATTTTGCACGCCTGAAATTCAGCCTCTGAAATGGCGCGCAGAGCAAGACCGCATAAGATCAGACAGTAATCTGGGGCGCGGAATTCCTCATGGGGATCTTTCCGCCAATCGCCATCTGGCCTTCGCTGGGTACGATTGCCACAACTTTGGCACTGAATCCGCCGATGGGAAAACCCTGCAAAACGGTCAGAGTGGCCCTAGCCAAATCAAGCTGCCTGTGTTATTGTACTGGATTGAAACCCTTGCTGGAGCTTGCTGTAAGACTAATACCATCAGTTACTTGGATGTTGAAAGTAACCAGCGGAAGAAGGATACGGAATGCCTGACTACATTTATCTTCTGGAAAACCGGCTCTCGGCCGATCAGCAGAGCGCGTTGCGCCATCTGCGCGAGGTTGCCCGCGAGGTGGGAACCATTCTTTTTCTCACCGGAGACGCAGTGCGGGAACTGACCAGCGGCCACTCGGTGCGGGCGCTGGAAGTCGCCGTGCATGGCAATGCGCTCAATCTCAAAATGAGCATTGAGCAGCGCGGGGCGAAGGTGTGGGGCGAGGATGAGGTCTCCGGCGCTCTCTACCTCTGTTTTCCGGGCACGGTGCGCGTGGATTTGGTCAGCACGCATCGCATTGAGTATCCAAAGCCGGGCAAGCCTGTTTATCACGCTGCCTCGATCCAGGAAGATTTGCGCCAGCGCGACTTCACCGTGAATGCGATGGCCATCTCACTGAATGAAGGTTCATTTGGCCTGCTGATGGACCCGACCAATGGCGCCGCAGATATCGAGACAGGGACGTTGCGGCTGGTTTCGAATTATGGATTTCTGGAAGAGCCGTCGCTGTTGATCCGGGCCACACGTTACCTGGCGCGTCTGGGCTGGGAGATGGATGCCAAGACTAAGACACGCTACGCAAACGCCAAGGAAGAAGGCGTGATCGAGTATCTTTCCCCACAAGCTCGCAGGCAGGAGCTGGAGCAGATTGGCCATGAAGAAGAAGGCTTGAAGATCATGCGCGCGCTGGAGGCCGAGGGATGGATGGAAGTTCTCTTTTCTGCCTGGACTTCAGCCAAGGCGGACGAAGAGGGGCTTACGGCGCTGCATGATCTGGCCGTCGAGTTGCTCTTGCAGGGGGTTCATGCCGATGTGTCAGCGGCGCAGATGCGCATGCTCACAGCCAAGCTGAGCACCAAGGATCTGGCGGCGCTGAAGAAGTTGATGCTGCGCCCCGGCTTTGTGGAGGAATGGAACAGCCTGGACATGTTGGCCGCTGGATTTGCCAAAGAGTTGTTGGCCAAGGAAAATGCCACGCCGTCCGTGAGCTACAAGCTTTTCTTGAGCTATGATCCAGAAGCGATTCTTTGGCTTGGATTCACCAGCAAGGATGAGGCGGTCAAGGAGCGCTTCAACCTCTTCCTCAAGGCTTGGCCTGAGGTGCGGCAGCGCATTCCGCACGCGTTGATGCAAGAGATGCGCATCACCGCGGAGTTGCCTGCTTATAACGAGATTGTTCAAGCTATCTTCTTGGAACTGCTGGATGGAAAGCTTGGGACAACGGATGAGTTGCGCGCTTTCCTGGAGCCGTATTCGCCCCCCGCTCCGCCGCCCAAGGAGACGATCAAGCGTCCCCGCGCCAAACGCGGAGAGCTCAAGATAAAGGATGACTCCTTTGACGAAGATGAAGAAGAATCGGATGAGGATTTGGACGATGAGGAGGATCTGGACGACATAGGCGGAGAGGATGATGATCTTGATCTTGGCTTGCATTTACCCAAGGTGGATCTGGATATCGATCTGTTGGATGAATCCGATTCTGCCACCGTTGCGACTGAGGACGATATAGAGGAGGAGGACGAGGAGGAGCAAACAAAGCCAGTGCCCAAGACGGAGGCCACCAAACGCGCCACCAAGCCACCTGCCAAGAACAAAGTCCCCCCTGCGCTGCCGGAAACAAAGAGCGAGCTTGTGCCTGCGCCAAAGGCGAAAAAAGAGCAGGAGTCAAAATTCGTGGCCGCAAATCCAGTGCCTGGAGCTGCCAAAAAGATATCTCCCTCCGATAAGCCGACAGGTAAGAATGAGCCAACTGCAAAGTCTCCGCAGAAATCCTCCTCAAAGGGGACCAAAGCTTCCTTGCCCGCCAAGAGTGACTCTCTTCCCTCGCCGGCTCGCAAATCCGGGTTGGCCGACAAGCCTTTGGCGCCCCCCGACAAAAAGCCTGCGCCCAAGCCTGGGAAAAATCGTTAGGTATATTTTTGGTACTCAATTGCAATAAGTGTTAGACAATTGTAATAATGGTTGCATCATCGCAATAACGATTTACTTCTTTCGAAAGTGAGAGAGGAAGCGTGGGGGGCGTCTGCGCTGGTTGCCGGCGGGAATGCTTTCGTTTTTGCGAGTTACACGGTTTTGCGCTGCCGCCATTTTTCTAACGGGCTGCGCTTTTTTTCGGCTGGCATGGAATGGGGTTTTCGGCCAGCGGACGAATAGCCTCTGGTTTGCTGTCAGGGATTGTTTGGAGATGATAGTCAGAGTGCAGTCGGCGAATCAATTTTCGCGGAATATCGGGATACGAAGGACAGTTGCAAGCTGCAGGGGGCGGTAATCCGGTGAATTCAGACTCTACACTTATTCTCGATGAGCACGCAGACTCCCTTGTCGTCGAGGGGCTGTCGATTGCTCTGATTGGCCCCGATGAAGAGCGGCGCAAGGCTGCATCCAATGTGCTTTCCAAGTGTAAAAGCGGCAGAATCCGCGAGTTTTCCACCTATCCGCCTAGTTTGAGTGATGTGCCCAAACTTCTGGAACAGCATTACGACGTTATTGTTATCGATTTGGACAGCCGTCCTGAATACGCGCTGGAACTGGTGGAAAACGTCTGCGCCCATGGCACGGCGACGGTAATGGTTTATTCGGTGAAGGCCGACTCGGACCAACTGGTGCGCTGCATGAGAGCCGGCGCGCGCGAGTTCCTAACCCTGCCATTTGTTGAAAACGTTGTGAACGAGGCTCTGGTCAGGGCCGCGACCAGGCGTCCTTCCACTTCACCTTCGCAGAAGAAGGCGGGTGGCCGATTGATGGTCTTTCTGGGTGCCAAGGGCGGAGACGGCGTGACCACGCTGGCCTGCAACTTTGCCGTTTCCATGGCCAAAGAGTCGGGCCAAAGCACGCTGTTGATCGATCTGGATCTGCCGCTGGGCGATGCCGCGTTGAACCTGGGTGTGGTGGCCGAATACTCGACGATCAACGCGCTGCAGAATGCCGCTCGATTGGACTCGGCCTTCCTCTCCAAGTTGCTGGTCAAGCATAGTTCGGGAGTGTACGTGCTTGCTGCTCCCGGTAAATTCCCACAATTTGACGCATCTCATGACGCCATTGATAAGCTGATCAGCGTGGCTCGGCAAGACTTTGACAATGTGGTCATTGATATGGGCTCCCGGCTGGACCTGATGAGCACGAGCCTCTTCAAGGATGGCTCCACGGTCTACTTGGTGATTCAAGCCGGCATCGCCGGGCTGCGCAATTCGAATCGATTGATTTCGCAATACTTTGCCACTGGTGTTCCCAAGCTGGAGATAGTGCTCAACCGCTTTCAGTCGCGCACATTGGGAGTGGCGGAAGATCAGATTGCCAAGGCTCTCACGCGTCCGGCGCAGTGGAAGATTCCCAACGACTATGCCGCTGTGCGGCGTATGCAACATACAGCAGTCCCTCTGGCCCTGGAGGACTCGCCCATCTCCCGGCTCATTCGGAAGATGGCCCGCGCCGCCTGTGGGTTGCCTCCCATTCCGGAGAAGGGCTTCGCGGAAAAAACTTCGGGCTTCAGCCTCAAGAATCTTGGTCGCAGCTTCACGTCGAAAATTTCTTCTTCCGAGGAGCCGCCGAAGGTTTCAGTGCCGGAAGCCGCGCCCGTCGCTGAGAAGGTTGCTGCCCCAACTTCCATTGCTCCAGTCGCGGTTGCTCCGGCAGATGCCCCTGCGAGTCATACCGTGGATGCGAGCCCCGTGACCACAACTGCATCCCAGACAGTGGTCGAGGATCAACCACACTCATCCCCAGCGGAATCTACCGAAGCAGTTTCTACGAAGGTGGACGATTCTCCTCAAACTATCGCCCCTGCTCCGCCGGCCGAGCCAGAGACGCGCAGCTATCGTGGTGCCACGTATGTGAAGGGCGCGGATGGAAAGTGGTATCTACAGAAGGCTCAAGTCGGCACAGAGAGCGCTGCGGTGGAAGAGTCTGAGAAACCGCAGACTCCAGTGATTGTCTGGTCTGCACCGACGCCGATTTTATACGGAGCAAAGCTGAGCGCTGCTCAGTTGAATGCCACATCCTCGGTTCCTGGAAGTTTTGTTTATGCTCCGACCGAAGGCGAGATACTGGCGGCAGGTGAGCATACGCTTACGGTAGCCTTCACGCCGGAAGATACCAAGGCATATACAGCGGCTGAGGCCACGGTGGCTTTGACCGTCACCAAGGCGGTTCCGACCATCACATGGGCCGCTCCAGCAACCATCACATACGGTGTGGCGCTGGACGGATCACAGTTGAATGCCACGGCTTCGGTCCCCGGCGAATTTGTTTATACTCCCGCCGCCGGTGAGGTGCTGGCCGCAGGCGGGCATACGCTCTCTGTGTCTTTCACCCCGATTGACGCGGTCTCTTATGAGTCGGCCACAGCCACCGCTCAGATTATCGTGAACAAGGCAGTTGTGGCCATCACCTGGGCCACTCCCGCGCCCATCACGTATGGTGCGGCGCTGGACAGCTCGCAGTTGAATGCCACGGCTCCAGTTCCCGGCGAGTTCGTCTACGCTCCTGCCGCCGGTGAGGTGCTGGCTGCGGGTGAGCATACACTCTCTGTATCTTTCACTCCGGTTGACACAGTCTCTTATGAGCCGGCTTCGGCGACCGTTCAAATTAACGTGGCCAAGGCGGCTCCGGCCATCACCTGGGAGACTCCTATAGCGATTGCATTTGGTGCGGCGCTGGGTGATAGCCAATTGAATGCCACTTCCTCGGTTCCCGGCGAATTCGTCTACACGCCTGCCGCCGGTGAGGTGTTGCCAACTGGAATACATACACTATGCGCCTCTTTCCGGCCTTTTGATGCCTCCAACCATTTGGGTGCCGAAGCCTCTGTACCACTTACCGTGGCCAAGGCAACCCCGATCGTTCTATGGCCGGTTCCAGAGGCTATTGCAGAAAATATCGCCCTTGGTGCCGATCAACTGAACGCCACGGCACTGGTCGAAGGAAGCTTCGAATATTCACCCGGCGCGGGAGTGCTGCTGCCGGCAGGTGTGCATACCCTTTCGGTCACCTTTACCCCTAAGGCTGCCGAAGAGTACAACACCGTTCAGTCTTCCGTCCTGTTGACGGTTACCGAGGTTGTGCCGGAGATTGAAGCGCCCACTCCTGCTGAAGAGAGCGATGCTATCACTTCTCCGCTCGAAGCGGCCTCCGAGCCGTCTTCCGTTGCGGAAGAGGAGCCCGACGTTTCATCCGTTGAGTTGGATGAGCCCTCTGAAGACGCTACAGCCGAAACGGACGAACAAATTGAAGTTGTGCCGGATGTCGAATCAGCCATCGAACCGGTTACAGAAATGCTTGCCGAGCCGGTTATAGAGGCGGTTGAAGTCTCTCTGCCGGAGGCGCCCGCGGAAACCGCTGTTGAAGCTGAGACCGCCTCTCCGGACGAGTCTCTCAGCACCCAGGTTGAAGAGCCCGTTTTTGAGTCAATGGTGGAGACGGTTGAATCAACCCCGGAAGAGGAGGCTACTGAAACTCCTATAGAGTCTGATGCGGGTTCCATGGCCGACCTTATCAACGAGCCGGAGATTGAACAAGTCTCCGATACGGCCGTTGAAGATGTCGAGCCGGTTTGTGAGCAAGTTGCCTCCGTGTCGGATGAGAATTCGGTCGCCGAGGCTGACGCCGCGCTTGACGCTGAAGTTTCTGCCGAGCCGGTTGCCGAACAGGATGAGTTGCCTCCGGTCGCGGCTCCTGTCGAAGTGCCTGCAATTCCAGCGGCTGAGTCAAATGCGGCGCCATTGGAGGCTGGGCACGAGCTTCCGGAGCAGGCTTTGGTCAAGATTCCACCGCCTAAGTTTACCTTCGAGGCTGGATCGGGGCTCAATCTGATGGGTACAGCCGTCTTTCCTGACGGCACAACAATTTATTTAGTGATGCAGCCGGGAAGCGGCGGGCACGTAGACTCGCAAAAACTGGTTTCGCAGTTCCTCTCCGGCGGAGAGCTCAAGCCGGAGATTGTGATCAACCGCTACGAGCCACGCCCCCAGGACGAAGAAAACGAGCAGGCCGAAGCGGAGTTTGATCAGGCCAGGGATTTGCCGGTCGCACCACAAATGGATGCAGCGGTCCGGCCAGCCTCCGTTCCTGAGAAGAAGAAGAGTTTCCTGAAAGGGTTGCGGCAGAGTCTTTGGGCAAAAGTCACCGCCAGCGAAAAACTGGAGACGTTCACGCAATTGGGCTTGAAGCAACGGCCTGAAGCTGAGGCTCCGGCTCCATTTGCTGCAACAGCAGAGGTTCGCGTCCACTCTGGATTTGTCGCTTCCGCCGCGCCGATAGCTGCGGAGGAAGCCCAGACGCCCGCCCGCGTCGCAGAGACCGAGGATTTGCGTCCGGTGGAAGCATATCGTGCTCCGGAACCTGAAGTGGAAACTCGCACCTATCAGGGCGCTACCTACGTGAAAGGCTCGGATGGCAAATGGCATTTGCAACAACAGCCAAGTCGGGCCGTGCAGAGAGAGGTTACGCCCGCCGTGGCTCCGGCTCCGGTAGTGGCTCCCGCAGCAGAACCGGAAGAGGATAGAAGCGCTTGGACTGCCGCTGAACTCAGACCCGAAGAGCAGAGCGCGCCTGCCGAGGCGGCTTCAATGCCCAACGAGCAAGCAGCGGCTTTTGCAAATCCGACTCTTTCAGTTGAGGTTCCTGCGGCGATTGAACCCCTTGCAATTGAGCCGCAAGCCATCGATGCCGAAGCTCCCGCACTTTCGGCAGAGGATCAAGTTCCTGTAGGGGTTGTACTCCCATCGAATTCAGTGGAGACGGCTGTTTCGCTTTCCGCAGTGCCGCCTGAGACTGAAGTTGAAGTCGATGCACAGCGTGAGGTGGTCGAAGTTGCTCCCGAACCGCTCAGCGAGAAAGCTGTTCCTGTGTCGGTTGAAGAGGGATTATCACTTCAAGCGGAAGAGCCGGCACCTTCCTCCGCTCCCGACGTCAAGCCTCCGGCCAGAGGCGCAGCCAAGGCCAAGCCTGCGGTGAAAACGAAGGCAACAGCCCCGGTCAAACCTACCGTCAAGGCAAAGAAAGCGGCAAAGTCTCAACCCAAGCCCGCTGCCAAGGCCAAGAAGGTCGTAAAGGCTCCGGCCAAATCAATCGCCAAGGGTAAGAAGCCGACCAAGGGACAGGCCAAACCTGCACCCAAAGCTGTTGCCAAAAGCAAGAAGAGTGGGAAGGCTCCGGTAAAAGCTACTGCCAAGAGCAAGAAAGCTGTAAAGGCTCCAGTAAAGGCTATTGCCAAAGCCAGCAAATCGGTCAGGAGTTTGCCCAAGAAGGCGGTAAAGGTCGCTGCCAAGGCCAAGAAGCCAGTAAGAGCCGGGAATAAAGCTCAAGTGAAAACAGGCACCAAGAAGGCGGTTAAAGCATCCGCCAAGCCCGTGGCAAAAAAGAAGGCTGCGAAGACTCCTGTGCGTAAACCGGCTCATAAACGTTAGATTCTGCTTGACCGGACGATGCTGATCGAAGATCCAGCTTGGCGTTCTCAAGAGATTTTTTTGTTCTTGGCCGCTTCGACAGAAAGGCATTTAATCTTTTCAATATGAAAACTGACCCGGTCGAAGAGTGGCGCAGGCTCTCGCAACACTACCGCGAGATGAGCGACGAGGAGTTATACGAGCTGGAGAGTGAGATAGCCGGCCTCACGGAGACAGCACAACAGGTTCTCCGCGAGGAGATGAGGGCGCGCAAGCTGAAAGTTCCACGCTGGGATTTGGCCAGCGAAGCACCGATGATTGTGGAAGATGCGAAAGAAGCCGAGGAGGACGACGGTCGGCCGCGTGAGTTCACCTGGAAGACGGTGCTGTGTGAGTGCAACCAACCAACCGAGGCATGGCAGCTTCATGAAGCATTGGGGCGGTCAGGGATTGAGAGCTGGGTCGAGGGGCCTGGTACTCCTTTCGGGCACAATCTGAACTATCCGCGCGTGCTGGTAGCTGCCGATCAACTGGAGCAGGCGCGGGAGATTGCCGCTCGGCCGATTCCGCAAGAGATCATCGACGAGTTCAATGAGCCAGATGAGGAGTACACGCCGCCGGTCTGCCCTCAATGCGGCGCGGAAGATCCGACGCTGGAGGGCGCCGAACCGGTCAATAGCTGGCTCTGCGAGAGCTGTGGAGCGCAGTGGAACGATCCGCTTCCATCGGATGCGAAGTAGCAAAAAGCTCTTAATCTAGTCCATCAAGAATCAAGATCCACGATGTGGCCCATCTTTTCCTGTTTGGTGCGCACATACTCCGCAAAGCTCTCCTGCGGCTCAACCTCGGCGGAGACGCGCTCGGCAACCGTAATCCCGGCCGACTCCAACGCGCTCACCTTCTCCGGATTGTTGGTGATCAGGCGGACCGAGGAGACGCCCAGCAACTTGAGCACCTCTGCCGGCAACTCGTAGGCGCGGCAGTCGGCTGCAAAGCCCAACTCTACGTTGGCCTCAACGGTGTCCCTTCCCTGGTCCTGCAACTCGTAGGCGCGCAACTTGGCCATCAGGCCAATGCCTCGCCCCTCCTGCTGCTCATAGAGCAAAATGCCCGCGCCCGCGGCGGAGATCTGGCGCATGGCCAGTTCCAGTTGCAGCCGACAATCGCAGCGCAGCGAGCCAAAGACATCGCCGGTAAGGCATTGCGAATGAATGCGCACAAGCGGGGGTGTGGAGTGAATGTCACCCATCACCAGCGCCACCAGCCCTTCGACCTGGCCGTTCTTAAGCTCGTAGGCGCTGACTCCATCTCCCGGCGCGGCCTCGGCGCAAGGGCGCGGCGCGCTCAGCACACCCTCAAAGCCCAAAATGCGGAAGGCCCCCCAGCGGGTGGGAAACTCCGCCTCGGCAATCTTCTTCACGCTCTCAAATCCCATGCTTCCATTTTACTTTGTGCGGGTATGCAACTGTCTCAGAGGTTGAGGAAAGTGTTTGGCGCGGCTTTCGCCCGTTGCCAATTTCGCCTGAACGACCTCGTCGGTGAGGCAGGTTTGAGACTTCCAATCTCTTTGCCTTATCTCAGGACAGTAAAGTGCCTCAAATCTGGACAAGTTTGATTTCACGTTGCGGCTCGGCACGCGCCTCGCCGCCGGAGAGCATCTTGCCCGAATCTCCTATTCATCAGGCCTACGCCCAGAACTTCCACTGTATTGGGTCGGCCTGCGAAGATACCTGCTGCCAGGGCTGGGGCGTGCCCATAGATCAAGCAACCTATCAGAAATATCAGCAGCTTCCAACCAGCCAGTTACGCGTCTTAATTGACTCGAGCATTCTCACCATGCCGGAGGGGAGCAAATCCAGCAGCTTCGCCAAGATCCGTATGGACGGCGCCAACCAATGCCCCATGCTCAGCGCCGACCGTCTCTGCCGGATTCAATTGGAGTTGGGAGAAAGCTATCTCTCAGACGTTTGCGCGACCTATCCACGCGTTATCCAGGAGACGGACGGCATTCGGGAGACTGCGCTCACGCTCTCCTGCCCGGAGGCGGCGCGATTGGTCCTTCTCGACCCGGAGCTGCTGGCGCGAGAGCTGCAATCCACAGCCGAACGCATTGGAGCTGTGCGTGCAGATGCCGATGCTGCCGACAATTCCTCCGCGCTTACTCCTCATTTCTGGCCAATTCGTCAGGGCGTTCTGGCGCTGATCGCCAACCGCAGCTATCCTTTGTGGCAGAGGCTGTTTTTGTTGGGAGTTCTTTGCCGCCGCCTGGATGCAATTGCCAAAGGAGAATTGAACCGGGATATCGCAGGGTATCTTGCCGATTTTGCAACGGCTGTAGCCACGGGAACTCTGCGAACGGCGATGGAGGCGCTTCCGTTGGATCGCGCGTCCCAATTGGACGTGGTGCTGCGGCTGGCGGGAATGTTGCTGCATCGCTCCAACGTCAGGCCTCGGTTTGTGGAGTGCATTCATGCATTTACAACCGGTATCGGCAACGGACCTGAGGCAACGCTGGAGAGCCTGACCGATGACTATATCCGAGCGCACGACCGGTACTTCGCCCCTTTTTTTGAGCATCATCCGCACATTATGGAGAATTATTTGGCGAACACCATCCTGCGTTGCCGGTTTCCCTTTGGAAAGGAAGGCGCATCGTCCACCATGGAACGGGAGTACGCTCTGCTGACCGCGCAGTTTGCGCTCTTGAAGGGCTTTCTGATTGGCGTGGCAGGCTTCCACCGCGAAGCGTTTTCCGCGGAGCACGTAGTCCACACGGTTCAATCCACCAGCAAGCACTTTGAGCATCACCCGGAGTTCCTTGAGCTGACCTATGACCTACTGCGCGAGAGTCAGATGGATGGAGCGCGAGGTCTGGCGATTCTGCTCAGGAATTCGGGACCGATGGCTCCCAAACCGCCTCAGACCGAGATTCACGCCCCTGGGCCAATGGCATAGGAACGAGTTGCGTCTAGACCTCAACTGGAGCATCTTCCCCGATCAGAGCGCGACGCAGCCATAGAGGTGGATTACCACGGAGCATTTCCTGAAGACGAACAATCACATCGGCAATCTCTCTGTCGCCATCGACTTTTACCGTGAAGGTTCTGGATTCTCTTAAAGCGAGCACGGAATATGCATTTAATGTTTTGTTGACAAAAAGCACCGGTACTCCGGCGAGGCTTGCGGCTTTGTAAAGAATCTCCTTCTCATCGATTGGTTCATTCTTCTTGTTGCCGCCTCCGCATCCGCCCCCTCCGCCTGGGCCTCCTTTACCGTTCCGGCCGAGCGTACCTGAAGGACCAGTTCCTTTCGGTGCGCCGTTCTGATAAGTCATCGCATGGAACTCTCTTGCGCCGGTCGTGCTGACTTCGTAGACAACGATCTGGCGGGCTTGTTCAAAGCCGGCGTTAACCAGCAATCGATCCCCTGTGGCAAATGCCGCTTTCACCATTCTGTCGTTGAGCATATCGCCCTCCTCAGCATTCTGATTTCATCTCTGCTTTTTGTTGCACACTGGACTATTGATACTGCTCCCACCGAATCGCTTTGGAGCGAAGAGCAGCCTCCCAGTCATTGGCCACGATTTCAAGCATATTGATCATTCCTTCATGGCCAAAATAGGCGCTATCCCGATAAAAGGTTCGGTTGGTTGGTTGCAGCAGATCGAACGCAACTTTGATACCGATTTCTTCGGCCAAATATTTTTCCCAAGCCGAGCCAAAGACGGCGTCCAAATCGCCAGTGGCAAGCGCCTGTTTGACTTTGAAGCCGTCTACTCCAAAAGCAACACGAGGCGAAATGCCCAGGCTTGCCAGTTCCGCATCCAAAACAGATTTCGCCTGCTTGGAATTGGAGCGAACCAAAAGAAGATCGGGAATCATCTCCAGTTCTTCAAAGAGCATCCGCACAAGGCCGATAGTCATGGATGCGTCAGCCGAGACAGCGACCTTTGCGTTGCGATAGCGGGGAATAATCATCAGTCCGCGTCTGCGAAGAGTTCCGGTCACTTGGGTTTCGCCGCTTTCAATCAATTGCTCCGCTACGGCGCCGGCGTCAAAGAACTCGCCCAAAGCTCTGAGCCAGTTGGAAGTATTCTTCAAGCCGATGGGCAACGGTAGATCACCGAGAATGGTGGGCACATCATGCTTTGCTTCCATCTCTCGCGCAAACGTATATCCCATGTCGTGCGACAGCATGATATTTGCCGATGCCGCCGAGGCCAACGAGATTTCTTCGATGGAAACATTGCAGGGAAAAACGCAATGGGTCTCGACGTTCATCGCAGTCAAAACACTCTTGACCCAATTCATGTCGGCCCACCAAGTAGGATTGAGGCTCGCTTGTGGAGCAATCAGGTTGACGGTCCGGGGCAACTTGGGCGCTTCCCAAGGCTCGACAAATGAGAGAAGCGTGCTGAGTCCTAGATCCATTCCCGCATAGAGGTCGCCGCGAAAGCCGCCGGAGTGAATGGGAATCAGACGCGCGCCGACTTTGGGCTGCAAGGATCGGCAAAGGCCTTCAATATCTTCTCCGATAATATCCGCCGAGCAAGTGCCGATGACAAACATCACTTTGGTTTTATAAGTGGCGTCGGCTTTGAGGATCAGATCGCGCAGCTTGTCGGTTGCGCCCATGATGATG
The DNA here is from genome assembly GCA_964645305.1 of uncultured Occallatibacter sp. Lineage (GTDB taxonomy): Bacteria > Acidobacteriota > Terriglobia > Terriglobales > Acidobacteriaceae > Telmatobacter. The sequence goes on along the minus strand of CAZYCV010000033.1, from coordinate 27,549 downwards.
TCGGTTTCAAAGAGACGCGTGCAGGCCACCTTGCGCTGCGTAAAGTCGGTCTCGTGGTTGTCGTAGCCGAGAGCAACGGTGGATGCGCAACCCTGCGGCGAATGAAGAACGATGCTGATGTCGCGGATGCCGGCGATGATGTTGCTGACGCCTTCAAGCGCGCAGCCCACCACCGGATCATGCGAACTGGTGCAATCCTGAAAGATCAGTTCATTGAGCATTGGCCCTTCCTTCTCTTGCCGGAGTACATGGTGCAGTCCGGCATATCCTGCGCTAACTTGCCTGTCAAGGATTGAACGGAAACCAGTCCCGAATCTTTCGGAAAAACAATTCTCTTGCTCATTGCGCTGCGCGGGCGGAATGCGTAATCAAGTGAAGTCTTGATGCATTTGGCCACCTTCAATGCGCCGCGATAGCCGAAGCGCGGCCTGTTTAAAATTGCGTTCAGGTCCACAAGTGGGATGTTAGGAAAGGCCAGCGACGAACCAAAATACACTGTCTCCATGGGATTCAGACTGCCAAGGAACTCAAGCAGTTCAGCCTCTGTTTGCTGCATGGACTCGTACTTGCCCAGGGCGAGCGTTCCTTTGGTGATGAGAATCTCTGGATCAAGTCCGGTTTCTAGCAAATAATCAATACTGGTTTCGCGCGCTTCGGCGCTCCAAGGATGAAAGTTATAAACGATGGCGCGCATCTTGAAGTCGCGCTCCAACATATGTGCAATCGAGAGTGACTTGATTGCGTCATGGCCTTCAATGATAGCTGTCTTGCCCACCAGATGACTCAAGACCTGCTCATACTCATCCTTGATTTCTTCATACTCTCGTTGCATCAGAGCTTTGGCTTCAGTTGTTTTGTCAATATACTTCGCCGCGCCTAAAATCCATCGCTCGGTAGCGGCAATCCCATAAGGAAGAATTGTCGAATTCAGCGGTGTTCCGAAGGCATCGCGCATCGCCGAACCAATAGCGTAGCCGAGATCCAGGCACAGCGCGCAATTTACAGCCGCGCTGGGAGCACGCTGCAACTCTTCCAGTGAACAGTTACCCGCGATCACCGAATGAACCTTGCCGCCAATGCCCTCGATCAAACGCACCAGTTCTTTCACGTCGGTGTCGACTTCGGTACGCTCAGGGCCCATCTTTGCACCCACAATGTTTACATATCCAGCGAGGGCGGCCTTGCTCTCTTCCGTAGGCGCGTGCATTAGCTTGGTGATTTCGCGGAAGACAAGATCGAAGCCGCTGCGATACTCACCTGCAAAGCCCTCACAGTGAATCGCCATCACCTTTGCATTCACTTCACCTTTGATTTTTGCAGCGACCGCATCGACGTTATCGCCGATAATTCCAGTGGCGCAACTGGTGGCGACAAAGATCACTTCAGGCTTGTATTTTGCATCCACTTCAAGCAGCGCAGATCGAAGCTCTCGTTCGCCGCCATAGACGATCTGGTTCTGTCTGAGATTTGTGCTGACGACTGGCTCGTAGGGCGCAGCGCTGTTTCTGCTGTTGGTCAGTTTGTAAGCCTGCTTGACGCCGAAAGCGCAGCCGCTTGGTCCGTGCGTAAGCAGAATGGAGTTACGAATTCCACTCAAGATCTTTGACGCGGTCCAGAATTTGCAAGGGCGGGTATGACTCCCCTGAAGCGTGGTTGGTATCTTTCCTTCCTTGGCCAGACGATACAGCTCACTTAGTGAGCCATGAAAAACAATGCTATCGGCAATACCTGATGCAGCAACGGTCTCGGGAATCGGCATGGGCGTCTCCTGGTAGAGCTGCGCGCGTGAAACAATGAGGCGTTTTTGTTTTCAATCATCTTGTCAGTACAGTGATTTTTATCTGTGAATGAAAGAATGCAGGACAGCTTGTATCAAGCTGTCCTGCGACCATGGCCCATGCAACAAACTACCAGGTGTTCAGCAGCCATTCGCGGTCTTTCTTGAACTCCATTTGCGCGAACAGAGTATTGGCAATGGTCTCTCCGAGCCACATTGCGCCCTTGTATCCAATAACTGGATTGCGGTAGATGCCTGCGCGGTCAAACGTCGGAAAGCCGACTCGCACCATTGGAATGCCGGCATCAATAGCAATGTAACGCCCCTTCGAGTGACCCATGATCAAATCCAGTTCAATCTCCTTGTTCTTGATCCGCTTCTCTAACTCCCAAAGGTCTGCATTACAGATGATCTGCATATCGTAATCGACATTTTGCTGCAAGTTGAGAATGCGCGGATCTTTGGCATAGCCGCCGTTTTCGTCTCCCAGAAGCAAAAGCACTGGCTTCAATTCGACCTCACGGCAAAATTCTGCAAGCGCAATCACAAGGTCTGGATTACCATAGATAGCCACCTTTTTGTCGGCAAAAAACATATGAGCCAGGTCAGCCAGCGCATCAAGAGCCACGCCCCGTTCGCGAACCAGCGACTCAGGAATAGGCTTGCCCGTAATCTTCTGGATTTGCTGAAGCATGATGTCCGTATTGCGAATGCCGATGGGTGTTGGCGCAAGGGTCGCCGGCACCTCGAATGTCTTCTCCAGATACTGTGCCGCGCTATAGCCCTCATAGCGGCTCAGCGCAATCGAGGCAGCGGCGTTGGCCGAGCCTTCAATGTCCTCCACCGTCGTGCTACCGTGTGTGAAAGAATCCTTTGACGGCATCATTGGAGAATCAAATGACTCGATGTCAAGAAGAATAGTCGCATCGATTCCCATCTCTTTGAAGTAGTGCTTCAGTTCCGTAACATCGCCCGGATTCACCCAGCCGGTAAATACGTTGAGCTTGCCGTTTGCCTCGCCTTTTTTGGCAATGGTAGTTACCATCGCCTGCACGGCAACGTTATAACCGCTGACGGCGCTTCCGGTATAACTCGGCGTATGAATCGGCACCAAGTGAACAATGCGGCCTGGATGATCGCGCTTCAGCATTCTTTGCAGCTTGCGGATGGAACCTTCAATGTCGTCGCCAATTGTTTCCGTAGAACAGGTGGTGATGATTGGAATTACGCGCAGATCCGGATAACGCTTGACGAGGCTATCGACGCCTGCTTCAAGGCGCTTGATGCCGCCAAAGACCGCCGCTTCCTCGTGCAGAGAAGAGGATGCGATATCAAAGTTCTCCTTGAAGTGTTGGGCAAAAAGCAGTCTAACAAACATACTGCATCCCTGACCGCCATGAACCAGGGGAATACAGTCTTTCACTCCAATTCCGGCATATTGCGCGCCGGCCGGCTGGCAGTTGAAGATAGGATTGATGATGCCGGACCGTTCCTTTTGAGTGACTGTGCATCCCATAAAATTCTCCTCGATTCCTTTGTGCGGATCATTCTTCTGTTTGTGATTCCAAGCATTAGTAGCCTGGTATGAACAACTCGCCATTCTTCGATTTCTTCACTGTGATCTCGTGAATCCGCTTGATGGCGCCGGTAACCACTGCGAAGAGATCATCCTTGGGGAGATGTCCCAGCCATGGCAAATCTGTCTTGATCTCACTGACAAGGTTATTAGCGTTGGCATAATGCAGCCGGTCCATGGGCGTCTCCAGCTTAGGAGATCCCCCGGTGAGGAGGATGCCGACCAGAGTTAGAACTCCGTCGATATTCTCCTCCCGGTCATGGGCGCGCGAAACAAACTGCCACAAGCAACGCTGCTGGATCATTTCCACAAGAGCATCCGTTTTCTCTTGCATTACTGCACCTCCTGAATGTTCTGGCCAGCAAGAGCCCACAGCGGCGAGTTGACGGCGTTGTAAAAATCTCTCGCCAGATTTACAAAGCCTTCAAATCCCATATATGGTCCGTTGTGATAAGCGTGGCCGTTGACATAAGGGATGTGAAGTTTCTTGACTAATTCACCGACACGTGGGCCTGTGAAAATCACGTCTGGCTTGACCATGTCAATCACTTCAAAAAACTCAAGCTCGTTGCCGTCGTCGATGTAGACCGTGCCTTCGCGGCCGCGCGCGATGACTTTCTCAAAATCCTCCTGATGGCCAAATTTGGAGGCCATGGCAACCACTTGCACGCCAAGATCGTCTTCCACCGCGCGGGTCCAGTGCCACAATCGAGGACCACCTGTCCAGATGGCCATCTTCTTGCCCTTCAGGCGCTCCTTGTACCAATCGAGCTTGGGTTTCCACTTATCTTCCTCTTCCTCGATCAGCTCTTCAACCTTGTCTTGAATACCAAAAAAGTCTCCGACTTTGCGAAGTCCTGTCGCCATGTAGCTGAAGCCCCATGAGTCGATGTCCAGGCGCGGAATGCCATATTTTTTATGCAACTCGTTCGCAATGTAACCGGCCGAGCGGGCACAGTTAACAACATTCAATTGCGCGCGGTGCATTCCGCGGCATTCGTCATAAGTTGCATTGCCGGTGAAATGCGCCAGCACCTGGATGCCAAGCTTGTGCCAGTACCTCTGCAAGACATCGGTGTCACCCTGAATGTTGTAATCACCAATGAAATTGATGGTGTAGGGACTGGTGATCTTGGGTTCGACCTGACCTACTTTCTCGTGAATCCATCCCATATTGAGTACGTGGTGACCTTTGGACTGGCTGACGCCGGCAAAACCAGGGCACTCGACAACAAAGATATCCACGTCAGGGCGTTCGGCGATCACTGCTTTTGCAACAGCCTTGGGGTCGTCACCGATAAGAGCCGTTGAGCATGTGGTGTAGATAAACATACGCTTGATGGTGGGCATCGCGTCGAATGCTTCAAGAATCGACTGCTTAAGAAGTTTTTCCGCGCCAAAGACAACATTCTTTTCCTTGACGTTTGTTGACCATGCATACTTGAGCTGGAAGTTACCGTTGTCGCTCGGATAGCGTTTTGTGTGCCATGTATCGTACGAGCAGCCAAAGGGTCCGTGAATCATCTGGATGGTATCCTTCAACACACCGCCGATGACCAGCTTGGCGCCGCAAAATGCGCAGCCGCGCTCGGAGAGAGTGCCTGGAATCGTGGCGGCATTGGAGACGGGGAGGAACTGAGTGGTATCCTCTCCGGCCTCCTTGATATACACATGTTGTTCCCTCTCGGGAATCACAGTGTCGCAATCGAGTAACTTCATTGGCATAGTCTTGTCTCCGCGGTCGTAGCGTCGCTTGCGGCTACGAAGGATCGACAGCATGGTGGATTGCGATGCCGCTTCCAGTTATCTGCGCGAGTTATGAAAGCGGCTCACAGGGCGGTTGTCAAATCATGATTGGTCCGACAAGTTAGTTGGCAATGATAGCATCAGTCTGGAATTCCGTAAGCGACAACCATCTCTTCCAACTCCGACATGGGCATCGGGGTCGGTACAACGAAATCCTTGTTCTCGATGATCTTGCGCGCTAGCTCAGAATACTCACTGGCCTGATTGCAAGTTTCGTCGTACTCGATGACCGTCTTCTTGTTGAACTCGGCCTTCTGCACAATGTTGTCGCGGGGAACAAAGTGAATCATCTTGGTGCCGAGCCTCTTTGTAAACTCAGCCATCAGATCCAGTTCGCCGTCCACTTTACGGCTGTTGCAGATGATGCCGCCAAGCCGGACGCCGCTCTGATCGGCGTACTTCAGCAGACCGCGGGCGATGTTGTTGGCCGCGTACATGGCCATCATTTCGCCGGAAGCGACAATATAAATCTCCTGGGCTTTCCCTTCGCGCATCGGCATCGCAAAGCCTCCGCAGACAACGTCACCCAGTACGTCAAAGAATGTGAAGTCGAGGTCCGGACTATAGGCTCCCAACTCTTCCATCATATTGATGGCCGTAATCACGCCGCGGCCAGCGCAACCTACGCCCGGCTCTGGGCCGCCGGACTCGACGCAACGAATGCCGGAGTATCCAGTCTTGACAACCTTCTCCACGGTCACATTTTCTTCGCCCACATCACGAAGCATATCCATCACTGTATCTTGCGGCTTGCCGCCGAGAATCAGGCGGGTTGAATCGGCCTTCGGGTCGCAACCGTGGATGAATACTTTTTTGCCGAAGCGGTGCGCCATCGCGCTTGCGGTGTTCTGCTGCGTCGTCGATTTACCGATTCCGCCTTTACCGTAAAATGCGATTTTCCTTGTCATGTTGAATCCTCCTTCGGAATTGGATCTGCTCCCTATCCGCCTTGCAGGGTTTGTGACTAAGTGCGCTTGACCTGCGCTGATGACGGCACTAACGAATCCGGGAGGCGAAGTGCGCGTCGTGAAATATTGCGTTTGCCGAACGCTTTGGTTATTGCACGATGGTTGCCAAACGGGAAAAAGATAGTGAATGACTCAAGATGTTTTTCTGATAAAGTATTGTTGCATCCGATAATTCTTGCGTTATGAAAGGGATACTGGTAAACAGAATTCTTGCAAACATTTTTTTGACAAGATTTCTCGGCCTTGCATCAACCAACTTTTGAATAATACCGGGGATCCCGAATAACAAATCCGTTCAAAGTTGTACGGGAAGGCCGATGAATGTGCAATTCCGTCCATGATTGAACAATAACGGACAAAATCCGTATCAACTGTTTGAACAAAATTGTCATGGGAAGAGAATATTCAAGAACGCGGTGGCACTGCGGCAACAGTGAAGCAACGGCGTTTCTCCGGCACAGCCTCGTAATAAGAAGGGACCGTGAATTGAAGCCGAGATCAGTCAAACTCCACGACTCAAATGCGATCATCTCATTGACGAGATTTTCTGCGCTGGTAGATCAAGCGGTGGTTGACGAGGCCTGCTTTTTTTCGACAATTCGATAATCTTTATAACTAATGCCGTATTTTTGCATACGCAGGGTGAGTATTCTGCGCGTAAGTCCAAGCTCTCTGGCCGCCTCCGTCATGTTGCCATCCTGAGTCTTCAAAGCATCCACAATCATCTCGTACTCGATTGCGCCCAGCCTGGCGTTTAAACCTCCCTTTTCAACCGTTCCCGACAGAACGGGCGTCTGCAGCGAAGGAGGCAGATCATAGCCATGGATCACGCCCCCTTCAGAGAGAATCGTCGCTCGCTCAATTACGTTTTCCAACTCGCGAACATTTCCCGGCCAGTGATAGCTCATCAGCATATTCAATGCTGGAGTAGATATCCGCTTTACGTCCTTTTGACATTCCTTCGCGTATTTGGCGACAAAGAAATCGGCCAGCGCAATGACATCACTGCCACGGTCGCGCAGAGGTGGAATGGTGATCGGAAAGACATTCAGTCGATAGTATAGGTCTTCACGAAAAGTGCGTTCCTTCACCATCTCACTCAGATCGCGATTCGTCGCCGCAACAATTCGAATATCCACTTTGATAGGCTTATTACTCCCAATCCTTTCAAGTGTTTTCTCTTGAAGAACGCGCAGCAGCTTTGCTTGCGCGGGCTGTGGCAATTCTCCCACTTCGTCCAGGAAAATCGTGCCTCCGTCTGCTTCTTCAAAGCGGCCCTTGCGAAAGTTGGTGGCCCCGGTGAACGATCCTTTTTCGTGGCCGAAGAGTTCGCTCTCGATCAGGCTTTCGGGAATCGCCGCGCAGTTGACCTGAACCAGCGGCGCATCTGGACCAGGACCGGAGTAGTGAATTGCATTGGCAACCAATTCCTTTCCAACGCCGCTTTCACCCAGAATCAGCACTGTGGTTTTGGTATTGGCAACCTTCTCGACAAGGCCATATACCTCATGCATACCTTTGCTGTTCCCGATAATGTTGGAAGGGCGAAACCGGTCTTTAAGCGCGTTTTGGAGGCGCCGGTTTTCATTCATCCAGGAAACCTTATCGACATTTTCGATCAAATAGAGCTCAACTGCTTGGGCCATCATCGCCGCAATAATTCCTAATAGCTCCGCGTCCAGCTTGAGCAGTATGTCATTGTCGTAGATGCGCTCGGCGCTGATCGTCCCCAGCACCTTGTTCCCACGCTTGATGGGAACGCAGAGAAAGGACAGATCGTCATCCTCGGCCGTGCGCGTGCAAGTCATATTAAGGAAGTCTTTGTCGTCGCCGATGCGCGGAACAATCATCGCCTTGGCGGTCTCAACAACCTTGCCGGTGATTCCTTCACCGAAGCGGTAAATGCCGCGCGCTTCTTCTTCTTCCGTCAGGCCAAAACTCTCGTGAATGTAAATGGTTCCCGCTTGGCGATCGCAGAGGCTCACTGTCCCCCGCACAACGCTCATGTATTGCTCCATTATCCGCAGCAGAATCTTGACAGTATCGGGAAGACTTGCGCTTTCCGCAAGCACTTCGCTCATCTCATGCAGGGAAGGCCAAGCCTGGATTCGACATTCGCCGGCGAGACAACTCCAGTCGTCATTTCTCAATATTTTCATTCTCAACCCTCAACTCGACTCCATGCTCTTTGCATGATCCCTCAAACTTTGCCTAACATGATTCTCCTGATAGAGACACCTTACCATCTTATGCGCTTGCGACTATGCAAATGTGACTTACAATGCGCAATTCCTCTGATAGTTTCGCTTGATTCGAAACTGGCTAAAACCGAAAAACTGTATGGCTGTTGGAGCGCACTCAGATATGTTGCCTGCAGGCATTGCGCCTCGGCTCGCGGCATTCGACCGCACGTTGGTTCGTGAAAGGCTACTCCATGGGTTGACATAGATAAATTTACCACGAAAACAATACGATAGTCAATGAATAAAGGTGTTTCCGAGCATTAACGCACATTCCTTATGCCATCTTTATACTTGCGTCTCGCACCCCGCTGTGTGCTGGATGTTGAGAGGATGCGAAATTGTCAAAATGCGCACATTTCTCATGGTGGGATGGCGGATGCTTACGGTCCTCACCGAGTGGGTGCTCGATGATAGTTAATCTTTCCCCACCTTGAGCGCGATCGCCACACAGCCACTGATGCAAAGTCCTCTCAGGATGCTAGCTTCAAAAGGGATGATTGATCGATGGATATTGGGCTACGTCGACTTATTACCATGCTGTGGAATCGCCACAGTTCTTCATGTGAGGGTGGGACTTTGTTGGTTACATAATGTTCACGGACATAGGCAAGAATTTCTTTGGCATCCTGATCCTCTAGCGTAATTCCAAGTTCATTGAATGCCCACTGAACAGTTGCAGCGCCCGAATGTTTTCCAAGAACAATCTGATGCGAGCGGCCGAATGTTGCGGGGTCCAGAAACTGGTAATTCTTCGGGTCACGCAACAAACCGCTGACATGAATCCCTGATTCGTGCGTGAAAATTGCAGAACCTACCACCGCCTTGTTGACGGCAATCGACCGGCCAGATGCATTGGCCACCATGGTCGAAAGCATCTTGAGAGTACCAGGGCAGACACCGGTCTCTTTTCCTTCGAGCAGCCGCGCTCCCATCACGACCTCTTCAAGTGGCGCATTGCCGGCTCGCTCGCCAAGGCCATTGACTGTAGTGCTCACGTGTGTCGCGCCGCCGCGAATAGCGGCCAAGGAGTTTGCCGTAGCAAGTCCAAGGTCATTATGCGCGTGAATCTCCAACTCCATTCCCGTAGTATGTCGCAGACTCTTGAAGCGCTCCAGAGTAGCAAATGGATCCAGCACGCCCAGTGTATCGGCGAAGCGAAAGCGTGTTGCGCCCGCTCTTTCGGCGATCTCCAACATCTCGAATAGAAAATCCATATCCGCGCGCGAACTGTCTTCGCCACCGAGAGAAACCGTCAGTCCGCTATCGCACGCGCTTTTAATCAAGCGCTCTGTCTGTTGCAATACCCAGCTTCTGTTGCGTCGCAACTTCCGCGTGATTTGCTGGTCCGAGACAGAGATGGAAAGATTGACCATCGACACGCGGCAGGCGAGCGCCGCAGTCAGATCGTCATTGTGCATTCGGCACCAAGCGATGAGTTTTGCAGGCAATCCAAGCGCCGACACCGCGCGAATCTCATCCTGTTCGCGTTCGCCCATTGCGGGAATTCCGACTTCGATCTCTGGAACTCCCGCATCAGCGAGCGAGGACGCAATCTGCAGACGCTCTTCCAGGGTAAAGGCCACGCCGGCCGTCTGTTCGCCGTCGCGCAGAGTGGTGTCGTTGATCACAACTTGACTGATAGCTTGAGCTTTCATACCGGCTACCTCCCTGTTCTGTTGGAGTCGTTCTGTTGGCTCATGTGGTTGCAATTCGCAGAGAAAATTGCGCGTACGCGTCAGTCCTTCCATGCGGGGAAGACACGCACCGGCCTGCCAAGCGTCTCGGTCAGATGCCGGCGAATTCCGCCCAGCGTCTGGCCTGCCATGTGACATCCGGCGCAGGCGCCTCCCAGTTGAATGCGAGCAATGTCATTCTCGAAACTAAGCAGTTCCAAATCGCCGCCATCGCTTTGCACTCCGGCTCGAATGGCTTCGAGCGCCCCTTGAATTACGTGCAGATCCTGCGTATTGGTTTCCATATTTCTCCTTTCTTTGCTGACAAAGATGATCGAGATCAAGCGCAGCCATCGGCTCCGCCGCTGCATGATGTTCCACACGAAAATTGGGGCTTCACCATAAACATCAGATCGCCCCCCGACGCAGTTGCACCGAGTGCTTCGTCAATGACGCCCTCCACAATAGCGACAGTGATTCCGTGGTGCGCAAAGATCTTTCTTGGAACGGCACCGGCTCCGCTGACCAGAATGCCGCAGCAGTCTTTGAGCTTTTCGATCATGCTCAGCCAGCGCGCGGAGCCACCTGCCTCACTGGCGATGCTGCGTATATCGACAAGAGTGGAACGGCGTTCCGATGGCTTATAGATTCTGACGTGTGCGGCCTCGCCGAGATGCTGGTTGACAAACAACCCATCACGGCTTGCCACCGCAACAAACGGCCGCTCTTGGGTTGGGGCCAAACGCAATTGAGATGAGAGAGTCATGGGTAATACACTGTCCATGTTGATGACGGGATCACGAATCGGTTCAGCTACACTGGGCAATTTCGCGGAGATCTGAAGCAGGTCAATATTTTTTTGTGTGTTTTCCTCTCCAATCAGTCCAACCGCATCTGCTCGACACCGCGAACAATGCGTCATCTGCGGCAGATAGCGCCCAGCAAGCGCGCGCGCCTGCTGCACAGCTTTTTTCTCAGGTTCCTTGATATTTGCGAACGGCGTGTTTGCCGTGGGAAGCAGCGGCATGATATTCAGAATCGTCGCGCCCAGTACAGAAACTGTCTGGGCCACTTGCTCGATGTGCGCGTCGTTGACTCCGGGCGTATAGATCGTATTGATCTTTACGATGACACCCTTTTCCGCCAAGGCGCGAATTGCCTTTCGCTGCCTGTCCCAAAGTATTGCTGCTGTTTCGATGCCTTCATGACGGACGCCATCAATCGCCATCCATTCATAAAACTTGGCGCCTATTGCGGGATCAACCGCGTTGACCGTGACTGTTACATGAGATAGACCAATCGCGGCCAGTTCATCCACATAAGGAAATAGATTCAATCCATTGGATGCCACACAGAGAAGCAGATGCGGATGCCGCGCCTTGACCATCCGCAGCGTTTCAAGTGTCTCGCTGGCGTTGGCGAAAGGGTCGCCGGGGCCGGCAATGCCAACTACGCTCAGGTTCGATACCTTCTCCGTATACTTGCGCAGATACTCGATGGATTGGCCCGGAGTAAGGATTGCGCAGGTAACTCCAGGCCTGCTTTCGTTCACGCAACTGTATTTGCGATTACAGTAGTTGCACTGCATATTGCAGCGCTGGGCTACGGGAAGATGAATGCGTGCATGTGTGTGGCGCGCTTCCTGATTGAAACACGGATGGGTCCCAAGTTTGGATGCGGCTTGTTCAGTCGTACCTGAAAGGATGGGGTTCATGTGACCTCCTTTGGGCTCCATGTTGTGTTATTCCGCGTTTGAAAATTGGTCTGGCTGCGGACATCAATAACAAAAAAGGAAAAGCTTCTATATCTGTTAATGCAATTGCGCTTCCAATTCAGATCGCTTTGATGCAAATGGTCGGAAACGCATTGATTTTCTTGATAAACAGGCCGATGAGCAAACGAAATTCCACGGCAAAAAAACGGTAAAAATGACGCAGTGTTTTGAATACATTGCATTTACTGTTGTGTAGGCCATCAACGATTCAAGATGAAAATTGATTGAGTAAGAATCTTCGGAAGATAGAAATGGCAGTTGAAAGTGTACGTCTCCGTCGATCGGCGGCCATTTTGTACAAAAACGTTCTCAACGAATCGATGCAATAAGTGCCGCCGCCTTCTCAACTCAGAAGACGAATTTAGCTGCCAACTGCATGAGCCGTGGCGCGGCGGCGCTCACCACATTTCCGAATTCATTGCTGTCGGTGATGTTTCCGTTCACCGACTGCGGGCCGTAAAACTGCGCATGATTAAAGGCATTGAATGTTTCAATGCGCAGAACAATTGAGCGCGATTGCCGCAGGTTGACACTCTTCTGTAAACTCATGTCGTAGTTGTCGATTCCTGGCCCGGAGAAAAATCTGCGGCGCGCGTTTCCTGGATCGCCCAGCGCTGGCACGCTGAACAGTGATGTATTGAAGTACGATCTTCCATCGCGGGGATTGTGGTTCAACTTCAGATCACCGACCTGATAACTGGGCTCGTCAATGGGCAAATTATTGATGCCGTTTGATTGTGTACCCCACAGTGAAGTGTCTCCAAAGTTCATTAGCGTTACAGGGAATCCTGTGGAGAAGCGCGTGATACCCGACAGCTCCCATTCGTTGCCCCAGCGGCTTGAAATATGCAGAAGCCGCGCGGCCGAAAGATGCGCCGTGTAACTCACCACGAAGTTTTGCCGCATATCAAACGATGAGAGTCCTCGGCTCAGCTTTGGATTGGACGGGTTCACCTGATCGCCGAGATTCGAGGCTTGATCGATGGATTTGCTATAGGTGTAAACCGCCAGCAACTCACCGCGTCCGTTTGCATGGCGCACGCTGGCCTTCAGAGAATTGTAGGTCGAGTTCCCGATTCCGCTCTGATTACTGACGCTTCCAAAGGCAGGACCGAGAGGGCCTCGCGTACCGTTGATCGTTTTGCTTGCGGCATCGATGTAGGTTGTGCTTTCGCCGAATGGTCCGCAGGTCGGACTGTCCGCGGCCACCTCATTTGTCTGGCTCAATGCAAGGCAGGACGCCGGATTGCCCGGATTGGCTGCTTTGAGCACCAGGAGCCGGTGGGCCTGATTTCCCGCATAGGTCAGACTTACCACTGTCTGATTTTTCAACTGCCGCTGCCACGAGAGCATATATTCTTCCGTGTAAGCCGTCTTGTTATCAGGCGAATAGCCGGGAATCGCGCTGATCGGCTCGAACTGCGACCAATCGATATTTGAATCGGGGTTGGCTTTGCTCACCGTCAGCGGAGCAAATTTCGCGGGGAAACGTTGCCCCTCCGAATGCCCCGTCGCGGCATCCATAAAAGGAGTTTCGAAGAGCGGCGGTGCGGGGCTCGTGTAAGTGAATCCGTAGGGAGCGTTATCGCTGATCAGCCCCAAACTCTCGCCGGGCACGACCGTATAGAAGATTCCAAAACCCGCATGAATGCTGGTTGTTCCCGGGTCTCCTACAATCTTTCTTAGCAGGGTCGTCTTCGCAAACGAGGGCGAGTACGCCATTCCAATGCGAGGCGCAAAGTTGTGATTCTGCGCTGGCGCAAGCGTGCGTGCGATGCCCGCATCGCCAGGGAAAACAATCCCTTTCGGCGCCGTGGGAAAGACCACCGACTGTTCACCTGCGACCAGCGTCATCGCGTTGTTATACTTTTCCCACCACGGCTCAATCCGCTCCCAACGCAATCCTGCGTTGAGCGTAAGATCAGAGCGCATCCTCCAGCTATCTTGCGCGTAAGCTGCCCAGTATGTTTCGCGCTCATAAAAAGGATGCAGACCGTTCTGGTTGTACTGGCTGGCGATGCCTAGCAAAAAATCCGCAAAGTCCACGCCTGTTTCCGTGCCGTAAAACTGAAAGCTGCCGTTGAGCTGCGCGTAAGGAAATGTGTTGATCTGGTCGTAGTCGGCGTGGATTCCAAACTTGATGGTGTGCGTCTTCCAGGCCTTTGAGAAACCGTCAGATAACTCGAATGTGTTATTGATCTGGCGATATTGATTTGGATCGCTACCGATGGTGAAGTTATTCAACGCCACATTTTCTACGCCTTCGCTGTTGGGTTGGCCAGCAACAATGCCAAGCGTCCCAACGCCAGTTGCAAAGCCTTGCGACGCAAGAGAAACGCCCATGCCTCCAACGGGTTTGCCAAGTTCACTGTCGATTCTCGCATAGCTCAAATGAAGTTGATTGAAGGCCGTCTGTCCAACCGACTTATCGTGCCCAATAACAAAGAGCTGCGAACGCCCATCCGACAGCGCGTTGAAGCCGGGAACATTTGCGCCGCCCTGCGAAGTCGGGAACGGATCATCCACGATGTAGTTATCAAAAAAGTAATACGCATTTAGTCTTCCCCAGCGTGTGTCGGCGTCCACGCGCACGGCGGCTTTGTTGTCATGCAACTGCTGATTGAAGGCCGATGTCGAATACTCGCTCTGCGATACATTGGGTTTGGGAATGTATTGCAATAGAGCTTCTGCCGGAGCCGACCATGCGCTTTGCGGGATTACCGCCTTCGGAAAAACGCAATCTGCGCTGGAAGTGCAATCGGATGCATACGTGCTGCTTGGATTGTTAGGCAGGCTCTCTCCCTGAACAAAATAGTAGGGCTCGCCCTGTGTTACGGGATACTTCAGCTTCGGACCGAGAATCTGAGTGGCAAAGTAGGAGCCGCTTACAGTTGACGGCACACTGAACGTTTGGCCGCCTATTGTTTCAGATTTAACAAGGGAACCGACTTGATCTGCAAGGTCTCCAGTGCGGTCTTGAGTGGTAGGCACGGGAATCAAGCCTGTATCCATGCCCTGCGTCTGCCGCGTTCCTTGATAATCAACAAATACGAAAACCTTATTGCGTTTGACCGGTCCGCCCAGCGTCGCGCCGTATTGGTTTTGCTCAAAGGTCCCGCGATTCCGGGAGAAGTAGTTCTTTGCGTCCAAATCCGTATTCCGGAAGAACTCGAAGACGTCACCGTGAATCGCATTGCTTCCTGACTTGGTGACGACATTGACCTGTCCTCCGCTATAGCGGCCATACTCCGCATCCAGGTTATTCACCAAAATGCGGAACTCTGCAATTGAATCGAGATTGGGAATGATCGCCGCTGTGAGGCTTCCGTTCTCCTCGGCATTCGCTCCGTTCACAATATAGCCATTGGCGGATTCGCGCTGTCCATTGATCGACAGAGCCCCCGGATTCAGGTCGCCGGATGGAGAAAACACGCTTTGGCCAAGTCCCTGCACGGTTGAGGAGGTCATTGTAGACACCGGCGCCACGCCTGCCTGCAAGGCCAGCAGATCGGAGAAGCTGCGTCCGTTCAGCGGCAGCGCTTCAACCGTGGAATGATTCAACACTTCTCCCATCTGGGTGCTGGCAATGTCCAAGACGATGCTTGAACCTTCCACTGTGACGGTATCCTGATTTTGGCCGACTTGGAGAACCGCATCGCCACGTACGTTGCCGGTGACATTGATTGCAATCGCGGTGCGGCTATAAGTGCTAAAGCCCGGCGCGGAGATCTTTAATTCATAGTTTCCGACCGGCACACTGGCAAAGTAATATGACCCTGCGCTATTTGTCGCTGTTGTCAGCGCGATTCCCGCGCCCGGATTGAATAAAGTTACAGCGGCTCTAGCGATAAGCGCGCCGCTGGAATCCCTGACCTCGCCGGAGAGGCTGCCGCCGACGTCGTTTGCGAAGGCAATCGGAGATAACAAGAACGCCAAAACGCACCAACCGGCAAATTTTTTGAAAGCACAAATTTCACCACTATCTATTTCGATCTCAATTTTCATAATGTTTTCCTCCATAATGGGCGAGGCTTTCCCCACCCCGTTCAACTGCGGGATAATCGAAGTTAGAACGATGCATTTATCAGGCTGCGGCTTGCTGAGTTCCACAGCCGGTATAGCGGGCCAGCTCTTCAACAGCCTTGCCCGTCAAGCGCATATTGCGCCATTGATCGACAAAGTTGGCTCCCAGAGTTCCATAGAACTCAATCGCCGGCAGATTCCAATCAAGCACCTCCCACTGCATTCGCCGGCTGCCCATCTCCAGCGCAACCGTGGCGGCAAACGCCAGTAACTCTTTGCCGATTCCCAGCCCGCGCAATTCCGGCACGACGTACAAATCCTCCACGTGAAGCGCCACCTGCCCGTCAAAGGTGGAGTAGTTAAACAGATAGATGGCAAATCCAGCCGGTCTTCCGTCCTGCTCGGCTAGCAGGCAATAAAAAAGAGGATTGACTCCGAAGCCATCACGCGCGATACCGGCTTCTGTTGCATGAACTGCTTCCGGAGGAACGTGCTCATACTCTGCCAATGCACAAATGAAGGCATAAATCTGCGGAATATCTGCTTTGGTCGCTTTACGAATCGTCGCCATCCTGGGCCTCTCTTCTCTGCACCGTTATCTTTGCGTTGTGCTTCTGATGGTTTGGCTTCGCGAGAGTGCGGAGCCGCATCCATTCTCTCTGCATTCTGCCATTGGTCTTGCAGTTTCACCCTGGCAGCCCGTGGTGCAAACGGACGGCCAGGGTGAAGGGGCGAAAACGATCTGTGAAACTTGTTGTGAATGCCGGAGTTATCTCCGGCAAATCATCCAGCCTGTCTCCGTTAAGCAATGATGCAGGAGACCCCACCGATCAACGCTCCCATTATGCAAGGCGTTGCGAGTTGCCATTTGGTGGACAAAGCCGGATTCTTCGCCGAATGTTCGATCAGCGCCACGGTCACCGCCACCAGAATCATTCCCGCCATCAAGGCCATCACAGGCTGCTGAAAGCCGGGGGAAAAATGCACTGCCGCACCCAGCGGAATCATCAAGCCCACTGCCGCCGCCAGCGCGAATCGCGTCTTCTCCTTGAATCCATCCAGCATTGCAAAGGTGGCCATGCCCTCCGGCAACTTATGCAAAAGCGCGCCGACAACGAGCAGCAGCGAAACCGGTCCGGCCATGGCGGCAAGCAGAATTCCCTCGCCAAGATTGTGCAGCGCCATTCCCGCAACGGCAACCGTTCCGCTTCCATTCATCGCGATGCTTTGAGAGCGGCGCTTGCTATAGCGCCACATCCCAAACATCAGCAGCCCGCCTAATGCGAAAAGCGGATAGCCCATCGCGTAGTGTTCTGTTGCGTCTGGGAGAAGGTCGAAGAGCACAATGGCGAATGCAAAGCCAAGGCCGAAGCTGGTCATCAGCATCCGCAGGCTTACGCTTTTCGTTTTGAAAAACCAGTACGCTCCGGCCGCTTCCGCAATGGCAAGGATCATCGTTCCCGCTAGATTTTGACTCGTCATATCGATTCTCCCAATGTAGATTGGTAGGGCTTTCCTGTCCCCATTCCTGTCGTGCCTGCCCTTCTTAATGCACGAGCATTGCCAACTTGTGACTCATCGGGGGTGTTCCTCGCAATTCAGGCATACTCCTTCAGGTGTGCTTGGGGCGTTAAGTTCATGAACTGATATGTTTTATTTGCCGATTGACGGCTCTTCATTTTTTTCAGAACTTCAACTTGTCACGTCGCCGTGGCTATTTTGCATTGAATGATGATGCAACACGACTTCCTGAAATTGTTCCGGCAAGTGCATTTCTGGTCCGCACAGTGCGGATTTGTACGACGCTCTGTTGTTAATCCAGAGGCCGATCATGTACGTTTCTGCACATTCCTGAAATAAATGCACCTGTTAGAACACCGAATCGGATATTGGTGGAAGATAGGGGTTACTGAATGGAAGGCCAAAACAAATATCGTTTCTCGATAAACAACTAACGCAGGCCGCCGTCAGCACAATGTTGATGAATGTATCGGGGCATTTTCAAGCTCGTTGACGGCAGGCGAGGTATAAATTGTCTTCGCCAAAAAGAACTTTGGCATTCTTCGTGCAATGCACAAAGGTGAGTACCAACAAGACAGTCCACTGCAACGTCCATTAAGGACTTCACTGATAGGAAGTGCTCACTGGGAGTTGCGCCAAATAGAACCGGATTGCGATCGGTTCCAAACAGGATAACTCCGAATAAATCTCAAAAAAGAGGAAAAATTTCATGAAGATGATCCGAGCGATTTTACGCCCAGAGGCAACCGAAGGAGTTGCGGAAGCACTTGCCGCATCCGGGTTTGTCTCCATGACACAAATTCATGTCTTCGGTCGCGGCAAACAGAAAGGTATTACCGTCGGATCGATTCGTTATGAAGAACTTCCCAAGACAATGATTCTGATGGTGGTCGAGGATCAGAGCGTTGACGATGTCATCGACATCATCAAAGACCGGGCGTTCACAGGAAACTTTGGCGACGGCAAGATCTTTGTCAGTCCCGTCGAGGCTGCTTACACCGTCCGTACCGGCGCAACTGGACTCTAGGAGAGGCTCATGAAAGAGATCATTGCTATCATACGTCCTAAAAAAGTTGGGCCGACGCGCAACGCGCTCGAAGAACTTGGATTCCCCAGCATGACTGCGACGGCGGTCACTGGTCGCGGGTTGCAACGCGGCATTGCAGGAGAAGTCAACATGGATTGTCCTCCAGAGCTTCTTGTGCCGAACAGACCGAGCGGGATGAAGTATATTCCCAAGCGGTTCTTGTCCATCATGGTTCAGAATTCCGATGTGGACACGGTAGTCAAGACGATCATTGAGGTCAATCAATCCGGCCAGATCGGAGACGGGAAGATCTTCATCTGCCCACTCGATACCGCGGTACGGGTCCGAACCGACGAGCGTGGCGAAAGTGCTGTTTTGTAGATGCCAATCCAGCCTCGATTCCGAGCTTTCCATTTGGATCTGCAACGGACAGTTCTGTGCACATTGCGGATTTAGCATGGACTTTACTGAACGCAACGCAAAGGAAGAGGCTCTCCGCCAAATGCATCGGGCGTTGCGCGCTCTGTCTCAATGCAGCTCCGCCGTTGTCCACGCCACCGATGAGCAGGCTCCGCTGAATGAGGTTTGCCGCTTGCGGTCGGGTCGTCAGGGTATCAGTTGGTCTGGGTGGGGTGTGCAGACCACGACGCAGCGCGCACCAGGCGTCCGATAGTTTGCGCCTGCCCAGTTGAGGGACTTCTGAACCGCTGAAGAAGGTAGATAGATTCTTTGTAATGCTTGATAAGCAGACCAAGGATTCGCTCACGGTCATCAAATCAAACATTGATCTCGGCCACAGCCTCGGTCTCCAGGTTACGGCGGAGGGAGTCGATGACGTGCGTACTCTCATTCCCTGGGATGCGACTTGGCCCAAGGATTCTATATTGCGCGTCCCATGTCAGGAGAAGCCTTAAGCAATTGGGCGAAGAAGAGGATACCTTGATTGGTTGGGTTGAAAAGCTGCCAGATCGGTCTACCGTGAAACACGCGTGAGGCGTTATAGTTGGGTCAGCGAGAGCCGGTGTGAGGCTGAAGTGCGCGCTTGCTTTCAGGACTTGGCTTGTAACCTTTTTAGCCGTTTCAACATCCCATTATTTGCGACCAATGGCGGGATAGATCTCAGGGCAGGGCATGACGAGCATTTCGACAGAACGCAATGCGAATGGCAAAGCAGCGGAAGACGATCTGATTGCGCGCATACTTGCCGGGGAGCGCGAGCTGTTTCACGAGCTGATTCGCCCTTATGAAAAGCTTGTGTACAGCATGGCTTTCTCGATGCTTCGCAATGAAGCAGATGCCGAGGACGCGGCGCAGAATGCGGTGATTCAGGCTTACACGAATCTGGCGAGGTATCGTGGCGAGTCACGCTTCTCCACGTGGCTGGTGACGATTGCGCTGAATGAAGGACGCACCCGTCTGCGCAGAGCCGCCACGCTGCGCGAAGAATCGATCGAGGCGCTCAGTGAAGAGAGTGGCAGCGACTACACGCCGGCGCTGTTGACCGACTGGCGAGAGATTCCATCCGCTGCTCTGGAGCGCAAAGAAGTTCGATGTCTTTTGCAAAAAGCCATAGCGCAATTGCAGGCCCACTATCGCGAGGTTCTGGTGCTGCGCGATGTGGAGGGACTGGACATTGAAGAGACCGCGCAAGCTCTTTCCATCACTCCGTCATCGGTCAAAGTTCGGCTGCACCGCGCCCGGCGGATGATGCAGAAATATCTGGCGCCGGAGCTGAAACACTATGCGCCCAAAAGCAAGGGCTGGCTGGGAGGGTGGTCATGAGGATTGACTGCAAACACGTTTGGGAGCATATCTCATCTTATATTGACGGCGAGATAGAGCCGGAGCTGCGCGACGAGATCGACCGGCATTTGAACCACTGCTCCATTTGCTCAGCGACCATCGATTCAACGCGCAATATCGTTGTGCTGGTTGCGGATGATCGCGTCTTTGAGATTCCCGTCGGGTTCAGTCAGCGGCTGCACGAGCGCCTGGCGGAAGTGATTCACAATGAGGCTTCAAAATCGCTCTGAATGCGCGGCCTATATGTGGCCGTGATTGTGCAGATGAAGGCCAGCCTCCAGCACCACCAGCGCAATTGTCGCCAGCGCCACGGCCAACTGAATCTTCTCTCTCCGCAGTTGCTTTCGGTCAACAGTACCGCGCCGCCATGCGCTGGCGGGATTCGAGCGCAGCCGATGCAGCCGCGACAAAACCCACAGATTCAGCAGCGCTCCCCCGAGCGCAATGCCGATCATCGGCAGTCGAATCCAATCGGCATGGAAGGCCACCGCCACCCGCATCAGGCCACTGAATGTCGTGAGCAGCGAGAAGCCGATCAGCGCGCCCGCACTGCCAAGCGCAAATGCCAGCGCGCAGACACTCTGGAGCACGGCAAATCCAATCGCCGTCCAATTGATCACCCTGACCTCTGAAAGTCTGACATCGTCCATCCGGCAGTACCGCCTTTCCAGAATCATAATATAGCCGATGCGATTTTCCGTGTCTTGCAGGCGCACGGGCTCGCCATTTTCGAAGGGTGCGAAATTTTAAATTTTTCCTGTAACTTTTTTCGCACCAATCGCTCCAAGAAGCATGAAGAGAGTTTTCCCGCTTTCAAGCCTCTCTTTTGGCACATCGGAAACTAGCTCTTCCGCGCAACTTCCCCTTTCCCGCGGCTGAGATTGACGACAACATTTCAGGCTATCGAGTATTGGGCTGTTCTTTAAGGACAGTCCGCGCCATTCACAAAAACACCCCAGGAGGACGCATCACTATGAACAACACCGTGAAGGCATTGATTCTTTCGGCAGCAGTCTCCGGCATTCTCAGCGGATCGGCTCTGCGCGCACAAACCGTAAATGGAAACACCGGCGCCAAGCAGTTGACCAGCGCCAAAGTTGGACTGGCCTCGGGCAGTTTTGACGACAAAGACAAGCACTCTTGCAAAGGCAAGAATGACTGTAAAGGCAAGGGCGGCTGCAAGTCCAGCGACAACGGTTGCAAGGGACAGAACTCTTGCAAGGGCAAGGGCGGCTGCGCCACGGACGGTTCCACGCCAAAGTCCTAAAGCGCAATGCGGCAGGGTTCCACGTTGTATCGAACCCTGCCGCATATCGTCGGCTGAAGATTCCGATACCAAATCAATACTTGCGCTGAGATGACGGAGAGCCATATGCCCGGAAACCGCTTCAACAATTTTCAAGATCATGGCGTCGGCATCGGATTGCGCATTCCGCACTACGATCACATCTTCAGCCGCAAGCCGGTGGTGGATTGGTTCGAGATTATCTCGGAAAACTTCATGGTCGATGGCGGCCGCCCGCTTCATGTTCTTGACCTGATTCTGGAACAATACCGTGTGGTGCAACATGGCGTCTCCATGTACTTCGGTTCGGCGCAGCCCGCGGATCGCGAGCATCTGCGCAGATTGAAGGCGCTGGTTCAACGCACCAAAACTCCTTGGCTGACCGATCATCTCTGCTGGGGAAGCGTGGACGGAAGCTACACGCACGACCTGTTGCCTCTGCCTTATACATGGGAGGCGATCGAAAAAACAGCGGCCCGCATCCGCGAGGTACAGGAGTTTCTGGAGATTCCCGTGGCGGTGGAGAACGTCAGCAGCTACGCGGAGTTTACCGACTCCGAGATGACCGAGTGGGAGTTTCTCAATGAGGTCGTCGAACGCGCCGATTGCGGCATTCTGCTGGATGTCAACAACATTTATGTTTCATCGGTGAATCATGAATTCGATCCGATGACCTATGTGAATGAGATTCCCGCCGAGCGCGTTGCGCAGATTCATATTGCCGGGCACAGCCGCTACGAGAAGTACATTCTCGACACCCACGACCATCCGGTGATTGATCCGGTTTGGAAGCTCTACCAGCGTGCCATCGAACGCTGCGGCCCCACTCCTACGCTGCTCGAATGGGACGACCATATTCCCTCTTTTGACGAAGTGCACAACGAAGCTCTCAAAGCGCAACAGTATCTCGACGCCGCGCATGAGTTGCAATGGGAAGGGGCTGCGCGATGAGCCTGCTTGAATTTCAACGCCGCATGGCTGCCGATGTGATGTTTCCTCTGACTGCGGATGAATCGATGCGGGAAGTGCGCGGCGATGGCTCCAGCATGAGCGATCACGCCGCCGCGTACATCAAGCCCAATCGCCATCTAAGCCCATTCGAGCGGCTTGAGATCTACAACCGCCAATACTGGTTTCGCGTCTTGTCAGCATTGACGGAGGATTTTCCGGCACTCGAAGCGGTCATTGGCAGGGAGCAATTCGAAATCCTCGCGCGCACTTATCTTGCCGCGCATCCTTCGCGGAGTTTTACGCTGCGCAACCTCGGTTCGCGGCTGCCTCTCTGGCTGGCGGCGCATCCTCAATATGCCGGGAGCAGTCCCGAACTTGCCATCGACGTGGCTCGCCTGGAATGGGCCTACGCCGAGGCCTTTGATCTGGCCGAAGCAGATCCACTCAACGCGGAGCAGTTGTCCCAATTGGATGAAACTGCGCGTATCTGGCTTCAGCCTCATCTGCAATTGCTGGCGCTGTGCTATCCGGTGGATGACCTGGTGATCGGTGTGCATCGGAGCCGAACACGCTCGGAGGTATCCAGCCAGGCCAGCAGCGGAGTTCATCCTGACTCGCAGATCGAGATTCCCCCAGTCGAACGAAGCGATACATGGCTGGCCGTTCATCGCTTTGATCTGGTGGTTTACTATCGCAGGCTTTTACGCGAAGAGTATGAACTGCTGCACGCACTTCAAGCCGGCAGCACCCTCGGCGAAGCGCTCGAATCGGCCTTCCAAAATACATTTATGACGCCGCAAGAGCAGGCTTCCAGCGTGGGCGAGTGGTTCGCCAACTGGGCAGAATTCGGCTGGCTCTGCTCCTATTCATCCGTCGACGAAGATCTTCCTGAAAGGATCGCATGAAAATCCGTGAACTCTTTTTCTCCATCAGCAACTGGTCTTCGCAGTTGCTCAACCGCTTGCAATCGCCGTTTCTTCTGCTGATCCGCGTCTACTGGGGCTGGCAGTTTGCGCAAACCGGCTGGGGAAAGCTCCACAATCTGAATCGCGTGGCGGATTTCTTTGCCACGCTCAACATTCCGGCGCCGCATTTGAACGCGCTGGTTGTTGCGCTGGTCGAGTTCATAGGCGGAATCCTGCTGACTCTTGGCCTGGGTTCGCGCGCCGTCTCCCTGGTGCTCTTCGTAAATATGTCGGTTGCCTTTGTGACGGCGGACCGCGAGGCGCTGGGAATGGTCATCACTGACCCCGGCAAGTTTTACGGTGCGGACCCTTATACCTTTTGGTTCGCCGCTCTTCTGATCCTGATCTTTGGACCAGGGGAATTGGCTGTAGACCAGGTGTTGAAAAAATTCTGCCTCAGATGTCAAAAAGACTAGCATCAAGTGAACGGCAGTGTCCTGTGAAGTTGGGAGTGTTCAAGATTTCAGCAAACAGATCGGCATTATCAACCAAGCATTACCATTTAAATTATTGATTTAATTGGCGTCCCCGACGGGATTTGAACCCGTGTTATCGCCGTGAAAGGGCGGTGTCCTAGGCCGGGCTAGACGACGGGGACGCAGAAGAGGAATCAAACCGTCATTGCTCGGCTTGCAACTCCTTGTAAATCTTAACAACTCGGCAGGGTCATGTCAAAGTGCACGAGTGGGCGGCTGTACCCTTCATGCTGTACCATCGGAAGTTAGATTCCTGAAGCCGCTATGAACGACGTTGCCAGCATACGATTTCACCGCTACCGCACCGCACCCAACCTCCTGACGTTGCTGCGCATCTGTCTGGCTCCGTTTCTTGTGACGGCCATACTGGAGGGACGCTTTGGAGTGAGCTTTTGGTTATTCGTGGTGGCGGGATTAACCGACGCGCTGGACGGCCTGTTGGCGCGTCTTCTGCAGCAGCGAAGCCTGCTAGGCGAATACCTGGACCCGGTGGCCGATAAACTGCTTCTCAGTACGCTTTTTTTGGTACTCATGCACATCGGCCTGATACCTCTGCGGGTGACTGTGCTGGTCTTCAGCCGGGATGTTGGCATTTTGGTGGTCGCTGCAATCTTGTATGCGGCCACTGGCCGACGGGAGTTCGCTCCCAGTTTATTGGGCAAGGCCAACACGCTGGCGCAGGTCTTTGCTGTTGCTGCCGTACTTCTGCAAGCCATGCTGCTGCAACGCATGGTCACGCTTCGCTGGGTGGCCATCCTTGAGGTGTGGGCGCTTTATGCCACCATGGCGCTGACCGTCGCCTCAGGTCTGCACTATTCATGGATTGCGGCGCGGCGCGTCGGCGCTCAGTCCACGAACGGAAAAGGCGCCAAGTAGAACTAATTTGCCACACTTCGAACGTCTTCCAAGTTGGGCTCTGTTTCAGCGGCTTCTTCAATCTCCATATCGCGGAACTCGTCGGAGTCAAAGACGTCGCCACAATCCAGGCATTCAACAAACTCGCTGTCTTCATGCCGGGAGACGATGCGTACTTTAGGGTGCTTGCAGATGGTTGCCATCGGTCGCAGGTTGGGGTGTAAATGCCCTTTCCGCAAATTGTATCGGCAATTCCAACTTTTTCCCACTGAAATTTATTGAATATTTTGGTTCGTCCACCAAAATAGTTCATTCAGCACACATTCGGACTCAGTTAAAACGCTATTCCGCAGTTCTTCTATATGGGGCGGCTATGCCTCGATCTTCCGTCGAGTTGTTGATTGCTGCTAGAAACGCTTCGTTTTGCAGAATAGATTTTCTTCCCATAGCGCCGCTGTGCCTCGCCAAAATGCCGATCTGCTTTCGATTCAATCTCTTATGCTGATCATCAGTCTTCCTTGAGGATGTAGTCAAATTCGTAGCGGCCAAAACACCAAGACAGGGAGAAAACCCCAATGTTGATGCACTTTTCTGCCATAGAGCATCTGCATTTATGCCAGGTCCCTAGGTGTATCTTGCGTAAACTATTGATTACATTGGTCTTCTCGGATGGATTCGCCCCCCCCGGCCCTCCAATAACGTCCGCCCGCCCATTCTTTGTCCGGCAGATGATGCTGTACTTACTACTACCCGGCCACACGCCGGCTTTCTTGATGGCGATCTTGATCTGCTCGGTAGGTTACTCTATATCCATTCGCATGGCATTTGCTCACAGCATCGGCAACCAGCTCTATCGCTTTGCGAATCTGCGCGAACTGCTGGCCAAGGCGACCCCGATGCGCAGCGGCGACGTGCTGGCTGGCCTCGCGGCCGGCTCTGCTGAAGAGCGAGTGGCGGCGCAGTTTGCCCTTGCCGACCTTCCCCTGGCGCACTTTCTCTCCGAGCAGGTCGTTCCCTACGAAGACGACGAAATAACTCGGCTGATCGTGGATACACACGACACCGTTGCATTCTCACCGATCCGCTCACTCACTGTGGGCGAATTGCGCGACTGGCTGCTCTCCGACGACGCCACGGGTGAGCGCCTGACCGCGCTTGCGCCCGGACTCACCCCCGAGATGGCCGCCGCTGTCAGCAAGCTGATGCGGGTGCAGGATCTGATTGCGGCCGCGGCGAAGATTCGCGTGGTCACGCGCTTTCGCACTACGGTTGGGCTCGCCGGAAGGCTGAGCACCCGCCTGCAGCCCAACCATCCCACGGATGACCTGGCAGGCATTGCCGCTTCCATGTTGGATGGACTCCTGCTCGGCTCCGGCGACGCTGTGATTGGTATCAATCCTGCCGGCGACAGCGCGGCCACCACAACGCAAATGCTGCGGTTGATCGACTCTCTGCGCAACCGCTTCCAGATTCCGGTGCAGAGCTGCGTGCTGGCGCACATCACCACCCAACTGGCCGCACTCGCGCAAGGCGCGCCCGTTGATCTGCTCTTTCAGTCCATCGCTGGCACCGAGGCGGCCAACCGCAGTTTTGGCGTCAACCTGGCGCTGCTCGACGAGGCGCATCAAGCAGGGCAATCGCTGCGACGGGGCGCGACTTGCGCCGATGGTAGTATTGGCGGCAACGTCCTGTACTTCGAGACTGGCCAGGGTTCGGCGCTCTCGGCCAACGCGCATCACGGCGTGGACCAGCAGACGCTGGAAGCCCGCGCCTATGCGGTGGCTCGCCGCTACCGGCCCATGCTGGTAAACACTGTGGTTGGCTTCATCGGACCAGAGTATTTGTATGACGGCAAGCAGATCGCCCGCGCCGGTTTGGAGGATCACTTTTGCGGCAAGCTGTTGGGGCTTCCCATGGGCTGCGACGTTTGTTATACCAACCACGCCGAAGCCGACCAAGACGACATGGATTCGCTGCTCACTCTGCTGGGCGCGGCGGGGGTCAACTACATCATGGGCGTGCCCGGGGCCGACGACGTGATGCTCCACTATCAAAGCACCAGCTTTCATGACGCGCTTTATCTGCGTCGCGTGCTGGGATTGCAAGCCGCGCCGGAGTTCGAGCAGTGGCTGGCGGGCGACGGTTTTCATCGCCTGGCGCTGGAAGCCGAGCATCCAGAGAGGCTGCTCGCATGAGCGAGATCTTCGAACGGCCAGCTGCGCTTGGCGCGCGACTGCGTGTGCTGACCCCCGCGCGCGTGGCTCTGGGTCGAACCGGAGTCAGTCAGCAGACTACGGACCTTTTGGATTTTCAGCGCGCGCACGCGCTTGCTCGCGACGCCGTCCATGCGCGGTTGGAAGCTGCATCTCTGGCAGCAGAGCTTGCGGCGATCACGGGCCAGCCGGTGCTTCGTCTGCACTCCGCGGCCAAAGATCGCGCAACCTATCTGCAACGTCCTGATCTGGGCCGGCGGCTCGACGAAGCCACCCGCGCCAGCGTGGTTCGGGGCCAGTGGGATCTGTCGCTAATCGTTGCCGACGGCCTTTCGGCTATTGCTGTCGAACGGCATGTTTGTCCGCTCCTTCAGCAACTGCTTCCGCGGTTGGCGGACTGGCGGCTGGCGCCTCTGGCCTTGGTAGAGCAGGGCCGTGTAGCCATCGGGGACGAGATAGGCTCGGCGCTTGGCGCGCAACTCGCGGTCGTGCTCATCGGCGAGCGCCCCGGACTCAGCTCACCCGATTCGCTGGGCGCCTATATTACTTGGAATCCCGCACCCGGCCGAACCGACGCCGAGCGTAATTGCATCTCCAACATCCGCGCCGGAGG
>CAZYCV010000032.1:0-43546 GCA_964645305.1 uncultured Occallatibacter sp. | reverse complement strand
GCGGCAAAGCGTACCGAGGTAATCAACCCGTCACGATCTGCATCCGCTCCGGATGTTCTTCCACCTGGCCAACCTTCTCGCTCAGACCCCCGAAGCGGCGTTCGCGGCGCTGGTAGTCGGCCATCGCCTCCAGCAGATGAATGCCGCGGAAGTCCGGCCACAGGCGCTCGGTGACGTAGATCTCCGTGTAGGCGATCTGCCAGAGCAGGTAATTCGAGAGCCGCATCTCGCCCGAAGTGCGAATCAGCAGGTCGGGGTCCGGCATGTGTGCCGTGTAAAGATGGCGGTTGATCGCCTCTTCCGTGATGTGCTCCGCGCCCTGGCCCCTTTCCTGCATCTCGTTAGAGAGCGCGCGGAAGGCGTCCACCAGTTCCGAGCGGCCGCCGTAGTTCAGAGCCAGCGTCAGTGTGGTTCCGGTGTTGGCGGCGGTGGCTTCTTCCGCCCAGTGCATCTTCTCCTGCACATCGTCGGAGAGTTCGTGAATCCGTCCGATGTACTTCATGCGCACATTGTTGTCCATCATGCGCTGCAGGTTGGACTCCAGATAAGACTTGAGCAGGCGCATCAGGAAATTGACCTCTGCGCGCGGGCGGCGGAGGTTGTTTTCCAGAGAAAAGGCGTAGAGCGTAAGCCACGGCAGGCCGATCCGCGAGGCCGTTTCGGTGACCAGTTGCACGCTGTTGGCGCCCTGCTGATGGCCCAGGAAGCGCTTCAGCGAGCGATGCCCGGCCCAGCGCCCATTGCCGTCCATGATGATGGCCACATGCTTCGGCAGTGTCTCCGCCTTCAGCGTCGCGTAGACGGCGCGCTCCTCGGCGGAGAGTTCATGGATACGCAGTGTGGGAACAGGAGCCAAAGAAATCGCCTCTATCGCGCCAAATCAATCCGGGCACGCAATCATCTTCGCGCCGGAAAGCCGTAGCGCCGCATCATCGACCGTAGCACAAGCGCCCAAGCGCTGCAATCGCCCCGGTCACACAAAAGGTCCGGGGCGTTGCGCAAGCCTGGATCAGGCGATGCGGCGGTGTCCGTTGGCCATGTCGCGCGCCGTGCCGAAGAGCAGCGAACGGTGCAGCGAGTCCAACTGCGGCAGCAGCGCGGCAATCTCCGCCAGCAGCGGATCTGCCAGAATCGCCGCCACTTCGTCGTCGCGCTGACTGCGTGTGTCGCGCACCAGTTGGCGCACGTCCACGCCCAGCGCTTCGGCCAGCCGATCCAGCGAACTCAGCGTGGGAATCGCCTTCCCGTTCTCAATCTTCGAGATGTAGGTGCGCGGCACCTGCATTCTGCCGGCCAGTTGGCGCTGGCTCATGTGGCGCGCACGGCGAATCTCCTTCACCTGTCCGGCTACATGAAGGCCAGCCTCGGCCGAAGGCTCAATCGGGCGCAAATCCACCACAACCGGACCGGGGCGGACGGGCTCCTCGACCTCCAAGGGCCTGTGGCAACGCCTGCAAAGGCAGTTGGCTGTCTTGAATTGGGTGAGCCGGCAATCGGCAAATGCGCAGCGCACAACTTCGCGCGTCTCCATGCTGTCTGGGGTGGTCGTCATCATGGGTGGTGTGCGGAGCGCCAGAGCAGGGCTTCCGCGATGCTTCTCAGCACCACGATATTTGCTACGATCAACGAGATGAACCATAATTGTCAAGTGAAAAGTTGGGTTCGAACCAAACTTTCACCTATCATACCCCTAGAAAGCCCTAAAAAACCAGAAAAAAAACGAACCAAATTGTGCAACATTAAAAAAGGAGAAAAATGAACGATTGCACCAGGAACAATGCAACAGGCGACGGCGCGGTTTTTGGACGCGCTCAGGCTTGGCAACTGCTGACCGAGTGGACCGTGAGCGAAAGCCTGCGCAAGCACGCGCTCAGCGTAGAAGCCTGTGTGGCGGCGATGGGCGAGGCCGAGGCTGACCGGCTGGGGTTGGCCGGCGCGGAGCGTGATGCGCTGGTCGAGTTGTACGCCACGACGGCGCTTTTGCACGACTTTGATTACGAGCGCCATCCGACGGCGGAGGAGCATCCATTCGTAGGCGTGCGCGAGCTGGAGCGGCTGGGTTGGCCGGAGGCGCTGCGCACCGCGATCCTGGGCCACGCGCAGTATAGCGGCGTCCCGCGGCTGACGCACCTGGCCAAGTCGCTCTTTGCCTGTGACGAACTGTCGGGATTTTTGACCGCCTGCGCGCTGGTCAAGCCGACCAAAGCGATTGCGGATGTGGAGGTGCCCAGCGTGCGCAAGAAGATGAAGGACAAGGCCTTCGCCCGCGGCGTCAACCGCGAGGATATTCTGCTGGGCGCGGCAGAGCTGGGCGTGGAGTTGGACGCGCAGATTGCGTTTTGCCTGGATGCAATGAAGAAGCGGGCGGGGGAGTTGGGGCTGTGAATGTTAGTCTGCAAATTGCCGTCCGCAATTTGTAGCGCCGGCCACAAAGTGTAGCGCCGGTCTCCAGACCGGCTGTCGCGTGGACCTCCCGGTCCACGCCTGCTGGACGGACCGTTTGATCGTTTATGCTACCGTGCCTCCGCATTTTCTCCCGGAGGGAGGGACCGAAAATAGGCCAGGGTGAAGCGCAGCGGAACCCTGGGTTAGGTGCGTAGAGAGGAACATTCGCCCCGGAGGGGCGAAACGAAACCCGTATCTCAATGTTAAGAACTTATCCGTAAATTGAAGAATTTCTCTATCTGGTTTCAAGCCTATTTGAATCATGCGATGGCTCCGGCGTATTTCTGTATTGTTTGAAACTCTACGTGGACCAGGAGGTCCACGTTACAGCCGACCGGGAGGTCGGCGCTACAATTCACGGTTAAGCTCCTAATTTGTAATTCACACCGCCCCTCCGGGGCGGGAATTTTTAGACCGATAGCTTACCCAGGATTTCATCCTGGGCTATTGTCGTATCCTCCCTCCGGGAGGACGATGCAATCAATTTCTACCCAGAACATTTGTAAAAAATATACCTGTCTTTTTGAGCCAAGTATGAACTTTAGAGCCAGAAACGCCGCGCAGATAGAATTGATCTGGATTGGTAGGATTGTAACGAATCATCACAGTTTGACCATCATAAAGCTGAAAAAGCGGCGAATCCTCCGCCACTTCAAATTCATCTTCATGTGAGTTGCTAGAGTTATCCAGCCACGTTAGCACGCAATGCGAATTCCACTCTTCAACTGGTTGTGAATGAACCCAACGACTGGCGCGAATTTCTCCAATTTCCACTTCGGCCAGATTGGACGATTCGATCGTCGCCAACGTCTGAACCCACTTGTCGTAGCCGCGCAGGCGCTCCCAGATTTCGATCAGCATGATGGCTTTAGTCTGCCACAGCGGAGCAGGGAATTGCACGGAAAAACAAATGGAATCAGTGATAAAATTGAGGCAGGCGGAGGGCGTTGATTAGCCTGAAGCGCGGAGGTTCCCCATGCTGCAACCGGACGAACGCGCGAAGTTGGAACGTGGATTTGCCGAAGCCGAGGCCAGCCTGTTTTTGGAAGGGCTGCGGCCATCGGAGAACTTTTTTGCCGTAAAATCCCGCATCCTTGCCGGTGAAATTACCTTCGAGCAGGGGCAGGAAGAGATTCTTGACTACCATCAGGTGAAGGTTCCTGCCGTCGCATGAGTCCCGCCGGGCTCGATCCCTACGTCTACCCCGGCACCAATGTTCTGCGCAACCTGAAAGACCTTCGCAATCAGCAGGATCTCGACATTTTCGAGGCCGACGCAGTTGCCTCTGACATCATTAGACTGAAGCTACACCCCATCACTGGCCCGTTCGACGTGCGCCGCTTGCAGGAGACGCATCGCCGCATCTTCGGCAAGGTTTATCCCTGGGCCGGCGAACTGCGCAAAGACATTGGCTTGATAGCCAAGAACCGCTCCGGCTTTGTGGTCGCTTATGGGCCTTCGCAGAATGTTCCTGGCTCTCTGGACAGCACCTTCATGGCGCTGAAGGCGGAGAATTTTCTGCACGGTTTGGAGGCGGATCGGATGGCCAAACGGCTGGCTTACTACTACAGCGAACTGGACGCTATTCATGCCTTCCGCGACGGCAATTCGCGCACCCTGCGCGCCTTTACAACTGATCTCGCAGAAGCTGCCGGCCATCGGCTGGATTGGACTCGCGCGGCGCAGGCGCAGGAGGACCGCGAGCGCCTCTACCATGCGCGCGACGTGGCCGTGATGCGCGGCGATCTCTCCGAATTGACCGCCATCTTCCGCATTGTTCTGGCCAGTTGAGGCCGCGCATTTTCCCTTCAAAAACTCCCATTGACAGGTCGTGATTGGAATCACCGCACACAAAGAGCAGATTTGCGCTACGATAGGCTTTTCATGCATGGGTCGCTGCCTTGCCCGAAGCGGGAGCTGGCCCGGCGCTGGGGAGGATCGATGGCCCGCTTTGAAGAGATACTGGTCCACTTTGACCATGGAGTGAAGACGATTACGCTGAATCGTCCGGAGCGGCGCAACGCGCTCTCGCTGCGCATGATTCAGGAGCTGACCCAGGCGCTGGACGAGGCGGAGAACTGCCCGTGCGGCGTGGTGATTTTGACCGGCGCGGGCTCGGCCTTCTGCGCCGGACTGGATCTGGAGCGACTGGCCACGCTTGGAGCCTCTACGCCGGCCGAACATCGCCGCGACGCGGAGAATGTGGCGCGGGTGGCGCGCGCGCTCTACGACTTTCCCAAGCCGGTGATTGCCGCGGTCAATGGACCGGCCATCGCCGGAGGCATGATGCTGGCCACCATTCCCGACTTTACGCTGGCTACACCTGAGTCCAAGTTCGGCTATAACGAGGTGCGGGTGGGCTTTGTGCCAGCGATGGCCGCCTCTTTCCTGCTGCGCCAGGTGGGCGAAAAGCGCTGCCGCGAGCTGCTGTTGACGGGCCGCTTGATGAAGGCGCAGGAGGCGCTTTGTCTTGGCCTTGTGACGCAATTGGTGGCCGCCGAGGAACTGATGCAGACCGCGCAGGCGCTGGCTCAGACGCTGCTGCAGAACAGCCCGCAGGCGATGCAGTCGGTGAAGCAGTTGCTGGCCCAGCACGCCCGTCTGCGCTTGGACGCGGAGTTGGAGGACGCGATTGCAGTCAACGCGCAGCAGCGTTCGGCGGATGACTTCAAGGAGGGCGTGGAAGCCTTCAAACAGAAGCGCAAGCCGGAGTGGCCGAGTTTGAAGGCTCGGGTGTGACGTGACCGAAATAGAAAAGTGAAAGGCTTTTTGACTTAATAGCAGTTTTGCTATACATTGAAATGCAGTGATGTTTAATGCGAAGCGGTCCCGGAACCACCCAGTTGCATACAACTTTGAGCGGCGCAAATTGCATCAGATAATGAACCTCGTGGGATTACAAAAATTAACCTAAGGAGTTCTAACTGATTATCGATTCAGTATCTAAAGTTAGTGCCAAAATCTTATGGGAGGGCGACTCACGCGATGTTTTGAAAACATGGCCGAGTGGAGTTCAACATGACATCGGACTCTCTCTTCGAGATATCCAAGATGGAGAGCGTCCATCCCTCCCTGCGCGCCCTATGCAGTCAATAGGTCAAGGAGTTTTTGAACTTAAGACCGAAGATGAGGCTGCCTGGTATCGCGTTATCTATCTTGCACGTATTGAGGATACGATCTACGTGCTGGATTCCTTCACGAAGAAGACCCGGAAGACCGAAAAGAAAGACCTGAATCGAGCGCGTAGGCGGCTATCGAATGTTAAGCGGCGCCTCCAGAAAGAGAAGATTGATGTCAAGCACAAATGAGATAGTTCAGCCTGGCCACATTACGACCGGTAATGTGCTGGAAGATTTGGGATTCTCGCCAGAAGAGATTAGGGAGATGGAGATGCAGCACGATCTCTTTGTTCCCATCCGGGCGGAAATTGAAGCACGCAAACTGACGCAAGCACAGGTAGCCAAAATACTTCAGATTCATCAGCCCGACGCCAGTTTGCTGCTGCGCGGCCAACTCTCACGCTTCAGCATTAGCAGGCTGATGCAGTTTGCTGACCGCTTGCAGCTCGCGGTTACCATCAACGTGACTCCCAAGGCCGAATCTGTAAAACCTAAGCAAGCGACGAGGATTCCTTTGCGGAGGACTGAGTTGCGCAAACAGCCAGCGAGACCGCTCGCCACGCCACGAGTTGCGCGGAAAGCCGCTCTGGCATGAAATTGCACTAGTGAAGCGTGGACCGGGAGGTCCACGCCACAGCCGACCAGGAGGTCGGCGCTACATTCTGATCCCTGACTCCTGATCCCTGTTCCCTGATCCCTGCCTTACTGCGGGTCTTTGTCGCGCTTGAGAAGGACCAGGATCACCGTGGCTACCAGAGCCACCAGCATCCCGCTCAGCACGGCCATCGAGTAGCGGAAGCGATGGCGGTAGGCGACGGCGTGGGCAGTGGGGTTGGTGTGCGGGTACTGCTCATCGGCTGACGCGCGGCAGGTGCGCTCGGCGCCGCTGGAATCGGTGAAGGTAATCAGATAGCGGGGGAAGGAACTTTCGGCGGCATCGCTCTGAATATGCAGCGAGGGATTCAAGTCGTCAGGGTCGGGCGAGACGAGCGCCGGATTGCTGCTTACCGGTAAGTAGCAGTTATCATCCTTCTCCAGTTGATTTTGCGGCCACTCTTTGGCAGTGGCCTCATGCAGAATGTTAGCCTCGAAGGCCCAGCGCGATGGAATCACATTGCTGATGACCTGGGCCTGAGGCATCAGGTAGATGGACCTCATGCCGCCGCCCAGGGCAATGACGGGCAGAAGCACCACGGGCAGCATGGCGATGGCGCTTTCGTTGGTCTTGGAGAGCGCGGAGATTGCCAGCCCCAGCCCCGCGCCAATCATCGACGAGAGCAGCAGAACCAGGAAGTCTTCGGCGAAGTTGCTGTGCAGCCTGCAACTGAAGTAGACGATAGCCAGCATGGAGCCGACTTGGAAGATGCACAGGCCGAGCAACACTGCCAACTTGCTGAAGACATAGGGGATCAGCTTGAGCGTGACCATGCGTTCGCGCTTGTAGATGGTCCACTCGCCCACAATGTCGCGGGCGGCGTTGTTGCAGCCGAACCAGATGGCGGCGACGACCATGAGGAAGTGGATGACCGTCAGTTTCGGGACCAGATCGGCGAAGTTCTTGCCATCCACTGGGCAGTTGACCAACGTGACCAACAGGGCGAAGAAGGGCGCCTGGCCGAGCAAAATGGCGGTCTGCGCCTTGTCTTGCAGGCGGACGATAACATTGCGCTTGACCAGCGCCAGCCACTGGCCCAGGCCAAGTTCGCGGCGCGGCTTCTCTCCGCCGCCCCCGGCCGTCGCGGTCTGCTTGCCGCTGCGGTTGGTGACGAACTCCTGCCGGTAGCGCGAGGCCAGATAACGCTGCCGCCAGGTGTCTGTGCGGTTGCCTTCCGGCACGGTATTCATGCCGGAGAAGAGCATCTCCGGGTTCAACTCCTGCGGCTTGATTGGCGCGCCGGTCGTCGGCGGATTGAAGAACTGAATGGAATCCGGAAAGGCTGGGCCAAAAAAGACCACCGCGCCGGGCTTCTCGCCCCGGTCGCGCGAGACCATCAGCAGATCGTCGAATTGCTTGTAGACCTTCAGGCTGGGCTGGTGGATGGTCGTCAGGATCGTCTTGCCGGTCTTGGAGAGGCTCTTCAGCAGATCGATGACCGACTCGGCATCATAGGAAGACAGGCCGCTGGTCGGCTCATCCAGAAAGAGCACCGGCGTATCGGTGATGAGTTCGAGGGCAATGTTGACGCGCTTGCGCTGGCCGCCGCTCAAGGTCTTCTTTTCCGGCGAGCCGATCACCGTGTCGATCTTGTCCGGGATGCCCAAGTCATAGAGCACTTTCTCGGTGCGCGTGGTGATCTCGGCGTCGGTCAGGTCAGTGCGCAGGCGGGCGGAGAAGTAAAGCGCCTGACGCACCGTCAACTGCGGATGAACGATGTCGTCCTGGGGCACGTAGCCCATCATGTGCCGATAAAGATCGTAGTAGTCGTAGAGGCTTTGTCCGCGGAAGAGCACCGTTCCCTGCGCCGGGCGGGTATAGCCGTTCAGCGCCTTCAGCAGGGTGGTTTTGCCGGCGCCGGCCGGTCCCATCAGCGCCACCAGTTCATACGGGAAGACGGTCAGCGAGACGGCGTCCAGCAGCTTTTTGCCGTTGGGCGCGTGGACCACAATGTCCTTGGCCTCGATGGTCACCTTGCCGTTGTAATCGCGCTGCGCCAAGGTGCCGTTTTCCATCAACTGGAAGCGGACGCTGCCCAGGCCGATCTCCTGGCCGGACTTGGCCAGCGCTTTGCCGCTGATGCGCACGCCGTTGACGTACGTTCCATTGCGCGAGCCGAGATCCTCGACGATAATTCCTGACGCCGTCCGCGTAAACCGTGCGTGCCGCCAACTGACCATGGCAAAATCCGGCAGCGGAATCTGGCAATTGGGATCGCGTCCCGCCTCCATCGAGTCTTGCTCGAAGGCCACCGTCTGGAAGGAGGCCTCGCCAATCTCAACCTTGGTTTCCAGATTGAGCAGCCGCGCTGCGGATATCTTGTAGGAGCCGAGGTAGACCTCGTCCGAGGGATCGAGCACCGCTCTCTGAATACGATTGCTCAGGTCGCCCAGGAAGGTTCCATTGCTGGAGTTCCGGTCTTCCAGAATGTACTTGCCATTCTCTTCGGTAATGACGGCGTGATTCCAACTGACAATCGGCAGGTCAATCTGGATATCGGATTTGGGGTCGCGGCCAATGGTGATGATGAGGCCGGCGGTTTTGGGCAGCGGGCGGGTCATGCGGCCCGAGTCGAGAATGGTGGAGGCCACCGGCCAGGGCATCGGCACCGAGATTCCCAGAGTCACCTTGACGCCCTGGGCAATCCGCACCGGCTCGCCGGGAGCAATCTTCACTCCATTCACAAACGTGCCGTTTTTTGATCCAAGGTCTTCCAGCAAGAAGCCATTGCTTTGCTGCGTAAGGCGGCAATGGCGTCCGGAGACGGCAGCCTCGGGCACCACCAGATCACAATCGCTGTTCCGCCCGATTAACCAGGCAGCTTTCGGTCTGAACTCATCGTTGGACATAAATTTATGTTCCAGATTGCTCACACTTTAACACGAGAGCCCGCGAGATGAAAATTAAAGTTTGATTCGCCCCCCAAAAACACAATAATCGCGGGAATTCAAAAAACCGGCGAAGGCGTGCTATCCTGTCGCCAGTAAATATTTGGCTTGCGGCAGGGCGCGATGAAGAATTGTCCCGTCTGCGATACGGGTTATCCCGACCAACATAGAACCTGTCCCACCGACGGGGCGGTACTGATCGAGTCCCAGGAACTGGCGCCTGCCAGCTTGGTGCGCGGCAAATATCGCATCACTCGGAAGCTGGGCCAGGGCGGCATGGGCACGGTCTACCTGGCGGAGCATCTGATGCTGGGCGGCCGCGTGGCGCTCAAGTTTCTGGCCCCGGAACTCAGCCGTAACCCGCAGTTCATCAAACGCTTTCGCAATGAAGCCCGGGCCGCTTTCCAGTTGCGCAATCCCAATATCGTTGAAGTGATGGATCTGGACCAGGCCGAGGACGGTAGCCTGTTCATCGCCATGGAGTACGTGGACGGACCCAGTCTGCGCGCAGTCATTCGAGACCATCCCAACGGTCTGCCCGTTGAGTCGGCGTTGACCATTACCCGCGGCATCGCCTCCGGGTTGGCCGCGGCTCACGCGCGCGGCACGGTCCACCGCGACATCAAGCCGGAGAACATCCTGCTGGTTGGCGCCGCAGGCCGCGAGGAGCAGCCCAAGGTTCTGGATTTTGGCATTGCGGCCATGCTCGAAGGGGCTACGGCGGTCAGCCATACGCGCGGCTTGATGCTGACCCCGGAGTACGCCTCGCCGGAGCAGTGGCGCGGAACCCCGGCCAATGAACTGGACGGGCGGACCGACCTGTATGCATTGGGTTGCGTTCTCTATCAGATGCTCACCGGACAGACGCCCTTCCACGCCCACAACATTGAAGGCTGGATGTTCCAGCACCTGCAGGAGATGCCGCAGCCGCCCAGCCAGTTGCGCCCGGAGGTGGGCCATTGGCCCGGCTTGGATGAGCTGGTGATGCGCCTGCTGGCCAAGAACCGCGACGACCGCCTGCAATGCGCCGAGTTGATTGCCTCGCTGGATGCGTTGCTCTATGGCAGTGGCCAGGAGCATCCGGCGCCGCAAGCCGAGGCTAGATGGGATCGGCCCGGGACGGTGATCGAAGAGGGATGGAATCGCCCGCAGACGATGCGCACACAGGCACCGGCGGCTACGCAGAATCCAGCCAGCATCCCGGATTCCCGGAGCTGGGAGGGAACCGCCAATCTCCCGTCGCCACAAACCCAGCGTCCGCAAGCCTTTACGCAGACTCCGGCTCAGCCTCCGCTGCCGGAGGCTCCCACGCCCAAGGCGGCCCCACGCAGAATTCCGATTTGGGCCTGGGGAGCTTTGGCGGTGGTGGTGCTGGCGGCTGGTTTGACGGCGGTACATTTCCTTGCGCCGCCGACGCAGTCGCAGCAGGTGCAAACGCCCCCCGCTCAGCCGCTTCCCGCGCCCACGGCTGCCAGCTCAACCGCGCCGCAGACGCAGCCCGCAGTGGTCGATGATCCCAAAAACGATATAGTGGCAGATGCCAATCCGAACCTTGGAAAGCAAACCGGCAAGTTGCCGGATAGGCCATCTCAGACCCAGCCGACCAAATCAACGCCTGCTCAAACCGTGGTCAATCTACCGGTGGTTCACGAGTCCAGCGCCGGCGACCTTTCTCAGCAGGCCATCGCGCTCTATCAACAGAAAAACTACACCGAGGCCGCCGCGCTTTTCGACAAGGCGTGCGCGGGCGGCGCTTCCGATGCCTGCAAGAACCTGGGAACCATGTATCGCAACGGCAATGGCGTTCAGCAGGACTACTCCCGCGCGGTCGGTTTTTACGACAAGGCATGCAAAGGCGGCAGCGCCCGCAGTTGCGCCAATCTCGGATTTCTCTACGCCAATGGCACCGGCGTCATCAAAGACGATGCGCGCGCCACGCAACTCTATACCACGGCCTGCAACGGCGGCGATGGAATGGGCTGCAGTAATCTGGGCAATGTCTACGCCAGCGGGCGCGGCGTCACCAAGGATCCGGCGCAGGCGGCCGCGCTTTACCTGAAGGCCTGCTCGGCCGCCGATGCCTCCGGTTGCAGCAATCTGGGCAGCAGTTACCGCTATGGCAATGGAGTGGATCGGGATCTGGAGAAGGCAAAGCAGTTTCTGGACAAAGGCTGCAAGATGGGCAACCAGTGGGGATGCGACCGGCTGAAGGAATTGCAATAAGCGGCCTTCGGCAAAGCCATTGATGTTTTGCAAGGTCAGGATTTTACAGGCTGCGGTAAAACGCTTTGATGAGCAGGCTTTGTACCAGGGCACGACTTTAGTCGTGCCGCAACGAGCTCAAGATACAAATGGGCTTTAGCCCCTGAGCGAATGTTTTTTTACAACAAACGAACTGAATGTATTTGTAGAATCGGATGAGAAGTCGGCAAAAGGAGAATCGAAATATGCGGAAGACCTTTGCATGGATTGCGGCGGCAGTGCTGGGCAGCGGAATGGCGGCGGGCGCATGGGGCGCTGAGTCGGCTCCGCTTTACGGAGAGCATGGCGTCAGCCCGCAGGCGGTTCTCCAGGGAACCCTGGGCAGTTGCTACTTTCACGCCTCCGTCGCCGCGCTGGCCAAGGTTGCGCCGGAGAAGCTGCGCTCGGCGATCCGCGAGAATCCCGGCGGCGGCTATCGCGTTCACTTTGTCGATGGCCCGGAGGAGACCGTGCTGCCCGAGGATGTGGCCTTTGCGCGGGATCACCTTTATGACCGCTCCGAAGGCACATGGGTTGCCGTGCTGATGCGCGGCTATGCGCAGCGCCTGCTGCGTCAAAGCTTGATTCATGCCATCGATAAATCAGATTACATTCCCAGCTATATCAAGCCGATAGGCCTCTCGCTGCTCAATCGCTCCGACCAGTTGCTGATCGGCTATGACCGCGCCGTCCGCTCGGTGGTGCAGCAGGATGGGGTCATTGACAAGGCCGCGCTCAAAACCAAGCTGGCCTCCCAATTGGCCGCTTTGGGCGTTCCGGACACCGCAGTGCAGATGCTGGCCGGCTTCATGGAGGACCGGGGCTTCTTTGACTCCATCGCCCAGACCGTCGAGCAGAACGGCGAGGTCTTTGGAGCCTACAAGACCTTTGGCCAGGGCGGCGTCCCGGTGCGCGTCTTTGAGGCCTTTGAGGGCAAAGGCTTGTCCGGCTTGGTGGCCGACAAAAAGCTGACCGTCGATCAGTTGCGGCGGCTGAGCTCAGGCCACGTTGCCATGGTGGCGGGAAGCTGGGCCACGCCCAACGGCGCCGGATACTCCAGCGAAAATTGGTGGGTCGCCGGCCACTGCTACACCGTGCTGAGCTTTGACGACGCGGCTCAGGCCGTCACCCTGCGCAATCCCTGGGGAACCAAGCCCGACCCGGATGGCGTCTTCACCATTCCGCTGGCCACTTTCCTTGACGCCTACGAGTTCTACACCTACTCGCAATAGTCGCCCTGTAGCGCCGGTCTCCTGACCGGCTGTAGCGCGGACCTCCAGGTCCGCGCCGGCACATGCCGCAGTTCCATCCAATAAATTGGGTGCCCCAGGTCCGGATTTTCGGACCTGGGAATCCAAGGATCAGTCACACCCGCTCACGCCCACGCCGCTCACGCCGCGATATTGAAGCGTTCAATCTTGGGCCGTTTCTTATGAGACGCCTGCCACATATCGTAACCCATCTGCATCTCGTACCAGAGGCTGTCGTGGGTTCCCAGCGCATCCGACAGGCGCAGCGACATATCGGCGGAGATGCCCGCATTGCAATTGAGGATGCGCGAGAGCGTGGTGCGCGAGACGTGCAGCTTCTTTGCCGCGCTGGTGACATCCATCTCGCCAAGAAATTCGCGCAGCACCTTGCCCGGATGTGGCGGATTGAACATTCGTGTCATCTTACCCCCTGTGATAATCCCGATAGTCAACGAGAATGGCGTCCTCGCCTTCGAAGGTGAAAGTCACTCGCCAGTTTCCGTTGACCTTGACGGACCAATGGCCCTCCAGATCGCCGAGCAATGGATGCAAACGCCATCCCGGAGCGTTCATATCCAAGGGAGACTTCGCCTGATCCAGAACATAGAGCTGCGTCATGAGCTTAGCGGCATGAGCCGGTTGAATGCCCGCCTTGCTTCCCGTCCTGAAGAATCGTTCAATCCCGCCGTGCCGGAAGCTCTTGATCACTTGCCAAGTGTAGCGCATCACGCATCACCTGTCCACTGTGCAACCGGCGTTGTTCACCCCCAAAGATCAGGTGCTTCAGGTCCGGATTTCCGGACCTGGGAATCCATGAACGCCGACCAATGTTCCTCAGTTCCATCTCCGGGAAACTAAAGTTCTTCACGCGTCTCTGCTCCGATTTGCTGCAATTCTTCCGACAAAACCCGAAGAAACCCGTACAATAACAGAAGAATTCGCGTTCCACGTGGAAAACTTGGTACGAAATATCCTTGACGGAGAGAGCGTTTTATGCCCGTAACCACAGAGGTCCGAGTCCGCTACGCCGAGACCGACCAGATGGGCGTCGTTTATTACGCCAACTACTTGG
The DNA here is from genome assembly GCA_964645305.1 of uncultured Occallatibacter sp. Taxonomy (GTDB): domain Bacteria; phylum Acidobacteriota; class Terriglobia; order Terriglobales; family Acidobacteriaceae; genus Telmatobacter. The sequence continues at coordinate 29,876 of CAZYCV010000032.1, read as the reverse complement.
TATGGTTCGAGATCGGCCGCGTTGAGCTGCTGCGCGCGCTGGGCTTTTCTTACAAGCAATTGGAGCAGGAGCACGGTTGCATTCTGCCTGTGATTGAAGCCACTTGCCGGTATCGCGCCTCGGCCCGCTATGATGACCAGATCCTGATTGAGAGCCGTCCCGCTCTGCTGCGCGGCTCGATTCTCAAATTCGCCTATCGCATCCTCCGCAAAGCCGACGAGGGTGAGGAGCCCGTGCTGCTGGCTGAGGGCGAAACCGTTCACGTGGTCTGCGACAGCCAGATGCACAAAAAGCATCTGCCGCCGCACTACGTTGCCGTCTTGCGCGCCAGCATGGACTCCAGCCAAGAATCTTAGAGCCTGAAATCACTGAATTTGCTTTCTCTTCTAAGCTCGGCGGTTGTGCTCGACCTGTTAAAATTCTTGTCAATGAACAGCTACGCTTTTGTCTTGTTCACTACTGTTCATCAGGAAGAAACAAGCGTGGACCGGGAGGTCCACGCCACAGCCGACCAGGAGGTCGGCGCTACAGTTTTCTTCTCCGTGATTCGGTGAAAGCCGGAGGAGGACTGTTCCCTGACAACTGAAAACTGACAACTGTCAATTGAGAACTGGTTCACCGCTTGCTCTTCAAATCCATCCCGATCTCATCTCTTTTCGTTGCTCTGCGCGCGCGCGGCTCCGGACAGCGGGCGCTCCTCTTTATTTTGGAGTGCGCGCTCGGCATGGTGGCCGTGGTTTTGGTGGCTGCTCTGGCGCATTGGGCTGGCTGGCTGCTGCCGGTGGCTGCGCTGCTTTACCTGCTGATTGTGGTTCCTATCGCGCTGCTCAGCGGATTCTGGCAATCCGTCATTGTCTCTGCCTGGGCGGTTTTCATCCACAGCGTCTTTTCCACGCGCCAACCCCAGTTTCCCTTTCAATCCAATCTGACCACTGATCCAGCCAACACCATTACGCTGCTGGTTTTTGTCATCGTGGCGCTGGTGGTCAGCCGCCTCTCGGCGCGCGTCAAAGATCACGCTCAGGAGGCGGAGAGTTGGGGCGGCCAAATGCGCGACCTCTACGAGTTCACCCGCCGCACGCTGGAGATGAATCTGCACGTTGAGCCGGGGCCGCAGTTGGCCGAACTGGTGCATGAGATCTTCTCGCTGGAGGCCGTGGCGCTTTTTGATGCGGACTTGCACGAGGTCTATCAGGCCGGTTTCTGGTCGACCGATCCGCGCGAGATGGCGCAGAATGTCTACTACTTTGAAAGCACGGACGACGATGCGGCCACCGGCCTGGGCCGCAGGGTCGTTCGCCTGGGAACCGTTCCGGTGGGCGCGTTGGTGGTGCGCGGCGAAACCGGCCCGCTGACCAACAACGCCATCGCCTCACTGATTGCCATCACCTTTGACCGCTATCGCGCCTTTGCCAATGAGAGCCGCATCGAGACCGAGCGCCGCACGGAGCAGTTGCGCTCAACGGTTCTGGACAGTCTGGCCCACGCCTACAAAACGCCGCTGACCGCGATCCGCGCCGCCGCCAGCGGCCTCAGCGAGATGGGTCATCTTTCGGCAGGGCAGGCGGATCTGATCGGCCTGATCGACGAGCAGGCCGGTGTGCTGGCCAACCTGACCACGCGCCTGTTGACCACCGCCCGCCTGGACGCCGGCGAAGTAAAGGTCAACGCCACACCGGTCGGCGTTGCGCCCATGATTGAAGAGATTGTCACCAGCCTGCGCGACCGCCTGGCCAGCATGAAGGTGGTGATTGATCTGGCGGACGACGAGATGGTGGTCCACTGCGACCGCCAGTTGATGGTCATGCTGCTTACGCAATACATTGACAACGCCTGCAAGTATTCTATTTACGGAACCACCATCACCATTCGCGTGGTGGCGGCCAAGGCCGAGACCATTTTTTCCGTACACAGCTTTGGCCCGGTGATTCCGATTGCCGACCGGGAGCGCATCTTCAACCGTTATTATCGTTCCAGCGCCAATTCAAATCGCGCCAGCGGAACGGGCATCGGCCTCTCGGTGGCCAAGCGCGTGGCGCAGATTCACGGCGGTTATGTTTGGGTGACCAGCGAGGAGCACGCGGGCACCACGTTTTTTGCGGCCATCCCTGCCTCAGTTCGGAAGGAGCAATCTTAGATGAATCAGCCAGCGATTCGCATTCTTATTGTCGACGATGAATCAGCCATCCGCAGGGCGCTGCGTCCGCCGCTGATGGAGCTGGGTTTTCAGGTGATGGAGGCCTCGCGCGGCGAAGAGGCACTGCAAACCCTGCGTTCAAGCGTCTTTGACGCCGTGCTGCTCGACGTGAATATGCCCGGCATCGGCGGCATTGAGACGCTGCGCCGCATCCGCGCCTTCGCCCCGCGGCTGCCCGTCTTGGTTCTCACCGTACGCGACCAGGAAGAGGACAAGGTCGAGGCGCTGGAGCTGGGCGCCGACGATTACGTCACCAAGCCCTTCAGCACGCGCGAGCTGATCGCCCGCATCCGCTCCGCCGTGCGCCGCGTCCGCGCTCCAGCCCGCGCCGAGGACGCGCCCATCGAAATCGGCGAGATTCGCCTCGATCCCGTCAAGCGCGTCGTCAACAAACGTGGCGAGCCGATCCATCTGACGCGCAAGGAGTTCGACATTCTCCACTGCCTGATGAGCCGTGCCGGACGCGTGGTCACTTATGCCCGGCTGCTCACCGCCGTTTGGGGCGCCGATTGCCGCGAAGAGGTGGAGTACCTGCGCACCTTTGTCCGCCAACTGCGCAAGAAAATCGAGGACGATCCAGCCAACCCCATCTACCTGCTGACGGATGTGTATGTGGGTTACCGATTCGCTGATGCGCAGAGCTTTGTGGATGAATCGGCGGAGGCCGCAGCGGAAGAGCGCGCGCCGGAAGCAGGAAGCATTTTATCGGCCGGCGATTGAGCCGCTGCATTTCGAGGTGCTACGGTCGCCTACCTGGTTCTTCCATGGAATAACCAGGTAGGCGACCATCTGAGTTTTTGCCGGTGCTGCCATGGAGCGGGGAGCTACGGCTTGCCCGACTGGCGCTTGGTCCAATCGAAATCCTTGTCTTCAAGCACCGCGGCGGTATAGGTGCGAATCGGGATTTCGAGGCTTCCCGCCTTGCGCGCCGTCCAATCGTAGACGCCGACTTCCAGGAAGACGGGTATCCGGGGCAGATCGATATCCAGATGAGCCGGAATGCCGGTGCTCTGCGCCGCCGCGAATTGCTCGGCGCTGAGGTCGAGGGGCAACGTACCGCCCGCCCAGTTCACAGGATGGCCGTCTTTGTCGTAGGCCAACAGGCCAACCTGAATCTTGCCCGTGTGCCGTCCATCCGGGGTGAGGTTCAGCTTCAGGTCATTCGGGCGCAGATTGAACTTCACGCGAAACCGGGTCAACGGATCGGAGAGGTTGGCATTGCCGCCAGCCACTTTGTTGTCTAGCGCGTGTTGAGAATCGGCCATAGCCAGACGCGCGCTGAAGACGATCTGCGTGGAGGCAGGCGCGCCGCGGATAAGGAACGGATGCAGCGGATCGGAGTTGGGCGGCGGCTCCGGCGAAGGCGTCTCGTCGGCAAAGTAGCCCCGGCGATAGGCCAGATCGTAGTTGCCCTCCGTCAGGCGTACCTCGATGCGCCGGTAGCCGCCATCCATCTTCGTATTGGTTGGCGTATAGGAGAGTGTGTAATAGTGCGCGCCGTCGTCGATGGCGTGCGCGAGTGCGCCGGCCAGGTCGTTGGTGTTGTTGAAGGCCTTGCCGCCCGTTTCGTTGGCCAACTGGTTCACAGCCTCGGTCGCGATGGCCCGCTGGTCACTTTGCTGATAAAGCGTGCCGATGCTCTTCTGGTTGTAACCGGCGGCCTCGGTGACGTTGTCCATCTGCATCCCCTCGGCGTTGACCGGATAGACGGCCACATCCGAAAGTGCCAGCAGGTTGGAGGCCTCTTTGGCACCGGGAAGATTGTTTTGGCTGCCCAACGAGCCCTTCTGCTTCCGGCCGCTGGGAAAGGCCGAGACCGGGAAGGTGCTGGCAAACCAGATCAGATTCTTGCGCCCTTGGATACCGGCCAGATAGCGCGCCAGAAACTCAAGCCCCGTTATCGTCATCCCGACCCGCTCACCGGCCTGGTTGCCGGCGATGCTGGCCTGCCCAGCGCCGATGCCTTCGCGGGAGCGGGAGTAGCCCGTGCCGTTTCGCCCTTGACTGCCTCCCATCATGACGGCGTGGATGTCGGCTTGATCCTGATCATCGGCATCGTCCTGGCGCGAGCGCGAGGCTTCGATCTTCTCTGGTATGTCTCCATTCTTTTTGTCGTTCATGGCTGCGCGCAGGGCTTCGCCATCGGACGTGAATCCCTGAATCAGCCGCAGCCTGCTTCCCAAAACAAAGATGGCCACTTTTGTTCCCGGCTTCATCTTCTGAAGAAAGTCCAGGATCTGCTGATGCACCTTCACCTGATCCGGCAGGGGCGTATTCAGCTTGTCAATCAGCACCACATTGACCGCATCCACCACTGGCGCGGCGGGCAGATTGGTGTAGAGATTGGGCGGCAGCTTTGGCGCATCGCTCTGCGGCGCGGGGGTGACCGTGTGCTCCTCAAAGAAGTTAACGGTCTGCGGCTTGCCGTCTTCCAGCACTTCAAAGAGCTGCCCGCCCAGGCCGGTGACCGGAGCCTGTTTCTTGTCCGTAACCACCACATCCAGTTCCACGGCGCGGGTGTTGGCCTTCAGGGTGAGTATCTGCTCCTTCGGGGCGGTTTGTGCGGGCGCGGGCGGTGCGGGTGCGGCAGCGGCAGGAACCGGCGCGGGCGCCGAGGCATCTTGCGCAGGCGGAGTTGGAGCGGAGGCGGTGGCCGGGGCAGTTGGCGGGGCAATTTCCGGGGCTGCGGGCGCGGGCGGCGCAACCATGGCCGCCGAAGCCGGCTGGAAGTTGGCGAGGCTCGGCTGCGCCACCGCGCCGGTTGAACTCTGCGCCATCTCCTCGCCGTTTTCGCCCAGGATGCGCATCTCCGCGCCCAGCCGGTGATACTGCGCAAAGGCCACGTCGTTCACATAAATCTTGATGGGGTCGTGGTCGAGGATGGAATGTGTGTCGTCGGTGGAGGCGTGGCCATAGCGCAAGAGCGAAAGCGCCACGCTGCGCGAGGGGCAAATATAACTCTTACCGCCGATATCCACCGTGCCATACTCCACCATGGTGGCCGCGCGCTTTACCTTCTCGCCCAGTGGAAGCTCCGCATCAATGGTGATGCGAAGGACTGCGCCGGTCGCCGGGTCCACGGTGATCTCGCCATGATATCCGGTCTTCTGGCGGACGATCTCCTGCGGCGCCAAAGCACTAAGCTCTTCATTTTTGCAGCAGTACTGCACCCAATAATTCGACTTTGGATCAGGCACCGCGTAGCCGAAGACGGCCAACTGCCCGCTTGCGCCCTGCTCCCAGTGGCTCCACGCCAGCTTGCTTTTGGCCGCGTCCAGCAGCACGGTGGTCAGGACTGGCCCAAACTCGCCCCATGAGACCATTCCTTGCGCCGATGGTTCGCTTGTGCCGGCCTTTACAGCAGCCACATCCACCATCTCCTGCCCATCCCGGTAAACCACGTTCTTGCTGGTTTTGCCAACAAAATGCAGCGGAATATATCCGTATTCATATTGCGGACGGTCTTCATAGCGGGTTGTCTCGCGCGTGGCGAAGAAGTTCGGCAGTTCATGAACCGTCTTGGTTGTATAGTGAACGACCTGGGCCATGATTTTGCGCTGGGTGGCCAGATCAGGCGCGGCGGCCTGGGGAATTTCATCGGCGGGAAGACTCAGAAACTCGGCCGAATCAGCCAAGACAAGCAACGCCTGGCGAGCCTGTTCACCGGGCAAGCCGACCTTCAGGCGCGCCAACCGGGCCGCGCTCAGCCGTTCGGTCAGTTCCAGCCCGGAGAGCCGGTCGGCCAGCTTGGCATCCGAAGCGCTGTGCGAAGCGGAAATCGTTTGCTCCAGTTGCGCCACCGTCACTTTGGTTGCCGCTCCCGCAGGAATCGCCATCGCCGCCAGCATTGCCAGCAAGACCAGTTTTCGCATCTCATCTCTCCCGCGTCTCACCGGATATTTGACTCCATCGGTCAGCGCTTCATCCCTACAAAAAAATGCCGAGCAAGCCTGTAGCCTGGATTATATTGAACAGGCCGGGGCGTGCGTCGAATAGATGACGCACGCCCCGGCCTGTTGATTAACTCAAAGTTCTTGATTGGTAAAATGCAGCCCTTTATTTGGCCTCCTCGGATGCTGTGGCAATGTAGGAGTCCACATTTGATTTGTCCACCAGCGAAGTTCCCGTATCCACAAAGACCGGATACGGCGCAAAGGAGTTGGCGCTGTAATCCTTGCTGAGTGATTTGGGCGGATCGTGATGGATGTCATCCAGCGCCTTCAGCCCCACGTAGCCCATGGTGAAAGGCTTTTGCGAAACGGTGGAATCAATGGTTCCATCCTTGATGTCGGCCAGCGTGTCCGGGTCCACATCCCAGGCCACCAGCAGACGGTCCGTTGCTTTGGCCTGCTTCAGCGCATCGGCAATCGCCTTGCCGGAGGAGGCCTCCAGGCTCACAAAGGCATCCACCTTCTTCTCTCCGGCAAGCGCCAGCGCCTCCTGCGTCCAATCAAAGGCATAGCGCGCATCGCCTTTGGTATCCACCACATCCACAATATGAATATCCGGCCGGGTGGCAAAGGCCTCCTTGAAGCCCTTCAACCGCTCCTCCAGATTGGGCTGGCCGGGAATGGTGAAAAAGACCACATTGCCTCGCCCGCCCAACCTCTCAATCACCCGCTGCGCGCCCAATCGCCCTGACTCAAGATTGTTGGTCCCGATAAAGTAAAGCCGGCGGCTGCCGGGCGCATCCGAGTCCACGGTAATCACCGGGATTCCGGCATTGATCGCATTGTTGATCTCCGACTGGAGCAGGGAAGCATCCACCACCGAAATCAGAATGCCCGACGGCTTGGCGGCAATCGCATCGTGCAGCGCCGCCAGTTCGGCCTGCGGATCAAAGTTCTCCGGCCCCACCACCTTGGCCTTTACGCCATACTGCGCCGCCGCCTTGGTGAAGCCGGCCGCCGCCGTCTGCCAGTAAGGTAGAGCCGAACGCGTGATTACCATGTAATACACTTCGCTGCTCGAATGTCTGCCGCAGCCCGACACGGACAGAACCGCCAAAGCCAGCAACAACCCAACCATCTTGATCGCTTTCATACTTGCCTCCGATCGGATCTTTCAACTGCCCATCCGGCGCGCGCGAAATCTGCCGCCCGCGCCCACCTGCATACACATCCCGGCTGCATCCTACGCCAGTTTCTCAGGATGTGTCTGCTCAATCCTGTGCACTTTATAACTCCCATGGAAGAAATTCGCGCCTGCAAATCTCCTTCTTTGAGCGAAAGATTCCCGTTTGCGGTATAACCGAGTTGGAAGTGCAGAATGCGGAGCGATGATTTGGGCGTATTTTTGTTGAGAGAAAGAGGATTGGGCACCCCGCCCGTTGGGTGAAGGAATGAGAGCCTCAAAAGATTGTGTGCTCCACCCTCGCCACTTTTTTGTTTTTGCGGCCAGGGTGGGATACCATGAATCCCAACCAGCGATTTTCTGTCCACTGTCTACTGTCTGCTGACCACCGTCTACTGACCCATGACCAACCCGGAGCACAATCCGCCGCTCAACGCGCTCGCTGTTCCAGCCGACGGCGCGCTCGCCAGCCGCGCCTATCCTGATCCGCCTCATCCCTACCGCACGCCTTTTGCCCGCGACGCCGCCCGCGTTCTGCACGCCCGAGCCTTTCGCCGCCTGGCCGGCAAGACGCAGGTCTTTGCCCGGTTGACCGCCGACTCTCCCTCGGACCACTTCCGCAGCCGCCTGACGCACACTCTTGAAGTGGCGCAGATCGCCCGCACCATTGCCCGCGCCCTTGGCCTGAACGCCGAACTGGCCGAGGCTCTCGCGCTGGTCCACGACATCGGCCATCCGCCCTTTGGCCACGCCGGAGAAAAGGCCCTCGACCGGTGCCTCCGCGCCCACGGGCTGCGCTTTGACCACAACCTGCACGCGCTGCGCATCGTCACCTGGTTCGAGGAGCGCTATGCAGGCTTTCGCGGACTCAACCTGACCCTTGGCGTGCGCGAGGGCATCGTCAAGCACTCCCGCGACTACTCCGCCCGTGAGCATCCCGAACTGGCCGAGTACTTCCTGGACCTGTTCCCGCCGCTCGAAGCGCAACTGATTGATCTGGCCGACGAGATTGCCTACACCATCGCCGATCTGGACGACGGCCTGGACTCCGGCATCCTGTCGCTGGATCAAGTGTGCCTGGGCGTCCCGCTCTTCCGCGGCTTTCACGGCGCTGTCTGCGATGATTTCCCGGGCGCGCAGCCCAAGCCAACCATTTATGAGGCGCTCAAGCGCCTGCTCGATGCCCTGGTCACCGATCTGATGGAAGAGACCACCCGCCAGGCGGGCTTGCTCGGCATCTCCACGCTCGAAGAGCTGCGCCGCGCACCGCATCGCATCGCCCAGCTGAGCCCGCCGATGGAAGCCGTCCGCGCCGGCGCCAAGAAGTTCCTCTACGCCAGCCTCTATGGCTCTCCAGAACTGGAGGAGGCTCACCATCACGCCACGCGGGTTGTGCAAGGGCTCTTTGCCGCGTTGATGAATGATCCCAGCCTGATGCCGGAGGACGATCAAGCGCTGATTCGCTCTGAAGGCCTGGCCCGCACCGTAGCCGACTACATCGCCGGCATGACCGACAGTTATGTCGAGCAGCTTTGGGCGCGCTATGCCCCCAACTGACGCTCGCCGGCACCGGCTGGCGAAATGCTTCCAAGGAATGTGTTTATAATGGTTCCTCATGGCGGGCCGATAAGATTTACAAGTTCCCCTGTCGCATGATGGGAGTGCGAACAGAGAAGGCGGATGCGCACTTTGGTAGCTAGAACTTCTATTGCTGATCGCGAGAGTTGCCGTCAGCATACCAAGGTTTCAGCCTCGGCAACCAAGCATGGGATCGAGCGGGCGTCTGTCTGCAAGTTGCCCAAGTCAAGCTGCGCGCCGTTTCCGTGGCGTGCCGCTTTCAGCGTGGCGATGGTCCTGATCTCCCTGCTGTTTTCGCGTACTTCTCGATCCGAGCCCTTGTCTCCCCAACAGAGCCTTCCAACGCTCGTCACCGCACGCGCCGTGCATACTCTCTCTGAAGTGGAAGTTCAGCGCTCCTACCCGGTCCACTTGCAGGGCGTGGTCACCTATTACGACCCGGATTATGGCTCTGGACTGCCGGCCATCTTCATTCACGATGAAACCGGTGGCATCTTCATCCGCATGAACGGCAAGCCAAGCGAAGCTCTCTTCGTTGGAGCCCTGATTGAGGTGAAGGGGGTCAGTGCTGCCGGAGGCTACGGACCTGTCGTCGGAAACGCGCAGGTTCACCTCCTCGGACGCGCTCCTCTTCCCAAGACGGCTCCACGCGTGACACTGGCCGAGATCAACTCGGGCAAGGAAGATGCCCAATGGGTCGAGGTCGAGGGTTCCGTCCATGAAGTTCTCGAGATTGGCCACATGATCGTGCTGCGCCTGGAGATGGTCGATGGTCCCATCGTCGCCATCCTGATGAAGACTCCGGGCGCCAACTACTCCCATCTGGTGGATGCCTTCATCCGGCTTCGAGCCAATGCCGCTCCCGCGGTGAATTCAGACAATCAGATCATCAGCTTCCTGTTGCAGGCACCGGATCTCTCCACATTGCAAGTGATTACGCCGGCTCCCGGCGACGCTTTTGCGCTCCCCCTGGTTCCTATCGGGAAGTTGTTGCAGCGGGAGTACTTTTCAACTTCGATGCATCGCATTCGCCTGCGCGGCAATGTGACCCTGCAATGGCCCGGCTCGCTGGTCTGCATCGGCGACGGAGGCAACGGAATCTGCGCGGAGACCAGCCAGCGCATCCCCGTCGCCGTGGGAGATCTGGTGGATGTGGCCGGATTCGTGGAGCTTGTAAATCATGCCCCGGTTCTCACCAATGCCGTCTTCAAAAGCGTCGGGTCTAATCGCCCGATTGCACCTGAATCGGTAACCGCGGAGAAGATCTTGGGTGGAGGGTATGGTTCCGAAGTGGTACAGATGGATGGCCAGTTGATCGGCTACGATCTGACCTCTTCCGATGCCATCCTGCAGCTCTCCTCCGGCGACGCGATCTTCCCGGCGATTCTGCCCAAAAGCCTTGCGGAGTCCAAACTGATGGCCTGGAAGGTGGGAAGCAAGCTTCGCATCACCGGCATCTGTTCGGTCAGCGTCGATATTCAAAACCGCGTGCGCGCCGGCGTGGTTGTGCCCGATTCCTTTCGTATCCTGCTGCGCTCACCGGCAGACGTAACCGTTCTGGAGCAGCCCTCCTGGTGGACTCCGGTTCATGCGCTGTTTCTGCTCACGTTGGCCTTCACCCTCACTCTCTGTGTCCTAGCCTGGGTGGTTATTCTCAGGCGGAGGGTAGAGTTGCAGGCCAATTTGCTCCGCGATAGCGAACAGCGATTCCGTCATCTTGCGCAGCACGATTCCTTGACGGGCCTGGCCTCCCGCCTGGTGTTGAGAGACCGGCTGAAAGACGCATTCGAGAAGGCCCGCCGCCAGCAATGCGGGCTCGCGTTGCTGATGGTGGATCTGGATAAGTTCAAGCAAGTCAACGATACGTATGGCCACCAGGCCGGCGATGAGGTTCTGCGGATGTCTGCCCAGCGGATGCTGGATGCGGTCAGGATCAGCGATACCATTGTTCGCCTGGGAGGGGATGAGTTTGTCATACTGCTGCCGGAGATTCGCCTTCCCAATGATGCGGAGGTGGTGGCCGACACCCTGGTCACCTCACTGGCGCGGCCCGTCCATTTTGAGGGTACGGAGATACCGGTTTCCGTCAGCATCGGCATTGGAACGGCCTTTGGCGAGGAGTTGGATGCCGAGGATCTGATGCAGCAGGCCGACCTGGCGCTCTATCAGGCCAAGAGCCGCGGACGCAATTGCTTCCAGGTCTTTGAGGCAGGCATGGGTGAGAACCTTCCGGATAAGGAAGCAAAGCGGAATAGCAAATGGAACGATAAAAAGATCGCCTGATCCAAGCAATCCGGCGGAGTGGCCGGCAGGTAAATCACATCCGCGGATTCGCCAAAGCTTCCGCGCGGCGGATGCTTTCTTCTTTACCTAGAAACTGTTCTTTGCCAGCCGCTCAAGCGGTGGCGCTGACCAGCGAGCCGCTCGACAGATTCTGCATGAACTTGTCCATGGTGGATTGCACGCGGGTCAGGTTGCCGGTGTTGAGCGCCGCGCCGATCTGCGCCATCAGGCTGTAAAGCGAGCCGCTCTCCGCATTGCTGCCAAAGAGATTCCCCGCGTTGCCGGCGCTGTTCTCCAACAGGTTGTTCAAAGTTCCATAGGCTGCCTGCGCGCTGCCGGCGTCGCCGGAATGAATGGCGCTGAAGAGGTTGAGCAGATCGGGCCCCACTGCGCCCACGCCAGGCCCGGAGGCCGCGCTGGGGGCCAGCATCAGCGCCGAGGCCGGAGTGACCGCCTCAACGCGCTGCGCCGAGGAGGCTTCAAACGCGCCCAGAGCCTTCTGCGCCCCGCTAATGTTGTAGCTGGAGAGCGAGGCGCTGACGCTGCTCAGGAAGAGTCCCAAGGCGCTGTCGGGATTGACGTTGGTCTGGCCCATCATTTGCAAGTCGGCCAGGCTGCCTTGGGCCTGGGCGGTATTTCCCGACTTGATGGCCGAGATCAGGCTGGAGAGCTCGCCGTCCACGGAGTTGCTGACCTTCCTGGTGGTCACCGAGGTGGCCATCAGCGAGAGCTGCGCATAGACAATCGTAGTGTTCTGCAAGCTGGAGGTCTGCATTCAAGGCGCTCCTGTCCCGATAAACTTCTCAGAAAACCGGCCGCCGAAAGTGGCCTGTTCCCGGACTATCTGTCTCATTGCAATTCAGTGCGACATTAGAGGGATTCGCTGTGCGAGGGAGATGGAGGGATTTCAGAATGGGAACAGCTCAGCGGAGGGTCCAAAACGGGAGATGATCCGCTCTACTTCCTAATCCAAACAAGGCGGCTAACTCCTTTGCTCAATCGACCGTTGTGATTTTCGGTTCAAAAGGGTGTCTTGTTTTGATACACAGAAGAATGTTGGATTGCTGGCCGCAGCCGCAGCGTTGCGCGGCATGGATTGCAAGACGGAAGTTCACTTCACTCCAAAGTCATTAGCGCAAACTAATCATGCTTCGGGGAACGAGTGGCTGCATCTTCGTCCGCGAAGCCGCAACTGCCGACGCAGATCGTTTGGGCGCCAATCTTGATGGAGAGAGGAAGAACCTGGGCCGGTGAGAAGACCGATTGTCCTGCTCTTCGGCAGCCGGATGCCGAAGAACCGGAGTCTATTCTGGTTGCCGCAGAGAATACCATTGTCGAAATTCACATCCGCCTTGGAACATTCCCATGGTTTGAGCGTATCATTCAAGGAAAGAGCCTTGCCAGGAAAGTGACATTCCACCTTTGCCGAGAGTTCCGCGACGGAGATGCGCTTTTCCTGGCTTTACCAAACCCCATCGTGCGCGGGAGAGAGATGCCGGAGAGCGTAGCCAAACCGAGAATTCTGGTGGCCGATGATGAGCGGGTGATTGCCGACTCGCTGGCCATGATTCTGAACCTGAGCGGCTTTGAGGCGCGCGCGGTGTATTCCGGCGAACGGGCGGTCGAACTGGCCGCCGAATTCAAGCCGGAGATGCTCATCTCCGACGTCATCATGGCGGGACTCAGCGGCATCGATGCGGCGATTCAGATTCGCACGCTCTTTCCGCAGGTCAAGATTCTGCTTTTCTCAGGCCAGGCGGCCACCGCCGACCTGCTGGAAAAGGCCCGCGCCCAGGGCTACGAGTTCGACATCCTCTCCAAGCCGGTCCATCCGCAAGATTTGCTGGCGCGGCTGCGGGCGTAGGGCGAGGCGATTCTCCTTCCATTCCTGAAACCGGGTTATGATGAGAGAAAGGCCGCCAGGGGGTATAAACCGCATGAAAGAACTCATCTTTGAAGGCTTGCAGGAGGCCGATGGCGGCTATACCGCCGAGGCTCTTGGCGAGAGCATCTTCACCCAGGCTGATAGCTGGGATGAGTTGAAGGCCAACGTCCGCGAGGCCGTGCAAGCCTTCTACTTCGACTCTGCCGCGCCTGCCTCCATCCGTCTTCATCTGATCCGCGACGAGGTGCTGGCCGTCGCATGAAACTGCCACGCGACCTAAGCGGAGAAGAGCTGGTCAAGCACCTCAGATGCCATCCTCAAGGATATTTAGATCAATTCTCTGTAGAGTGAAGCGTGGACCGGGAGGTCCACGCCACAGCCGACCAGGAGGTCGGCGCTACTCTACACCGTTCGGGATGAGGCTCCACGCCGGTTCTGAATCCGCCGCAACTCTCGATCCGCATTACCAGACGCGGCAGCGCGTGGCGTGCACCATGGGCTGGCCGGCTTTGCAACTGTATGCCTGCTGGAACTCCGGCATATTTCCCAGCACGTTGTTGACGCGCAGTTCGGGCATGGAGTGCGCATCGGTCAGGACCAGGTTCCGCGCTGCTTCCGGCCGAATCTGGTCGCACCAGCTTTGTCCATAGGCGATGAAGAAGCGCTGTAGATTGGTCAGGCCGTGCGCGTCCTTGTCCTCCAGCGTCTTGCCTTGCGGCTTTAACTGCTCGACGAGCGCCGACAAGGCCAGGTAGATGCCGCCGTTATCCGCGGTATCCTCGCCCTGGGTCAGCTTTCCGTTCTGCTGAACGCCTGTTACGCCGGGCACCGGGCCGGTGTATTCGTTGGCGATGCAGGCGCCGCGCTGGTCGTATTCCTTGGCGTCTTCCGCCGTCCACCAGTCGCGCAGATTGCCCTTCACATCATATTTGCGGCCCTGATCGTCAAAGTCGTGGGTCAGCTCGTGGCCCATCACCGCGCCTTCCGCGCCAAAGTTGATTACGTCGTCCTGGCTGACATCGAAGTAGACCGGCTGCAGAATGCCCGCAGGAAAGTTGATGGTGTTGGATTGAGGATCCTCGTAGGCATTGACCGTGGGCGGCGTCATCACCCACTGGGTGCGGTCCAGCGGCTTGCCGATGAAGTTGAGTTGCCGCTTAAGCTCGAAGGCCGTGGCCCGCTCCACGTTGGCCGGGTAGCTATCGCGGGCGATGGCCAGAGTGCTGTAGTCGATCCATTTATCCGGGTAGCCAATCTTGTCGAGCACCGCGGCCAGCTTCAAATGCGCCTCGCGCTTGGTGGCCGGTTGCATCCAGGTGGCGGCGTCAATGTCGCGCCCCATGGCGGCTTCGATCTCTTTGACCATCTTCAGCGCGCGCGCCTTGCTCTCGGGCGGAAAGACCTGCGCCACATAGGCCTGACCGAGCGCGTCGCCCAGGGATTCATCCGTCGCCGAGGTGCAACGCCGCCAGTCCGGCTGCTGCCGGCTCTGGCCGGTGAGCGCCTTGCTGAAGGCAAAATTCGCGTCGCGCCAACTGTTGCCCAGCGTAGACGCGGCGCTATGCAGCAGTTGCCAGCGCAGATAGAGCTTCCAGGTGGCCAGATCTTCGCTGACCAGCAGTTGGTTCAGGACGCGGAAGAACTCCGGCGCCGTCACTTCGTAAAGCGGAACCGAGGGAGCGCCCAGAGCGCCCAGATAAGCGTCCCAGTCGAAGGCCGGGGTGAGCGCCTTGAGCTGCGCCAGCGTATAGCGATTGTTGGTCTTGTTGGGATCGCGGCGGTTGACGTTATCCATCTGCGCCCGCGCCATGGCCGTTTCCACGCGCAGAATGGTGGCGGCATCCTGCGCGGCTGTCGCTGCGCTTGCGCCGTTCATCTTGAGCAGCGTCTCGATCAAGACAACGTACTGATCGCGAATCGCCTTGGTGTCCGCGTCGCTGTTCAGGTAGTAATCGCGCCCCGGCATCCCCAGTCCGCCCTGATCCACGCCGGCCACCACGCGGCTGACATCGTTGAAATCCGGCGTCGGCCCATAGCCGAAGAGCGCCGTATCGGTCTGGTTGTCGCTGCCGCTCCAGGCGCTGCCGAAGGAGCTATGCAGCGCGGCCAGCACCGCGGCGATCTCGCGCTTCTCGCGGATGCCGTCAATGCGCTGAAGCAGCGGCTGGATCGCCGCCCGATCGTCGGCCTTGGTGGCCGCCTGAGTTGTGCAGGCCGCATAGAAGTCGCCGATCTTCTGCTCGTTGGCGGTGCGCTGGGCGCTTGCGGCCTGGTTCTTTTCCAGAATCTGCCGCAGAACCAGGCGGTTCCATTCGGTCAGCTTGCCGTCCGGGCCCCATGCCACTTGATCGGGCGGAATGGGATTCGCCGCGTTCAGCTTTCCGCAAGCGTATTGGTAAAAGTTGACGCAGGGATCGACGGCGTTATCCACCTGCATCACGTCGATATGCTGCAACTCGGGCAATGCCTGGCTCTGTTGCGGGGAAGACTGGGCCCAACCGGCGGCGGAGATGGCCGCCAGCCATACTGCGCAAAGTACCTTCATATATCTCTCCACATAGAAGATAATAGGCCTTCGCACTCCGGTTGGGACAATCCAGACCGCTGGCCAGGTTTGTGAAGGGACCAGGATCTTCTCTTGGATGAGCGAGCGTGGACCGGGAGGTCCACGCCACAGCCGACCGGGAGGTCGGCGCTACATTCGGCGGTTCAGGCCGAGCAGACGCCGGGGTATGAATTTGCTTTTCATGGATCATTTTGACGCGGTCAAGCTGCCAGGCCTTCATTCCGGCCCCCGGAAGCGCCGTCTTCATCTACCATCAAAGAAGCCCATGCCCGCCAAACCCAAGCTCGGTCAGAACTTCCTCGTTGACTCCGAGGCCATTCAGCGCATTGCCGCATCCATCGGCGATCTCAACGGCCGCACGGTGGTCGAGATCGGCCCCGGACGCGGAGCCATCACCGCCGCCTTGGCCAGCCGCGCCGCGCATGTCGTGGCCATTGAACTCGACCGCGAGCTGGCTGCGGGATTGCGCGTGCAGTTCATGCTGGGCGCTTCGGCCCGCGTCACGGTGGTTCCGCTGGATGTGCTGCAATTTGACTTTAACGCCGCCTCCGCCGAGGCTACCGAGCGCCTGTTGGTGGTCGGCAATCTGCCCTACGGCATCACCTCGCAGATTCTGCTCAAGCTGGCCGCCGCACACGCCGCTCTCGACCGCGCCGTGCTGATGGTGCAGCGCGAGGTGGCCGACCGCATCGTCGCCGAGCCCGGCTCCCGCGACTACGGCCTGCTCTCGGTCACCGCCCAGCTTTACGGGCCGGCGCAACGGCTTTTTACGCTGCCTCCCAGCGCCTTCTCGCCGCCGCCTGAGGTCTATTCCACCGTCTTCCGCTGGCGCTTTGCTCCGCGCTTTGCCGAGCTAGGGGTCGAGGAAGCCAGCTTCTTGCGCTTCGTCCGGCAGTGCTTCCATCAGAAGCGCAAGACGCTGGCCAACAACCTCCGTGCCGTCGGCGTAGCGCCCGCAGTCATTGCGGCAGCATTGGCAGAGGCCGCAATCGACCCCCAAGCCCGCGCTGAAGCTCTGTCGGTGGAGAGCTTCGCCGCTCTCTGGCGATGGCTGGAAGGCAGCCATCAGCGCACCGCCAGTGTGTAACCCGTGTTTGCCTTGGGTGTGTCATAGACGCCGAAATCGCAACTGAAGACTGTCCAAGCCTCGGTTGAGTCGGCGTCGTCGGTGGTCGAGGTCCAGTAGTACTGATACGCGTCAAAGTTGCTAAAGATGGACTTATGGAAGTAACTTCCATCTGGATTCAGAAAATACGCGTCAAAAAAATCCGCGAGATTGTTTTCGTTTCGGTCGGAAAGGCTCAGCATCTCATTGCGGTTGGGCATACGCCAGCTTCCGGCGGTGGAGTTGTCGGTCAGTCCGCATTGGCCGCTGGCGAGCGCATTCACTGCGCTGATCGCGCTCGCCCAGTCCGCGTTGATGCAATTTGCCTGCTTCAGCCAGATCAGTCCAGTTACGGTATCGGTGAGCGATCCGTTGCCATTATCGATATAGCGCTCAAAAGTGGCAGGCACGCCTGCCTGATAACTTCCATCGTCGCCCGCCGTAAAACCGACGTATTGCCCCGTGGCTTGCAGCTTGATGGCGCCGCCGGTGCCCAACCCCTTGACAGCCCAAACGCCATTGTTGGAAGTCGCTTTCACATTCAACAAAGAATCGTTGATGAAACGTCCGTCGCTCAAGCGAATTGCCCATGCATCGGGAGAGCCTTCGTCGCCGCCGAAGTAACTGGTGGAGGACCAATAAATTGCATTGGAAACATTGGTAAATGGATAGCTTGCGGCGAGCGCGGGATTACTGCGCGAAGGATCCACCAGGCTTTCCAGCTCGTTGATGTTCGGCATTCTCCAATCGCCCGCCTTGGATCCGTCGGTCAGGCCGCAAGCGCCGTTCGCCAGTTGATTGGCATCCGCAAGCGCAGCGGCAAAGAGCGAGGGGGCAAAGCATCCCGCATCCTTCAGCCAGACCAGTCCAGTTAGATGATCGGTGACGGTTCCATCCTGATGATCGGTGAAGCGGACTCCGGGCCAGGCAACTCCTTTCTTGATAGCTCCGTCATCACCGCTCGCATAACTCACGCTCTGCCCGGTGACGGGAAGAGTTACCAGGGGATTGCTGCCGTCATAAGCTGTGAAATCCGCGCCGCTCAAAGATTGTCCGGCCAGGGAGCTATATTGAATGACCGTCAGGTAGATTGCCGAAGATTCCCAGGGACCTTTGAAGTTGCCCGTGTGATCGAAGCGAATCACTTCGGCGCCCGCTCCGACCGAGGGATAGAAACCATAACCCGCCTTGGTGGCCCAAAGCTGATAGACCGCGGTTGCGTCGCCGGTGGCCGATAGGCCTGAAAAACTGTAGTTGCCGCTGGCATCCGTCGTCGCTGTCTGTTCAACGGTGTTTGTATTCGTCAGCCAGAGAGTAATGGTCACACCAGCCAGCGGCGCGCCCTTGAATTGAACGGTGCCGGTAACCGTATTTGTAGCCGGCGGCTGCGCGGGATCCGTGTTGCCGGGATCATTTCTGCTGCCGCCGCAGGCGCTCAAGATGCCAAGGCCGGCCATCGCCAGAAAAAGTTTGATTCTGCTCATTGTTTTTGCCATCCTTTATCCGTGATCTACGGCGCAAGATTCCAGTTTGCCCCTCCCTCGAAGTGAATGCGGAGAGGGGCTACAACGGAGTATCGGAATTTTCTAATGAAATAATCAGCGCGATGCCGCACCGAGGTAATCGACGCCGGCTCTTTGGCGGTGGCCTGTACGCCAGCGGGGTCGGCTGGCAGTGGCGCTTCGGCGCTTCCAGCATCCGCGCCAACGGCTCCGCTCAGAAGGATGGATTCATTGGGTAATCGGGAGGGCGGAGTGATGGGGTGGCTTGGAGGCTGATCGCGGGGAGTTTGCTGAGATTGGCTATTGTTGTATACTCCAAGCCGTATGCAAGTATTTGCGATTTTGCCAGCGGCGGGGCTGGGAACCCGGATGGCCGGGCCTCAGCCGAAGCAGTTTCTCACCCTGGATGGGGTTCCCATCCTGATTCACTCGCTGCGCGCCTTTGCCTCCGTGGCGCGAGTGACCGGGATTTATGTGGCCGTGCGCCTGCCGGAGATGGAGCGGGTGCAGGCCCAGATTGCCGAGTATGGCTTTACGGACCGGGTGCGGGTGGTGGAGGGCGGCAGCCATCGGCAGGAGTCGGTGGAGCACGCGCTGGCTGCGCTTGCCGCTGAGGCGGAGGACGTGGTGCTGGTGCACGACGCGGTGCGGCCGCTGATTGACGCAGCGACGATCGACCGGACGATTGACGCGGTGATTGAGCACGGGGCTGCGATTGTGGGCCTGCCGGCGGTGGACACCATCAAGCAGGTGGAGCGGACGGCGCACGGGGCGCTGGTGACGGCGACGATTCCGCGCGAGTTTGTAGTGCTGGCGCAGACGCCGCAGGGCTTCCGCTATGGGCTGCTGCGGAGCGCCTTTGCCGAGGCTACGGCGGATGGCTTCATCGGCACGGATGAGGCGTCGGTGGTGGAGCGGGCAGGGCATCCGGTGGCGGTGGTTCCCGGCTCGGCGATCAACTTGAAGATTACGCAACCGGGGGATCTGGCGCTGGCCGAGTTCTATCTGCGGCAGCGCAAGGGATGAGGCGCGGGGGTAACAACTGATAGAACCCGCATTAGAATTATTTTGATTTACACCGATCCGGGGTTACGATGAAAATTGGCTTCCCGCCGATAGAAACAAAAGGACAGGCACGGAGAGCATGGAAACTCGGATCGGCTTTGGATTTGACTCGCACGTCTTCAAGGCGGGCGTGCCGCTGCATATTGGCGGGCTGACGCTGGATCACCCGGAGGGGCTGGAAGGCCACTCGGACGGCGATCTGCTGCTGCACGCCATAACCGACGCGCTGCTGGGCGCGGTGGCGGCGGGGGATATTGGCACGTTTTTCCCGCCCGGCGACCCGCGCTGGAAGGATGCCGACTCGGCGGTGTTTCTCAAGCTGGCGATGGATACGCTGCAGCACGCCGGCTACCGGATTGTGAATATTGATACGACGCTGATCCTGGCCGCGCCGAAGATTTCGCCGATCTCAAGCGCCATGCGCGCCCGCGTCGCCGACCTGCTGGGCCTGGGCACGGATCAGGTGAGCATCAAAGCCAAAACTCCCGAAGGGCTGAACCTGGACCACGTGGCGCAATGCCACGCCGTAGCGCTGATTGAGCGCGTGATCGAGCCGGATGAGCTGAAGAGCATGAGCGCGGTGATCGAAAGCCAGCGGCAGTTGGAAGACGTGGTGGAGGATTTGATCAGCTCAGTGCATGGGATTCCGAAGAAGCGCGGCGGGCTGGTGTATGACACGGAGGATATTACGTAGAAGCAGGGAACAGAGGACAGGGATCAGGGAATAGTTTGAGGACCTCCCAAAAAGATGAGGAAATTCAGCGAATTCCATGATGGCAGGTTTGAAGGACTATGGATAGACGGTAAGACCGTTCATGTTTTTCTGGCTACCGAAGGACGTGAGCGGTTTGTGTTTGTAGCAGAAGAAGTGGTAGAACTTTGTGCGGATGGGATCAGGTCTGGAAATATAATTTTCGAAGCTCTGCTGCGTGAGACTGAGGAGGTAAATCTTCAGGACATCCACACGTTATACAGGCTACAAGCAGGTCCTTCCGACGAAAAACAAAGCAATATTCTGTTCGAAAAAGCGCGCCTTCAAAATAGCAAGATTTTGGAGATTCATCCGTCCTACGGGGCAAGTTGTCTCATTCTTGGCAGCTCATTCGAGCTTGTTCGCCGCGAAGAATGGCTCAAGCAATATTTCGCAATGAGCGAAATGGTTACTAGTTGACAATATGAAACATGCCAGCCTGCTCTCGTCTGAAAGTTCGCGGTTGAACTGTTAGACAATCAGGACTGGAACTCCATACTTGAGCAATAACTTATCTCCGGTCACGAGTATCAGACCTTCAATCATCGCCTGCGCAACCAGTAAACGGTCGAAAGGATCGCGATGATGCAAGGGCAAGTCGCGTACGGCTTCTCCATGTTGAATGGTCACCGGAAGTTCTGTCATGCTATGCGTGCGAAGCATCTCTGAAACCGGCTGAAGCAGCGTCAAGTCGCCCAGCGCCTGCTTGATTCCCAGTTCCCAGGCTGTCACCGCGCTCAAAAATACTTGCGGCGCCGATTCGATCATCAAAAGTATGTGCGGGGGGATTCGCTCCGGTCTCTGATCGAGCCAGACAACAACATTGGAATCAATTAAAAACGCGGAGTCCTTCATTTCGCATCGCTCCCGACAAGATCAGCGCTGAAGGGATTTTCCTTGCCTTCGTCCTGAAAGTACTCCAGAGGAATATCCTTTTCCCAATCATCGGAATGGATGGTAATTCCCAATATATTTTGCCCAAACTTCCTATATGTCTTGGGAGAATTTTCCGGAATCTGCATCGGTGATAACTTCGCCATGGGCTTCCCAGACTTGGCGATGACGATGACTTCGCCCTTTGCGGCTCGATCCACCAAGCTGGAAAAATGCGTTTTAGCTTCATAAAGATTCACCTGCGTGCTTGCCATAATTTCCTCAATTCCCGAAGGGATTATCTTTGCCCTCGTCTCAGAAAAACATTGGAAGGGTGCGGAGCGTGAGCACCGTCCCTACGGGACTCCCCGTCAGTTATTGCGTTCCTCACCCCACCGTTGAAACGGTGGGCTAATCAACTCTGCGCCTACGGCGCGGGCGTCGGGCCGCCATTGGGTTGATCTCGGCCTACTATTGAGCTCCTGTTGTCCTACTACCGGGCTACTGTCGGCCTACTATTGAGCTCCTGTTGTCCTACAACCGGGCTACTGTCGGCCTACCGTTGAGCTACTGTTGTCCTATACGGCGCGGGCGTCGGGCCGCCATTGGGCTACTCTCGGGCTACCGTTGAACTACTGTTGTCCTTCTACCGGGCTACTGTCGGGCTAAATCACTACGGTACTGGCTCCTTTGCGGGGCTGCTAAACCAGAGCCTCCAGCCTTGCTTGAGGATAACAATTAAATTGTGCGCCGATTTGTTGAGTTGGTCAAGTTGGTCAAGGCTACCCAGAGCATTTCATCCATGGTGTGGAGTTCGGCGTGGACCGGGAGGTCCACGCAACAGCCGGCCGGGAGGCCGGCGCTACAATTCGTCAGCGCTGCAATTCGTCGACGCTGCAATTCACGGATAAGCTCTTATTCCAGCCCGTCTTGCTGTACTATGCAAACTGTACTATGCAATCTGTACTATGCAAATGAGCGATGAAATCTGAAGATAGCTTGCCCACAGTCTGGAGCGTTGGCGCGCAGGGGCGCTTGGATGCCGCGACTCGTGTACTGGACGATGCGATTGCCGCGCGCGCCTTTCCCGGCTGCGCCTTTGGCGTGCTGGCCGGCGGGGAAGTTGTGCTTGCGGGCGCGCGGGGGCGATTTACGTATGACGAGGCTGCGCCCGCTGTTACGCCGGAGACGGTCTTTGACGTGGCCAGCCTGACCAAGGTTGCGGCGACGACCGGTGCGGCGATGCTCCTCCACCAGTGCGGGCGGCTACGGCTGGAGACGGCGCTGGGCGAGGTGCTGCCGGAGTTTGTATGGAAGCGCGCCGCGGACGATCCGGCGCGGCGGGTGACGCTTGGCCACCTTTTGGCGCACAACTCCGGGCTGCCGGGGTATGTCGAGTTCTTCCGCACCGCCGCGACTAGCGAGGCGTTGCTGGATGCCTGCCTTGCGCTGCCGCTGCAAGCAGAACCGGGCACGCGGGCGGAGTACTCCGATCCGGGGTTTATTCTGCTGGGCAAGGCGCTGGAGGCGCTGACGGGCGAGGCGCTGGCGGCGTGGGTTGGGAGGGAGATTTTTTTGCCGCTGGGAATGACGGCTACGGGGTTTATGGAATCCCACCCTTCGCAGAGTACGCGAAGGATGGGGCACCCAGGCTTTATGGAATCCCACCCTAGCGACAAAAACAAGAACGTCGCGAGGGTGGGGCACCCAGGCTTTATGGAATCCCACCCTAGCGACAAAAACAAGAACGTCGCGAGGGTGGGGCACCCAGAGATTTCGCCCACCGAGTTGGATGCGCGCTACCGCTGCCGGGTGATGCAGGGCGAGGTGCAGGACGAGAATGCATGGCTGCTGGGCGGCGTGGCCGGTCACGCGGGGCTCTTCTCGAATGTGCCTGATCTGCTGCGCTTGGCGCGGGAGCTTCTGCTGGCTCATGAGGGCCGCGGTCAGCTCTTCAACGCGGCGACGATTGAGCAGTTTGCGCAACGGCAAAGCCCGGCGGGCAGTTCGCGCGCGCTGGGTTGGGATACGCCCTCGCAGCCATCCAGTTCAGGCCGGTATTTTTCCCGCGCTGCGATTGGGCATCTGGGCTTCAGCGGCTGTTCGCTATGGATTGATCTGGAGGCGGGGATCGCCGTGGCGCTGTTGACGAACCGAACCTGGCCGGATCGCGCGAGCCAGTTGATCCGGCAGGTGAGGCCAGCCTTTCACGATGCGGTTCGGCAGGCGTTGTGACAGGCTCTTGAAAGAGGCCTGAAGCTGGAGGAGTTGCCCAAGAGAGATCGTATGGAAGCCGCGATCATTCAAGAGGGCGGCTTTCAATCCAGAACGGATTGCCTCGACGCAAGGGGATTGTGAGAACAAATTCCGAGCGGAAGCAAACTCCCACGGGCCGTGGATTTTAACGCGATTTCACTTGACACTGAACCATCTATCACTGCTATGCTCTCCACACATTGCACGCGAATCCAAAGAAGGAGATTTCCCCATGGACATGAATGACACAAAGCTGGGCTTGGGAGGCGTGGCCGAAGAGTTTTCCGCCGCCGAGGCAGGCGTGGACGTTGATTCTCAGGCCAATGATGAGGCTGGCGCGGAAGCTCAAGCGGAAGCCTCCAACGACTAAGAAGTGGCAAGTTAACCAGGAATCAACCGGGCATGGAGTTTGTCAACAATTCCAGTCAACCAACACACAATCAATCCCCTTCCTGGCGGTTGCACGAATCTAAGCCGCTGTTGCCTGATCGGTTCTTTCGTAGGTAACCCGAAATCACACAACCCTGAACAAAACTCCGGCGTTCGGCCCTGCGTGAGCGGGCTGGGCGCCGGAGCAATTGACCGACTGCTCTCCGGCCTTGGAAAGAGGCAAGCGTTGACCTGCAGGTTCACCCTACAGTCGGCTAGGAGGCCAGTGCTAAAGCGTGAGGAGATCCCCCGGCTCTGCCGGGGTGTCAGTAGCAGTTTGACATTTACGGGAGTCATTCCCGGTTTGTGTTTTTCTCATTTGTCCCTGGAAAGACGGTCTCGGCACGAATTTGAAACACCGTCCCTATGGGACTCCGGCGGCATTCTGGCTGATCCTTCCCCACCGTTGAAACGGTGGGCTAATGACCATTGCGCCTACGGCGCGAGTGCTTCAATAGGGCCAGCATCCCCACCGTTGAAACGGTGGGCTAATGACCATTGCGCCTACGGCGCGGGTGCTTCAATAGGGCCAGCATCCCCACCGTTGAAACGGTGGGCTACAGCGTTTTCAGTAATTGTATAGACCACAATTCTATTGGTTTTCCCACCCATTCCGCTGAAAAACGCGGAATGGATGGGGCACGGAAGTTTATAGAAAATGCGAAAACGCTTTAATGACCACTGCGCCTACGGCGCGGGCTTTCCAAGCGCCATGGGCAATTGCACTTCCCGCAGACAAGGATGTTTGTCAGGCCCCGTTGAAGGGCCCGTAACTGTAAAGCCACCGGCTCTGCCGGTAGATACTTACAGCTTTTTCCCTTGTTGGTGGACGACTGAAAATGGATTCGTCTGATCTTTGAGATGAAAAAATTAAATCTTCCACGGCTATCCATTCATCCTCTGTATACGCAACAGCCTTAATTTGCGTCTGCCTTGAACTTGATGGCTTTCCTCCCTCGTCGTGAACTGGAATGGCGCGGCGGCAGCTCTCCGGCATTCCCCGAAAAAATGGAGGATTTTTACTTGGCGCGCGCTCTTCCAAGGATTGTGGTCCTTGTCTTTTGCCTTGCTCTTGGCGGATTCCGGCCTGCGTCGGCTCAAACACGGAACCCGGCCCTGTCCGCGGATGCATCCTCTCAACCTGATCCGATCAAGCTGGGCAAGCCTTATCTTCCGCTCGATGGGCCGTGGAAGTTCCGCGCCGGTGATTCACCTCTTGATCCGGCAACCGGCGCGCCGCTCTGGGCCGAAGCAGATTTTAACGACGCGCAGTGGGAGTCGGTCAGCCTGAAACCCAAGGCCGACGCGCACGATCCGCTGGGCGGCCAGGCAGGCTATCTGCCGGGCTGGACGGCGCGCGGCCATGCGGGCTATTGGGGTTACGCCTGGTATCGTTTGCGCGTGCGGGTTCAGATAACGCCGGGAGAAAAGCTGGCCGTCGAAGGGCCGTCCGATGTGGACGACGCCTACCAGCTCTTTGCCAATGGCAGGCTGCTGGGCAGCTTTGGAGATTTCACCTCTCGCCAGCCGGTGGTCTACTACGCTCTGCCAATGATCTTTCCTCTGCCGGACAGCGCAGCCTCTGCCGCCGACTCCGCCCCCAGCATCGTTTTGGCCTTTCGCGTTTGGATGGGTCCCAGCGAACTGCTGACCCAGCCCGACGCCGGCGGCCTGCACACCGCGCCGCTGATCGGCAGCGCCGAAGTAGTGGACGCGCAACATCAGGTTCTGTGGCTCCATCTGATTCGCACTTTTGCCCTTTGCCCCATCGAGGCCTATCAGTTCATCCTTCTCGCCCTGGCCTCATTCTCTCTGATCCTGATCGACCGCTCCGACCGGGCCTACCTGTGGATGGGCTTTGTTTATCTGCTCTCGGCGGCTGACCTGCTGGTGGTTGTCATTAATACCTGGACCCAATCGCTCTCAGGCTATGCCGGCATCGAGATTCGCCACTTCTTTTTGAATCCCCTCTCTTACGCCGCCTGGGCGATGGTGTGGTGGGTCTGGTTCCGGTTGCGCCGCCTGGCCTGGATGCCGATGGCCATCGCCGTGCTGGCCGTGGCTCTGGCCGTCTCCAACGCGATTGGCGACAATCTCTTCTTCACCGCCATTCCGCAGCCGGTCTCGCTCACCTTTCATTCCGTCTCGCTGGTGGTGCGGCTGATCTGGATGTGCCTGTTGCTCTGGATTGGCATTGAAGGCATCCGCGAACAGGGCATGGAGGGCTGGCTGACGCTGCCCGCCCTGCTGCTGCTGGGCCTCTCCCGCTTTCAGAATGAACTGGCGGTGCTGCACATCAAGGCCTTCTGGTTTCCTCTGGGAACGCAGGTCAGCCTGGGCGATCTGGCCGTCTTCCTGCTCACACTGGTTGTGGCGCTGCTGCTGCTGCGCCGTATGCTGAGCGCCATTGCACGGCAGCAGAATCTGGCCCTCGATGTCCGCCAGGCGCAGGAGGTGCAGAAGGTCATCATGCCCCAGGCGCGCGTCCAATACGCCGGCCTGGAGATCGAAACCGAATTCCGCCCCGCCTCCGAGGTGAGCGGCGACTTCTTCCAGATCATTCCCCACCCCACGGACGGCAGCCTGTTGATGGTGGCCGGCGATGTAACAGGCAAAGGCCTGCAAGCAGGAATGTTGGTGGCGCTGCTGGTGGGCGCCATTCGCAGCACCGTGCTCTTCGATCCTGATCCGCTCGCCGTGCTCAAGGCCCTCAACCTGCTGCTCTGCGACCGCGGTCACTCGAACGCCACCTGCCTGGCCATGCGCGTGGATGCGGACGGCGGCGTTCTGCTGGTCAATGCCGGCCACCTGCCGCCTTACGTGAATGGCAGACTGTTGACCATCGACGGCGCGCTTCCTTTGGGGATTTACGCCGGCGCGGAGCCTTCGCTGATGCGCTTTGCATTGAAGAATGAAGATCGCCTGCTGCTCGTTTCGGACGGCGTTGTTGAGGCGCGCAACTCCAAGGGCGAACTCTTCGGCTTCGACCGGTTGCAAGCTCTGTTGCAAGCCCAGCCATCCGCCGCCGCCGTGGCCGACGCAGCCCAGAGCTTTGGCCAGGACGATGACATTACCGTGATCGCCATAACCAAAAAGTGAGTGGGCGTCAAAGGCCCTTGCCGCCGCCGATCGGCTGCGCCACGAGCGTTTCACTATACTGAAAAGAACATGATTAATTCACCTCGAAATCTCGTTTCATTCAACCGGGCGCGTGGTTTGGTTTGCGTCCTTGTCTTTCCCTTGCTTTTGTTGCTGAACTGCGGCGTCGCGACTGCGCAACCAACCACCACCGCTGCCGTGAGCAAAGAGCAAGTCAGCCAGCGCGTTGAGTCCCTGCTCAAGCAAATGACCCTCGATGAAAAGATCGGTCAGCTTACACAGGTCGGCCCCTGGACACCGGGACCAAAGGGCGAAAAGTGGGATGAACTTATCCGCAAGGGCGAGGCGGGATCCATCCTTTGGACCAGCGATTCTGCAGAGATTCAGAAGCTGCAGGAGATTGCCGTCAACCAATCCCGGCTGAAGATTCCGCTTCTCGTCGGCTTCGATGTCATCCATGGCTACAAGAATGCCTTCCCCGTGCCCATCGCCATGGCCTCCAGTTGGGACCCCGCCCTGGTGGAGCAAGAGCAGGCCATTGCCGCGCGCGAGGCGTCGGTCTCCGGCGTCAACTGGACCTTTAGCCCGATGGTGGATATCGCGCGCGATCCGCGCTGGGGACGCATCATGGAAGGCGCTGGCGAAGATCCTTATCTGGGCGCAGCCATGGCGCGCGCGCAGGTGTTGGGCTTCCAGGGGCCGGCGCTCGGCACGCCCCATCACGTGCTGGCCAGCGTCAAGCACTTTGCCGGCTACGGAGCGGCGGAAGGCGGACGCGACTACGACGCCAGCTATATTCCCGATGTGCTCTTTCGCAATGTCTATCTGCCTCCTTTTGCGGCCGCCGTGGATGCCGGCGTGGGCACGGTGATGAGCGCCTACATGGATCTGAATGACGTTCCGGCCAGCGGGAATCGCTGGCTGCTGCGCGACGTGCTGCGCCGCGATCTGGGCTTTCAAGGCTTTGTCATCAGCGATGCCTCGGCGGTAAGTTCGCTTGCCACCCACGGCTACGCGCGCGACCCCGAAGATGCCGCCTATCGCGGACTGATCGCCGGAACCAACATGGATATGTCCAGCGATACCTATCTGAAGTTCGCCGCCAAGCTGGTGGACGAGGGCAAGCTGCCCGTAGCCGTAATCGATCAGTTGGTGCGCGAGGTTCTGGCGGTCAAGATTCGCATGGGACTCTTTGAGAATCCCTACGGCGACCCGGCCAACAAGGACAAAGAGCTGAATGATCCCGCACACCGCGCCGCAACGCGCGTGGCGGCGCAGCGCTCGATGGTCCTGCTGCGCAACGAGAACGGTCTTTTGCCCCTCAGCAAAAGCCTCGCCTCCATCGCGCTGATTGGACCGGTGGCCGACTCCAGCGAAGATATTAAAGGCGGGTGGACGGTGGATGAAAGCAAGGCCGTCACCGTGCTGGAAGGACTGCACAACAAATTGCCCAAGGCCAAAATCGAGTTTGTGCGCGGCGGCGATATGCAGCGCGCCTACCCGATGCCATGGGACGCGCAGTCCGGCAAAAAGGCGACTCCGATGATGCCTGAAGCCGAGTTGAAGAGCGAAGTGGAAAAGGCCGTGGCTGCAGCCAAGCGCGCGGACGTCGTGGTTATGGTGCTGGGCGAGCGCGCTTCCATGAGCGGCGAGGCGGCCTCCGCCTCATCTCTCGCCCTGAAGGGAAACCAGCAGCAGTTGCTGGAGGCGGTGGTGGCCACGGGCAAGCCGGTGGCGCTGGTGTTGCTGAACGGCCGTCCGCTGGAGATCAACTGGGCCGCCGATCATGTGCCCGCCATTCTGGAAGCATGGCTGCCCGGAACCGAAGGCGGCGACGCCATCGCCGATATCCTCTTTGGCGACGCCAACCCCGGCGGCAAGCTGCCGGTCTCCTGGCCGCGCGCCACCGGCCAGTCGCCCACCTACTACAACCACAACCTCACCCAGTCGCCCGAAGACGATCCGCACTTCACCTCCCGCTATGCCGATCTGACCTCTTTGCCCCTCTATCCTTTTGGATATGGGCTCAGCTATACGACCTTCGCCTTCTCCAACCTCCAACTGGACCGGAAGTCGATCCAGGCAGCGGAGAGGTTGCAGGTCTCGGTCGATGTGGAGAACACCGGCAAAGTGGCCGGAGACGAGGTGGTGCAGCTTTACATCCATCAACGGGCGGGTTCGGCATCGCGCCCGGTGCGCCAATTGAAGGGATTTGAGCGCGTTGCTCTGGCCGCCGGAGAGAAGAAGACCGTCCATTTTTCACTCGGCAAGGACGAGCTGAAGTTCTGGAGCCCGGAAGCAAAGGACTGGGTCGTTGAACCGGAGGCATTTGACGTCTGGGCGGGCGGCGACTCCAAGGCCCCGCTGCACGCCGAGTTCAGCGTTACTCCGTAGAGCGATCGCTGGTGGGAGTGATCTCCCAGGTCCGAAGATCCGGACCTGGGGCACCCATTGATTTTGGATGGGAGTCGCCTGGAAGCTCAGGTCGCACTATAGGCGCGCATCCAGCGTTTTGAAGTGTCCTTTGGCTGAAAAGTCCAGCAGAGCTTGATCGGCGGTGACCAGCGTTGCGCCCAGACTGCGCGCCGTAGCCACCAAGATGCGATCGGCGGGATCGGGGTGCATCTCCCACGGCAGGCGCGTGCTGGCAACGGCGATCTCCGCGGTAAGGGGCCACAGGCGCACGCCCGGCAGCCCCAGTGCATCGCGTATCCACTCCAAAACATCCCGGTACAGTTCGATTCGCTTCTTGCTCACCAGCACGCCAATCTCCCACGGGGTGATGGCGGAAACCACTGTCAGCTCTTCCACACAGGCCGAGTGGATGGCTTCCTTGGCCTGCCGACCTAGTTTCGGATCTCCGAACATGAGCCAAACCAGCGTGTGCGTGTCGAGCAGAAGCAAAGACTGATCCTTCGCAACCGGGGAAGGGGAGGCATTCACTGCGCCGCCTCCCACTCATTTTCTAAAGGCGAAATAATATCGCCGATCACAATCCCGCTGCCGCGCATATATCCAAACGGATCAACCCTGGGCGGCATGGGCACCACTTGAGCCACCGCGCGCCCATGTTTGGTGATGACCAGCGTCTGCCGTTGCTCGGCAACCTGATCGAGCAGTTTGAGGCACTTCGACTTGAATTCACCGGCTGCAATGGTGGATTGCATAGATATTCCTCCAATGGTCACCGACCATGGTCATATTCTAGCGCAAT
>CAZYCV010000031.1:0-44015 GCA_964645305.1 uncultured Occallatibacter sp. | reverse complement strand
AAGTTGAGTGTTTTCAACACTGATGTCGGGTTCGACTCCCGCCGCCTCCACCATACTTAAGTTGTTTATTATCTGTGCTCCGCAATGGGCGAGTCTTCGGACATTGTCTTTCCAATGACAGCAACCGGCAGGTCGTAGTGAACCCCGGACGGAGCTCGATTCCCAATCGCTTTCAGCTCTGAGGCCTGGACCTCCGTGAAAGCTACCAACCTCCCTCCTTTACATTATGCATACGTTTTCTTTATTTTTATGTTGCATACTAGTACATAAATCGTGCTACTCGTGCGAGAATGTTCTTCAGGCAAGTCCGCGCCTACCGATTGCCAAATGCTTTCTGGAGCCTGCAAGAATGCTTTTCAGCAGATTCATTCTCATTGCCCTGTTTGCCGCGGCCTTGCTGCTTTCTGCAGTACCGTCCTCGACCAGTGGGCAAGTGCCTGAACCGCTGGGGCACCCGGTTACGGAGAGTGATAAGGCCTTGCCTCCGCTGTCGGGAACGGTCGTTGACAGATCGGGCGCGGTGATTGCCGGGGCAGAGGTGCATATACAGAGCGCGAACGGTGCCGTACAAAGAACGGTGCATACAGGCACGAACGGCTCCTTCATATTTTCCGGACTCGCGGCAGGCAATTATCAGCTTGTCGTCATGAATCCCGGCTTCGCAACCAAAGAAATCCTTGTCACCATCGGGACCGCCGGGGCGTCGGCCCCGCTGCGCATCCTGCTGGTCGTGGGCGCAGTGAGCACAACAGTCAACGTGCAGGGCCGTGCAGATGACCTGATCGGAACCGCCGAATCCGGCTCTCAAGGTACGGTGAGTGCAGCGGAGATTGAGGATCGTCCGATCCTTCGTTCGGGAGAGGTCTTGGAGACGGTTCCCGGCCTCATCATCACGCAGCACGCCGGTGGCGGCAAGGCCAACCAGTACTTTCTTCGCGGTTTCAATCTGGACCATGGCACGGATATAGCCATCTTTCTCGACGATATGCCGCTGAACCTTCCTTCGCACGCCCACGGCGAGGGCTACTCGGACATGAACACCGTCATCCCGGAGTTTGTAAAGCGGGTGGATTTCGCGAAAGGTCCATACTACGCGAATGTCGGCAACTTCGGCTCGGCGGCAAATGCCCATGTGGAATTTACCAAAACTCTGCCACAAAATTTCTTCAGGGTGGAAGGCGGCACGCACACATACGGGCGAGCCGTCTTCGGCGTATCGCAAAAGCTTGGTGCGGGCAATCTGCTTTACGGCGGAGAAGACACTTATTATGACGGCCCATGGGTGCATCCCGACGGATATAACAAAATCAACGGCCTGCTCACCTACAGTCAAGGTGACGATGCTGACGGTTTCAGTGCTACGGCCCACGCTTACCACGGAAAATGGAATTCAAGCGATCAGATACCTGTGGCGGCACAATCTGTCGTTGGCTTCTTCGGTACACTGAACCCCACGGACGGCGGCCACAGCCAGCGCTATAGTTTGCAAGGGGAATGGCATCGCCAGAACGACAACTCCGAGTCGAAGATATCGGCCTATCTCTTTTATTACGACATGAATTTGTTTTCTGATTTCACCTATTACCTGGTAGACCACAACAAAGGCGACCAGTTCAATCAGCAGGACAGGCGCTGGGTGGCTGGCTTTGACGCGCACCACACACTCTTCGGTACATGGTATGGCCGCAAAATCTCCAACACCTTCGGATTTCAACTCCGCAATGACTGGATCAACAATGGCCTGTACCGCTCGGCAAATCGCGTGCGGACGGACAAAACCGACTATTCCGCTACCGGCGCCAGCTTCTTCCCCGTCGGCAGTTCCGATGGCCCTAATTGCGTTACCATCCCCAACTCCAACATCACTCTTGACTTAACGCTGCCCGATGGAACTAAGGATACGACCACTGTCGCCAATACCACTTGCCCCACATTGCCTGCGACCACGGAACGGGATAACTTTACTGACACGATGGGCAGCGCGTTCGTGGAAAACAAAATCCAGTGGGCAAGCAAATTCCGCTCGGTCCTGGCTCTGCGCGGCGATCAGGAAAAATTCGTGGTCACCAGCCTGGCCTACTCGCCGACGGTGAACGCCGCCAATTCCGGCTCGGCGACCAAGTTCCTGCCCAGTCCCAAAGCGAGTTTGATCTTCGGCCCCTGGCCGAGCACCGAGCTCTATCTGCAGGGCGGGTTCAGTTTTCACTCGAATGACGGGCGCGGCACAACACAAACCCTGGAACCCATTTCCCCGGACAATCCTTATCCGAATACCTCCAATACGCCCATCACTCCGCTGGTCCAGACCAAGGGCGGAGAGATTGGCGTGCGCACTTCGGCCATTCCCCACCTGCAGAGCACCCTTTCGCTCTGGGTTCTCCGCAGCAATTCTGAGCTGATGCAAGATGGCGACACCGGAGGCACGTCTGCTTCGGAACAGTCCAGCAACCGCTATGGTCTTGAATGGGCAAACTATTACACGCCAACAGAACATCTGGCAGTTGATTTTGATATTGCCGACTCCAGAGCCCAGTTCACGCAGATCGACCCGGACGATGCGGCGCAGAGCGTGGTCAAGGCAGCTCTTTCGGTGAATGGCAACCCGGATGGGACCGTCAACTGGCAAGAAAGTGGTCCCGGCGGCAAGCTTGTGCCGGAAGCGGTCAAGGTGGTGATCTCGTCGGGCGTCTCTCTGCACGACTATAAAGGCCTTTCGACGAGTTTGCGCTTGCGCTACTTTGGCCCGCGGCCTTTGACCTCGGATGGAATTTACCAGTCAACTCAAACGATATTGCTCAATGGGGAGGTCGGCTATCACTTCTTCAAGAACTGGCACGCCACGGCAGAACTCTTGAATATGCTGAACCGCAGAGATGCCGACATTGACTATGCGTATACCTACCAAATCGCGCCGTCAACCGCACCGGCATTCGGACGTGTGAACCATCCGACCGAACCGTTTCTGGTGCGGTTCTCGCTGGGAAGAAGCTTCTGACATAGCCACTCCAGACTTTCGCGTCCAAGGGCCTGGACGCAAATCCGGCAAAACGCTCGAGGCCAGTGCAGAACCTTGGCGCCGATGCGCGAATATAACCCCAATGCGGGTTAAACCCAGCATCGGATAGTTGAGTTTTTCCTCATAGATATCGGGTCCGTGCTCCGCCGCCACTGTCATTTCTATGTTATTCATAATAGAAAGGTTGCTTGAGTTCACTTCATCCAAT
Source organism: uncultured Occallatibacter sp. (assembly GCA_964645305.1). GTDB lineage: Bacteria > Acidobacteriota > Terriglobia > Terriglobales > Acidobacteriaceae > Telmatobacter. The sequence continues at coordinate 40,791 of CAZYCV010000031.1, read as the reverse complement.
CAAAACCATGGGCCGTTATGCCCCAGGAAAAACACTGGGGAGCCGCCGCACATCCCTCATCCTGGATCTTTCACGCGCGCACTTCAACGCAAATCGATCAGGCTAGCGCTCGTGCTTCTTCCAGTGGAGCATATGGTGGTCGTCAACGGTGATCTTGGCGGGCAGGGTGAGGCCGCAGGTCTTGCAGATTAGCACATCCTTGCCGATCTCCCAGTGGGTGCAGTCCTTGCATTTACAGACGAGAAGTTCGATTTCCTTTTTATCGCTCATTTACAGCCTCCTGAATTCTTCTTTGACTTCGCGCACGAAATCGGTGAAGCGAGCCGTGGTAATAATCCCCGGCTGCCAGCACAGATCGCGGTCAATTAAATTGTACTGCTTGATGATCCGTGAGCCGGGCGGGGTTGCGCCGTCCTCGGCAGGGCCGTGGCCCATGAGCCAGAGATGATCGGCCACCGAGCAGGCGGCCGTTACGTCGTGCGTGACCACGATGATGGTGTTCAGGTCGTCCATGTTGGAGACCTTGGCGATCAGTTCGCAGGTCTTTTCCAGCATGATGAGGTCGAGGCCGGAGAATGGCTCGTCCATCAGCAGAAAGTGTTCGCTGCAAAGAATTTGCTGAATGATGGCGCAACGCTGGCGCTGACCGCCGGAGAGCTGCGCGGGATAGAGGTTGTACTTGTCCTCCAGGCCGAACTCCTGCAGAAAGGTCATCACCTTGTCGCGGGCGGTGCTGGAGTTCTTTTCCTTCTTCTTGGCGCCGAGCATCAAGTTGCCAAGGACGGTGCGGTGCTCGAAGAGCGGATAGCTCTGGGCGACGACGCCGACTTCGCCGGCCATCACCGGGCGATCAAAGCCATTGACCGAGACGCGGCCTGAGGTGGGCGCGTGCAGGCCAGCGATGATGCGGAAGAGCGTGGTTTTGCCGCAACCGGAGGGGCCGAGAATGCCTACCACCTGCCCTTGCACGCGGCCCGGAACAATAATGTCCTTGACCTCGGCGGTGACGTTGCTCAGAATCGGGCGGCCATCGTACTCCAGCGAGACGTTGTCGATGCGGAGGAGAGTTTTACCAAAACTGTAGTTGGGAGTGGCCATTAGCTTCTCTCCAGGGTCAGCGCCGCGTAGGGGCAAAGCATATTCTTGGCCAGGCCGATGCCGTAATCCTGGAGCAAGCCGAGCAACAGGATGGTCAACTGAATGGCGAAGACGGCGGCCAAGCGGAAGTGGTGATTCTGGTCGAGCAGGATGGTGCCCACACCGCCCTCGGAGCGGACGATTCCCTCAACCATGGTCAGCATCATCCAGCCCATGGCCGCGTTCTGGCGGAGGACGTCGAAGACCTGGTCGATCTGGCCCAGGACGATGACCTCCCAAACCACGCGCCATTCGCCCATGCGCAGCGTGCGCGCCAGGTCAAACTGCTCCTTGGGAATGCCATTGATGACGTCGGCCATACCTGTAACGAAGAAGACGGAAACGGAAAAAACCAGCAGGGAGAGTTTGAGTTCGTGGCCGCTGCGGGCCATCAGGGTGAAGAAGAAGGTAAGGCCGACCAGCGACAAAAAGCGCAGTTTGCTTAGCAGCGCGACGACGGGCCGGAAAAATGGCATGACCGTGGCGTAGGCCAGCAGCAGCGTCACGATGGTAGAGACGGCGATGGCCTGAATGTTGAGATAGAAGCTGGTAATCAGCTCCGCGCCCAGGCCCTGCTCCCATAATTCGTTGAAGGCGTTGAGAACTTCGCTCGGCTTGGGCAGCAGAACAAAGGGACTAAAGATCCATAACAGGATCAGGACAGCGATCTGAAAGGCGACGAGAGCGCGTACGGCGCTCTTGTTCAGGACCGCATTGGGAGAAAAGACCGCGACTACGTGATTCATTGCTTACCTACGGATACATGTAGCGCCGGTTTCCAGACCGGCTGTAGCGCGGGCGTCCTCGCCCGCGCCTATTCGGTGCCAATTATCGAATCAAACGGTCACGGCACTATTGCCCGATCTGCGTAATTTCGACTCTGCGATTGAGGGCCTTGCCACCGGTTGAGGCGTTGGAGGCCAGCGGGTTCTGTGAGCCATGGCCGGAAACCGACTTGAAGCGGGAGTCCGGGAAGCTCATCGGCGCCACCTGCTGGAAGTAGCGCTTGACGGCCTGGGCGCGCTTTTCGCTCAGCGGCACATTCACCGCGTCGCTGCCGGCGTTGTCGGTGTAGCCGTCGATCTGCAGGGCGAGCTGCGAGTTGATGGCCAACGAATCCTTCAGCTCGGCGAGCGTGGGCAGGCTGTTGGGCAGTGGTTGGTCAGAGCCGGAGGCAAAGTTGATGTAGACCGCCTTGTGGCCCAGCACCTGACCGCTCTGCGCTTCCTTGGCGTAATCGACTGTCTCGGCCGCTGCACCCTGCACGCCGCCGGTATTCAGCAACGCCTGTGCGCCAAAGATGAACGAGGTATCCACCGCCTCCTTATACGGTGGAATCGGGCTGTCCTTGAAGAGCAGGGGATAATTCTCCGTGGCGATCTTGCCGAAGGTCTCGTAGGTGGCACGCATATTATTGTTATGCTTGCCGTCCAGGCCGAAGTAGTTGACATTGTCTTCCAGGTTGAAGACCGCCGAGCCGCCCAGCATCTGGCCGGAGTTGGGATCGCGGAAGCCGCCGTAGTACTTGTACCAGTAATCGCCGGTCTGATCTTTATAAAGCGTGGCCGACATCTCTCCCGCCTTGCGACGTACCGCATCGAAGGCCTTCACTTGATCGGAGGCCTGGAAGCTGGCAGCCAGCAATCCGGTAACCTCGTCGCGGTTGTCGTTGAAGAACTTCTTGATGCCGAGAATGACAGCCGGCATCTGCGAGGCGTACTCGTGCGAGGAGACGATCTTGGTGGTTCCAGGACGACCATGCACGGCCTGCTCGTCGCCTGGGGTCCAAGTCACCACGCCGTCGGGGCAGACGTTCTTGGTTTCGCCGGTGGGGCGGCCATCTTTGACCACTTTGCGGTCTTCGCAGCGGTTGGGGATAAAGACGTCGGTGACGGCCTTGATGTAATCCTCGTCCGGAGCGGCAATCCAGTTGACCGCATCCGGGTCGTAGGTCTTCAGATCGGGGTTATTCTTGAGGCCGTTCGATCCCATGAAATTAAGCGCGATATTCCAGTCGCCGTCGCGGATGACGCCGACGACGGTCTTGCCCTTCATGCTCTGCGGATTGGACTTCCACTCAGCCGGACCGAGCAGCGCATCCTCGCCGTTGGAGCGGCCCACTGCGCCGATAATCACGGCCTGATACTCCGGTCCCAGCTTCTTGAGTTGCGGATTCAGATTGGAAAGCCACTGGCCGCCGCTGTCGCCCATCACAACAATAGCCTCGGCGCCCTTGGAGCAGGTCTTTTCACCGTCATGAAGTTGCTTGGCGCAATCGATCAGGTCGTTGCCCATCTGGGTATTCGAGTCCTCGCGGTGCAAGGTCAGGTTCACGCCGTTCTTTTCCATCAGCGAGCCCTTGGTTGTCTCCGGGCCGCCGTTGGCGTAGATCAGCGCATACATTGCGTTCCACTCCCACACATCGAACTGAATGTGCGTGGCCGCGACGTTGGCCGGGGCCGTCGAGGGATAAGGCAGCGCCTGCACATTGGCCACCTGCGCCTCTTCCTGCGGCGGAAGCGTGACGCGCGAGGCGACGATGGACTTCATGATCCCCGGCGTGGGAATCAGACCATGCTGCATGGCGGATTTCAACCCGTAGACAACGCCCAGGCCAACAACAACAATCAGGACAAACTTCGCTTGCGGCTTCAAACGCGGCATTTCTTTTCCCCTTCAATGATTTCCTAAAACACTTCCGACTCGTTACGTGACGGAATGATTTCGTAACTTAATGGATGTAGCGCCGGTCTCCAGACCGGCTGTAGTGCGGGCGTCCTCGCCCGCACTTTTCCGGGAGTTATTGCCAAAATCATTCAGTCAAAGAACTACTTGAACATATTGTCGTAATCGCTGTCTGGCTTGCTGCTGGAGGCGGCCACGCTGGCCAGCGTCCCCGGCATCCGCGCCGGTGCAGGCGCTTCCATTCCCGGAATGTGAATCAGGTCCGCGCCGCTCGATTGGTTGCCGGAGGTGAGCAGCTTCTGGTTGAACTCGGCGAATTTGGCCGCCGCCTCGTCCGCCGCCGCGCCGGATTCGATCTGGTCGTCGGTGAGCAGCTTGTCAGTGTAGCGGGAGAACTCGCGAATCTCGCCCAAGGTGCGTGAGGTGTCGTCTTCCAGGTATTCGAGGGCCATATCGACCATCTTCAACTGCTCGGGATTGCCGCGCAGCAGTTGCTGGCCCACGCCCAGCGTGGCCTTGGCGTCCAGAATCATCTTGCGCTGCTCGGCCAGGAAGTTCACCTTGTTCTCGGTGCGCTGAATCTTGCTGTCGGAGATCTGCGACCAGTGCTGAAAGGTCTTGAGCATCTTCCCCGTCTGGTCTTCCAGAGCCTGCAACTGCTTGACGCCCTGCATCAACATTCCGGCCTGCTCCAGGAAGGTCTGGCCTTCCAGTTGCAGCCGTTCCTTTTCCATCGGATCGGTGGCGGCTGCGGCCAACTGCTGGGCTTTGGTGGCCTTGCGTCCCAGGCCGTTAATCTCGTCGGATTTGGCGCTGATGCTGCGCTGCAGGCGCTCATCGCTGCCGGCAAAGCGCTGCAAGGTCTGGTCCAGGTTGTACTTGGCCTTCTTCATGTCGTCCAGGTTGTTACGCAGAATGCCAATGGGGTCAGTCTCAACCACCCATGACGCAAAGAAGCGCACCACGTTCTGGAAGAGATTCGAGACCGCCGTGCGGAAGGTGGGATTGAAGACCAGCCACAGAATGGCCACCACCACCGCGCCCAGAATGGCGGCGTGAATCGTGTCCTGCAAAAGCGTGATGATAAAGGGCAGCAGGATGAACAAGCCATACGCGCCGCCCAGGACAAGGGCCGCAAGAACGACCATGCCGAACGGGCCTTCCGGCCGCTTCCAGAACGATTTCGGAGTGTAATTCTGAAGGTTCTGGGTAAAGTTGGGTGTCACTGGCGAAAGTCCCATACGCGTTTTTATCCTCTCAACCCTGGCAACCTGTGGCGAAAGTTAAAATTCCTAAAAACCTTCCCTCAGGGGCTAAAGCCCATCCGTTATGTTTGCTGTCATGTGGCACGACTAAAGTCGTGCCCTTTCAAAACAAGTTCTTAACCACAGGAAGCTAGCCTTTGAGCAGAGACGTGTAGAGCGCCTTCTGCTGTTCAAGTTCACTGGCGCGGCGCTGAACAGCCGCTTCAAACTGGCCTTGTGCGTGAGTTGCCTTGCCCTGCGCATTCACCAGTTCCGTCGATAACTGCGCCAACTGCTGCTGAAGATCGGTAATCTGCTGACTGATCTTCTGAATCTGATCCTGGCGGCCGGTCACTTCCTTCGCGGCAAACTGCTGCTCTTTGACGCCGAAGTTGTCGTGTTCCTGCTGCAACTTGGCCTTTAGCGTGTCGAAGGTGGAAAGAATCCCGTCTTCCGTCAATCCCGCCTGCGCCGTGGCCTGAATCACCGCCGTCTTGAATTTGATGTTTGACGGCATGACAGAGTCCGGGATGGCTTTCAGCGGATCAAGGAATTTGTGAATCGTCGCGGCAGTCGGCGTGGCCTCGAAATCGGTCTTCGCGAGCAGCGTCTGGTAGACCGGATCATGATCCGCCACAACGCCCGCGTCAATGGGCAGCGCATACGGCGCCGGCGAGGAAGCATCCACGGGCGCAGTCGGAGCGGAGAACGCCGGGGCCGCAAAAGTCGGAGAGGCGAAATTCGGAGCGGCGGGCGGAGGAGTGTGCTGGGTTGGCGGCGCCGGGTCATCTTCAAAGGCCACTGACTTCAAAGTCTCAAGAAATCCATGCTTGCCGGTCATAATCCTCCATGCAACTTTCAAACAGAAAGGCGGTTTCAGTTTTTCTTCGGTCGTAGGAATCCTAACCTATTCAGCTCCGCATTTGCAATGGAATACGCATATTCATTGAGCGCAGTTCCCCGGCGCTGATTACACATTGCAATCCGAAGTTAGCGCAATATTGCAATGTGAATAAAACTGCGCGCAATAAAAAATCAGTTTCCGCGCGCATCCATGCTCTGCTATACTCTCGCCCATGGAAAACCGAACAATCAGCGACGTGGGCGGAACTCCCGGCGGACTGGGGCATTTCGCGCTGGGCTTCATCATGATGTGCGTGGGCGGATACCTGCTGATGAATCAGGTGATGATCGTAGGTTCTTACTGGAGCTTCTTTGGTGCAAACTCTTTTGGCATAACTCTGCTGCCGATGTTATTCGGTATCGGCCTGCTCTTCTGGCGCGGCCGCAGCATTGTCGGATGGGGTCTGACTATTGCCGGAGCTCTGTTTATCTTTGCCGGAATCATCGCCAATATGCACATCTTTTTCCGCCCCACGAGCCTCTTTGACACCATCTTGATTCTGACGCTGTTGGTTGGAGGCCTTGGACTAATCGCGCGCGGCACTCAGCCGCATGACAGGCAGACGAACGAGTAACTCGATCGGAATTCACCATCCCGCTTGCTCTTGCATCTCAAGCTGCCTGCGGATGCGCGGCTTGACGTTCCCCGGCTCAACGGCAGGCAGCAGCGCCAGAGCTTCTTTGGCCGTGGCGCGGCTCTGCTCAATCTGGCCCACGGCACGATAGGCCTCGGCGAGGGTCAGCAGCATCGAAGGCGACTTCCGGTGCGTAAAGGAAACCGCGCGCTCGGCGAAGGAGACGGCGGTCTTTGGCTCCCTTAGCGATGCCGGTTCAACCATGAGTAGATCGCTTGCTGCCTGATCCAGTGTCGTTGGCGAAGCCTGATTCTGCGCGCCAAGTGACTTCAAGGAGTCGATGCCGGTTTTTGCCATTGCTGCCGCTTCCGCGGAGATATGCATCATGGTCCGGTCCGTGCCCAGATGTGCCTGTGCATTCGCCAGAACCGGCGCATATTCCAGGTTTGAGGGATCTTGCTTGATCATCTTTTCCAGAATGGCAATCTCTTGAGTCCACGCTTTCACGGCGGCGCCACGGTTCTCTTGCTGGTCGGCGGCCTTCATGGAGCCGGCCGCAGTTTCAAAGGCAATCGCCTGCTGGTTCAGGTTGGCCTGCAATTCAAACAGAGCGCGCAAATCCAGCGGATCGGCTGCCGACAGATGCTGGGCCAGTTCACCAACCTGAGCATAGAGCGCCTGGGCCTCGGCGTACTGGCCCAACTCAACCAATACATCGGCCTCGCCCTGCGTCAGCGAATTGCGCACGCGCATCATGCGCATACTTCCTTGTTCCTCCTTGGATAAGGCAGAGGCGCGCTCCAGGCCGATCCGGAAGTCTTTCAGCGCCTGCACCGGGTCGCTATCACTTTCGGTTTCCGCGATCTTCAATTGCGCAACCACCAATGCCCTGCGAGCGCGGGCAAAGTCGGGATCAACGCGCAAGGCGCGATTGACCAGATCGAGATTTTTCTGCAGAGCCTGCAGCGCGCCGTGAATATCATAAAGGCTTTCATTGCCGCCCAGCCCTAGTTCATCGGCCAGGATGGCGTAGGCGCTGGACGCATCGCAGAACTGGGCCGGCGTGGCGCTGGGAAGCGCGAGGATGCGCTCGTGGGCCGCTATCGATGCCCGCACGGAAGCAATCGCCTCCGGCATACGCGTTGTGCCGAAGAGAATTTCACTGCGAGAAACCTGCGCGAAGGCGATGGCGTGCAGAGCTTCGACATCTGTTGATCCGTTGGACGTCAGCGGTTCAACCAGAGCGATTGCCTTGTCCAAACTGGCCAGACCGCCATTGAAATCACCAAAATTCTGATAATAGGTATTTCCCTGAATGTTTCCAAGGCGAGAATAGGCGTCCGCCAGATCGATCCGCGTCTGACGGCTGCCGCCAGAGTCCTTGGCGGCGCGGTCCAAGTGCTCCAAAACACGCGTGACCAGAAGCTTCTGCACGCCTGTGGAACCGGGCAACTGCTGAATTGCATCATCCAACTCGGAGAGCAGGCTGTTGCTCAACTGGCGTAAATCGCTCGCGCTGGCCTGGGCCTTGCGGCGCTCTTCGTTGGCCACATTGGCCTGCCAGACTATGCCGATCACTCCGGCGATCAAAGACGCGGCCAGCAGCGCCGAGGCCCCAACGGCAATGCGATTGCGGCGAATAAACTTGACTGCCCGGTAACGATAGTTTCCGCGCCGCGCGGCCACCGGCATTCCGTCCAGCCAGGCGCGCACGTCCGCGGCCAGTTCGGCGGCGGTTCCGTAGCGCTTGTCCGATTCCTTGCGCAACGCCTTGAGTAGAATCGCCTCCAAATCCGCGTCCAGCCGCAAGCCTAGCGCTTTGGCGGCCACTGGCTTGCGCGGCGGCTCATTGCAGATGGCGCGCAGCAATTCGGCGGTGGACAATTCGGCCAGTTCGTAGGGCACTGTGCCGGTCAGCAGCAGATACAGCAGCACGCCCAGCGAATAAGTGTCCGAGGCTGCGGTCACCGAATGGCCCAGCACCTGCTCCGGGCTGGCGTACTGCGGCGTAAAGGACTGGCAGCCGTCGCGCGTCAGCCCCGCGCCCGCTGTGGCGATGGTTGGCGTTAGCAACTTGGCGGTGCCAAAGTCCAGCAGCCGGGGCGCGCCGTCGGCGGCAATCAGGATGTTGTCCGGCTTCAGATCGCGATGGACAACAAAGTTCTGATGAGCAAATTGCACCGCCTCAACCACGCGCAGAAAGAGCGTCAGCCGCTGGCGCAAAGTGAGATTCTCCCGCTCGCAGTAGCGGTGAATCGGGATGCCATCGACGAACTCCATCACCAGATAGGGATCGCCTTGCACCGTCACTCCGCCATCCAGCAGCCGCGCAATGTAAGGATGTTCCAGGCTGGCCAGAATCTGCCGCTCCTGGCGAAATCGCTCACGGAAGGTCGCGGTGGCGAGCGGCAGATCAATCAGCTTGATGGCCACCTTTTGCTCGAACTCGCCATCCGCGCGATGCGCCCGGTAGACCACGCCCATGCCGCCGCGCCCCAGCAGGCCGTCCACAACATACGGGCCAATTCGCCTGCCGACCGATTCAGCTCCATCGCCGACCACCCGCTCCGCAATCAGCGCGGCCGTCTGTTGCTCCTCTTTCTCGCTGGCGTCAAGCAACCGGCTCACTTGTGCAGCCAGTTCAACGTCCCCGCCGCACTGCGCGGCAATCAACGCGGCGCGCGCCTCGCCCGTTACCGCCAGCGCTTGGTGGAAGAGAGCTTCGATACGTTGAAATCGGTCTGTCTTGGAAGTCATGAGGAAGTTTCCGAGCCGGGGATTTTAAGCCAACATCAGTTTGCGAGAAATATAAAGTGAGTGGCTCAGGCATCCGACAAGGGCTCCAGTCGGCTGGGATATAAACGGCTGTAGAGCCAACTGCGAATAAACTTCAGGTCGCGATTCACGCTTGAACGGGAGCGATTCATCAGCTCGGCGGTCTCATCCACCGTGCAGCCCAGAAAGTAACGCAGCTCCACCAACTGAACCTTCTCGGCATCCGACTCGCCCAGTTCCTCCAGGGCGCGATCCAGGTCGAGCAGTTCCGGGCCATCGATATTGACCCAGGCCAGATCTTCGTTGAGCGCCACCCGGTCCAGGTCACCGCCCCGTGTCAGCGTCTGCATCTCGCGCGCGTGATCGATCAGGATCATGCGCATCACTTTGGCGGCGAAGGCGTAGAAATGTCCGCGGTTCTCGCCTACCCCCTTCTTTTGGTTCAACAGGCGCATATAAAGTTCATGCACCAAGGCGGTTCCCTGCAACAGGTCAGGGTTGCGCTCACGACGAATGTACGCCGCGGCCACCTCGCGCAGATGCGGATATACCAAGGGCATCAGTTCTTGAAAGGCGGATGGCTCGCCCTCCCGCCACTTCGCCAGCAATACGGTGATCTCTCCACCGGATGGTAGCAATTCAACCTCCGCGCATGGGTAGTAACAGCGTTCCCTTTGTAAATGCTAATGCTTTCAGGTGGAAGACTCCTTCCAATTTCAGATGAATTCAATAAAAACAAAATTTATTTGGTATGCCATGGGCCTGTTTCGTGCTAGATTTCGCCTTTTGAGTGAGGTCGATTATCAGAGCCTGTCCATAAGTAAGTGGAACAGGGAGCGGAAGTTCTCGCGCCCCATTGGCTCCAATAAACCGCGGACGGATCCCTCGCACCCGCTCCGCTGACAAAACGCTGTTTGAATTCCAAAACTGGAGATAAGAACGATGAAACTCTCTTGCGCCGCCAAATTGTCCTTTGCGTTTTTGGTGAGTCTCTTCATTGTGCCGGCCACTTGCGCTTTTGCCCAGACCCCGTCGGGAGATGTGGTCATCAGCACAAGCACCGCCTGGGTTGCGGGCAGCTATCAGCTCAATAGCCTCACGGTCAACAGTGGGGCAACTTTGACGGTGGCTGGCGGATCCACGATTACAGTGAGCGGGGCAGTCGTAGTGACCGGCAATTCGAATATTGTTTTGCAGGGCGCAAACACCACGGCGCAGGTCAATGGTGCGTGGGCGGGCATGGGGGTAACTCTGAATGCGGCTTCCATTGAGGTGGACGCGGGGAGCAGCATCAATGCGGACGGGCAAGGCTATGCGGTGTGGGATGGTCCGGGCGCACCCTCCGGCGGTAACAGTTCGGGCGGATCGTACGGCGGGCTGGGGGGTGGCAACTCAGCGGCAGTCTATGGCTCGGTGACGGCTCCAACGGATTTGGGATCGGGCGGCGGCTGCTACTACTGCGGCAATGCAGGGGCGGGCGGCGGTGCGATTACTCTGACTGTCTCGGGAACTTTGACCAACAACGGAATCATCTCTGCCAACGGCGGCAACGCCAATAATGGGGAGGGCGGGGCCGGCGGCGGTTCGGGCGGATCGGTCTATATCACGACCGGTAGCCTTGCCGGCACGGGCAACATTGCGGCCAATGGCGGCAGCGGCTCAAGTGTCAACGGCGGCGGCGGCGGCAGGGTTGCCATTAACTACACCACCAACGGCAGCTTCAATCTGGCGCTGGCGACGGCCAACGGCGGCAGCGGTGGAAGTGCTGGCGCGCCGGGATCAGTCTATCTCCTCGGTGCCAGCAAAGAGCTGACGGTTTCTTCAGGGAACACCGTCTTACCCGCCAATTTAAATCTGACGTATGACAGTGTTACCGTCGGCGATCAAAGCTCGCTGACGCTGGGCAGCGGCACAACGCTGACGGCCAACAGTATTTCGGTGTCGAATGGCAGCACCTTCATAGTGGGCGGCGGCTCGACGCTGAATGTGAGCGGACAAATCCTGGTTACAGGCAATTCCAACATGATTCTGCAAGGCGCGAACACCACTGCGCAGGTCAATAACCTCTGGGCGGGCGTGGGTGTCACGGTGAACGCCGGGTCGGTCCAGGTGGATGCCGGCAGCTCCATCAACGCGGACGGCCTGGGTTATGCAGGCAGCGGTTGCAACGGCTCGGGCAGCGGTCCCGGCGGCGGACAGGTCAATTGCGACAACGCAGGCAACGGCGGCAGCTATGGCGGCATCGGCGCGGGGCCAAACCAGTCGAGCATGGCAACCTATGGATCGGCGCCGGCGCCCACGGACTTGGGATCAGGCGGCAGCGGCGGCTATATTTCTCCGGTTGGCGGCAGCGGTGGCGGAGCCATCCGCCTGGTAGTGAGTGGCACACTGACCAACAACGGCGTGGTCAGCGCGAATGGATCGGGCGGTGGCAATTGTTCAGGTGCCGGTAGTGGCGGCTCTGTGTATGTGACCACCGCGACGCTGTTGGGAGCGGGAATCTTCCAGGCGAACGGTGGAGCGGCCGAGGGATGCAGCGCGGGCGGCGGCGGCGGGCGAATCGCCGTCTATTACACCAGCGCCACCGGATACACCGGCTTCATCGGCAGTACAGCCGCCGCCGGCACCAGCGCCCAGGTAGGCACGGCAATTTTCGCCGATACCTCGCTGGCTAATCCCAAGGCAACCGTCTACCAAAATTATGTCCTGCCCGCGAATAAGGCTGCCAACTATGACTCTTTCACCGTCACCAACGGCGGCAATCTAACTGTGAGCAGCGGAGTGCAGTTGATTTTGACCGAGTCACTGAAGGTGACCGGCAACTCAACGGTCACGGTTCTCTCTGCGAACAACACTGCCCAGGTGGGCGGCCTGTGGAAGGGCTTTGGCGGAACGATCAGCGCCGCATCCGTTCAGGTCGACTCCGGTAGTTCAATCACGGCTGATGGACAAGGCTACGTGGGCAGCGGTTGCAGCACCCCCGGCAGCGGCCCCGGCGGTGGACAGGTGAACTGCGACAACGCGGGCAACGGCGGCAGCTATGGCGGCGCCGGCGGTGGCCCCAACCAATCCACGGCGACAACCTATGGATCAGCGCCCACACCGACGGACTTGGGTTCAGGTGGCAGCGGCGGTTATGCCTCTCCGCTAGGCGCGGCCGGCGGCGGAGCCATCCGCCTGATGGTCAGCGGAACCCTGACCAACAACGGCGTGGTCAGCGCAAATGGTTATGGCGCGGGCAATTGCTCCGGCGCGGGCAGCGGCGGCTCTGTCTATGTGACCACCGCGACACTGGCTGGAGCCGGAGTCTTCCAGGCGAACGGCGGAGCTGCCACGGGATGCAACGCGGGCGGCGGCGGCGGGCGCATCGCTGTTTATTACTCCAGCGCCGCCGGGTATACCGGCTTCGCCGGCAGTACGGTCAGCGGCGGAACCAGCGCTCAGGCCGGCACGGCGATCTTTGCCGACACCTCGCTGGCCAATCCCAAGGCCTATATCTATCAAAACTACGTTCTGCCCGCCGACAGTCAAACCACCTTTGACTCCATCACGGTGACCAACGGCGCCAATCTGACCATGGGCGGCGGCTCGCAACTCACTCTGACCAAGTCCATGACGCTCAGCAATAACTCCACCGTCACGGTTCTCTCCAAGAACAATACAGGCCTGGTCGGTGGTTTCTGGAAGGGAGTGGGCGGAACCATCCAGGCAGCCAACCTGCAAATCGACTCTGGCTCCACGATTACGGCCGACGGACAGGGCTACCTGGGCAGCGGTTGCAGTGGCCCCGGCGACGGCCCCGGCGGTGGGCAGCTTAACTGCGACAACTCCGGCAACGCCGGCAGTTATGGCGGCGCGGGCGGTGGCCCCAACCAGGCCACGGCGACAACCTATGGCTCTGCCAATCAGCCTAATGACCTGGGATCGGGCGGCAGCGGCGGATATGGCTCTGGAGCCGGCCAGGCCGGTGGAGGCGCCATTCACCTCATGGTCACCGGGACGCTCACGAATAATGGCCTGGTAACCGCGAATGGCATTGGCGTCGGCGGGTATGCGGGCGCGGGATCAGGCGGCTCCATCTACGCAACGGCCACCACATTGGCCGGAACGGGCGTCTTCCAGGCCAACGGAGGAAGCGCTCCCACCAGCACCACGGGCGGGGGCGGTGGCCGCACCGCCATTTACTACTATGCGAATAACGGATTCAATCAGGCCTCTGCCACCGCAAACGGCGAAAATTCCGGCCAGAATGGCTCGGTTGTCTTCAGCAATACGCCACAGTTCCAATGGGTAACTCCGGCCTCGGGAGTGTCGGTCCTGCATGGATCGAACACCCTCTCTTGGAGCGCCGATGCAGTCAACTTCAGCACCTACAGCGTTACCCTGACCATCTCCGGCCCCCTCGCCTTTACGGCCGGAACGAATCTGTCGCCGCTGGGCAGCTACCAGTGGGACACCACGACGGCTCCTGACGGACGCTATGATCTCCGGCTGGTCTTCTATGACGCGAATGGCAACGACATCAAGGAGTTGCCGCGCACCGTGGTGGTCAACAACAGCGTTGTCTGGCACAGCGGAACCATCACCGCCAACCAGGAATGGACCGCCGACAAGGTTCAGGGACTCGACGGCATTGTCACCATCCCCTCCGGCGTTACGGTCACCATCGATCCCGGCACCGTGGTCAAGGCTTTGCCCGGCGCGCAGATTGTCGTGCAGAGCGGCGGCATACTCAACGCTCTCGGCGGCAGCTCCAACCCCGTCATCTTTACAGTCTTCAACGACAGCAGCGTGGGCGGCGACACCGACTTCAGCAACGGCCAGTCCGTGCCCAGCCCCGGAGAATGGAATGGCATCTCCGTCCAATCCGGCGGCGTCTTCAACTCCAACGCCAATACGGAGATCCTCTACGTCAGCTCCTCCCAGGCCGGAACCCTGCCAACCAGCGAAACCTGGATGAGCAACCAGCTCTATGTGGTCACCGGCAACCTGATTGTACCCTCCGGCGCAACCCTGACTCTTCAGCCCGGAACCATCGTCAAATTTGATGCCGGCGCGGGCATCACCGTTCAGGCAGGCGCGCAGTTGCTTGCGCAAGGCACCGAAGCCCAGCCCATCTACTTCACCTCCCTCAAAGACGACTCGATTGGCGGCGACACCAACGGGGACGGCGACGCCACCTCACCCGCAGCCGGCGATTGGGGATCGATCACCATCAGCGGCACGGGCGCATCGGCCGCCTTCAATCATGTGCAAATCTTCTATGGCGGCGGACCGGTCAGCGCCTCGTATCAGCTCGGCATGGTCGAAACCGGCAGCGGCGCCACCGTTACCATCGACAACAGCATCCTCGCCAAGTCCTTCTGGACCGGCATCTGGACCGGCGCCACGGGCGGCGGCGATACCGTAACGATCTCGAACTCCCTCCTCTACGGCATCTCGGAGCGCGCCGTTAATGCCTGGGGCGGTTCCATCGTTCACCTGGTCAACGACACCTTTGACAACAATGCCGTCGCCATCATGCAGCATGGCGGCAGCATCGACATGGCCAACTCCATCCTCACCAACTGCCTGGGCATGGACGGCTGGAATGCCTGCGTCCAGGGCAGCATCACTGCCTCCTACACCGATGTCTGGGCCAACCAGGCTAACATCGCCAACTACAGCACCGGCGATCCAACCGGAACCAATGGCAATATCTCGGCCGATCCCGTCTACGTCAATGCAACGCAACACGATTACCGCCTCAACTTCGGCTCCCCGGCCATCGACGCGGCCAACGGCCTGGCGGCAAATTATCTGACTACCGACCTGATGGGTGATCCCCGCTATAACGATCCCGAGGTCACCACCAAAGCCGGCGTCGCCGATGCCAACGGCAATTATCCCGACATGGGAGCCTATGAGTTCGTTCAGTCAGCCGCCTCCAACGTCAACCTCACCGTCTCCGCCGTCAACGGCCCCTCGACCGCCCTTACCGGCAGCCAGGTGCAGTTGACCTGGATCGACACCAACACCGGGTCGGGCGTGGCGCAAGGCCCCTGGCACGACGCCATCTACCTGGTCCGCGACCCAGACACCAATCCCGTTGCAATTCTGGCCGGAGAAGTGCTGGTGGCTAGCAACGTAACTCTTGGACCCGGCGCCAGCACCACGGCGACCGGCACCATCAGAGTTCCGGGCAGCATCGTCGGCAACCATCGCTGGGAGGTAAAGGCCAACGACCGCGGCGAAGTCTTTGTGGGCGCGAATGCCGTCAACAATACCGGAATCTCGCTCGACACCGTGGCCATCGATCTGCCGGAACTCGACCTCGATGCCGCCGCCTCCCCCGCGTCCTTCTCGGCCAGCGGACAGTCCTCCTGGTACAAGTTCACCCCCGGCGCCAACCAGAGCGTCACCCTTGATCTCGCCTTGAATTCCATCAACGGAAGCCCCAGCACCGGCTCCGTGCAACTGTTCGTCGGACAGGGTTACGTGCCCACCCCGCAGCACTTTGACTATCAGCAGGTGGAGTGGAATTCACCCACCGCCAGCACCGTCGTTCCCAATACCTCCAGCCAGACCTATTACGTGACCGCGTATGCGCAATCACTGCCGGCGACACCAGCGGCCTTCACCCTCGCCGCCAGCACAGTTCACTTCTCGCTCACTGCTGTACAGCCATCCACCATCACCATCCAACCCACCTCGCTCGTTAAATCTGGCCCGGCCACGGTAACTTTCATGGGAGGAGGATTTACCTCCAACACAACTTACCAGTTGGTAGATGCCAAAGACAAGATATACAGCGCATCTTCAGTCTTTGTCTCCGACTCCACCCAGGCCAGCGTCACCTTTGCCATGGCCGACATACCGGCGGGCAGTTACACCGCGCAAGTGACCGAGGGCAGCAGCACGGTTTCGCTCGCCAATGCATTGACCGTCACGGCGGTATCCGCCAGCACTTCCGGCCAGCAGGTGCAGGTCAACCTGGTAGCTCCGCAGGAATTCCGCACCGGCTTCCCGGAGACGGTCACGCTGAACTACAGCAATGTGAGCGGGGCGGATGTGCCCGCACCCCTGATCTGGCTGACGGCAACCAATGCAACCCTGTCCGAGATTGCGCCGCAATGCGCGGGATGCAGCACAAACTTCGCGCAGCAATATAACAACACCTTCACCTCCGGGTTGGTGCTCGGAATCAATTCGCAGGGGCCGGCGGGCGTGTTGCCGGCAGGCGCTCAGGGAAGCATTCAATTCCAGGCCTTGCCGACCGGTGGCGAAGTCACATTCAAGCTGAAATATATCAATGGCGTGGAGGCCGTAAATACATGGTACGGCGTAATCTTCCAGGGATATGATGCCGATCATGCCGCTGCGTTCTGCGCCAGCCTCCTTCCTTCCTTTGACAATGCCCTGGGATTTTCCAGAACCTGCATGCAACTGCTCAACAATGCCAGTTACAAGTTCGTCCCTGGGAATGGAGAGTTCTCGCAGCCCATACCGGGTGGCGTGGCCTACTTCCCGGATGGCGGCTATCTCGACGTCAATGGCTTCAACGGCCTTCTGGCCGCGGATGCCACCGCGCTGAGCCTGGCAGGAACCTATGAGTCCGACGCCACGCGCATCCTTGGGTTCGAGTTGCAAAAAGATGGTCTCTCCATCTTCAATCAGCGTTATCACCAAGGTGCTTTTGGATACGGCAAGAGCCATCCGTTCGATATCACCGCGCAATTAAGCGGAGGCCTTCCCACAGTCTTTTCACCAAACGGCAGCGCGCGGGTCTTCCCCGTCCAGAATCCGAATCAGACTGGGCAGTATTTTGGCACGGTCGGCGACTATGGCACCCTCACCATTGCCGCCGATGGAAGCTGGATGGTAACCGAGCGCAATGGCGTTTCCAAGCACTTTATCGCCGACCCGGTGAGCAACGCCAACAGCCGCCATCTACTCGATTTCATCCAGGATCTGAACGGCAACCGCATCACGCTGACCTATACCAATGATCTGGTCAGCAGCGTGACCGATTCCGTCGGCAACGCCATCAGCTATACCTACGATTCGCTGGGTCACATCACCCAGTCCACCGATCCGGAAGGCAGAATCACAACCTATGCCTACGACATCAAGAGCGACAGGCTGAACTCGACCTTCCTGACCTCAGTGACCAACGCCAGCGGAACCACCACCATTGCGTGGAATGAAGGCGGTCCCTCCGGCGTCGGCTACTTCCAGGACTTATGCGTCACCACGTACTGCGAGCCCGCCATCGGGGTAAGTTCCATTACCTATCCCGACAAAACGCACACGTACTTCACCTATGACAGCCTGGGACGGCTGACCAGCAAGTACCGCGATGGCAACACCGAAACGGAGAGCTTCACCTATGACAGCACCGGCACCGTCACAGCCACCGACGCCACCGGCAACGCGGTGCGAATTGCTCCCGACGAAGAAGGCGGCGTAGCCCAATTCACCGATCCGCTGCTGGCGGTCACGCAATTCTCCTACGACGCCGAGCACAAGCTGACCAAAATGGAGGAGCCGCTGGGAACCGGCTATTCGATCAGCTATGACACCCAGGGCAACCCCATCGCCCTGCTTGATCCGCTGGGCAATCAAACCAGCATGGCTTACACCTCGTACGGAAAATTGCAGTCGCTTACCGATCCCAACGGCAACGCCACTTCCTATAACTACGACAGCCACTCCAACCGCACCGCCATCACCTACTCCGATGGCAGCGCCGAGCAATTCAGTTACGACAGCTTCGGGAATCTGACCAAGTGGACCAATCGCCGCGGTAACTCGATCAGCTTCACTTACGACGCGCACAACCTGCTCTTGACCAAGACCTATGCGAGCGGCGCGCAGATCAGTTATACCTACGACAATCACCGCAACCTGCTTACGGCCACCTCCTCCAGCGGAAGCACAACCTTCACTTACGACTCGGCCGACCGGCTCACCAGCGTCACTTATCCCAACGGCAAGGCGATTCAATACACTTACAACAGTCTGGGTCAGCGCTCAAGCCAGCAGGATTCCACCGGCTTTACGGTCAACTATTCCTATGACTCGGTGGGACGGCTCGCGCAACTCACCAACAGCAGCGGGGCCGTAATTGTCACCTACACGTACAACGCGGCAGGCAGATTGGCCACCAAGACTTTGGGCAACGGAACGCACACCACCCAAGCCTATGACGCCAACGGCAATCTCCTTCACCTTATCCACTACTCGGCGGCCAACGCGGTGCTGAGCGAATTCGACTACACCTACGATGCCCTTGGCAGGCGGATCAGCGCGACCACTCCCGCCGGAGCCTGGACCTACACTTACGACGCCGATGGACAACTCACCTCGGTCACTCTGCCCAGCGCAAGCGCGCAATATACCTACGATGCCAATGGCAACCGCCTCAGCGCGGTCACCAGCGGCTCGGCCAGCAACTACAACGTCAACAACCTGAACGAATACTCCGCGGCGGGCTCGAGCGTCTATCGCTATGATGCGGATGGCAATCTGGTCTCTGGCGGCGGATGGACCTATACCTACGACGACGAAAACCGGTTGACCGCCATGGCCAACTCGACCGATACCTGGAGCTTCCAATACGATGCTCTGGGAAATCGCGCCTCTTCCACGCACAACGGAAGCGTAACCCAATACCTCAATGATCCTTCGGGCTCCGGAAATGTGGAGGCGGAGTTCGATGGCAGCGGAAACCTGCTCTCGCACTTCACCTACGGACTCGGCCTGACTAGCATGGTTCCGGCCAGCGGTGCGGCCGATTACTATCACTTCGACGGATCAGGCAATACCGCGCAGTTGACCGACGCCACCGGCAGCATCATCAACAGCTACACCTTCCTGCCCTTTGGCGAACCCATCGCCAGCACGGCCGGGGTTGCCAATCCATTCACCTATCACGCGCAATCCGGCGCAATGGACGACGGCAGCGGCATTTATCTTCTGGCGGGCCGCTGGTACAGCCCGCAGTTGGGCCGGTTCATGCAGCAGAGCAACTCGGCCACGACGGGCGGAAACTCCAATCCCTACACCTTTGCCAAAAATGCTCCGGGAAAGACTCCGCCAATCGCGCTCGGCATCCCGGCAAGAGACACCGGCAAGGCGACTAACCAAAGCAAACTGAGCCGCCCCGGAAGCAATGGAGCCGTGCAAAAGAGCGCGACTCTGGACATTCAGAAGAATGCATCCAAGAATGGCATTGGCGTCTGCATCGGCCAAGATTGCCCCGATAACGGAGATGATGGCGTCATCATTGAGGAGGTTGAACCTGAAGATCCCCCGGTTGATCCACCGGTGATTATTGCCGAAAATCCGGATGATTGGCCGCTCGACGATGATTTGGATCAGTTGTCCGATGATCTTGCCTGGTGGGATGCCCTCTCTGACCTGTTGGATGATGAAACCGAACAGTACACATTGGGAGATCTGTTTAAATATGGATGGACGCTGGGGCTGGACGATGTCAAAAATGCCTGGACATGGCTCAATCATGATTTCATTGATGATCCACTCTTCCAGGGTCAGCCGGATGACGAGGATGATATTCCGGATGCGGGCTCCAAGGATCCGAATGGCAAGATCACTTCAGGCTTCGGCGATCAGGGCTACATTCCGACCGGAGTTCCCATCACCTACACCATCTACTTCGAGAACCAATCCAGCGCCACGGCGCCGGCGCAGATTGTCACTGTCAGCGATCCGCTGGCCGCCAATCTCGATTGGTCCAGCGTGCAACTCAACCAGATCGAATTCAACAACGTCACCATCACCGTGCCCAACGGAGCGCAGAGCTATACCGGCCAGGTGAGCGTCTCCACTGACCCCAACCCCGTCAACGTCACCGCCGCTTTGAATCCCGCCACCGGCGTTCTTGGCTGGAAGATGCAATCGGTCAATCCCGTCACCGGCGGCTTGCCCGCCGATCCCCTGGCCGGCTTCCTGCCGCCCAACAACGCCAGTAACCAGGGAACTGGATTCGTCACCTTCAGCGTCATGCCCAAGACCGGCCTGGCCAACGGCGCAACCATCACCAACCAGGCATCCATCGTCTTTGACGTGAATGCGGCAATTGCCACCAACACGGTCACGAATACCATCGATTCGGTCTATCCCACCAGCTCCGTTGCTTCGCTGCCCGCGATAACCACCACCACCACATTCCCGGTGAGTTGGAGTGGCAGCGACCCGGCAGGCGCGGGCATTGCCAGTTACAGCATCTTCGTCTCGGTCAACAGCGGATACTATTCGCTTTGGCTTCCCTCCACCACCGCTACTTCGTCCACGTACACCGGCGCGCTGGGCAGCACGTACTCCTTCTACTCCATGGCCACGGACAATGTCGGCCTCAGTCAGCAAGCCGCCGGCCAGGTCCAAACCACCTCGGTCATGGGATCGCCCACGGTAACCGTAAAGCCGAATCCATCCAGCATCTCGGCGGCCCAGGCCTTGACCGTAACTGTCTCCGTCGCGGGGGGCAGCGGCAATCCAACCCCAACCGGGTCGGTAACGCTCTCCGGCGGCGGTTACACCTCGACGGCGCAACCGCTCTCCGGCGGCAGCTTCGTCTTCACCGTACCGGCCAACAGCCTCAGCGCCGGAATCGACACCCTCACCGCGAGCTACAACGGAGACACGAACTATACGTCGATGACAGGTACGGCCACGGTAACAGTGGCGGCGGTTCCACTCACTCCAACCGTGACAGTATCTCCCAAGGCATCCACCACGGATACCGGCTCTTCGCTGAGCGTGCCTGTCACCGTAACCGGCGCGGGTGCTATGCCCACCGGCACGGTGACTCTTGCGGCCGGCAGTTACACCTCAACAGCCGAACCGCTCTCCAGCGGCGCTTACACCTTCACCATTCCTGCCAACAGCTTGAGCGCTCCCTCCGCCACGATTACCGTAACCTATAGCGGAGATGCCATCTACGCCACAAACACGGGAACCGCCTCCGTAACCGTGACGGCCTCCATCTTTTCGCTGGCGGCCTCTACCCCGGTCGCAGTTGCACCGGGGTCGCCTGCAACCTCAACCATCACGGTGAGCACCACCACCGAATACGC
This sequence comes from uncultured Occallatibacter sp., assembly GCA_964645305.1. Taxonomy (GTDB): domain Bacteria; phylum Acidobacteriota; class Terriglobia; order Terriglobales; family Acidobacteriaceae; genus Telmatobacter. Next base: position 19,392 of record CAZYCV010000031.1, on the reverse strand, counting down.
GGGGAGCGTCACGGTTGCCTGCGCGCTGACCTCCTCTCCCGCCAACGCAACCGATCTGCCCACCTGCTCGGCCGGCAGCTCAACAGTCAACTTGAGCAGCGCCGCGCCAACCGGAACCACCACCGTTACCGTAACCACAACTGGTTCCGGCAGCGCCAGCTTGCGGCCAGTCACAGGCGGCAAGTGGGCAGGCGGCGCGGCTTTGGCCCTGCTTCTGTTCTTGGGAATTCCAGCTCGGCGGCGTGGTTGGAGCGCCATGCTGGGGCTCCTGCTGCTGTTGGCCGCCATGGGAACCGTCAGCGGCTGCGGAGGCTCTTCGTCCAGCTCAGGCCAGACTGGAACCACCGCGGGCAACTACACCTTTACCGTGACAGGAACCGGCAGCCCCTCGGTCAGCCCCGCACCCACAACCACCTTCACATTAACCGTCAATTGAAGTATGCCCAGCCAACGCTCGCCCATGGCGAGCGTTGGCTGGGCAAAATCAAAACCTGTTCACTGCTGCACAAATCCCAGGTGAATCAACAACCGCCGCGCAATGAGATTTCGGCCATGCAGCTTTCTGCATTCCTGTCTGACGGTAAGCGGCAACAGGCAATTTTGCAGATAATTATTCGGATGCCAGCTATCCTGAAACCGAATCAGCTCTCTCGAAAGGGCTGGTTCTAAGGTGAAAAGCTTCGCACCCCGCCCCCCTCTTAGGCTGCAACGCGCGATTTTCGCCTGCTGGACACTGGTAATACTCATAGAATCAATAAGATAATCTTTTCACCTGTTGCCTGATTCGTAACCGAAGACCCTCAATATTGACCAATTTCCCGCCCCAAAAACGCAGATTCTTGCTCAAGAACTGCCCTTTTTGTGCAGATATTGCGCGCCTTGCATTCAGCTTCCTGGAATGTCGCGCGGATCATGACCGCGAAACATCAGTTGCTGTAATGAATGCGTAAATTCAACCGATAAGGAATGCAACAGTTTTCGATGAGCAGGCAGAGGTGTGTCACCAACGCTTTGATCGGGAAGCGCAATGCCTATCTGATGAAGCCGATTATTCCAGAGAAGTTGCACAGCGAGTTGGAGGAGTCCGGGTTGATCAAATAGCGGCGATGCCAGTTACGGAGAAGTTAGCCCATGATAAAAAACTGACCCTGAGCACAAGAATTCTTCTGATCGGCATGGCACTGGGAGTGCTGACTATCATTCAGGGAGGCTTCTCCCTGCACAGCATGTACCAAACCAGGCAGGTCGTGGATTCAATGAACGACGATACCTATGCGACGGTGTTTTTGGCGGGCAAGATGAAGGCCACGGCCAAAGACCAGCGCATGGCTATCATCCTGCACTTGGTCGGCACAAGCGAAGCGGAGATGGCCAAGCAGGAAGCTTTGGTTGACAAGGCGGATGGCGACTTGAAGAAGATCCGCGAGGATTATCCAAAGAAGGACCCCAAAGATGCCGAACTGATCGATCAACTGGCGCTTTGCCAGCAGGAATTTTATCAAGTTTGGATGCAGATAAGGGATCTAGGACGCGCGGGAAAGAAGCAAGAGGCGTGGGATATTTACAATACAAAGCTGCAAACCGCCACCAATAACCGGCGCAAGATCGAAGAAGAGTTGGCGGTCGTTGACAAAGCGCGTGGAGACAATCTTACCCAGACAGCGATCAAGGAACTCTCTCGCGGCATTCCGACAATCTGGACGATACTGCTGCTCACGATTCTGCTGGGATCTGGACTGGATCTGATCTTTGCAAATATGGTTCGCCGATCGATTGAGCCTCTGGAGGCGTCGATTCGCGCGTTGGGACAAGGCGTGCTGCGCGGCAAAATGGATGTGCTCAACAGCGATGATATTGGCAGCATGGCCTCCTATATGAACGGCGCGCTGGAGCAGATGACCGGAACCGTTTCGGGTATCGATTATTGCAGTAACAAGATCACAGATGCGGCCAGCGAGATTCAGTCGCACACGGCGCACGCCGCTGAGGCGGCCATCACGCAGCGCGATCGCATTCGGCAAATCGGCGACGCAATGCAGCATATGGCCCAGGGCGTGCAAAATGTCTCGGCAGATTCTCATCGCGCATCGGACTCGGCCGAGAGTACCGTCGAGATCGCGCGGCAGGGCGGCTTGATTGTCAATGAAGCGCTGGTAACCATGCGAACCATCGCCGAGTCAGTGAACACAACCGCACGGAAGATTGAAGAGCTGGGCAACAGCTCTGATCAGATCGGAAAGATCGTCGCGGTGATCAATGAGATTGCCGAACAGACCAACCTGCTGGCTTTAAACGCGGCGATTGAAGCGGCGCGGGCCGGCGAGCAGGGGCGTGGCTTTGCGGTGGTTGCCGGCGAGGTTCGCCGCTTGGCGGAGCGCACCAAGAATGCGACCCAGGAGATCGCTCAGATGATTTCGACAGTGCAGACCGAAACTCATCAGGCTGTGGTGCAAATGAAGGCGGGAACTACGCAGGTTGATGCTGGTGTGGTTACTACTTCCAGGGCCGGCGAGTCACTGGAAGCGATTATCTCCGCTGTGCAGAACGTGGGCGAAATGATCTCTCGTATCTCGGCGACCGCCAGCCAGCAGGGCGGCGCAGCGCAACAGATCAATTCAAATGTGGAAGAGATTGCCAAGCTTACGACAGAATCGGCGGAAAACGCCAAGCAGTCCACAAACTCCTGCGATCATCTATCCCAGCTTGCCGTCTCTTTAAAGCAGATTGTCAACCAGTTCACCTTCCACCAGATCACCACTCCCGGATCGTAGCATTCCTGGGCAACTCCTTTGGGGAGGAGACAGTGGTCTCAATTGCGGCCCGATGCTCGGCGCGACAGATCGCGATCGATGGCCAACGGCGGCGAACCATGACAATAACAAACGAAAGGATTTAGCTGGATTTGAGAATTGTGCCGGAGGGGGAAGAAAGAAGGAGTGGTGGCCAGAGACGGGATTGAACCGCCGACGCCGGCCTTTTCAGGGCCGCGCTCTACCACTGAGCTATCTGGCCTCAGGGCATACTTGAGCTAGTATATCAATTCCTGGCCCCTCGCGCCAAACCGGCGGAGAAACGGGCGCGCGCCGGGTTTGCCCTTCATGCTCTGCTCTTGGAGGCCATTCCTAATCTGCTTCAACCACCACGTCCGAACTTGGCATTTGCGGGTAATTCCGATGGCGTATCGAATCTCAAATCAAGATCGCTGAATCGGTTCGCGGCGCGTCCGGCAAGAGCATCATCCCGCCCTTGCCGGACGCGCTCTACAGTCTATGGATTACTCTCCTGCGCTTCGCCCGCAATCAATTTGAGGGTGATCTGTTTGCGTCCGCGATAGAAGGTCACGCTGATCGTATCGCCTGGCTGATGCTTCTCCATGATGGCGTTAATCTCCTGCTGATCGCTGACTTGCTGTCCATCGATAGCCACGATGAAATCACCGCCGAGTAGAACCGGTCTATAGCCCACATAGGCCTGCTGGTTGCCTCCGTGCAAGCCGGCCCGCTCCGCCGCGCCGCCAGGGACCACTTTCTGGATGAGGATTCCCTGTTCGACGGGCAGTCCCATCTGCTCGGCCAGGTCGGGGCCAATCGCATACGAAGTGATGCCCAGCGAAGGCCGCTTGACGCGCCCGTACCGAGTCAGATCGGCCAGCACAGCCTTGGCCGTGTTGATGGGGATGGCAAAGCCGATTCCTGAACTTTGATCGGCTCCGTTCGAAGCGATCATCGTGTTGATGCCGATGACTTCGCCGCGCGAGTTGAGCAGCGGACCGCCGGAGTTGCCGGGATTGATCGCCGCGTCAGTCTGAATGGCGTCTTCAATCGGCGACCCCTCCGAGCCGCCAATGGTGCGGATTGAACTGATGATGCCTCGCGTCATGGTGCCGCTCAGGCCGAAGGGATTGCCGATGGCGTAGACCTTTTGGCCCACCGCCAGATCGCGCGAGTCGGCCAGGGTCACCGACTGCAAATCGGGCGCATCAATCTGCAGCAGCGCCAGGTCATGCGATTTGTCCGTGCCGATCACCCTTGCCTTGTACGGTGCGTGCTTGTTATTCAGCTTCACCTCAATGCCGCGATTGGCGCCGGCAACGACGTGGTAGTTGGTCAGGATGTGACCGGCCTTGTCCAGAATGAAGCCCGACCCCTGGCCCTGCTGCGGAACCGCCTCGAAGAAGAAGTTGTAGACCAACGACTTGGAGGTAATATTGACCACCGAGGGCAGCACTCGCTTGTAAATCGCAATGTTGTTTTGCTCCTCGGCGTCATAGGCAGGCGCGGCCTCGGCTTCGCTGAGTTGCAGGCCGGAGCCGACCCCACTGGCAGGGAAGAGATGGCCCATGGAGATGTGACCAAAGCTGTAGGGAAGATGCGCGGTGAGGATGGTAAACCCACCTACCAAAAGAAAGACAATCAACAGAACCCGGCGCAATTTCATAGCGTACCTCAACAGGGGTCAAAGATCAGGGACCAGAAAAAATCCCGCTTCGTCAACAATCTGAGTGCCCCATCCTCGCCGTGTTCTAGTTTTTCCGGCTAGGGTGGGATACCAACGGCGTTTTACAAACCGCCCCTGAGCCCTATTCTAAAGACTCTTTTGCCGAATTTTTGTTGCTCTCAGCCAGCAGCCGGAGCCACAAAAAATCAACCTGAGCGCGAAGAGCTGCCAGATCTCCATCATTCTCTATCACATAGTCGGCGCGGGCAGCCTTTTCCGCATCGGGAATCTGATGCTGGATGCGCTCACGGGCGCTGGCTTCAGCGGCTTGCCACCCCAGCGACGAAGAGCTGTCGCTGGGAACCCCGGTGGCACGGCCCTCTTCGGCTGGGCTGACACGAGCGGCAAAGCGGACGATCTTCATCTCGTCCGGCGCGGTGACGACAATAATTCGGTCCATGCGCTGCCGCCAATTGGCCAGCAGCGTCTCGCTCTCGCCGCGCAGGCGGGCGTCGCGCTCCACTTCAAAGATCAGCGCCGACTCGACGACGGCCACGGCGGCGGGGCTGCGGGCGAAGACCTGCTGCATCCAGCGCTCTTCGGCTTCAATTACCGCAGGATGGATGATGGCGTTCAGCTCTTGTACGCGGCCTTCTTTGAAGGCCAGATCGGCCAGCCGCGCGCGGTTCAGCCGGCCATCGGGGCCAACGACCTCCGGTCCAAAGTGGGCAACAATCGCCGAGAAGACCGGCTGCCCCGGCTCCATCAGCGCGCGGCCCAGCTCGTCGGCCTCAATCACCTCCGCGCCCAGCTCGCGCAGAATGGCCGCAACGGTGCTTTTACCGCTGCCCAAACCGCCGGTGAGACCGATTCGAAGCATCAGGAGCGCCCCAGAAGAGCCACAATCTGGTCGAGATGATGGCTGCGATGCTTGGAGCGGCGGAGGAAGCTGTCGCGGCCCGCGGCCTGAATCGCTGCTTGCACCTCCGGCGAAGCATCGGCGGCGGCGCGGTTTGAAGCCTGGGCGATCTCCAGAACCCAGCGGCGCAACTCAGCCGAGGGAATGAGGCGACTTATACCGTCAACGGCCTGGTTGATGGCATCGTACTGGGCGGCAGGGCTTTTGAAGCCGCTGCGGCCCCACTCCTGAAAACAGGCAACGGCATAGGCGTCCCAAAATGCCAGGTGGGCAAGAACGTCAGCGACCGACCAGCCGTTTGGGAGGGTGCGTTTTAGGTCGTCGTCGCTCAGGCTGGCTAGGAGATCGGCCAGGCGCTTGTACTCGGTTTCGTTAACTTCGGCGTAATTGTCGATCATGATCGATATTCTCCCAGACGAGAAATGTTCTAGGCAATCCCACGCCGCATTTTGGCAACGCGGACGGTGTTGGCCTCCAGCCTTTTGGGTTTGGATGTAGCATCGGGGCGGAAGCCAATCTGCCGGGCTGGTCTTTCCGGCGGCATGGCAAGCACATGAATGGCCTCGACGATCTCCAGAATCTTTTGGTCGGTTGTCTCCAGCCGTTGTTCCAGCTCGGCGAGTTTGGCTGCGAGCGCTTTGTTGGTGGCGAGCGTCTCCCGCAGGCGCAGAAAGGCGCGAACGACGAAGATGCTCATCTCGACCGCGCGCGGGGAGTTGAGTACGCTGGCAGCCATGATGGCTCCGTGTTCGGTAAAGGCGTAGGGCGCATAGCGGCTGCCTCCTCGGCTGCTCTTTGAGATCACAGTTTGTGATCTCAAAGCCTCGTTCTCTTCTGCCGAAAGCTGAAAGACGAAATCCGGGGGGAAACGGTTTTCGTTCCGCTTGACCGCTTGATTGAGCGCCCGAACTTCAACGTCGTACAGCGCTGCCAGATCGGTGTCGAGCAGAACCTTCTGGCCGCGCACCAGAACGATTTGATTCTCAATGGAATACGGTAATATGGCGCTCTCGCTGCTCATCACGACTCCTGATCTGCGAAACCCTAAAGCCCCCGGCGCATCTTGGCGGCGCGGACGGTGTTGGACATCAGCATCGCCGTCGTCAGCAGGCCGACGCCGCCGGGAACGGGCGTGTAGGCGCCGGAGATTTCAAAGGCTTTGGGGTCGATGTCGCCAACCAGCGTGGAGCCGTTCTTGGCGAATGCGGCCTCACGCTTGGGGTTGCCGGCGAAGAAGCGCTCGAACTCCGCGCGCTCGTTGATGCGGTTGATGCCCACGTCGATCAACGTCGCTCCCGGCTTGACCATCTCCGGCGTGATGAAGCCTGGGCGGCCGATGGCGGCCACCAGAATGTCGGCCTGGCGGGTGATCGCGTCCAGGTCGCGGGTTCGGGAGTGGCAGATGGTCACCGTGGCGTTCTGATGCAGCAGCAGCATCGCCGCCGGCTTGCCGACCAGGTCGCTGCGGCCCACAACCACCGCGTGTTGGCCGCTGATGGCGACACCGCTGCGCTTGAGAATCTCAATCACTCCGGCAGGCGTGCAAGGCGCGAGCGCTGTCCGTCCCGCTTGCAGCAGACCGGCGTTCAACGGATGAAGGCCGTCCACATCTTTGGTGGGAAGAATCGCGTCGAGGACCGTCTTCACGTCCACCTGCGCGGGTAGCGGCAACTGCACAAGAATGCCGTCGATCTCTTCGCGGGCGTTGAGGCTGGCCACCAATTCGAGCAACTCCGCCGTGGTGGCGGACTCAGGCAGCTTGATCAGGTCGCTGTAAATGCCCACTTCGCCGCAGATTCTGACCTTGTTGCGGACATAAATCTCAGAGGCGGCCACGTTGCCCACCAGCACTGCCGCCAAGCCGGGCCGGATTCCCTGCGCTGCCAAGGCGCTGACCTCCTCGGCGACCTCTTGCTTGATCTCGGCGGCAATTGCCACACCATCCAATATTCTTGCCATTTTTTTGCTCCTCTTGCCTGGGGCTGGTTGGAAGTTCCGTTGTCCAAAGTCAATCGTATCGCTTTGCGCCTCTTTGTATCACGATTCAGCCATTGGCGGACGAAGATAAACGGACCGGATTGCTGCAACAATGCGCGAAAATGGGATGTGGAAATCATTAGAAACAACTCATTCCAAATATATTACTCATGAATTTGCGTCGTTTGCCGAAGGGAAAGATAGCGCCTGATGGAGCTTCCGGGCAGGTCATGCGGAAGCGCCTGCGCCGCAGTCTCGCAACAGAATCCTGAGACGAAGGGAGATAGCTATGCCGCAGTTAGAGAGGCGAAAAGAGGAGGCGATAGCGCCCTCCTGGGCACATCTTCGCATTCCCCCCTTTCCTCAGGTTGCCCTTCAGGTTCTGCAACTGGCTCAAAATGAAAACGTACAACTGCACCAGTTGAGCGATTTGATCTCGTCGGATCCGGCCTTTGCCAGTGAAGTTCTCACCATTGCAAACTCGCTGCTCTATGCTCCGCGCTTTCCTGCCAACAGCGTTCTGCAGGCCATTGCCGTGCTGGGCGCAAATAATTTGAATGGCCTATGCCTGACCGTGGGGGTGCGCGGCTACATGGGCAAGTCTTTGAATCAACCCGCCATGCGGGCCATCTGGCACCATAATCTGGCCACCGCGCTGATTGCCGACCAGTTGGCTTCGGTAGGCTTCCTGGACCGGGATGTCGCTTACACATTCGGCGTCATGCACGACATAGGCCGTTTGGCGCTGGCCGTGCTGCGGCCCAAGGAGTACAGCCTGCCATTGGGTGCGCATAGCGGTACTCCGGCGAGCATCCTCCAAGCCGAGCGGGAGCTCTTTGGCTGGGATCACTGCGAGGCTGGCCGCCAACTGGTTGCAGATTGGAAGCTGCCCGCGGAGTTTGAAGCCATTGTTGCCGATCACCACAAGCCGCGCGAGAAGAGCAGCTCCTGGGGTATGCCTGATTTGATCAACGTCAGTTGCCGCATGGCAGACTCGATAGGCTTTCCCGCTTTTCCGGGCTGCGAAACCGATCCCTATCCTGATTTGCTGGATGAACTGCCAGCCAGGGAGCGGGGACTTTTCCATCCAACCATTGAACCGCTGGCCTTCGAGATCGCCCGAAAGATCGACGCCGTTGAGAAAGCGTAGGCCTGGATCAACCATATTGTGCTGCCGGATGCACAAGCCGCCTCTGCCTGTCCGCTGCTAGAATCACTCAGGAGCAGACAAGATGAGCGCAAGCGCCCTCTATCCCGGAACCTTCGACCCACCCACCAACGGCCACATTGACCTGATCCAGCGTGGCTCCAAGCTCTTTGACCGCCTCATCGTCGCCATCCTCAACAACCCCATGAAAGACCCGCTCTTCACCGTTGAGGAACGCGTTGAAATGCTGCGCGAATCAACCGCCGCTTTGGGCAACGTCTCGGTGGCCACCTTCGATGGACTGACGGTGGAGTTTGCGCGGCAGCAGGGGGTCTCGGCGATCTTGCGCGGCATTCGCGCCATCAGCGATTACGAGTACGAGTTCCAGATGGCCTTGATGAACCGCCGCCTTGCCCCGGAGGTCGAGACGGTCTTTCTGCAGCCGGCGGGCCGCTACTCGTTTGTCAGTTCGCGGATGCTCAAAGAGGTCTTCGCCTTTGGCGGCGATGTCAGCGGCCTGGTTCCACCCAACGTTCTCAAGCGGCTGCGCGACCGCATGGGCGCAGTTTGACTCTCGGAATTCAGAATCAGTGCCTTGGGAGAGGGTTGTGCCCATGGAAATCAACGCGGTATCGAATGCAGATAACTCGATGCAGGAAAAGGAGACAGTCAAGCCGCCCTCGCGCCTGACTGTCTTCCTCTATGCTTTCGCGGCCGCCACCTTTTTCGGCTCCATCAACGCGTTCGAGATTATCAGCACCGACAATGGGCAACATTCATGGGGAGAGGCTTTTGCTCACGCGCTTTTGCTCTGGTATCTTTTTTTGCCCATCGTGCCTTTGGCCATCGTGCTGGCGAAAAAGTTGCCGGCCGCGCGGGCGCACCGGCTACGCGACTTGTTCATTCACTCCCTGGTTGCTCTTGCCGTGGGAGCCATTCACCCCTTCGCCTATATTCTGATTTACTCTCTGGCAATCCAACCGCGCTGGGTGATTGTCGTCGCCAAATCCCAGTTGCCCTACTTGCATTTCTGGTATATGCGTGACCTCTTGATCGCGGTTTTGGCTTACGCCGTGACCGTTACAGCCACCCAGGCATTCGTTTATTACAGGAGCTTTCAGCGGGGGCAAATGAAAGCCTCGCACCAGAAAGCACGCCCGGATGTGAGTGAAGAGATGCCGCAGGTGCTCAACGAGCCGAGCGCTCGCCCGCAGCCGATGAAGCGCATTTTGGTGAAGGCGGGCGACAAGGCTCTTTTTGTGCGGCCCGCCGAAATAGCGTGGATCGAGGCGCAAGGCAATTACGTGGCCCTGCACGTGGGTGCTCAATCCTACCTGTTGCGACAGACCATTACGGCCTTGGAGGCGAGCCTCGATCCAGCCAAGTTTCAGCGCATTGAGCGTTCGCGGATCGTAAACCTGGATGCCATCCGCGAGATGCTTCCCGCCGGGCGCGGGGAGTACGAGATTGTCCTCAAAGATGGCGTCACACTCAAGCTGAGCCACACCTACCGCGATTCCTTTCTGCGCTTTGCCACTGGCGCGCTTTAGCAGCAAGATGTGCAGCAGCGAGTGCCGGCCCTCGGATCACGCCTGGGTCTGCCTGGATCATCATGGGCTCGCTCAAACACATTCGTCCCTGCTTTGCGCGCTTTCGTCACAAACTTCTTCCGGTTTAGCTTTGAAGCATGAATAATTGCGGCTGAAAGGACGGAATCACCGTTCGTGAGGCGATTGCTTATGAAAAAACTATTGGGACTCGCTATCCTTATCTTCTTTATCAATTCAACGGGCTGCGAGAGCGGCACTTCAGCCAACAACGGTACTCCACAGATTCCGCCCGCACCCACAGCACTCAAGGCCACTGTCACCGGCGGCCAGGTTGCGCTGAGCTGGACCGGCAACGCTGCGGCAACGGGCTACAAAGTCAAGCGCGGCTCGGCTAGCGGTGGGCCGTACACGTTGCAGTCCACCAGTACGCAGACCGCCTATGCGGATACATCGGTAAGCGCCGGATCGACTTACTACTACGTTGTGACTGCCTACAATTCGGCCGGCGAGAGCGGCAACTCGAATGAATCCTCGGCCACTCTGCCGCAAACCCATACACCCATCACGTATTACGTTTCGCCCGCGGGCAGCGACTCCGCACCGGGAACTCTTTCTCAGCCATTCGCCACTGTTCAGCATGGGGTAAATCAGCTTCTTGCCGGGGATACGCTCACCCTGCGCGTCGGCAATTATCACGAGAATGTGACTCTATCTGCATCCGGTACGGCAAGCGCTCCCATTACCCTCAATGTTTTTACCGGTGAAACCGCGACGCTGATCGGCGCGCAAACCGTCACTGGTCCGTGGAGTGTTTATAGCGGCTCCATCTACAGCACGCCATGGCCCACGCAGCCGATGCAAGTCTTTTCCGATGGCCACTTGTTGAATGAAGCTCGCTGGCCCAACTCGCCCATTGAAGACCTGGCCGGCATGACCTATGAGAGAGCCGACGCAGGCAACTCCACATCGCTGACCAAGGCCGGACTTCCTCCCGTGGATCTGACCGGCGCATGGCTTCGCGTGATGGCTGGAGAGGCTTGGGTCGGCTATGAACGCCAGATCACCACCGACAACCAGGCCACCGGCGAGCTGGACTGGAGCGAACCCGTCAATCAGCTCTCCATGCTGATTCCCAGGCGCGGCAACAAGTTCATCCTCTTCGGCAAGCTCAATCTGTTGGATGCGCCGGGTGAGTGGTTCTGGGACCCGGCCACGCAGTTGCTTTACGTCTGGACCCAAGATGGTGCTTCGCCGGCCGGCCGCATCGAGGCGGGCGTTGCTCCCGCAGTGTTGGATCTAAGCAACCAGTCCAACATCGTTGTCAACGGATTGCATGCACGCGGCGGCTGGTTCAACTTGCAGAACAGCAACTCCTGCACCATCAAGAACTTCCAACTGTATGCGCCCAACTGGATTCGCGGTTACGATGGGTACAACGTCAACCCGGAGTTTTATGGCGGCATCGAAATCACTGGCACGGGCAATGTGGTCAACGGCGGCCTGATCCAATTTGCCGGGCGTGCCAGCATCTACCTGGCCGGCTCCAACAACACCGTCGAGCAGGTGACCATTCAGGATTCAGGAATGACTTGGAGCAATGACGCGGGCATTGTCGCTTCGGATGGAACGCAGAATCTGATTCAGTACAACACTATTCAGCGCACCTCTCTGGCGGGCGCCACGCTGGGCAGCCAATTGCAGGTCTTCAACAATCTGGTAACCACCCCTTGCATCTTCATGGAGGATTGCGGCAACCTCAATGCCTGGAGTGTGGACGACCAGGGCACGGAGATCGCCTACAACATCCTGCAAGACAATCAGGTTCGCTGGGGCGCGGCCATTTATCTCGATGCGGGAAGCCATAACTTCTATCTTCACGACAATCTTGCTCAACATATCCTATGGAGTGGAGCCAATATCACCGCTGTTGACAGGATCGAAAACAACACTTTCCTCGACGTGCAGCACCAAGGGATCAATTTTGTTCCCGGTTCAAATGTGATCGGTGCGGACTGGTCAGCGGGAATCGCCGAGCACAACCAGCTAGGCGAGCCATTTCCCATTGAAGTGGCGCTGGTGCAGCCCACCAGCATCATTCCCGACTACTCTTATTACTTCGACTACGTCACGCTTGCGCCCTCGCCCGGACCGCGGCGCGTCGAAGTGGATTTCTCGCAGATGGTGCAGCCGGCATGGAGTCAGAATCAGGTACCCATGGACCTCTCGCAGGTTTGGGCAGTCGCTTTCACCTTCGATCCGATTGCCAATTCATTCAATTACACGGTCAGCAATCTGCGAATGCTTCCCATGGGAGCCACTGGGGATACCGGCGCGGTCGCCGTCAACGGAGGCGATTGGACGGTGAGCTGCAATGGAGGCTCGACTTGCACGTTGACCAATGCCAACCCAACCACTTGGGGCGACACGGGAAGCAGCGTCTTCGATGGCCAGAATGTCCTCAGCGCGCCGTTGCAGCCTGGTCTGAGTAACCTGACCACCTATCGGGGCCTGGCCTTTGAACTTGCCGGTACGGCTTCAAGAACCTACAACTTCCAGGGCTACCAGGACGTGGACAACGGTCCTGCCACTGAACCCGGCCGCGGCGCAACCCTGCCGCCCAACGTCGGCGCAACTCCGGGGTATATTGCGCCGTAAACTTGTTGGCCCATCCAGGGTGAGATACGCCGCCCTGCACACCACATGAATCAGAACTTCTCTACCAATGGTGTAAAGGGTGGGATGCATATACATCAACAGGAGAAATGGCCAAGGGAACCTCTGAATAAGATGATGTTTTGAAAGGGCACGACTTTAGTCGTGCCGCAAAAGGCACAAAATGTAGGCGGGCTTTAGCACCTGAGGGATGTTTTTCTCTCAGCTCCGGAGTTGTGCGGGGGTTCCATTGAGAATCAAAAGTGCCGTTTGAGCTTGAGGATTTGGGATTCAAAGCCGTACCAAAGGGCGGCGGCGACGGCGGTTGTGGCCACCAGGCGAAAAGCAACCACGGCATAAACCCCGGCTGAGCCGTAGAGGGCCATGCGGTGGTCGAACCAGCCGAAGTAGACAAAGACAATGATGTGCGTCAGATAGAGGCCGTAGCTGATGCGGCCATAAAAGGCCAGCGGCCCTCGGCGCAGCGCGGCGCTCAAGGGGTTGCGCGCGCCAGTCGTGGCCATCGAGGCCAGCATGGCTCCGGTAAAGCCCACGGCCAGAGCGGAATCGAGCAGCGAGGTTCCTCCGGCGATGGTGCCCGCACAGACAAATCCAACGACCAGAGCGCCCAGGCCGATCCAGAGCCAAACGCGGCGGCTGAGCGGGAGCGTGTAAAGAGCCAGCGCCAGAATGCTGCCGAGAGCGATGCCGTCCAACTTGATCAGCGTGTGGGAGGGCAGCCCCCAAAGCCAGTGCGGATTCAAGTGGCGCAAAAGCGGCGAGCAGACAAGCGCGGCAGTCAGAACTGTGGCCAGCATCCAAGGCTTGCGCAGCCAGCGCACTGCGGGCGTCCAGAAGAAGTAGTACTGCTCTTCCATGGCCAGCGCCCAGGTGGGAATCAGCGCCGGGGGCAGCGTGAGATGAAAGAGATTCTGCAGGAAGAGCAGGTAGGCCCACCACGGCGCGGTGCGGATCGCCTCCAGCGGATACGGGCCAATAAACCAATCCGACTTGGCGTAGACAATGGCCAGCGTGAGCAGGTAAACAGGCCAGATGCGCAGCGCGCGGCGGGCATGGAAGTTGTGAAAGTAGCGGGGCTTTTGGCGCGCTGCCAACAGGTTGGCGGTGACCAGGAAGCCGGAGAGAACAAAGAAGAGAATCACGCCCGTCCATCCCCATTGCACGGCGGGATGGATGCGGGTGGTTTCCAATTGCTTGTAGTCACAGTGATAGAGGACCACACCCAGAATCGCCAAACCGCGCAGGCCATCAAGTTCCGGCAGATAAGTGGGTAGCCAGCTTGGGCGCTGATAGGACATGGCGAGGGGCGCGACCGCCACGGATGAAAGCGCAGTTTTGGAAGATGGTAACGTCATGGGCTGCAATGTAGGGCTGTAGTTGATCTTAGCATTGTTACAGCCCAACATTGCGCGGCCGATTTACAGGCTAAAGTAGACGCCGATCATCGGTTGTGCCGTGTGCGTGAAGGCGCTGGACGAAGTGAAGAGCTTGGTCAGATCAGGCGCCTTGTAGAGGTTGCCGCGATACTGAAAGCGCAGGCCGATATGAGGCAATAATCCCCAGTCCAGGCCACCGCCATAGACAAAAAGAGGCTTTGTGGAGGTGCTGGTGGTGATCGAGGTTTGGGTGCAGAGGGAGGTGAGCGAATTGCAGGTGGTTTCTTGCCCGCTGCTGGGCACATCCAGCAAAAGGCCTCCGCCTGCCAGCGCAAATGGCCTGAAGCCGGTCAGCTTGATCTTCACAGAGACAATATAATCGGCAGTCACTTCATGCGCGGCGGCAGCAATCGATCCCGTCGTAAAGCTGCAACCGGAAGTGGGGCAGACCTGATTTGCTGAAAGTGAGTACCCCCGGTCGGCGCGGTTGTAGGCGTAGGTGCCCTCATAGCCGAAATAGGGCTTGGAGATGTGTCGCACCTCCAACAGCGCGCCAGCCGAGTTGGAAGGACTTTGCACAACTCCGTCGGCCGAGGTGGTACCGTTAAAGGCGCCGTAGATGCTGCCCGCAATGTCCGTTTGCGCGCCGGCCACGGCGCTGGCCAGGGCGGCCGCTCCAACCAGCAGAAATGCTTTTTGCATCCATCTTGTTTGCATCAAATGTCTCCTGAGTTGAAATTGGTCGGGTTGCAACCTTTGAAGCCGGGTTGCCTGATTCCAGTTTAGACTTGGAGCTTGGCAAAAAGTTGTGACCCATTCAAAAATAAAGATTTGGATTTCCCTCAGATCCCTTCATGGGATTTGCGCTTAGCGGGCGTCGCGCGCGCTGAATTCCAGATCGTCAAAGCGGCGCCATTTGTAGATGACAATCGAAACGATCCAACTCAAGGCAAAAACTCCGATAATGCCGTAGCCCAGCAGCCCGAAGTTTTCATTCAGTTGGCTGATCCAATTCCACACTGCTCCCGTCAGATGAAATTCGCTCACCAAGAGGCCCAGCGCCTCCACGCTGCCTACGGCCAGCGCCACCACAACGGAGACCGAGGTGATGGTGATGTTGTAGTAAAGCTTGCGCACCGGCTTCACATAGGCCCAGCCGTAAGCGCCCAGCATCAGCACATTGTCGGTTGAGTCAACCAGCGACATTCCAGCAGCAAAGAGCACTGGAAAAACCAGCACCGACGCCAGTGAAAGGCCCTTGGATGCTTCCGCGGCGCTCAGGCCGAGCAGGCCGATCTCGGTTGCCGTGTCAAAGCCCAAGCCAAACAAAAGGCCCAGCGGATACATATGCCAACTGCATTGAATCAGGTTGAAGACGGGCCGGAAGAGGCGGGCGAGAAAGCCGCGATTGCCGAGCAGCAAATCAAAGTCCTCATCCACATACGGCTCGCCGCGACGCACACGCTGAAAGCTGCGGTAGACCGAGACAAGCACGATCAAATTCACAATGGCGATGGCGAAGAGAAAGAGCGAGGAGACGAGCGTACCGATGAGGCCGCCGATGGCGCGCACGCCGTCAATGTGATGCTGCAGAGCGAGCGCGGCGCCAGCGATGGCGATGGAGCCGAGGACGACGATGGTCGAGTGGCCTAGCGAAAACATCAGCCCGACGCCGACCGGGCGCTTGCCCTGCTGCATCAGCTTGCGGGTGACGTTGTCGATGGCTGCAATGTGGTCGGCGTCCACGGCGTGGCGCAGGCCGAAGCTATAAGCCAGAAAGGCCGTGCCCAGCAGCACCGGAAAGCGATGAAAGGCGGCAAAGGCCCAGCCCCACGCCGCCAGATTGAAGAGGATCAAAAAGGCATAGAGGGCGGCGATCTTGGTCTTGATTGCGCCCGGTTCGTCGCCCGGATGATCCTGAAGTAACGCCCGCAAAATGAAGCTCATCCGGTTCCTCGTGGGTAGCGCGCAAAAGCCGCGGTCGAGCAAGGCAATCCGTAGCACGTATTCTAAAAATGTATCACACAAGGAACCTGATTTTCTTGCGCGGAATGTGCCAGGAAGAAACAAGCGAGGACCGGGAGGTCCACGCCAAAGCCAGCCGGCAGGCCAGCGCTACAAATTTAGGTCTCTCGTAAAAGAAAGCGAATATACTCTCTTTCAAGCCATGGCGTAGGCGATCTGGCAAAGGAGGAAAAGATGATTCGAGTGGGTTTGGTGGGCTTCGGTTTGGCGGGGCGGGTCTTTCATGCGCCGTTGATCAGCTCCGTCGAGGGGTTGGAACTGGCGGCCGTGGTGGAGCGCCAATCGAATCATGCCGCGGAGCGCTATCCGGGAATCAAGCCTTGCCGCACGCTGGAGGCGATGCTGGAAGACTCATCGCTCGATCTCGTTGTGGTAGCCACGCCCAGCGGAAGCCACTTTGAAGTTGCGCGGCAGCTACTGGAAGCCGGCAAGAACGTGATTGTGGACAAGCCGCTAGCGGTGCGCTCGGCAGAGATTGCCGAACTTGGAAAGTTGGCTGCGGCCCGTGGAGTGCTGCTCGCGCCCTTTCACAATCGACGCTGGGACGGGGATTTTTTGACCGCACAGAGGCTGCTGCGGGAGGGTTCGCTGGGGCGGCTGGTTCATTTTGAGTCTTGTTTTGATCGCTGGGCGCCAGGAGGCACGCGAAAGCCCTGGAAGGACGATCCGGCACAAGGGGGCTTGCTGCTCGATCTGGGCACGCACATCGCCGATCAGGCGCTCACGCTCTTCGGCAAGCCTTTGGCGGTCAGCGCCGAGGTGCTGCGGGAGCGCGAAGGCGAGGGCGCAAACGACGCCTTCACGCTGCGATTGCGCTATGAAAGGCTGTGGGTTGTGCTGGGTGCAACCTGTCTCTCGTCTCTGCAGCGTCCGCGCTTTCACCTGCGCGGGACCAAAGGCAACTATTGGAAGTACGGTGAAGATCCACAGGAGATTGCACTCGGCAAGATTACGCGCATCGAGGATTCAGCCTGGGGCCAGGAGCCGGCTGACCGTTGGGGGCTGCTCAAGGTGGACATCGACGGCGGCAAGGTCACTCGGCCAGTTCCACCCGATCCCGGCGACTATCGGAACTACTATATTGGCATACGCGATGCGCTACAGGGGAAGGCCGCTCCTCCGGTGATGGCGCTGGATGCATGGCGCGCGGCGCGGCTGCTGGAATGGGCGCAGGAAAGCTCCGACCAGCGCCGGGAGATTGCCTGCGATTGGAGCGAGGAACTGCGGTAAAGCCCTTTGCTTGCGGAGATGAAAGATCTTACCGGGCCGCGCGGGTTACTTGCCCACGACTTTCTGGGCCACGGACTCCTCATCTGTGTCGGACTTGATGATTTTGTTGTGCAGGCAATAAAGGGCCAGTTCGAGGCGGTCGCTCACACCCAACTTGTCGTAGATCTTGCGCAGATAATTCTTGATCACCTGCTCAGTGGTTCCCAACTGGTAGGCGATCTCTTTGTTGCGCTTGCCCTGTGTAATGCAGGTGATAATGGCCATCTCTTTGGGCGAGAGCTTGGGCTGAGTGCGCGGATTCACCAAGGCGCTGGCTTGGGCGCGATAGGCCTCAATCACCCAACTGACCGACTGGTTGTCGATCCAAGTCTCGCCGGCGGCAATGCGCCGTACGCAGCGGACTAGCAGGTCAGGTGAGATGGAACGGCTGACGATGCCGCGCACGCCGCGCCGATAGAGTTCGACCGTCTGATTCTCGTCAGCGGCGACCGCTTGCACAATCAGCTTGACGTCAGGCGTCAGGCGCAGCAGCTCCGGGATGGCGTTGGTGGTGCCGGTGAGCAGGCTTCCCTCAAGAAGAACAATATCAGTGGGATAGCGCTGAATGGCGGCGTGGAGGTTCTCCAGTGAGTCGGCTTGAGCCACCACGCGCAGATCGTCTTCAAGCGCAAAGACTTTGCGGATACCGACGCGATAAATGGCTTGCGAGTCGGCAAGAATAACGCGGATCGTTCCCGGCTTGACGGGAAGATCAAGAGTTTCAGCTTCAGTTGAATCGTCCAAAAAGTCCATATTGAGTTTTGCCAGACCTGCTCTGGTTGTCACTGTTCGGCGAATTGGTAATCGTCGATGGTAGCGGCAGCCTGATAGTTACTTTGGTTCTTCTGGCAGCGTACCACACGTCCCTGACAATGAACCAGTACATCGTGCGGAGTTCCTAAAACAGCACAGGGCATCCGCAGAGAAAAACGAATTTCCAGCCCAGCCAGCACCGGACGTTCCAGCTCGAAAACCACGCCGCTGGCGGAGACATTGCGCGTGATGGCGGCAATCTCATCTTTGCCGGAGGAAAGAACCACAGGCAGCGCGAGAGGGAAACGCACTGCGCAACGTACCTCCTGCCGCGAAACGAACGGACGAGAACGGGCAGAAGTAAACGGAATTGCGGGTTTCAATGCATTCATATAAGGCATCCTGACTCCGTACGGGGCCATTTTCACTTTACAGGAGTTTTCTCATAAGGCCCATGGCACCAAAGTTTTCAAGATGGTAATGTGTTGAATTGACTCGAAAATGGTTAGCAAATCGTGGGATCAATAGGAGTGGTCTGTTTGAGAGAAATCAGGGAGAGCAGCTTGGTATTAGCGGTCAAATCCAGGCAAAAACCGGCATAAAACGTAAAATATCCCATAAATACCAAAGAAAAGTGTGGAAATCACGGTTTTTTGGTTGACAATCGACCCTGAAAAGCTGCATTGTAACGAACGACGGGGTTATTCGCCCGCATGAATGCAGGAGTTTTGCGCATCACCGCCATGCTCCTTCCATGCGGAATCCGCCCTGCACATCAAGCCCATGCAACACCGGCGCGCCCCAGGGCCCGCCCAAAAGGAGAGCAACGCAATGGCAACTGGACTGACCAAGACCGCCCTGATTCGGCTTCTGGCCGAGAAACTCGAATTGACCAACAAACAAGTTGCAGCCTTCTTTGAGCTGCAAGCGGAGACTGCCGTCAAGGAAACAAAGAAGAACGGCGTTTTCGTAATTCCCGGTATCGGCCGCTTGGTGAAGGCTGAGCGCAAGGCCCGCATCGGCCGCAACCCCCAAACCGGCGCGGCCATCAAGATCAAGGCCAAGACCGTGGTCAAGTTCCGCGTGGCCAAGGCCGCCAAGGACGTGATCGCCCCGGTCAAGAAGTAGTTTCCCCGCGCAGAGCGGGCTAGCAGCATATCCCTGGACTGCGGACAGCGAAGGGGAGGAGCCAACCGGCTTCTCCCCTTTGCCTTTTGTGCGCCCAGCATGGGCGCACTCTTACGGGTGCAAGTCCCGTCGCAAGCT
>CAZYCV010000030.1:0-44204 GCA_964645305.1 uncultured Occallatibacter sp. | reverse complement strand
TGCCAACAATACCGTTCTCATCTCGGATTTCCTCTCAAAGTTCTTTCTATGGCGGCGAAACAGTTCATCATCTCCAGGAACTTTCCGCAGGGGCTAAAGCCCAATTGATTTGTTGGACTTTATTGGCCCGGCTAAAGCCGTGCCCTTGTTACAAAGCTTCCTTCATTGAGTTCTTCCGCAGCATGTAAAGCCCAATGTTTGCTTGGTGGCGATTGCGGCACGACTAAAGTCGTGCCCTGGTTACAATACACGCCTGTACCGAGTTTTTCCGCAGCCCAGGGTAAAGGTGTGCTCTATCAAAGCACAACTTTACCCCAGGTGAAGCTCTGAACAAGTGCCACTCATCAACATCAACATTCCCTCGGAGGCTAAAGCCCATTGATTTTGCAGTCTTTATGTACGGGCTAAAGCCCGTACCCTTCAACTCTCGAAGTTGTTCAGAGCTTCCCCAGGCTGCAAAACAAGCCAAACTACTGCACCGGATACGAATAAATGCTGATGCTGGCAGGCGGCGCTTCAATTGTCTCTGGCAGCGCGCCGAGCGAGTGCTCCTCGACCGCAACCTCCGGCTTCTTGCCGACCGCGACGACGGCAGTCAGCGAAGAGGGCGCCATTTGATAGAGCTTGCCCACGCTGGCCAGTTTTACGCCGTCGATGGCCAGATTCATACTTTGCTTTGACTCCGATGGATTGATCACGGCGATGGTGAAGCTCTTTTTGTCTGCGCTGAAGGCGGCCACTACATCCAGCGGATAAGTGTCGCTGCCGGGGTTGACGGCGGGTTGATCGCCGCCTGCCGGGAAGACGGGCTTGGGCTGCGGCGAGTTGCCGGAGACTTCCACCGGGATCGTGCCGAAGTGATCGCGATACATCTTGAAGAGTATGCCTGTGGGATTGAGAACGGCTTCGGTGTGGTTCTGGCTAATCATCGCCGTGGCAAAGGTGAAGCAGCCCATTTGGAAGACATCCGAGTGGCGGAACATCTCGTGGAAGGCCTCGGCGAGGGCCGGAGAGGTCTTGTATGAGTCGCGGGGCGCATTCCAGTCCATGTAAGCCCATTCGTCGATGGCAATCGGCACCGGTTTGTCCTTCAAGGCAGGGATCAGCTCCAGGTACTTCTGGTAGTGCTCGTATTTGGCGCGGACCTGAACGGCCGGGGCGCGCATCCACTCGATCTGCGAGAGCGGCGGGTTGATGGGCATCTTCTTGCCGAGCTTCATATCCGTATGCTCCGTGCCGGAGGCATAGTAGTGCTCGCTGAGCATGTCGATGTTGTCCAGATCGTGCGACAGCATATAGCCGCTCCAGTCGGCTGGCGTCAGGTAGTCGGGAACGTACTTCCCGCTGAGGCGCTTGGACTGATCGGCGCCCTCCATCACGTCCGGCATGGCGCCGCCGGCGATAAGTTTGATGGTGGGATCGACCTGCTTCATGGCCTTGGCAAAGAGATTATGTTTGAGAGCGAACTGCTCCGGCGAGATCGCGCCCATCTGGTAGTCGCCCCAAGGCTCATTGCCCACGCCCCAATACTTTACGTTGTATTTGGCCGGATGGCCGTTGGCGGCGCGCCATTTGCCCATCGGGGTGGTGGCTGCGCCGTTGGTGTATTCGACCAGTTCGCGGGCCGACCAGGCGTCGCCGAAGCCGGCATTGACAGTGATGTAAGGATCGACGCCAAGCAGGCGGCAGAGGGTGAGGAACTCATCGGTTCCCACGTCGTTGGGCTGCACGGCATTCCAAACCGGGTCGAAGATTGGCGGACGCCGGTCGATGTCGCCGACACCGTTGCGCCACTCGTAGGAAGAGACGAAGTTGCCGCCGGGAAAGCGCAGAACGCCGAAGCGCAATTGCTTGAGAGCGGCAACAACCTCGGCACGCCAGCCGTCGATATTATCCGCGGGCATCAGCGAGACCGCGCCGATGTGCAGGGAGCCGACGCCGGTCGCCGTGATCTCGATGCGTGCGTCATCCGTGTCGCCTTGCGCCAGGAATTTGAATGGGAATTTGTGATAATCGGCGGTGAGCGCGGGGAGTGTAACCGACTGGCGGTCAGCGGGCTGCTTGCCCCAAATCAACGTAACCGTCGCCACTTCGCCGGGCGCGCCGGCCAGCACAATGCGGCCGGTATACGTTTTCCCATGGCGCACCACAATGCCAGACTCAGCAAGGCCATGAGGCTCCTTGGCATCCAACTTCACCAGTGGCGTTTGGTCGCCCGCGTATGGGGCCTTGGTGTCCATTGTGACCACTTTGTCACCGCCAATCGGCGCCCACCAGCGCGTGATGGGGCGGCGGAAACGCGGATTGCCCGCAGCGTTCCCCATCGGCTGCGCAGGTTGAGGCGCGGTGGCCGAGACTGGATAGAAGAACTTGCGGTCGGCCAGCAACTCGGCCCAGACGCCGGTGTTGACGATGTCGCCGCCATGCTCCAGAAACTGCCCGTAAATGTTTTTCGAGATCGGCGCGCCGGTCTTCGATGCGTCGATGGTGGCCTTCACAACTGGCGATTGCGCTCCAGACGTCATGCTGAGTGCGAGCACGACCAGCAAGAGCAGCGACGATTTCAATGCAAAACTTCTGGTTACCGATTGCATGAGTTAGAACTCCTTGGTAGATACAGGTAGAAAGTTGTCATTACTCCAGCGAGAGCACCGTCACCGACTTTGGCTCGACGGTCAGCGTCAGCTTGCCATCCTTCACGGAGGCGGTGATGGGCTTGGGCACAACGGCGCTGGGCACGGCGAAGGTGTTAATGCTGTCAACGGCGGGCGCGGTCAGCGTCTCGCCCTTGGCGGCTTTGGCCGTTACGCCTGCGATCTCGGCATCAATGGACAGCGGCTTTTCCGGATCGAGGTTGGTGATCTCAAGCCAGAGTTTTCCATTGGCATCCTTGGCCGCGATGGCATCCACACGCGGCAGTGTGATCCCGTCTCGATGGTAGGTTCCAGGATCAAAATCAACGGGAACGAAGGTGGCATCCTGGAAGGGAACATACATCTTGAAGACGTAATAAGTGGGCGTAACGACCATCTTCTCTTTGTCGGTCAGGATCATCGACTGAATGACGTTGATCATCTGGGCGATGTTGGCGCCGCGCACGCGATCCGCATGGCGCGCGAAGATGTTCAGATTGAGTGAGGCCAGAATGGCGTCGCGCAGGCTGTTCTGCTGCAAGAGGAAGTCCTTGTTGGTGCCGGGCAGAGCCGCATACCATCCACCCCATTCGTCCACCACCAGCGCAACTTTCTTCTGCGGATCATAGCGGTCCATGACCTCCTCCTGCTTGCGCAGGAAGTCATCCATAAAGAGGGTGGACTTGAGGGTCTTGTCGTAATCGTTCACACTGAAATTGGTCGAGGGCTCGGAGAGCGGCCAGCCGCCGGGCGTGGTGTACCAGTGCACGGAGAGGCCGTCGAAGTTCCAACTCCAATCGTGATGCTGCCAGGCCTTCATCACCGCTTCAGTCCACTCGGTTTCAGGAAAGCCGGGGCCGACGGCGATTTTGAGCATCTGGTTTTTCTCTTGCTGGGCCGGATTCATGTTCCTGACAAAGTGGCTGTAGATTTTGAGCTGGGCCAGGTAGTAGTCCACCGTCATGTCGCCGCCGCAACTCCAGCTTTCGTTGCCGATGCCCATCATGCCGATCTTGTAGGGCTCGGAATGACCGTTGGCGGCGCGCTCTTTCTCAAGCGCCGTGGGCGCCGCGGCGGTCATATATTCCAGCCACTCGGCCGCCTCCTGCGGAGTTCCGCTGGCGACGTTGGTTGCAAGATAGGGTTGGCTGCCGATCTGCTGAATGAAATCCATAAACTCGTCGGTGCCGAAGGCGTTTGTATCGATCACGCCGCCCCAGGTGGAGTTGAGCGTCGCCGGGCGTCCAGCGGCAGGACCGACACCCTTGCGCCAGTGGTACTCGTCGGCAAAGCAGCCGCCCGGCCAGCGAACGTTGGGAACTTTCAGCTCTCTGAGCGCCGCCACAACGTCTTTGCGAATGCCGCGCGTATTTGGAATTGGGGAATCCGGACCCACCCAAATGCCCTCGTAAAGTCCATGTCCCAGATTCTCCGCGAACTGCCCGAAGAGATTGCGATCAATCTTCGCCCCGGCCTTGGATGCGTCAACGGACAAGTGAGCGGTCTGCGCGGCCAGCCACGGCGTCATCAGAATTGCAGCCACGAAACTCAAACAGGACAGGAACTTACGCATTACCAGTTTCTCCTTGAAACCCATGCAGGCAGATCGAAAGAAAGCGCGGCAGATTCCAGCCGCCCGACACGCCCCCACATTTGATTCCTTTTCTAGAACTCTTGACGATAGAGGTTAGAGGCAAGATGCAGCAAGAGGAATTAATCGCTTGATACCTATCGATTTTTTCGATAGGTATCATCCCTCCTGAACCCGACTTTGGTTGCACCGCATCTCAAATGGATTCCAACGCACGGTTCATCCCCAACAAATCCGCCAGAACATTGGCCTCGGAGTTGCTGGCGCTCAAATCCTTGCAGACGAGATTGAGTTGCACGCTCCGAGTTTGACCGGCAGGCAGAGAAAGCTCCACAAAATCACCTCCATCGATCTCCGTCTGAATGCGATACTTGGGCAGCCAGCCGAAACACAGCCCACTGCGAACGGCGGCGATTGCCGATTCGATGCTTCCCACCGTGAGTACCCGCTGCGCCGGGAGGCGGGGTTGCTGCTTGGTGCTCCCGGATGCCGAGCCTTCAATGGTCACCAGTATATGCTGCACCAAGTCTGAGCGCGAGAGCCTGCGCCGAACCGAGAGCAAAGGATGATCGCGCTGCACGACAGCAATCATTTCAATCACCAGGATGGGCCGAACAAACATCTCGCGCGAGATCAGGCCGGTGACGCAGATTTGCGCGTTATGCAGCGAGAATTCAGCATCCGCCGAGAGAAACGTACCTTGCCGGAGTTTGGGCCTGACATGAGGAAACTGGTGCGAGAATGCCGCCAAAGCGGCAAAAAGACGGTCGTCCGGAAAGATGCTGTCCACGGAGAGCCTGACTTCCGAAGCACCTCCCGAGGCCATCAAACGGGCGCGCTGTTCAAGCTGATGAAACCCATCCAGATAGGGTTCAGCATCCGCCAGAAGCACTCTGCCCACCTCGGTCAGTTGCGCCTTCCTTCCCTGCATTTCAAAGAACTGAATTCCCAACTGCTCCTGCAGGCGTCCGATGGCGTAGCTGATGGTCGATTGAGAGCGATGAAGCTTCTCGGCGGCGGGCGCGAAGCCCCCCAGTTGCACCACGGCTTGAAGGATCTCCCATGCGTCGAGCGTAGTATCCATGGAAACAGAATACATCGAATAAATCGATACACGCATTCAATTAATGCAATCTCAATCGAGCATCGCCGCAATTCGTCTGATTCCAAAGATCAAAATCTCAGCGCGGTCCGTTTTCTGGCAGGAATTTCGCGTTGACACGTTGGGGGCCTCCACGTATGCTTTCCATGACCTAGTTATCGGTAACTCTTTTTGCGGGAGATGGAATGGGCAACGGAGAAATTTTTGGGTCCGGTCCGATAGATCCACAGGCAGTTCCACAAAGGCCGCTCACCACAGGGGCCATGATGCCCGCTGTCGGCCTGGGCACATTTGGGTCGGATCATGTGACTCCGGCGCAGGTGGCCGAGGCGGTCTGCGGCGCGGCCAAGGTGGGCTACCGTCACTTTGATTGCGCTTCAGTTTACGGCAACGAGCCTGAGGTCGGCGCGGCACTCGAAGAGATTCAGCGCGGAGGCCTGAAGCGCGAGAAGCTTTGGATCACATCCAAGCTCTGGAACGACAAGCACGGCGAGGACGATGTGATTGCGCAGTGCCGCAAGTCGCTGGCCGACCTGCGCCTCAATTACCTGGATCTTTATCTGGTGCATTGGCCGTTTCCCAACTATCATGCGCCGGGCTGCGATGTGACGGCGCGCAGCAAGGACGCCAAGCCTTACATTCATGAAAACTACATGAAGACCTGGCGCAAGATGGAAGTGCTGGTGGATCTGGGCCTGGTGCGACACATTGGCACCTCGAATATGACCATCCCCAAGCTGAAGCTGCTTTTGCGGGACGCCCGCATCAAGCCGGCGGTGAACGAGATGGAACTGCATCCGCACTTTCAACAGCCGGAGCTCTTCAAGTTTGTTGTCGAGAACGGCATCCAGCCCATCGGCTACTGCCCCATCGGCTCGCCGGGAAGGCCGGAGCGCGACCGCACGCCGGAGGATACCTCGCCCACCGAAGACCCGGTGATTGTGAAGATTGCCCAGGCGCATGGCGTGCATCCGGCGGTGGTTTGCATCAAGTGGGCGGTGCAGCGCGGACAGACGCCGATTCCCTTTTCCATCAACAACTATCGCGCCAATCTTGCCGGCGCGGCCTCCGATCCACTGACCGACGAAGAGATGAGCCAGATTGCGAAACTCGACCGCAACTGCCGCCTGATCAAGGGGCAGGTCTTTCTGTGGAAGGACGGACAGAGCTGGGAAGATTTGTGGGATGTGAGCGGAGAGATTACGCCGGCGTAGTAAGGTGTTTTTCCTACTGGTTTTAGAACGCGGCGTGGACCGGGAGGTCCACGCGACAGCCGACCAGGAGGTCGGCGCTACAGATTCTTGCAGCGATGGAGCTGCGTGGGAGCGAAGAGATGCAAGAAACAATGATGGCGGCATATTTGCCGGGTAACTCAACCGTTGAGATGCGCACCGTGCCGGTGCCCGTGCCCGGTCATGGCGAAGTTCTGCTGCGGATGAAGGCGTCCACGATCTGCGGGTCGGACATCCGCTGCATTTATCACGAGCATCTGGGCAAAGGCCCGGAGGGCTACCAGAACAAGATCGCCGGCCACGAGCCGAGCGGGCAGATTGTCAGCGCGGGTCCGGGCTGTCGGCTCTTCAAAGAGGGCGACCGCGTCATCGTCTACCACATCTCCGGCTGCGGCGTCTGCAACGATTGCCGACGCGGCTACATGATCTCCTGCACCAGCGAAAAGTATCGCCGCGCCTACGGATGGCAGCGGGACGGCGGCATGGCGGAGTACATGATCGCTGAAGAGAAGGATCTGATCGCGCTGCCGGACACGCTCACTTACGCGGATGGAGCGCAGGTGGCCTGCGGCTTTGGCACGGTCTACGAAGGCTTGGAAAAGATCGGCATCAATGGCAATCACGCCGTGCTGGTGACTGGGTTGGGTCCGGTGGGGCTGGCCACGGCTGCGCTTTGCCGCAAGCTGGGCGCAAATAAAATTATCGGCATCGACGTGGTTCCAGAGCGCATGAAGATTGCGGTTGATCTGGGCCTATGCGACGCGGTGCTGGCTTCAGGCGCGGACAACGTGGCCGAGGTGAAGCGGCTGACCGGCGGCTTTGGCGTGGAGCGCGCGGTGGATTGCTCGGCCAATGCAGCGGCGCGGGCTACGGCGATTCGCTCGACGCGCAAGTGGGGCCGGATTGCGCTGATCGGCGAAGGCGGATCGATGGAGATCAACCCGTCGCCCGATATGATTCACGATCAAAAGACGCTCTACGGCTCCTGGGTAACTTCCACGTGGCTGATGGAGGAACTGGTCGAGCGATTGGTGCGCTGGAATCTGCATCCGGCCGAGATCATCACGCATCGCTTCCCGTTGGAACGCGCCAGCGAGGCGTACGCGCTGATGGCCAGCGGCAAATGCGGCAAGGTGGCTGTTTGCCAGGATGAAGAGCTAAAGTAAACGCGCGAAAAAAGGAACCGCATGAGCAACATCGCACCGAATACCCCGTTGAATTGGGAAGATCGTCTGCATACTTTGCTGCCGCTTTACGGCCATCGCAATTGGATTGTGGTGGCCGACGCGGCTTATCCGGCGCAGACAAGCGCGGGGATTGAGACCATCGTCGCGGAGGCCGAGCAAGTTGACGTGGTGCGCGCCGTTGTGAAGGCCATCGCCGCGGCAACGCACGTCCGCGCCAACGTCTATCTGGATCGGGAAATTGATTTCGTCAGTAATTCCGACGCGCCGGGCATCGACGATTATCGGCAGAAACTGGATGCGGCGCTTTGCGGCTCGCAGCCCAGCAAACTGCCGCATGAGCAGATCATCGCCAAGCTCGACCAGGCGGGGAAGGCTTTTTGCATCCTCATCATCAAGACGGCTTTGGCCATCCCCTACACATCGGTGTTTTTTGAATTGGATTGCGGCTACTGGAATGTCGAGGCGGAGCAGCGTCTCCGGCAGGCACTCGCGGCCGCTGAACAGAAGTAAAGCGAAAGAAAGGAATCTCATGAGATTGAACAGACGTGATGTACTGAAGACGATGGGCGGAGCCGTATCGGCTCTTGCGCTCAGCCGGATTGCTCGCGCTCAAGCGGCGCAAGGTGCGCCCTTTGCCGCCACGCGCCATGCATTGCAGAGTTATCAAATTCCCGACTGGTATCGCGATGCCAAGTTCGGCATTTGGGCGCACTGGGGTCCGCAATCGGCGATTGAACGCGGCGATTGGTACGCCCGCAATATGTACATCCAGGGGCAGGAACAGTATCTCTACCACACCGAGCACTACGGCCATCCTACAAAAGTCGGCTACAAGGATGTGGTGGATGACTGGAAGGCCGCCAAATGGGACCCGGATCATCTGATGAGCCTCTACAAAAAGGCCGGCGCAAAGTACTTCGTCAGCATGGGCGTGCATCACGATAACTTCGACCTGTGGGACTCGAAGTATTCGCGCTGGAACGCCGTCAAGATGGGGCCGAAGCGGGACATCGTCGGCACTTGGCAGAAGGCCGCGCAGAAACTCGGCCTGCGCTTCGGCGTCAGCGAGCACCTGTGGATCAGTTACAAGTGGTGGGCGGTGAGCCATGGCGCGGACAAGACCGGCCCGCTGGCCGGCGTTCCCTATGATGGCGCCGATCCTAACTTCGAAGATCTGTATCACGACGCCGATTGCGCGCGCCTCGGCGAGAACTTTGAATGGAACGACAACGACATTCCCGATTCGTGGAAGCGTCATTATCTTGATCGCATGACCGACCTGATCGACAAGTACAAGCCGGACTTTCTCTACACCGACGGCCACTTGCCCTTCGAGGATGTCGGCCTGAAGATGGTCTCGCATCTTTACAACGTGAGCGCCCAGTTGCATGGCGGAAATGTTGAATCGGTGTACACCAGCAAGACGGATAGCGATTGCGCCATCGGCACCTGCCTGCTGGATCACGAGCGCGGCGTCTCCGAAGGGATCTCGAAAAACCCCTGGCAGACGGACACCTGCATCGGCCAGTGGCACTACAGTCGCGGGCAAAGGTACAAGTCTGCCAAGAAGGTTATCGATCTTCTCACTGACATTGTGAGCAAAAACGGCAACCTGCTGCTCAACTTCCCGCTGCCCAACTCCGGTGAGCTGGACTTTGAAGAGATGGTCACGCTGAACGGCATCACGGATTGGATGCAAATCAACAGCGAGGGCATTTACAGTTCGCGCCCATGGAAGATCTATGGCGAAGGCCCTGCGACCAAGGCCAAGGTCGCCACGGGAAACTTCAACGAGGACAAGCAAAAGGATTTGACCGCCGAGGATGTTCGCTTTACGCAAAAAGGCAGCTCAGTGTATGCCTTTGTGATGGGCTGCCCGGAAAAGCAAGCCGTGGTGCAGGCTCTCGGCTTGGCCAGTCCGCAGGCGCCGGGGAAGATTCTCAACGTGGAGTTGCTGGGCTCGAAGGGCAAGGTCAACTGGAAGCAGGATGACGATGCGCTGAAGGTGGAGATGCCCGCGGAAAAAATCTCCGAGATTGGCGTCACGTTGAAAGTGGACCTGGCGTAATTGGCTTAACTGAAGATTAGGTATAGACTCCCGGAGGGAAATGCTGAATTTCCTTCCGGGAATTCTATTGAATTGGCCAGGAATTCAAACTGCGATCACAATCGAGTATGATTTCAGTGGCTGACAAAAGGCCGAACCGGGGGCGCGTATGGCCCGGTCCAGAAAACGATTACCGGAACGCGGATAGGAGAGGGAGATATTCAGATGAAGAGAATCGGAATTGTCATTCTATTGCTGTCGAGTTGTTGCCTTGCACAGAACACCGGCGGCTTTCAACCCGCATCCACCAATGTCTGGGGAGCCGAGTATCCTCGTGTCGATGCGACGGGCAAGGCTGAATTCCGTTTCAAAGCCCCGGACGCAGCCAAAGTTCAGATCAACTTCTGGGGCAACCCGAAGATCGACATGGTCAAGCAGCCCGACGGAAACTGGACCGCAACCGCAGGTCCGCTGGTGCCGGGCTTCCATTACTACACGGTGATCGTGGACGGCGCGGAGGTCAGCGATCCCGGCAGCCATACCTTCTTCGGCGGCGGTAAAGACGCCAGTGCCATCGAGATTCCAGAAGCCGGATCAACCTACTATCTGCCGCAGGACGTTCCCCACGGCGCGGTGCGCGAGATTTGGTACTTCTCCAAGGTCACCGGCACCTGGCGGCACGCGCTCGTTTATCTGCCACCCAACTACGATGCGGCCACCAAAGAGCGCTACCCGGTGCTCTACTTGCAGCACGGCGGCGGCGAGGACGAGACCGGCTGGATCAAGCAGGGACACGCCAACTTCATCATGGACAACCTGATTGCCGGCAAAAGCTCCAAGCCCATGATGATCGTGATGGCCTACGGCTATGCCCATCACGTCGGCTATGTTGAGCCGGATCTGACCGGCAAAGGCTTCGGATCTCCTGAAATGATGAAGTCGATGCAAGAGATGTTCTCGGCCTTCGAGGATGATCTGACGCAGGTACTTATTCCTTACATCGACGCGAATTTCAGGACCATCGCTGACCGCGATCATCGCGCCATGGCCGGCCTTTCAATGGGTGGAATGCAGACTTTCCAGATCACCTTCGCCCATCTGGACACCTTCAGTTACATCGGCGGCTTCAGCGGCTCCGGCGGCCTTGGCATGATGAGCAGAGCTCCCTTCGATCCCAAGACTGCCTACAATGGCGCGCTCGCCGATCCTGAAGCCTTCGCCAAGCGAGTCCATCTGGTCTGGATCGGCGTCGGCACTGAAGAGCCGCCCATGATGCACACAGGCATTGTCGGCTTCCATGACGCGCTCACCAAAGCGAATGTCAAGCACGTCTTCTATGAGTCGCCGGGCACATCGCATGAGTGGCAGACATGGCGCCGCGATCTGAAAGATTTTGCGCCCAGGCTCTTTCAGTAGAAGTTCCTGTACGATGGACAGCGGGGCTTGGAGAAACTTCTCCAAGCCCTATCATTGGATCAAAGGATCATATTCGCGAATTCGTAAAAGAGGCTTATTCACATGATTTACAGGTTCACTCCCGGCCGGATCGTCTTTTCCCTGCTCTTCTTTGCGCTCTCAGGCATTGCGCTGGCACAGCCCACGCCCGGCATTGCGTCTCACTCCACCGCAACGTCTGCCAAAGTTCTCCCTTTCGTCAGTCCGATCTTCGGCGACAACATGGTTTTGCAGCGCGGCAAGGTGAATACCATTTGGGGCTGGTCTGACCCTGGAGACAATGTTCAGGTGAAGATTGGAGAAGCGACAGCATCCGGCGTGGCGGGGGCCGACCATCGCTGGCAGGTGGCCATTCAACCGCCTCCCGTGGGTGGACCATACACCATCAAGATCACCGGCCAGCAAACCGTGGAGTTGCAGAACGTCCTGGTAGGCGACGTCTGGCTCTGCGGCGGCCAATCCAATATGCAGCTTTCATTGCGCGATACGCGCACCGGGCCGGAGGATGCGAAGGCCGCCAATGATTCTGAGATTCGCTTCTTCAACGTGGCGCCACACACCGCGTACCACCCCGTTGACGTAGCGGAGGGCGAGTGGAAGGTGCTTTCGCCTGAGACGGCAGGGAGGGTTTCCGCGGTTGGGTTTTATTTTGCGCGCAAGATCCGGCAGGAGATTCATGTTCCCATCGGCTTGGTGGTGGATGCCCTGGGCGGAACGCCGGCGGAGGCGTGGACCAGCGCCGCCGCGCTTCACCCTCTGCATGACTTTGATATTCCGCTGGCTGAACTGGAGAAACTGGCCGCTTCAGGCGCGCCAGAATACGGCAACTTCGTGATGCATTGGTACGACCAGTATGACGTTGGGCTCAAAGAGAAGTGGGCGGCTCCGGAACTGGATGACTCGGGCTGGAAGCCGGTTGATCTTCCCGGCGGATTCAAGGAACTTGGCGTGCCTGAAACGCCCGCGCTGGCCTGGTTCCGCCGTGAGATTGTTCTTCCCGATCCGCTGCCCGCCGGAATGCCCTTGATCTTTCTTGGCTCCATTGAGCGGATGGATACGGTGTTCATCAACGGCCAAAGTGTTGGCGCCAGCGCATGGGTGGAAAACCCGCGCGTCTATCCCCTCTTCGGCGCAGTGCTCAAGCCCGGCAAAAACGTCATTGCCATCCGCGTGCTGAAGACCAAGCCGGACGGCGGATTCCTTGGCAAGCCGGAGGAGATGCACCTGTTGCTGGGTGACAAGTCCATCATTCCATTGGCCGGAAGATGGAAGGCGCGGCTTAGCCTGGATGCGCGCCCGCCGCAACCGTTGCCCATTGCCTACGAAAATTGGCCGGTAATGCCGGATGTTCTTTACGAAGGAATGCTCAAGCCCATCGCGCCGCTTTCCATCACCGGGGCGCTCTGGTACCAGGGTGAGCAGAACTCGCCGCGCGGCTTCCAGTACCGCAAAATCCTGCCGGTGATGATTGCCGATTGGCGCAAGTTCTTCGCCCAGGGCGATTTTCCCTTCTATATTGTCAGCCTGCCCGCCTTCAAAGCGCGCAGCGCAACTCCGGTGGAGGGCGACGAGTGGACTGAAACACGAGAGTCGCAGGCAATCACAGCGGCCACTGTTCCCAACTCCTGCCTGGCCGTCACCATAGACACAGGCGACGCGGACAACATTCACGCCAAGGACAAGCAGCCTGTGGGCGAGCGCCTTGCCCTCTGCGCGCTGGCCAAGACTTACGGCCAGAACGTTGTTTCGTCAGGACCCGCCGTGGCGTGGGTTGGCATCTCTCCGGGAGTGATTCAAATCCACTTTACGCACACGGACGGAGGCTTGGTGGTCAAGGGAGACAAGCTCGGAGAGTTCTCCATTGCCGGAGAAGACCGGAAGTGGGTTTGGGCCGATGCGCACATTGAGGGCGATAACGTGATTGTTTCATCTCCTTTGGTGCCGAAGCCCGTTGCGGTCCGCTATGCTTGGCAGTCGAATCCGCTGGCCACTTTGTTCAACGGCGCGGGTCTGCCGGCCGTTCCCTTCCGGACCGATCATTGGCCCGGCATCACAGAAGATCACAGGCCATATTGACGGAATCGCTCCACCTTTCTTGAAGAAGTTTGCTGATTCAATCCCGAAACTGCCCTGAAATCCGCATCAAGAAAAAATACTTGCGTGACCGGGAACACTGGAGGGGGGGTCCGGTGTCTAAGAGAATAGAGGGCGTGGGACATTGGGGGCTCGATGCCAGTGTCCGTCTCCCGCGATCTCGATAGGCGCATTGGATTTTCAGCGGCGCAACCTTGGCGGTTGAAACGAGTGGCTGCGACAGGAACCGGTGTTTCTCCGGGGCAGATTGGGCGGACGCCCATTTGCATTCTGTTGCAGTAAGGTGGGAGGATTCTGATATGCAGGCGGACCTCACCATGGGTAATTATGCCAGCACGCTGGCGTTTCAATCCGAAGAAGCGGCGCTGATCGCGGAACTTCAGGCCGGCTCCGAGGAGGCTTTTGCGTGGCTGATCGCGCGCTACCATCAACCGATCTTCTCGCTGCTGGCACGCGCCGTGCAGGACCGCAGCGAGGCGGCGGACTTGACTCAGGAGGTCTTCGTAAAGATCTTCCGCGGGGTGGGCAGCTTTCACGGTGAGTCGTCGCTGCGCACCTGGATCTATCGAATTGCTCTGCGCGAGGCCTCCAATCAGCGGCGCTGGTGGATGCGTCACCGGCAACCGGAGATTCCCATTGAGCAGGAGATGGTGGAAAGCGAGAGTGGGCAACCGGTTCTGCTGAAAGAGATGCTGGTGGACCCGGCTGAGTCACCCTACGAATTGGCGGCCCGCGAGGAAAATCGGGCGCGAGTTGAGGCGGCCTTGAGCCAGGTGCCGGAGCCATACCGTACCACTATGATTCTGCGCGACATTGAGGGTTTTATTTACGAAGACGTGGCGGAGATGCAAGGCGTAAATCTGGGAACGGTCAAGTCGCGGCTGGTGCGCGGCCGCGCCGCCTTGAAAGCGCTTCTGATGGCTCCCGCGCAAAAAGTTTTTTCTCCGGCTTGTCCGGCTTTCGATTCACCCTTGCGAGAGGAGGCGCGATGAACGGCTGCGATGCAATGCAAACGAAGTTTACCGAGTATCTGGATGGCCGCCTGAACGGGCGTGAGATGCAGGATCTCTCCGCTCATCTGGAGGGTTGTCGCGACTGCGCTGGAGAATGGAAGTCGCTTGGCCATGTGCAGTCCTCGCTGGCCTCGCTGGGACCGGTTCCCGAACCCAAAGATATGCTGCTGCGCATTCGTGTGGCGATCAGCCATGAACGCGCTCGCCGTGGACGGAGTCCCTTCCATGCTTTGAATCTCGCTTGGAGAAACACGCTGGGCCCATTCCTGCTGCAAGGCGCGGCGGGGTTTGCCTCTGCGGTTCTTCTGCTAGGCACCGTCATTGTCCTGGTCAGTATGCTGGCCCAGCCGGAGAAGGCTCAGGCTTCTGCCGACGTGCCGATTGGAAATGTTACGGCTCCTCGATTCCTTTATCTCTCCAGCGTGGTGGGCGAAAATCAGATCGACGCCATCTCCAGCCCGGTAGTGATCGAGGCTTATGTCAATGGCTCCGGTCAGGTCTATGATTACCGCATCATCTCCGGTCCAACCGACGCAGCCACCCGCGCGGCGGTGGAGAATATGTTGCTCTGGACCCGCTTTGAGCCGGCCAGGCGCTTCGGTCAGCCCATCCCCGGCCTTGCAGTGCTATCTTTTTCTGGTGTATCCGTGCGCGGATAATAGACCATTTCGCGCTTTGCAATTTTTGAGCAAGTGATTGGAGCTAAGGCTGGAGTACCTGCTACCCTGTCGCAAATGCGCGTGGATAGGCGGTGCTTCGGCCTTTTACCTTTTGCACAATTCCCTGCCCTGTCTCGTTCTTGATTGCATTTACAATGGACATGGAACCCTATGAAAGAACTTAAAACCCTTCCCCCCGAAATTCTTCTCCATGTTGCGCAAATGCTGAAGATCCCACTGCGCGGCCTGATTGCCGTAATCGAACTGCTGGACGACGGCGGCACCGTGCCATTCATTGCGCGCTATCGCAAAGAGGCCACCGGGAATCTGGATGAGGTGCAAATCCTCGACTGCGAAGAGAAGCTGGCTTATTTCCGCGACTTAGTCGACCGTCGCGAGACTATTCTTGCCTCCATCGCCGAACAGGGCAAGCTGACGGACGAACTTAAGGCGCGCATCGAGGCCACACTTGATAAGAGCGAGTTAGAGGATTTGTATCTTCCTTACAAGCCCAAGCGCCGCACCAAGGCCACCATCGCGCGCGAGAAAGGGCTGGAGCCGCTGGCGCTGTATCTATGGCAGCAGCAGCCAGCCG
Organism: uncultured Occallatibacter sp.; assembly: GCA_964645305.1. Taxonomy (GTDB): domain Bacteria; phylum Acidobacteriota; class Terriglobia; order Terriglobales; family Acidobacteriaceae; genus Telmatobacter. The sequence continues at coordinate 28,596 of CAZYCV010000030.1, read as the reverse complement.
AGCTGACTCTGGATGCTTTTGCAGTTACCTTCGTGAATGTCGAGTTAGGCGTAAACACAGTGGATGAGGCCCTGGAAGGCGCGCGCCACATTGTCGCCGAGTGGATCAGCGAAGACGCCGATCTGCGCAAGGCTCTGCGCCAGTTAGTCTTTGAGGAAGGCGTGGTCGTCAGCCGCAAGGCTACCGATGCGGTGGATGAGCAGGAAAAATTCAAGATGTATTACGAGTACAGCGAGCCGGTGAAGACTATTCCTTCCCATCGCATGCTGGCGATTCGTCGCGGAGAAGGCGAAAATATTCTATATTTTCTACTTGAGATAGCTCCGGAGCGGGCGGTTTCTATCATCCATCGACATATATTGCGCCAGCAAGGCGATTGGACTCGGCAGCTTGAGTTAGCCATTGACGATGCCTGGAAGCGGCTGTTGAATGCATCCATCCAAGGCGAGATTCGATTGGAGTTGAAGAAGCGCTCGGACACGGAAGCTATCCGCGTCTTTCGTGATAACTTGTATAACTTGCTGCTGGCGCCGCCCGCCGGTCCTATCTCCGTGCTGGGCATTGATCCGGGTCTGCGCACGGGCTGCAAGGTCGCGGTTGTGGATGAAACAGGCAAGTTATTGGATCATGATGTTCTATATCTTCATACCTCCAAGCACGGCAACGCCGAAGCCGTGCCCAAGCTGGAAGCTCTTTTACGCAAGCACAATGTCCGCGCCATCGCCATCGGCAACGGAACAGCATCGCGCGAGACGGATGCCTTTGTGCGCGAGTTTCTGCGCGATCAGAAGTTAGATGGAATCTTCTCTGTAACAGTCAGTGAGTCAGGCGCCAGTGTTTACTCGGCCTCCGCAGTTGCGCGCCAGGAGTTTCCTGATCTTGATTTAACTGTGCGCGGAGCTATCTCGATTGCGCGCCGCCTGCAAGATCCGCTCTCCGAGTTAGTCAAGGTTGACCCCAAGTCCATTGGCGTGGGCCAGTACCAGCACGATGTTGATCAGCGGCAGTTACAGGAGTCGCTGGATACGGTGATTGAGAGCTGCGTCAACAAAGTTGGCGTGGACTTGAATACCTCTTCCTGGACCTTGCTGCGCTTTGTTGCGGGAATCAATGAGCGCGCGGCGATGAACATTGTGAGTTATCGCAACGAGAAGGGTAGCTTCCGCTCTCGCGCGCAGGTGCTGGAAGTGGCCGGCATTGGTCCCAAAACTTATGAGCAAGCGGCTGGATTTCTGCGCATCCGCGATGGAGATAACCCGCTCGATAGGACGGCTGTACATCCGGAGTCTTATCCTGTTGTCGAGCAGATTGCTTTCTCCTTGAAGACAACGGTGAAAGAAATCATCGAACAGCCTAAGTTGCTGGAGCAGGTTGACCGCAGCCAACTAACTGCCGGCACTTATACGCTGAATGACATCCTGGAAGAATTGCGCAAGCCGGGGCGCGATCCACGCGATAAGTTTGTCGCGCCCATCTTCCGCGAAGAGGTGCGGGAGATCGCCGATGTGCAGCCGGGCATGGTGCTGGAGGGCGTGGTCACAAATGTAACTAAATTCGGCGCCTTTGTGGATATCGGCGTTCATCAGGACGGTTTGGTTCACATCAGCGAACTTTCCAACCGCTTTATCAAAGAGCCTTCGGAGGCCGTCAAAACGGGCCAGATCGTCAAAGTCAAAGTCTTGAGTGTGGATGCAAAGGCCAAGCGAATCGCTCTTTCCATCAAGCAATTAACCGCGCCGCCCGCGCGTTCCGCCGCAAGGCCCGCGCCCGTTGCGGCCAAGCCAGCCTCGATGAATGATAAACTGGCCGCGCTCTCGATGAAGTGGAAGGGCCGTTAGCAAGGGCCGGTATTCGCCGCAAACAGCAGAATGGTATTCTGAAATCAGTCGAGATGAAACAGACACACACTTCAATCCAAAGTCAGGTCCATAGAGCCAAGCCATGTCATTGAACGATCTCGAATTCGCTTACGCTCCCGTCCGCGATCAAGTGCGCGACCTGCGGGAGTATCTTTGACCCGGCACGCATCCGCCGGGAACTCGCTCAAATAGAAACCAAGCTGGCCGATCCAGCGCTCTGGACCAATCCCGCCGCCACCAAGCCAATCATGCGCGACAAAAAGCGCCTGGAGGTGATGGTGGCCGACGATGAGGAGTTGCTGCGCCGCTCGGGCGAGATCGAGACCTACATCGAACTGGCCCGCGAGGGCGAAGATGTGCTGGGCGAGATCGAGAGCGAGATCAAGGCGTTGGCTCTCTTTACAGAAGATTTGGAAGCCCGGACGATGCTCAACGGCGAGACTGATCCGCTCAATGCCATCGTCACCGTGCATCCGGGCGCGGGCGGCACCGAGAGCCAGGATTGGGCCGAGATGCTGATGCGTATGTATCTGCGCTGGGCCGAGCAACAGGGCTTCAAAACCGAGATGAACGACTATCAGGACGGCGAAGAGGCGGGCATCAAGTCGGCTACCTTCACCATTCTGGGCGAGAACGCCTTTGGGCTGCTGGCCGGCGAAAGCGGCGTCCATCGGCTGGTGCGCATCTCGCCCTTTGACTCGGCCAAGCGGCGCCACACTTCATTCGCCAGCGTTTATGTCTCGCCGGAGATTGACGAGACGATCCATGTGGACCTCAAAGTCGAGGACCTGCGCATTGACACCTATCGCAGCGGCGGCAAAGGCGGCCAGCACGTGAACACCACCGACTCGGCGGTGCGCATGACCCACCTGCCGACGGGCATCGTCGTGCAATGCCAGAACGAGCGCTCGCAACACAAGAATCGCGACAAGGCGATGTCGATGCTGCGCTCGCGGCTCTATGAATACGAGCTGGAAAAGAAGCGCGCGGTGAACCGGAAGGTGGAGGATTCGAAGCTGGAGATCAACTTCGGCTCGCAGATTCGCTCCTACGTTTTGCAGCCCTACCGCATCGCCAAGGACCACCGCACCAAGGTCGAGGTGGGCGATGTGGACAAGGTGCTGGACGGCTACCTGGAGCCGTTTTTACGCGGCTACCTACTGGCCAAGCGACGCGGCACTGCCGTCGCGCCCGACGCCGACGACGATCTGGACGTTTAAAGACAGGGAACAGGGATTAGGGATCAGGGAACAGGGAACAGAGGCAGGGATCAGGGAACAGGGATCAGGGAATAGGGATTTGGGAACAGGGAACACCCCGGAGGGGTGACGTGAAAATAGCCCCGGATGGAGCGCAGCGCAATCCGGGGTAAGGATGCCATTGAGGATTGCGCCCCGTAGGGGCGCTGCGAAATCCTCTTGTTGCTTATAAGGAAATTGCGCACATCCTGCGTCCTTTATCCGGTTGATTGAGTCCAACGGTTGAGGAGTTTTCCTTTGTCGATCCGGTTTGGCTTCCGATGGATTTTTGTGGCGTTGCTGCTGGCACTTGGCTTGCCTGCGCGCGCGGCGTCGAGTTATTTTAGCAATGATCAGCTGCGTGTTGAATTGCTCGTCCCAGGAAACGATCTATACAGCAGCGACGAATTAAATAACGCGGGCATCTATTTCAAGTTGGAACCGGGCTGGCATATCTACTGGTTGAATCCAGGCGATGCAGGTGAGGCGCCGCAAATTCATTGGACGTTGCCTACAGGAATTTCTGCCAGGCCGATGCAGTTCCCCGCACCCAAACGTCTGCCGCTCGGCCCGCTGATGGATTACGGTTATGAGGATGAGGTCCTCTTTCCGCTGAAGTTACACCTAGCCCATAACGTCAATGGTGGTCCAGTCACACTTCACGCTCAAGTGAGTTGGCTGGTCTGCCGTGGGAGTTGCATTCCTGGCAAGGCGGAACTGGAGGTAAGGAGAAATGTCTATGATCAGTTGTACGAATTGCTGACGGAAAAGGACCTTACTCTTTCTGAACTATTTTTTAATGGGAATAAAGCCAAGTCATTGCCCCAGATTCCCAAACCATTTCCAGCGAACGACAAGGCCATATTTCAGCCGACACAAACTGGTTTTCGCCTTACCGTCGAAACCGGCAAGCGCGAGCAATCCGCCGAGTTTTTCCCGGAAGAGCAGGACATCATCGACAATCCGGCCCCGCAAAAGCTCACGCCGACGGCGAATGGTCTTATTCTTGATCTCAAGAAAGACGCGAGCCTCACCACAACGCCTAAGCAGTTAAGAGGGGTTCTGGAACTTTCCGGCGGACGTGCCTATGAGATTGTTGCACTGCCGCCGGGAGTGGCGGCTGACACGGCCAGCGCGGTTGGGTCTGCTGTTCAGCAAGCCTCAGGGGCTAAAGCCCCGCCTGATTTGGCACAGTCATCGTACGGGCTAAAGCCCGTACCCTTCAACAGTGCAGGAAGTTCCTCAACCAGCGAAGGAAGATCCACATCCGCAGCCGTAACTTTTTCAGATGGATCACGGGCTGCTGGTTTTTGGTTGAAGCTCTTGCGAACTTCCGGCCTCGCATTTCTCGGCGGTTTGCTGCTGAATCTGATGCCGTGCGTCTTTCCTGTGCTGTTTCTAAAGGGGTTGGCGCTGGTCAACTCCGGCAACGAGGAGCGGGTAAAGCTGCGGATGCATGGGCTGGTCTATGCGGCCGGGATTCTGGTCTCCTTTTGGGCGCTGGTTGCTGTGCTGCTGGGACTGCGCGCTGCCGGTTCAACGCTGGGATGGGGCTTCCAGTTTCAGTCGCCGGTCTTCTTGTCGCTGATGGCCGGGTTGCTCTTTTTTCTCGGCCTTTCGCTGGCAGGGCAGTTTGAGATCGGCCTCACGCTGACCTCTGCCGGTGGAACGCTAGCTCAGAAGCAAGGCTACACGGGCAGCTTTTTTACCGGCGTGCTGGCGGTGGTGGTGGCTACGCCCTGCACCGCACCGTTCATGGGAGCGGCCGTGGGCTACGCGCTGGCTCAATCGCCCGCCGTTACCTTTGCCGTCTTCACGGCACTGGCTCTGGGCCTGGCCGCGCCGTACGTCGCGCTGACGCTGCAACCGGCTTGGACGCGCTGGCTGCCCCGCCCCGGCGTTTGGATGGAAGTGCTGCGTCAGGCTGTCGCCGTGCCGATCTTCGCCACGGTCATCTGGCTGGCGTGGGTGCTGACCGGCGCATACGGAAGTGGCGCGCTGGTGGCTCTATTGGGCAGCTTTTTGCTACTGGCGATTGCCGGATGGTTTCTGGGTCGCTGGCCGGCCAAGCGCTGGGCGACTGTTGTGGCCGCGATTATCCTGCTCTCTGTGGTCGCTATCGCTATATATGCGCCGAAGGAAATGGTGACCGCATCCGAGACGCTGTCTCCGCCGGAAGCAGCCGGAGTCTGGCAGCCATGGTCCGCCGAGGCTGTGAGCAAGTATCAGGCCGAGGGCCGTCCGGTCTTTGTGGACTTCACTGCAAGTTGGTGCCTGAGCTGCCAGGTCAATGAGCGGGTGGCGCTGCAACAGCCGGAGGTGCAACAGGCTTTTGCGGAGCGAAAGGTCGTCCTGCTGCGCGCCGATTGGACCCGCCGCGACGAGGCCATCACGCAGAGTTTGACTGCTTTGGGCCGCAGCGGCGTCCCTGCCTACGCGCTTTATACTCCAGGGGAGACGAGCCCACGGCTCCTGCCGGAAGTGCTGACGCCCGGAATCGTGTTGGATGCACTGGCAAAACTTCCCTTCCCGCCGCAAAAGTAGTGTGAGATCAGCTATTTCAAAACCAAATCCACATTTTCGCGCACGGTAAGAATCTGATCGGCGGCTACTCCGGCGAGCTTCTGCACGATGCCGGAGGGCCAGTGAATCTCCAGGTCTACGGTCTTTTCCGCACCCAGGCCGAAGTGAACCCGGAGGTCGCTGGCAGACTGAAAGCTGGACTGACTAAGCACCTCTTGCGCCTGTAGCTTGCCGCCGTAGCGGGCAATCACCCGCGCACCGATGGCGCTGCGGTTGCTCTTGACGCCCACCAGCCGCAGCTTGATCCAGTGGTTCTCCTTGGGCGCGTCATTGCGCAGCAGCGTGGGCGGCTCGTTGACGTTCATGATAAGAACGTCGATGTCGCCGTCGTTGTCGAAATCGCCAAAGGCCAAGCCGCGGCTGATGTGCCCAGCATTAATGTCTGGACCAGCCTCGTCATGGATCTCTGCGAATGTTCCGTTGCGCAGGTTGCGGAAGAGCAAACGCGGAGAGAGCGCTGAGTAGCCTGGCACGGATCGCGCTAGCTCGGGGTAAACGGTGCCGGCGCTGATCAGGATGTCCGGATAGCCATCGTTATCAAAATCGTACATCCCCGCGCCAAAGTCTATATTGCGCGACTCGACCGTCAACCCGGCTTGGTTGGTCATATCGTCGAAGTTGCCCTTGCCGTCGTTCTTGTAGAGGCCTGGGGGCTGATGGACAAAGTGAGTTTTCACAATGTCGAGGTGGCCGGAGAGGTCGTAATCACCCAATCCTACACCCATGCCGGCCAACTGCCGCCCGTCTTCACTGACGGCCACGCCGCGAATCAGAGCCTCCTCGCGGAAGGTTCCGTCGTGGTTGTTCATCAGCAGCATCGACGGCGTCGAATCACACGCCACAAAAATATCCGGCCAGCCATCTTCGTCCGCGTCAAAGGCCACGGCCGTCAGACAGTAGGAGCCGCGCGCCTTGTCCACGCCCGATGCGGCGGAAACATCGGTGAAGGAACCGTCGCCGTTGTTGCGGTAGAGGTAGTTCTTGGCCTTCGCTAGCCCGTTGGGACCGCAGTTGACCGGCACGCCCTCATAGTTGCAATTGATGACCGAGAGCGATGGCTTTGGCGCAGTAGCCAGGTCGATCTCCAAATAGTTGCAGACGAACAGGTCCAGCAAGCCGTCGCGGTTGTAGTCCACAAAGGTGCATCCGCTGCTGAAGCGCGTCTTGGGATGCAACAAGCCGGCCTTCTCGGTGACATCGGTGAAGGTGCCGTCTCCGTTGTTGCGATAGAGCTGGTTCTGGCCGTAGTAGGTGATAAAGAGATCTTCCCAGCCGTCGTTGTTGTAATCACCCACGCAGACGCCCTGCGCCCAACCGGTGTGAAGCATCCCAGCTTTGGCGGTCACGTCGGTGAATGTGCCGTCGCGATTGTTCTTGTAGAGGCGGTTGGTGGCCGAGGCAGGTGTGTCTACCAGGCGGCGTCCACTGGGAATTAAAATGTCCAGCCAGCCGTCGTTGTCGTAATCGATGAAGGCGATGCCAGTGGCCATCGATTCGATAATGTAGGTGAAGCCGTCCGTTTCTCCGTAGATGGTCGGCTCAGTCAATCCGGCAATTTTACCCACATCGACGAAGCGGGAAAATGGCGGCAGCGGACTTTTGGGTGCCAGTGCCGCCTGAACACGCCGTGGTAACAGCGAGGCAAGAACTGCGGCCGGGATGGTGCGCAGCAGATCGCGGCGCACAGGGAGCTTTGGTTGGTCGATTCTCTTCTCTTGCTTCATGCATCTAACCTGGCGTACTGAGTCAAAAAGTATGTCATCCTGAGCATAGTTTGGCGCTTTTTTGCGACAAACGGAGTCGAAGGACCTGCGGTTTTACAGCTATTTCTTCAATAAAATCTTGCCCTTTCTCGATTATTGGGTGGGCACCGGCAGGCTGTTCCGCAACTCCTGCGCATCCTTGTTGTCTGGATCGACCTTCAATGCACTCTCGATTGCCTGACGCGCCTCAGGAAACTTCGATTGCATGGCCAAGCTCGCCGCCAGCGAGATCCAGGCCGGCACATATTGAGGCGCGGCCTTGACTGCCAGACGAAACTGCTCTTCGGCCAGCGCCGTTTCACCCAGCTTGGAGTACACAAAGCCAAGCTGATTGTGAGTCAAGGCAGGCGTGGGGTCGTCCTCGACAGCTCGCTCGAGCGCAATACGCTCGGTTGCATAGTCTTGCATTCCGTCCAGCACCATGGCCCAACGATAGGCGAGCTTGGCATCCTTGGGCAGCGTGTCGCTGGCTTCGCGATAAAGCGCTGAAGCTAGATTCTTGTCGCCATTGGCAACCGCCTCGTCAGCCTGAGTGGCCTTCTGCATCGCCAGAGTATTATCTGATTTTTGCTTCACCTTGGCCTGGTAGGTCAGCATCTGCTCCGCGGCCTCTTCGGTCTTACCCTGCTTGCGCAGCGCCTGAGAGAGTTGGTAGCGCACCTCGGGCTCCGCGTCTCCCAAATCGATGGCCAGCTTGAATTGCTTTTCGGCGGCGGCATACTCATGCATCTCGGCCAGTACCGCGCCCAGGTCGAAGTGTGTATTAGCGTGCTTGGGATTGATGGCGGCAGCTTCTTCCAAGTGCTTCCGCGCGTGCTCAAAATCGTTGGCCAGCCGCTCTGCTACGCCGCAAAGAAAAAGAATATTCGCGTCGCGCGGAGCGCGCTGCACCAGTTTGCGCGCCAGAGGGAGGGATAACTCCTGATTGCTTTCGAGTAGCAGTGCGCGGAGATAGATTCTCTGCGCTTCCAGATCACCTGGGTGACGCTTGGCCAATTCGCCACTGACTCTCACGGCATCGTTATAGCGAGCTTGATGCACATAGACCGTTTCCAGGGCATCCACCAGAGGAACAGAGTCAGGATGCTTTTTGACCGCGTCTTCCAAGACCCGCGCGCCCTCAATGAGTTGGCCCGATCCGCCCAGGGCCACTCCAAGATCAAGGCTCAGATTCTCGTCCGCAGGTTCAGCTCTCAACAACGCGATCACTTGATCATAGGCATGGACCGAAATCAGCGCCCTGGCCATGCCGTCCAGCGCCATCTTCTCATGAGGATCGATCTGCAGGGCTGCCTGCCAGGCCCGGGCCGCATCCGGAGGCCGACTCAGCCGACTGAAGGCTTCCCCCAGAAGCAGATACGGCCTGATCTCTTTCCCGTCCAGCTTTACGGAGAGCGCCAGCGGCTCCAGCGCCGCATCATATTTACCCTCTGAATACAGAGCCAACCCCAACTGATAATTCAACGGCGCGGATTGAGTAAAATGCTTGAGGCCGCTGCCATAGACCTGCTCCGCGCAACGGAATTGACGATGGTCGCCAAACCAGTCGCCCAACAGAATATAGGCCCGCTCATCGCCCACCGATTGAACTCTGGCTTCCAGGGGCTGCGGCCCTTGGCAGGGCGCGGCTCCCCGCGCTTGTTCACCGTAGATCATCGGGGAGGCCAGCATCCATGCCAATCCACACAATGCTTTGAACCACACTTTATGCACGGCCATCTAAGCGCGATACTCCTCAATGAACCAGGATGAAACTGGTGCGTGCCGCCGCAGGCCCTATCTCTAGCGGCACGCACTCTGTTGCTCTACTTGCCGGGAATCACAACCACGGTGATTCCGTAGCGCGGTACGTCTATGGTGAAATTCGCACCCAGGTTATCAATCGGTGCCTGGATCACGCCTTTGCCGGTCGATACCGATTCCTTGTTCCAATCGTATCGGACGCCCTTGCTGGCAAAGTTGTATCCAGCTATTTTAACGGACACTGTGGTCGCATGCTCCTGGTTTTTGTTGAGAAAGACCAGTCCCAAGCCGCCATCGCGGCGCTTGACTGCATGAATGGCCATCTCGCGGGTTTCGGAGTCAGCCTGCACAAAGGTGTCGCCCGGCGAAGCCGCAGTGTGCAGAAGGCGAAGGCCCTCGAAGATCGGGCCAGTCTTTCCCTGGCTATCCATGATCGCGGTGTATTTTGCGCCCTTGGGGTTATGTTCCGGATACCAGATTACGGTGTAGACTCCCAACTCCAGCAACTCGGCAGTCGAATCGGCGGCAAAGATGCCCATGGCGGTCGGATTCTGGGCCGGCAGCCAACTATCGGTTCCGATTCCCGTGATGGCCAGCGGCGGAAAGTGTCCGGCAGGGCAATACTTTTTGTACTTGTCTGCCAGGTCGCCCGCAAGCGTAGCGTAGTTGTACTCCAAATCGTTCTTGGTTTGGCTGTGATTGTTTATATCCCCAAGATAACGGTTATGAAGCAAGAGATCGTCCTCGTCGATCCACTGGTTGAAATCCGGCGCGGCGCCGTAGCCCAGTCCGAAGCCATAAGCGCTGAAGTCCATGCTGGAGCAGGCGGCTTTGAGGACCGTTTCATTCCACTTTGCGCCATACGGATGAGGGTTATTGCCTGTCGGTGGCTGTGTCACATAGGCTCCCACCAGAATCGTGGGGTCAACCGCCTTCATCGCCTTGGCAAAGGCCACAACAGCCGCGCCATAGGTCTGCGGGCCCATCTTTGAGTTGCTCTCAAAGCGTCCCCAGTCCTTGGAGTTGTTGGGCTGGCCGGCGTGGAGATCAGGCTCCATCGAACCATCCTCGCCGTACTTGCCTGAGCGATCAGCATCGGATCCCGGCGTGCGCTCCTGGCCATAGAAGCCATTGTTGGACGGCCCCTGTCCGATCGTCCACAGCATGATTCCCAGCGGATCTGGATGGCCGATGCGCAGATGATTATAGCCATCATCGGTGGCCAGCGGTGCGGAGCCGCGCAATCCAGCCCAGAAACCGACCGTCTTCCAGTCGTTTCCTTTTGAGTCTTTGCCGATCACCTGCGTATTGTCGGCCTTTCCATTGGCGTAGGCCACCCAGGCAGCAGCCTCTGCCGGTTCGCCACCACCAGTTCCATCCAGGTTAGTGCCGTAGTTGACCGCGACCAGCGCAGTCCCCATCTGGTCGATGGCCGGCACAACGGCGGGAAACTTGCTCTGGTCAGCAAAAGCTGGAAGGCGATCATCCTTATAGGGATTCACCAACTTGCCCGTCGACCAGTGATAAAGCGCGTCAATGCCCTCGCCTACAGGGTAGCCGAGCAAGGTAAAGCCCGCGTCCTGCAGATTCTTTAACGCCTCAGGGCTGTAAGCCGCATTGTCCCAGCGGTCTGCCCCAACGCCGATCGAAGTCGAATACACCAGCGCCTTTTCTTTGGAGAGATCAATCTGCACAGAGGTCTTGGTTTGGGCAAAGGTAAGGGCCGTTCCACTTAATAGGAATGCGGCAGAAAGCATCGTGAACCGCGCCATGCGCCGGACCTCACAATGTCGGAATGAAGAAATCGTCAAATATGGAAGATTCATGTTGAACAACCTCGCCCCTTGCATGGGCAGTTCTGTGCCGGAGCACTCTCCATCGGGCGGCAACCGGCACGTTTTGCCGCGCATGGCAAAGCGGCGCCGCATGGGCGCCGCTTTGCTGATTGTACTGATTGTAGCGCCTTCTCCGTGATCTGGAGAAGAGTGGCCTCTGTGGCGCGGCTCCGAAAAGCCGGGGCCGCGCCAACCAGAACAGAGTCCGGTTAGAAGTAGTACTTGGCAGAGAACAGAATCGACCGGTTGCCAGCCTTGGCCAGCGGCCTTCCATTCGTTGATGCGTTGGTGTTGGTCTGCGAAAGTGTCTGCAGCGTGTGCGTATCGGCGTTGGAGTGGTCAACGTTGGGAATGAGCTGGCAGTCCTTCGTGCCCGGACCAACACTGCACTGCGTGGTGTTGTAGAACTGCAGATTCACGTCGTTGTTGCCGCCCGAAGCATCGAACTCCTTCAACGGATGGTTCAGGAAGTTCGTTGCCGAGACGCGGAGCTGGAAGCTCTGGTTTCCGGTGATCTTGAAGCTCTTGTAGACCGCCAGATCGCTGTCAAAATAAGCTGGAGCGTGAATGTAGGGCTCCACCAGGGTTCCTGTCTGACCGTACGCCGGAGGCGCAAAGCACTGATCGTTGAAGTACTGTCCCTTGGCCAATCCCTTGCGAGGATCGCAAGTGACCACTGGAGCGATGATGCGTTGAGAGGGTGTGCCATACCACGAGGACGTATTCATGGACGTGGCAACCAGTCCATTGGAAAGCGGAATGCTGCTATCCTGCTGATATCCAGCAGGCATCTGGGCAAGAGGAAGGTCGTTGTAAGGCACAACCAGGTTCCCCGGATAGGCGGCATTGAAGTTTCCATTGGTGTTCGGTTGCAGCGGAACGCCACTCTGGTAGGATGTGTAGCCGGAGATCTGCCATCCGTTTACCACTTCGCGAATAGCCAAGGGGCCGGTCTTGACAAAGTTCGGCATATTCCAGATGTACGACAGGTTGATGATTTGGCTGTGATCATAGGCCAGTGGACCGTAGTTGTTCTTCAGGCTGAAGGTATCAACGTTCGGGCCGCTGCTGGCGCCATTGCTGCTCATGTAGTCCCAGATGCCCATCACCTTGCCGAAGGTGTAGTTAACCACCCATAGCACCGGGCCGGACTGCTTCTGCCAGTTGGCCTGCAAAGCGTTGTAGTTTGCATAGCCGGAGTGACTCATCACATACATGTGCTGGTAGGTCGAATACGGCGCCCAATCCCAGGTGTTGTACGCGGGAAGATTACCCGAGTAATGGGTCTCATCCTTAGCGCAGTATGTGCTGTTCGAATTGGAAGTAGCAACCAAATTGCTGCTGCCGCCAATGGTGCAGTTAGGACCGGAAGGTGACCGCCGACCATCAAACGCCACACCATTGAGGATCGGGGGGTTGGAATTGGCGGAGTTGAGTGTGCCGTTGGCAGGGTTGTAAATCATACCTGTCTCGGTCGGATCGGGCAGGAAAATCGCACCTGGCTTGATAAGGTTCATATCGCCGATGCTGCTGTTCGAACCGTCCTGATAAAGGTTCTTGCTCTCGTTGCCGACGTAGGAAACCTCGAAGACCGAGCGCCAAGGCAGCGAACGAGAGATCGTGATGTTCCAATCCGCTGTGTACGGGTTGCGGTTGTCGCCCTGCTGGATAGCGTAGACTGAGGAGCCGTTCTCCGTCGTGCCGCCCGGAGGCACCACGTCAGCGATACCGGCATAGCCCTCTTCCTGGGCGCCTGGCTGATACATTGCGATCTTGCTTGAATGGTTCGGATAGTAATTTGCGCCGTTTGCCGTGTAAGTGAACGATCCCTGCGGTCCACTCCAGGCATTGTTGACTTGCGTGCTGATCTGGTACTGGAAGACAGAGTAACCGCCGCGAAGCACGGTCTTGCCGTCGCCCATGATGTCATACGCAAATCCAACGCGCGGGTTGTAGGTGAGGAACTTCGTGGGAAAACCGGAGAGAGGAATGCTCTTGTCGATGGCGTTCCACTCCAGACCAGGATTGGCTACAGAACCGTTCGAGGGCTGGTTGACGAAGGTGGACATATTCCAAACCTGGTAGCCGACATTATGATTGCCGCTGCTGCCCCACCAGAAGTTGCCGTTCTCAACGCCGCCTGACCACTGACCTTCATGATCGGCGCGGACGCCGTAGTTCAAAGTGAGCTGTTTGTTGGCTTTCCAAGAATCCTGCAAGTAGATCGACCACTGATGGAAGCCCACCTGGGAGGTCGGATCGGCACTGGATTCCTGGTAGTTGCCGAGACGGCCTGCCAGCATATCGCCAACCAGGTTGCCCGTCTGATCAGCACCCCAGCCGATATTGTAGGTTCCGTTGTTGGCTGCGCCACCCGACTGCTGGTTGCCTTCATAGTCCCAATAGGCACCGGCCTTCAGGGAGTGCGTGCCAATGATCTTGGTGAAGTTGTCGTAGATGGCCTGGCCCAGCTTGATACCGCCGAAGCCCTTGCCACCGTCAAAACCAGAGTAGAAGGATTCTTCGTCAATGTTCGAGAGAGCGCCGCCCCAGGGACCTTCGACGTTGGGAACCTGCGGGCTAACGGTCTTCCCGTTGCCTGCAAAGATCGAGCCGACGTTAAAGCCCAAAGCCGTGCGGTCAACTTTCGCCGGATCCGAGAGCGTGCTGGGATTGATCCAGCGTGAATAGTTGAAGACCAACTCGTTGGTGGTTGTCGGAGTGAAGACATGGGTCAGGTTGCCCATGATGAAGTTGCCGACCTCGTTGGCTGTAATAGGTGAAGGATAGGGCACTGTCCAGTTCGGAGCCCACCAGATCGAGAGCGGATGGAGATCCTTTTCAACCTGACGCGCGTAGGAGACATTCAGCTTGGTGTTTTCGCTGTAGTCATAGGAAACCTTGCCCGTAAGCTCATAGCGGTTCTGCGGGCTGGAGGAAGCGTAAACGTAGTTGTTCCAAGAGTTTTGAGCGCTCGGAACGACGTTGAATGTGGGATACGCGCCCTCGTTGATCAGGCCCACGATGTTGGGATCCCAATAGGCCTGGCGAAGGTAGGAATTTCCCTTCGGGTCGGGGCTGTTCCACATGCCGTCATAGGCATAGCCATTCGCGCCGCCGGTAAGGCCGGACATGGTGTTGGGGGTATACGTGACGCCATCGACGCCCGCGCCTGATGTCGTGTTGCTGAAGTCGCCAGCCAACTGCGCCACTGTGGGAACGTTCATCGCAATGGGAGCCGCAGCCGGATGCTGGTTCATGTACTCATAACCAACCCAGAAGAACAGCTTGTCGTGAGCCTTGTTGAAGTTGGGAAGGATATGAGGCAGAATTACCGGGCCGCCGACGTTGCCGCCGAGGTAGTAATACTTCTCTTTGGGACGCAACTGAGCGGCCAGAGCCGAACCGCCGCCTTGCGAGAGGTAGGTTTCCTTGGTGTACCAATCCCAGGAGTTGAATTTGCTATTGCGGGCATAGCCATAAGCTTCGCCATGGTAGTGGGATGTGCCGCTCTTGCTGAAGGCCTCGAAGATCACCGGGCCCTTGGCGTATTCAGCCGAGTAGGAGGAGGTCAGAACCTTGACTTCCGAGACCATGTCCTGGTTGATGTTGGCAACCTGAGTACCCATGTTGCCCGGATCGATCAGGTTCGAGCCGTCCAGCATGAAGGCCATCGTGCCGTTGGGCTGCGTGCCGTTGGAGGAGTAATCGCCAGCCGGACCGCTGTTGCTGCTTACCGCGCCGGTCGAGTTGAAGGACGCCGCCTGGCTGATGCCGTTGGTGCGGCCAAAGCCTGGCATGATCTTCAAAAGTTCGCCGGCATCACGGCCGCCGAGTGGGAAATCGTTGATAACGTTTTCGTTCAGCGTCGTGCTGACTTCGGCGGTATCCAGCGGGACAACCACGTCTTCGCCGGAAACAACGGTAATAGACTCTGTGCCGTTGGCGGAGACCTTCAGGGTAATGTTGGGAATCGATCTCTGGTCGCCCAGGCCAATCACAACGCCTTTGGCTTCCCACTTGGCAAAGCCGCTGGCCGATACAAAGAGTTCATATGTGGCCGGCTGAATAGCCGAAATGTTGAAGTAGCCCTCTTTGTCGCTCACGGTTGCGCGAGCTTCGCCGCTGGCTTCATTCTTGAGTTCGATCTTGGCGTTTGGAATTCTGGCGCCAGTCTGATCAACGACGATGCCGCTCAGGGAGCCCGTCTGCTGCTGAGCCGAAGCCGGAATCCCTTGAAGCCCGAACAGAATCACGGCCAAAACGGCCACTATACATCCGATTCTGAAATGAACATCGCGGTACCAGCATCTTGCTGTTCCCATGTTTGCGTTCAATTTACTGCCTCCTAATTGAAAGTCGTAACCGCTTCTGGTTCACTTTGCTCTGCCTGTCTCCGCTCTTCTGAAGCTGGACAGCGCTGTCTCCGCAGACACTGAAATATCGCAAATACTTGCTGCGGCATCGATGCACAACGGCGCAAATCCATAGAAGCTGCCACGATTGGATACGATAATCCTGCTAAGAAGCAAATGTCAAGCACTTTATCGTTACCCGTGCATCAACCAAACGGTTGAGCCGACGCCAAAACAAGGAATCTATTTTTAAAATGATATCGTTACCTCGATCTACCCCTCTCCCGATCCAGAACCTGAACAGTCATCAACTCGGAGGAGTTTTGCGGGCATGAGAATCCGCAGACGGAAAATGATTCCTGGGAGCTGAGCCCTTCGGGAATCCTACCGCTTCAAAAATGAATCGGGTTCTCGGATGCCAGCTACGGCAGCACTCCGGTCTGAGCCTGGTAGCGCTCCAGGTCCTTGTGCAACTTCTCCGTCAGTTGGCTGTCGTTCTGGTCCGTGGCCAGTCGCAGCGCCTCTTGCGCCGTAGCGATGGCTCGCCGTGGTTCTCCGGTCTCAAACTGCATGGCGGCCAGCATCTGCAGGGTTCCGGGGTCTTTGCGTGCGGTAAACTCGGCAGCCGCCTCAAAGTGGGGCAGCGCCTCGGGGTAGCGTCCGGCGGCCGCCAGCGCGCGGCCCAGGTTGTAGCGGAGTTCGGCCGAGCGCGGAGAGAGCTCGACTGCCTTCTGCATCTGGGCAATCGCTTCCTCCAACCGACCCTGGTGAGCCAGGTAGACACCGTAGACGTTATAGCCGTCGGGTGAGCGGGGGGCCAATTCGATACCTTTCTTCAACTCGGAGACCGCCTCGTCGCCGTGCCCTCCCATCTGAAGAAGTATATGGCCAAGATTCACGTGTGCCGAAGCATTGCTGTCGTCCAGTTCCAGCGCCCGACGAATGTGCTCAAGCGCCTCTTCCAACCGGCCCGACTCAGCCAGCGCGCTGCTCAGGTTATTCTGCGCCTGGGAGCTGTCGGGGTTGATAGTCAGCGACTTCTGGTAAGCCTCAATCGCCTCCGCCGTCCGGCCCGAAGCATCCAGCGCGACGCCGATATTGTTCAGAGGACGGGCATCGGTCGGATCTTTGGCTGCGGCGATCTGCCACGCCGGAATGGCCTCGGCGTACTTGTGTTCTTCCTGCAACTGCTCGGCAGCATCAAACTCGCGATAGAAATCAATCGCCGGCGTCTCAATGCGGTCCAGTTCTCCCGTTCCAAGGTTGAGAAACTCAGGAATGTTGACCGCCCGGTTGGCCGCCGTAACGTTTTCGATCACCACCGGCGGGCTGGCGTGCCCCTGCTCATCGATATGCGTCAGATAGAGATGCGTGTAAAGCGAAGGACTCTTTGACGAGAAAACCAGCCATTTGCCGTTCGGCGACCAGCTATGCCAGGAGTTCATCACCGGCAGATTCGATTCCAGAGGCCGCGCCTCTCCGCCATCAAAAGGCACTATGTAGAGCTTGCTGTCGGGCCGCATCAGCAATCCGTTCTTGCACCGCACAAAGACGATCCACTTGCCGTCAGGCGAGACTTTGGGGAAGTTGTTGCTCATCCCATTCTCGCTGGCGCCCACAATCCGCTCCGGCGTGCCGCCCTTGCCGTCATTGAATGGAATCCGGTATAAGTCGTACTGGATTTGAGTCTCGTTCGGATCATTGGCATAGGTAGCCCTTTGCGCGCCCGGCGGATAAGGATCCCGCGCCGCGGCCCGCGAAAAGACCAGGTATTTACCGTCCGGACTCCAGAAGGCCGCTGTCTGCACATAATTCGGATCGTCCGCGCCCGGCAGAGGCTGGAGCTTGTTGGTCTCCTTGCTATACCAGGCCAGCACGCCGCGCGTCTGGTAGAAGACCTGACCGAAGCCGTAGTCGGCGTAAAAGCCGTTGTAAAGACGATCCAGCACCCTGACCCCGTGCGCGTGCGGCACATCGATGGAGTTCACCACATATTTGCCGTCCGGCGATACCTGGCTCATGAAACCATAGCGTTTTTGCGCGCCGGCTTCAGAAAATGCGCTCCAATGGATCAGATACTCGTTGGAGATCGAGCTGACCTTCTTCAGCGGCAGCAGCGCATAAAGTCCTTTGTCGTTGGCCGGCCCGTCCACGTCAATGCCCATCACCTTGGCATCGCGGGAGAAGGAGTGGCAGTTCCCGCAGGTCGGCAGGTTGGTCATGACCAAGCGGTTCCTGGTCTCGTTGATATAGCGCAGCTCCCAGCGAATTTTGGGCAGAACCGAGTCGGGCAGCGGCTTGATCACACCGCGCTGTTCGGTCTCCGGCGGGGGTGGAATCAGCGGCACATCCCGATAGAAGACCGGCGCGCCCACTACATCTTTGGACGTTTGGAAGGTACTCCGCGCGCTGGAGAGGGGCTTGGAATCCTCCCGGCTGGCAAAGCCGCTGATCGTAACCGTCGCTGGCCCTTCGGCGGAACGACTCTTGATTTCCGCCCAGGTTTTTTCGTCCGGTCGCCAGGTGTGCATCATCTGCTCTTCGGCCGTCAGCGTAGGTTCCACGTATCCCTGCAATTGCGTGTCCAGCTCACCCACCAGCATCTTTTCGCCATTCGACCAGATCCGCAACGGATGCCCGTGACCAGAAAACTCAATCTCAATCCGCCAAACCTTCGACCCTGTGTTGCCATCTCGCCAGGCAAACTGCGGCGCGGTAATCTCCGGCGGATAGAGGGTGCCTTTCAGCGGCCTGTCGATAACCAGAAATTGCGGAGCTTCCGTCAGGGAAGCAAACATCGATGGCGCCCGCCTATACTCCGGCTCCGTGGATGGTTTGGAATACTGAGACCAGGCCGCCACGCAGCCCGCCGCCCATACGCCCACCATAGCCATCAACAGAATCCGCTTTGCGGCGGCAATTGACCTCTTCATCTCTTTTCTCCTCTTATTTCCTGCCGCCATCACTCTGCGAAACCGCCTCTTTTACATGGATGATCTGGTCGGCTTTTATATCTTTAAGTTTCTGCACAATTCCGCTTGGCCAGTGAATCTCGATCTCGTCGGCAATCACGTCTTTGCCCAGTCCAAAGTGTACCGGTCCCAGGCTCGATGATGCATAGCAGACACTCGACGTCTGGTGATTGTACTGCGTGCCGGATTTCGAGGTTACCTTCACCAGAGCCCCAATCCCATCCCGGTTGCTCTTGACTCCCTCGAGCGCCACGCCCAGCCAGTGGCCCGGATGCGGGCTGTGGTTCAACCAAAGTTCAGCCGGGTGATCCATCGAGGTGACCACAATGTCGATGAGTCCATTACCCTCGAAATCTCCCAACGCGCAGCCCCGGTGCCGGCCCGCCGTCGCCTCCGTGAATCCTGCCTCTTCGGTCAGCGGCTGCCACTGCCCACTGGCCCCCAGATTGCGAAAGACCGTGTTCGGCTGCTTGGAAACCGCGCCCGGCGGCCGCGTTGCGGTCACATGACCGCGCGAGACAAAAAGATCCTTCCACCCATCGTTGTCGAAATCATAGAACGCCGGACCAAAGCCAGCCATATTAAAGCTGTTCGTGCCCATCTTGCTGGACGCGGTTACGTCCCGGAAGTCACCCTTGCCCGTATTCAGCAAGATCGGGAATGTCTCCCGGTTCAAAGCCACATAACCAATATCCGGATAGCCATCATTATTTATGTCCCGAAAATCGACACCCATGCCTGAGATGAACGAGCCCCCTTCGGCCAGCGCGGTGTTGGTCTGGAAGGCGATCTCCTCGAACTTGTTACCCATATTGTGAAAGAGGAAGTTATACTCCCCGTCGTTGGTAACAAACAAATCCTGCTTGCCGTCCAGATCAAGGTCCGCCACGCCCACTCCCATGCCCTTGCCGACGTGCTCGCGAATCCCCCACTCCTTGGAGACATCTTTGAATGTGCCGTCGCCCTGGTTCAGAAAGAGCTGGTCGGGAAGGCCCTTGTAATAGCGGGGGTGGCAATACTCGGGAGTTTGCTCAATCACGCAAAGCGGCTTTTTGTCGTAGGTCCATTGCAGATAATTGACCACAAACAGGTCGAGCCACCCATCATTATTCACGTCCACCCAGGCTGCCGCCACGGCCCACAGCGGCCCGAACTCTGGATCGTTCCACTTGTCCAACCCGGCCTGATGCGTCACATCCGTAAAAGTGCCGTTGCCGTTGTTGTGATAAAGATGGTTGCCGTAAACCCCGGTGACAAACAGGTCAGGATAGCCGTCGTTGTCGTAATCGCCCACCGCAACCCCAACGTCAAAGCCAGTACCCTGCAACCCGGCCTTGACCGTCACGTCGGTAAATGTGCCGTCTCCGTTGTTGTGATAAAGCCGGTTCCAATGCTTCTCGCCGGTCTTCTGCAACGTCGCCAGGTCGGCGCCATTGGCAAAAAAGATGTCCGGCCGCCCATCGCCATCGTAATCAAAGACGGCCACGCCTCCGGCCATCGTCTCCGGCACGTTGCGCGACTGGCTCTCATCGCTATTAAGCCTGAACGGAAGCTCCTTCAATTCAAAGCGAATCGGGGACTCGGAGTTCTGCGGATTACCTGCATCCTTCTGCCCGCGCAGGCTTGTCGGCCCCATGAATAATGTTGCCGTCAACGCCATCCCGCACGCCGCGCGCACGCTCATTTTCATCGCTGAAATACCGCCCCCTCGAAAAAAACTACAGAACTTGTTGATATTTTTTAGACTGACCGCTTCGAGCCAATTCTATTCTATCCTTCACGCAACTGGTCAGCCACGCCTGGAACTCCTGTACAATCCTAATCGTATGCGTACGCTGCTCGCCCCTCTGCTCCTCCTTTGTCTCGCGTCTGCCTTCGGTCAGGCACCGGCCCCCGCCACGGTCGACGACCTTATACGCGAGGGCCTCGCCGCGCAGCGCCAGGGAAACCTGCGCGGAGCCATAGAAGACTACCGCAAAGCCCTCGCGCTCCGCCCGGAGTCAGTAGAAACGCGTGCGAATCTGGCCGCAGCCCTCTCTGCTGATGGCCAGTTTGACGCCGCCATCGAAGAGAACCTGCGCCTGCTGGCTTCCCTGCCCGGCCAAACCGACATCCGCATGAACCTCGCTCTGGCTTACTACAAAAAGGGTGACTGGACGAACGCCGCCGAGCAGTTCAAGAAGGTTCGCGCCGCGCGCCCCAAAGACCTGACGGCAGCCATGCTGCTTGGCTACGCGGAGATCAAACTCGGCCAGGCCAGCGCCGCCTCCGACCTGCTCACGCCGATCGAGCCGGGAAATGAAAACAATCCCGACTTTGAATTTGTGCTGGCTGAAGCGCTGATCGCTTCCAAACACGAAGTCGAGGGCCTGCCGCGCATGGAAAAGGTCGCCCAGGCCACCAATGCCCTGGATGCCTGGTTTATCGCCGGCTCCGCGCGGCTGCAACGGCGCGAATTCCGCCAGGCTCGCGCCGACCTGGACGCCGCGCTGGCCATCAATCCCAACTTCCCCGGACTGAACTCGTTGGCGGGTCAAGCGCGCGACGCCGTCGGCGAGGCCGCGGACGCCAAGGCCGTCTTTGAGGTGGCCCTGCGCCAGAACCCGCAGGACTTTGCCGCCAATTTATATCTCGGAACCATGCTCTTGAAGCAGCGCGACTTCGACAGCGCCCGTCCCATGCTGGAACTTGCTGTAAGGTTGCATCCAGACGTACAGCAGGCCCAGTTCCAACTGGCCGTATTGAACAGTATGACCGGCCATTATGCAGAAGCCGCCGCCGCGCTCGAGCCTTTGGAGAAGCAGGACCCAGACTGGCTCGACCCGCACATTCAGCTCGCCTCTCTCTACTACAAGCTTCACCGCCCCGAAGACGGAGCGCGTGAACGCGAGGTCGTACAGCGTCTTGAGGCCCAGCAGCAGAAACAGGGTGTGCCCGCACAGTAACTCGCCGGGCGCTGGCCGCGAGTATAGAACTAAAAAGTTTGGCCCAGGCTGAAAAAGAAGTTAAAGTGGCTGCCTTCGCCCACGTGTGGTTTTTGGTCCAGATTGGAATAGTTATAGGTCACGGGGTAGATCGGCGGATTCAAGCTGTAACTGAAATCCAACCGGAACGGCCCGACCGGCGTATGATAGCGCAAACCCAGCCCCGGCGCATGAGAGAAGTAATTGAAGCTGCAACTTCCCTGGATTCCCGTGGATGTTTTAGGCCCGGAAGGATTCGTGGGTGGATTAGTGGCGAGAATCGGCGTCTCGCAGTTACTCCGCTCCGGCTGGCGCACGCGCAAGGCGCTGGCCCAAGCGTCTTGCGCATTGGTGAAGACGTTGCCCATATCGTGGAAGACCACAAGGCTCACTGTGTTGCCCAGCCAGGGCAGCGTGGGCGGCGGCAGGCGCAGCTCGGTGCTGTTGATCAACGCTCCTGCTCCGCCGATGGGGTAGCCGGTCTCCGGATCGCGCGGCCCGGCCTGGTTCGATCCAAAGCTGCGCAGCGAAGTGGCTCCGCCGGCGTACAAACGCTCCGGCAGCGGGATCAGCTCTTCCGCGAGGCTGCCAAAGGCCCGCTCCTGGCCGTAGCGCGTGTTGCGCGCTAGCACAAAGCGGCCTTTGTCAAAGCTGTAATAGCTGGAGTTCGACAGATCCAAGCGGTTGAAACTGGCCTGCGCGCCAAAGACGTCAGCCGATAGAAACTCCTGCGCGCTGACGTAGGTTCCGCGGTGCGCATCCAGAGGCGAATCGCGAGTATCGTGAATCCAGGTGAGCGATGGACCGGCCACGCGCACGGCCGTAGCCAGGGTTTCGATTTCACTGGGATAGACCTGCAAGCTGTTGGCCTGCACCTTGACGCGGCGGAAGTTGTATTCATAGACAAGGGTGTTGGCCTTGGAGATGCGCGAACCGGGCGTATCAAAGTGCTCGGTCCAGCGCGTTCCAATCTCCAGCCGGGAGGCCACATAGGTGCTTACATCCAGGCTGTTGGCGTATCCGCCGGAGATCGTCAGTCCGAAGTTTCGATCTCCCTCGAAGTGCGGATTCTGAAAGAGCAGATCGAGCTTCTGCTCCAGCAGTCCGAATGTGGCGCGCAGCGAGGCCGACTGCTCCCGCCCGAAGAGGCTGTTGCGAGTGATGTCCAACAGGCCGCGCGGGCTTACGCCTGTCTTGCCGTTGGGTTTGCAATTGGCGCCGCTGGTCTTGAGGCCGCCACAGTTATACTGCGGCGTTCCCGTCTGGACCTCCATGCCAAAGCCGTAGGTCATGGCCCAGCGACGCGCTTCGGAGGCCTGAAGCAGCACGGTCTTGTAGGTCTCGCCGCCTGAGGGATTCTCGATGGCCGTGTCAATCTCGTTGAAGAGCGCAAAGTCGTAGAGATTGCGTTGTGTGTCCATCAACGCCGTCTGGTTGAGCGGATCGCCCGGATGCAGCGTGATGGCCTTGGCCACCGTCTCTGGACGCGTATAGTGCAGGCCGGTCAGCAGCACCTTGCGCACAAAAATCTGGCGGCCTTCCGTGATGTGAAAGACCACATCCTCCAGATTCGGAGCGGTCGCATTCATCTGCTGGGCAACCTCCACATGGACCTGGTCAAAGCCCCGGCTCAGGTATTCGGTCAGCAGCGCATCGCGGTCCCCGGCCAGATTCGCCGGAGAAACCAACTGCCCTGCGACGGTATTCATCAGCGGCGTCAGTTTGGCGGCATCCAGATGCTCATTGCCTTCCAGCCGCACCGCGCCCACGCGAAGCTGCTGGCCTTCCTCGACGCGATACACCACCGCCAGGTTCGCCGATTGACCCGCCTTTGCCGTTTCCGCGCTGGTCTCTGGCGTGATCTTGACTTTGGGAAAGCCGTTGTTTTGGTAAACCGCTTGAAGGGCAGTGATGTCGGCATTCACCAGGGCTTGGCTGTAGGCGCCGTGACGGTCGATCGAATCGGCGGCGTGAACGCTGAGCAGATCCTTGAGGGTCGAGGAGTCAAAATAATGGTTGCCCTCGACCGAGACCTTTGCCACGCGCCGCCGCGGCCCCAGCCGCACCTTATACAGAATAGTCACCTGCTCGGCGGTGGTTGATTGGCGTTCGTGCTCGACCTTCACATCAAAGTAGCCCTGCCGCTGGAAGTAGTCGCGCAGCCGCCGGTTGCCCTCGTTGAGCAGGTCGTCGTCCACGCTGCCTTCCTCAAAGATGGGAATGATGCGCTTCACGCGCCCTGCGTCGATGGCGGCTCCGTCCACCAGCACCTTGACGATTGGCCCTTGTACTGCGGAGATATGGAAGTCGGATTTTTTGCTCACCGCCGAGTACTGCTGGGATTCCAGCTTGATCTCGGCCTCCAGCCGCTGTTTTTTCTGGTAGACCTTGAGGACTCCGGCCAGCGCACGGTCGCCGGTCTCGCTGGTGACGCGCGAACCGGCTCGTAAATGCGCATGACGGCGGAACTCCCCAACGTTCATTCCGGAGTCTCCCGTGACCTCAACCTCACCCACGCGCGCCTGCGGACCACTGACGACAACGAAGGCAATATCCACCAACTGCTCTTCGGGATGAGTGGTCAGTTTCTGAGTGATGATCGGCTCGTGAAAGCCGTTCTGGGCCAGCGTGGCGCGCATCTGCTCCAGAGCCTGATCGAGCTTGGCCTGTGTGAATCGGGCACCGGGAGCAAGCTGGCTGGCGCGCTCCAATTGTGTATTGAGCGCTCCTGGCTTGGCGCCATCCACACTCACCCTGCCGATAAAGGTGCGCGCCGTTCCGCGAAAGACCAGAGCCACGCCGTCCCCTTCGCGCTCGGCTTCCACGGCAATGTTTTCAAAGAGGCCGGTGGCATAAATCTGGCGCAGGCTTCTGCGGATTGCCTCCTGGCTCAGCGGCTGACCTATGGCTTGAGCCAAAGTTCCGGGCAAAGGATTCAAGCGGTCCAAGGAGACTCCAACCACGGAGATCCGCCGCACTGGTAATCCCACCCAAGCTGTGAGAGGATCAGCAAGGCTCGGCGCCGCCGGATCAACTGCGGCGCTCGCTTCGGTCGCCGGTCGGCTCTCGCTCCACAAGCGACCTCCGCCGCAGAGGCTTGCGACAAGAAGCGGAAACAGGAGAATGCCGCGCTCCAACCATCCGCTACTTTGCCCTGCCGGCCATGCCTTCAAGAGTTAACCTCTTATCTTTGATCTCTGAATCCTGAACCCTGTCTTTTATACTAACGAGGAAGGCCACCGGATGCGGCGGCGTTGTCGCAGCAATCGAGGTTCCTTCCAGGAAAGCGCATGGCCCAAACTCGGCTTGACCCAGATTCGCCGCAACCGCCGCTACGCTCACCAGGCGAGATTGCGGCCCCGGCCATGCAAGCACCTGTGAAAGAGCCCGACCAATCCGGCGAGGCCGCGCTTGCCGAGCTGATTCAAAAAGTCCAATCCGGCGACCACCAGGCATTTGCCCAACTGTACTCTTTGCACAAAAGACGCATCTACTCTTTATGTCTGCGCATGGTGGGCAATGTTGCCGAAGCCGAAGATCTGACCCAGGAAACCTTTCTGCAGTTGCACCGCAAAATCTCCACCTTTCGCGGTGATTCGTCCTTTTCCACCTGGCTGTACCGGCTGGCCATCAATGCCGTGCTGATGCAGCTCAGGAAGAAAGGCTTGTCGCTGATCTCAATGGATGAAGCCATGGAACCCGATCCAGAAAGTGGCGCAAGCCGGAGCTTTGGCGAACGCGACCTGACGTTGACCGGCTCCATTGACCGGCTGGCGCTGGAGCGCGCGGTGAGCGAGCTTCCGGCCGGCTATCGCCTGGTCTTCATTCTGCACGATGTCGAGGGCTATGAGCATCCAGAGATTGCCGGAATGCTTGATTGCTCGATCGGCAATTGCAAATCCCAATTGCACAAAGCGCGGCTCCGGCTGCGCGATGCACTGCGCAACGGTCCTCAACAGGAGGCGCGCCGATGACCCAAAATGCTGAAATCATGGCCTGTGAAGAGTTTCAGGCGCGTCTGCCGGAGTTGATCGGCTCCGGTGAGATTCTCTCGAACCATCCGCATCTGGTTGGTTGTCCGCTCTGCCGCGCCTTGCTGGCCGACCTTGAGACCATCGCCGAGGCCGCCCGCCAGCTCTTCCCCGTTGCCGAGCCGCCTGACGATTTATGGCTGCAGATCGAATCCGCTCTTCAGCAGGAGGAAACCTCGCCGAAAACCGATCCACGCAAAGTTTGAAGGATCCATCCAATCCAGGATCGGCCAAAGCCCAGTCAGCCAGTGGCAAAGCCTGACATCAAAGAGCGCGACTTCACAAGCTGACTCCTTCCGGTTCATCTTGAGTTGGAAGTGATTTCCAATTGCGCACTCCGTCAATTCCTGATATTCTATCCTTGGTTTCGCATGAAGCCGTCACTGTGCGCCCGTAGCTCAGTTGGATAGAGCGACTGGCTACGAACCAGTAGGTCGGGAGTTCGACTCTCTCCGGGCGCACCATTTCATCGGCATAAATATACTTAACGCACCATAATTCTAAAAAACAATGGTGTGTCTAGTATAAAGGAGGTGCAGTTTAGCTCTTGACATAGAAGTCGATCTGCGTCCATAAAAGAGAATGAGTGTATGTTTAGATCGTCAAGTAGAAGATTCAACTAAAATAATCCCCAATGGCGATTATATCCGTTTATCGTTGGCGCTATCGACGGGACTATGCTCTCCTATAGGGAGGGAGAAACCGTCTATGACGATGCAGGTTGGAATGATAGCTAGTGACGGACTTCTACTGGCCAGCGATACGCGGTCTACTAGGAGTCCAAATGTTTCAGGATTAGGCGTTCGCCACGGATATAACAGCCACAAGATCAAAATCGACGATACAGGGAGCATGGCTATTGCGTGCGCACGTGATATGGTTGCCGCAAACAATTTTGCGGATGTGCTTTTCACGTTGAGGGATGAAAAAGAACAGAACCGCATACGACGTATCAAGGAAATAGGAACCGAGGTTGCGGATGGTCACAATATGGAGTGTATTATTGGATTTGCATATCCGACTCCATCTCTCTATTATTTTCAGTATATAGACAAAGCCGTTACTGTTTGCGATCAGATATTTACTTATGTTTTTGGTGGTGATGCTGTAAACGCGGCGATTTTCTGGATACGGAACTATTATGATTTTCAACCGATAAATCAACTTAAACGACTCGCTGCGCACATGATAATATCCGCTGGGATAATCAGCCCCGATTTTATTAGTGGCTTAGAAATAGTGTATTGCGATGGATCAGGGTTTAATCGCCTGTCGGTGAAAGATAACATATCAATGGAACTAGAGGCGAAGGAGTGGAACAAAAAAATAGGTCAATTTATTTTGACAGGAACTGCGGTATCATAAGACCATGAAGAAGCCTCCCGATAATCCAGAATTTGCCAAGTTTACGTTTGCCATGCAGCACATTATGGGTGTGTCTAAAGTAGCCATGACGCGCAGGAAAGAAGAGGCAAAGAAAGCAGTGGACGGTCAACATAAACGCGGACCTAAACCGAAAGTAGTAGCACAGTAGACAGGAGTGTGCCAAATGCAAGTTAAACCCATTGAATACGCACAAAAAATTAACGACATACTGGCAGAGATTCCTTTTGCCAGCGCGGACGCATCTCTAAAAATCGCACGTATCCTTCTTGACTATAGACCTACTTCCGCATATGCGGAGGAAATGAAGGTCCAGTCACGCCTGGAGGATTCGGTGGTGTAGGCTGTGCAATGCCGAATTTTAGGCATAACACAGATGCAAACCGCGTAAGGTATTCCAGTGAATAGGCGATCTGATTAAGAGATTTTATAATCTGTTCATCCTGATCTGCGGTCATAGGTACATTCCTCCCATTTTGGACTACGGGAGAATTGTACACAATTCAGCCATAGACAAGAAAGCGGAATCCTAACGACTCCGCTTTCCGCGATTCTGACGTTTCAAGTTCCGTTTCCACTTCCCAAGTTTAGGCGCTAGTGGGAGGCTCCGTCTTGCCGGTCAACTCGGCATACGTGAGCCTCTTCCCCGCGATCTGGGAGACGGCTAGGAGAAACCTGTCTCTGTCGTCCAAGGGATTATCCTTTGTTGCTCGATTGTTGTATCGGAAAGCCTGCTCATCCACGTAGCGGTCAAGATGAAAAGGTTCTACGGCTATGTATGTGCCGGTCAAACCCCGCTTCAATAGGCTCCAAAAGTTCTCTATTCCCTGCGTATGAACTTGACCCCGTACATACTCTTCCATATGGTTGACGGTTTCATGGATGTAGTCTTTCGCGGCGAGAGCATCATAGCCAGACCAGCGATCGGTATACACTCTGGATTTATGTTCGATCTGTTTTAGAATTTCAGCTTGTAGAGTTTCCCGCTTGACGTTAGGAACCATCTTTGCACGGACTTTCCGTGCGTCACGGTCAAGCATCCCCATGACAATCGCTTTATCGTCGCCGTTTTCTCCGAGTTTCCGCTTGAGCCGTCTGCTGCGGTGCATCTTGCTACGATCTGGACCGATAAAGGTTTCATCGACTTCCACGGGACCGCCGTCACTTCCGCCCAGCTTATTCCAGTTGCAATCTTTCATTGCCAACCGGATTCTGTGCAGCATAAACCAAGCCGTTTTTTGCGTAACGTGAATATCGCGCATGATCTCATAAGAGCTAATCCCGTTTTTGCAATTCACTACTAGCCAAACAGCGGTGAGCCATTTATCTAAGCCGATAGGAGAATCTTCAAAAACACTTTGCGTTTTGACGCTGAATTGCTTATGGCAATCCCGATTCATGCACTTCCATATTCTCCGGCTGGATAGGTAGGAAACCCGCTTGCTTTCACAGTGCGGGCATATAACGCCATTTGGCCAGCGCATTGAGGCAACAAAATCAACGCACACGTCAGGGTCCGCAAAGTAGCGGGCTGCTTCAAGTAGGCTTTTGGGTAATCTTGCGCTTTTTTTCATAACAATACTATTCTAACGAACATCTCATGGTGTGTCAACTATATTTATGCCATTTCATCTTATTGAGTCTTAGGATAGATAGTGAATCTCCCTCGGCAGAGCCGGGGGTTTTTTGTTGGTGCTCTCTCTCTCATCTAGCTGATAATGCCGCTGGTTCCCCGTTCCACTTTTCGCCTGAAATCCACACCTTGAACGCGGATAATAGAAACTGCTCTGGGAGTCTTTGCCCACTCCAACGGCTCGCTTGCGGCGGCTTTCCAGCGCAGAGCGCCAGACGGAGCGCACCGCCATGAAACC
>CAZYCV010000029.1:0-47323 GCA_964645305.1 uncultured Occallatibacter sp. | reverse complement strand
TTTCCGCGTTGCTCGCCATCGTGCGCGAAACCAATCCCACCCGCAACATCGTCATTGGACCCGGCGTCTGGAACAGCCGCAGCGCGCTCAAAGATCTCGTCCTGCCCGGCGACGACGGCCACATTATCGTCACCTTCCATTACTACGAGCCTCTTCTCTTTACCCATCAGGGAGCGCCTTGGGCCTCCGAAGAGATTCGCCGTGGGCATGACATTGCCTGGGGCAAGACGGAAGAGAAGCTCGCGGTTGAGCACGACTTTGACGGCGTGGCGCAGTGGGGCCAGGAGCATCATCGCCCCATCCTGCTGGGTGAATTCGGAACCTATGACAAGGTTCCCCAGGAGAGCCGCGTCCGCTGGGATGCCTTCATCCGCAAGACCGCTGAAGAGCGCGGATTCAGTTGGGCCTACTGGCAATTCGACGCTGACTTCGTGGTCTACGACGTGAAAGCCAATCAGTGGATTGAGCCCATCCTGCGGGCCTTGATGCCGCAATCGCATTGATGGCGGAGCACTTAATCAGCCCGGATTGACGGTGAGAAAGAGGGAACAAATGCGCAATTTCAACTACGGTTTTGGCCTCAATGGCTTTGCATCTCTGAAAACTCTGAAGATCAATCGCTCAGCGAATCTGCTTCTCTCTTTCACCGCGGCGCTGGCTCTGGCTGGTGGCGCCTGCGCGCAGCAGTCCTCCGGCGGCATCGTGCTGGATCGCTCGGACCGCACGATTGTCGTGGAACCCTGGGCAGAGAACATCGTGCGCATTACCTTGAGCACCTCGCGCCCGGACGCCCTTGCCGCGCCCGGATATGGCTTCGTCGGGTCGCCGCAAGCCAGCGGATGGACCCACACCAAGGATTCAGATGGCGGCGATCTGATTCGCTCCGGCAGCATGCAGGTGCGCATCGCGCCGCAAAGCGCTCCCGCGCCGCATGGCCTTCAACTGGATGCCTTGAATCAGTCCCTGCGCGAGATCTACTTTGGCGGCGGAGGCGGCCCGGCGCATGGCCCGTGGAACGACCTCATCTCCATTGAATCCTCCTCCGGTAAGCCGCTGCTGAAGTTGTGGCGCTGGTCCATGCAGCCCAATCAACCCGCCGACGTGCCGGGAAGCACCAGCGGCGCCAATGGCCCAGGCTATCGCATCTCCGCCACCTTTGACTCTCCGCAGGGCGAGCACTATTACGGGCTCGGTCAGCAGCAGCAGGGCTTCCT
The DNA here is from genome assembly GCA_964645305.1 of uncultured Occallatibacter sp. Taxonomy (GTDB): domain Bacteria; phylum Acidobacteriota; class Terriglobia; order Terriglobales; family Acidobacteriaceae; genus Telmatobacter. Next base: position 46,109 of record CAZYCV010000029.1, on the reverse strand, counting down.
TGATCTGCGCGATCACCACATCCAGTGCTGGCACAACTACGACGCTGTGGGCGGCGAAAACGTCTGCGTTCCATTCATGGTTTCAAGCCGGGGTTACGGCTTCGTCTGGGACAATCCTTCCAAGACCAGCATTGATCTGGGCTTCAATCAGAAGAACATCTGGTCCTCTGATGTGGGCGACAGAATCTCTTTCTTCGTGATTGCCGGCGATCAGACAGACGACCTCTACCAGGGCTATCGCAGCCTCACCGGCGTCACCCACCTGCTTCCCAAAGCGGCCTACGGTTACATTCAGAGCAAGGCCATCTACCCAACGCAGGATCAGGCGCTGGAGGTTGCCAAGGGCTATCGCGACCGCCAGTTGCCGCTTGATGTCCTGGTGGTGGACTTTCTGAACATGACGCGTCAGGGAGAGATGGATCTTGATCCGGCGCGCTGGCCTGATCCGGCCGCCATGAACAGCAAACTGCACGCGATGGGCATCTCAACCATGCTCAGCGTCTGGCCCCACTATTCCGTCGGCACGCAGTTTTATGACACGCTGCTCAAAAATGGCTGGCTGGTGCACACCCCGGACGGCAAGCCCGACAGCGGCTGGACCAAGGACGTGATCGGGCCCAATCTAGACACCACCAATCCCGAAGCCGCGCGCTGGTTCTGGGAGAAAATTCGCGACCGCTACGTAAAGCCCTTCGGCTTTGATTCCATCTGGCTGGATGAAACCGAGCCGGATATCGACGCCGCCAAGGATGTCTTTTCCATCGGATCAGGTACGCGTTACTTCAACCTCTATCCGCTGTTTCATACCTCTTCCGTCTACGAAGGCTCCCGCCGCGACTTTGGCGACAGCCGCCGCGTAATGATTCTGGCGCGCGCCGCCTACCTCGGAGCGCAGCGCAACGATACCGTCTTCTGGTCCAGCGACATCTACTCCACCTGGGATATGCTGAAGCGCTCCATTCCGGCCGGCTTGAACTTTACCGCCAGCGGCATGGCGTATTGGGACACGGATATTGCGGGCTTCTTTTCGCCGACCCTCCACGCCGGCTATCATGCGGCCAAAACGCCTCTGCTGGATGGCTCCGACGCGCGTGAGAATATTGGCGACTATGAAGACTATCCCGAGTTGTTTGTGCGCTGGTTTCAGTGGGGAGTCTTTCAGCCCGTCATGCGCGCCCACGGAGAGCGCATGCACAACGAAGTCTGGGCCTACGGCAAGCAGGCCGAGCCCATTCTGGAAAAGTATCTGCGCCTGCGCTACCAGTTGATTCCCTACACATACGCGCAGGCATGGCGCACCTACCAGACCGGCGCGCCCTTCATGCGCGCTCTCTTTATGGACTTTCCCAACGATGCGCAGGTGGCCGACATCCGCGATGAGTATATGTACGGCCCGGCGTTTCTGGTTGCACCCATCACCGAACAGGGCGCCGTCAGCCGCATGGTTTACCTGCCTGCCGGTTGCGACTGGTATAACTTCTGGACCAATGAGAAACTCCATGGCGGCCAGACTGTCTCCGTCCATGCTCCCATCGACACCATTCCGCTCTTTGTCCGGGCTGGTTCCATTGTGCCCCTCGGCTCTGCCGTCTTGAGCACGCAGCAGACGCAGAAGATTGCCTCGCTGCGCGTCTATCCCGGCGCGGATGCGGATTTCTCGCTCTTCAGCGACGACGGAACCAGCTACGCCTATGAGCACGGCGCAGGCTCAGTTACCAGAATTCACTGGGACGATGCAAAGCAGCAGTTGACGCATACCGGCGCGGCGGCATGGGCCGAACCCGACAGCAGCATTGTTGAGATCATCCATTGATTTTCTGGAGGGTAATCGCGCGTATCTTCACTGGGAAAAAGAGCCCAAGCCGGGCCCATCTTTATCGAAGTGCTTGATTCTATGGTGGACGCGGTAGGAATCGAACCTACAACCTGTCGGTTAAGAGCGGACCCACGAGGCTTGGAGTACGTGTGTTTTCAACGGAGTACAGAGGAGCAAATGGAGCTTTTGGAGCCTCTGTGGCGCGCAATTCGGCGAAGAATTCGGCGAAGAACGCGACAGGCCCAATGGTTGTAAATCCGTTTTTGGACCCAATTTCGGTGAGAAATTCGACGCCGCTGTACAAGCATTCGGGCGGTTACCGAATGCCTATATGGCCCAACCGCTTCTGAAAAACCTGGTCGTGGACAGAACAGTTGAGCGTCAGCATCTAGCTTTGGGCCAATAAGCATTCAGTATCAATCAGTTATGTTGCCTTTTTTCGCCAAATTGTTCGCCGAATTTGGCGAAAATATGGAATTCTGTGTAAAGCATTCGGTCTGACACTTTTGGGAGGATTTGGCGATCGACTTCCGGCAATTGATCGGCGAACAGCGCCCTGACTTCCCATGTGCCGCAACGTGCCGATTACTAACATTTGATCCGCACGATCACATCTGATATGTTAGTGTGCGTAAAGTGTAATGAGGGCGCAAGTGCAACCCGTACTCCATGAACTCGAGCGCTACCTTCACGACGCCTTGGGCGTTTCCGTGAAAACCACGCCTTGGAGCGGGGCCGACCAATTGGCACCCGTTCTCAGGGATAGGTACAGATTCGCGAAAGCGGAACTGCTCGGTCTACGCGCTCTACTCGTTATGGATGCCAATCCCGAGGAGCAGTCGCCGGCGACGGTGCGCAAACACATGGATATGCTCCAGAGCAAGCAGCAGGCGGACCTTATCTATGTCCGCGAACAGGTGACGGCGTACAACAGGAAACGGTTGATCGAACAGAAGGTTCCGTTTATTGTTCCAGGCAACCAGATGTACCTGCCCATGCTGGCGATTGATTTGCGCGAGCACTTCCGCAGAATCCGCGAGGAGGCTCCCACCTTCAGCCCGTCCACTCAGGTGGTCGTCCTCCACGCGATGCTCCGTGATGCAGGTCAAGTGTTGATTCCATCTGAAATGGCCCCGCTGTTGGGATACTCGGCCATGACGATGACCCGCGCTTTCGACGAGTTGGAGACGGCGAAACTCGCTGAGGTGACGGTCCGGGGCCGGGAGCGTTGTCTGCGTTTCATCGGGGACCGAAGAGAAATCTGGGAGAAAGCTCAGCCCTTCCTTCGCAACCCGGTGAGCAAACGACTCTTTATCCGCCGCATTAATGGCGCAGAAGGCGCTACTCATGCGGGACTCACAGCCTTGGCTCACTACAGTATGCTGGCGCCGCCTGCGTACACGACCTATGCGCTGAGCCGGGAGGAATGGAAAACGCTTCGGCAACAACACAAGATCATCGAAGTGCCAGCTCAAGACCCGGATGCCAGCGAGATTGAGGTCTGGTGGTATTCTCCGGCGCGCTTCGCCGAACACGGCATGGTTGATCGGTTGTCGCTTTACCTTTCTCTGAAGGCCGACCACGACGAGCGTACCGAAACTGCGCTGGAAGAGATGATGGAGAAAATCGAATGGTAAAGGGTTTGGAAGTCTTCCGTGAGCACTTCAGGAATTATTCCGATCGCTATGTGCTGATCGGCGGCGCCGCGTGCGATATTGCCATGACCGGAGCCGGACTCGCATTCAGGGCCACAAAAGACCTGGACATCGTTCTCTATGTTGAGGCTTTGGATACCGCGTTTGTTCAGGCTTTCTGGGAATTCGTGCGCGCGGGCGGCTACGAAGTTCAAGAAAAGTCAACCGGCGAAAAGCAATTCTACCGCTTCCAGAAGCCCACGAACGCGGACTTTCCTTTCATGCTGGAGTTGTTCTCGCGGCAGCCCGATGTATTGCAGGTTACCGAAGGCAGCCACCTCACGCCGCTACCGGTTGACGAGGATGTGTCCAGCCTTTCGGCGATTCTCCTGGATAACGACTATTACGATTTCATCCGAGCCGGCAGACAGGAGATCGACGGACTCCCCTGGGTGGGCGTCGCGCAACTGATCGCTTTGAAGGCGCGGGCATGGCTTGATCTGACAGAGCGCGCAAGGCGTGGTGAACAGATCGACAGCAAGACGATCAAGAAACATAAAAACGATGTGTTCCGGCTTTACCAGATTCTCGATCCAGCTATTGATCCAGCGGCTCCGGAGACCGTAAAGGAGGACATAAGCGAATTTATCTCCCGCATGCGCATCGAGGAAGTTGACCTCAAATCCCTGGGTCTACGCACAGGCACCCGTGACGGTATTCTGGAAGAAATCGCAAGAGTATACCGTCTCTCAGAGGGTGAATAATTCTCGACCTATCGCTTGCACCGACCTATTTTCAATAGGTTTCTGCATCACAATTACGGATCGACATTGCGGTATATTGAAGACGTTGGCGGAGGGTCGATTACCGCCGTTGGAGTGCAGATAAGTAATCTGTACTGTGATGTTAATGTGGGGTTGAAATTCACCATTTGGCTGAGCGCAGTGATGACCGCCGCGCACAGCGATGCCTTTGCGGTTCAAGTTAGCGCCTCATGGAGTGCTTCCACGACCGCGGGCAGGGCGTTCCGCACTACGGTGGAAAGTTCCATTCCCCATTCAATGTGTGCAGGTTCAATGCCAAACACAATAATCTCAATTTTTCGATCATTGCCAGCCATATATAAAACCCGGGAAAGATCGAGTCCATGCAGTGAAGCCAGCATAGCGGGATGTCGGCACTGGTCGAAGAGCACGCGATAGACAGTCCCCGGCGCACCGCCACCTTCCATCGCATCGACGATGAGAATGCGGTCAGCCTGAGCAATCTCAGGGAGAGCGTCTAGAAATGCAGTGCCTGCCTCTACAACGGTAACTCCAGGAGGAAGATTTAGCTGTGCCAGTGAGCGAACAATATGCACGCCCACGCCTTCATCGCAGAGGAGAAGGTTACCGATACCGAGAATCAATGTATTCATGGTTAAAATGTGGGTTGAGCGTTGAAGAGCGTTAACGGCGTTCCATCCGGATGCATAACATGCACCGCGCACGACATGCAAGGATCGAAGGAATGAACCACGCGCAGCACCTCGATAGGTTGCTCTGCGTTCGATACCGGGGTACCGATCAGCGCTTGCTCCATGGGGCCGTGAACGCCATTTGTATCTTTGGGCGAGGCATTCCAGCAGGTTGGAGTAATAACTTGATAATTGGCGATAGCTGCCATGCCGTTGGGTGCCTTGTTGGCATTGGAAGCGGTGGTGAGCCAATGGCCGAGCGCGCCGCGGGACGACTCAGTCAATCCTTCACCCGCTTTTTCAAAAGGCGTGACACAGGAAATATAATCCGGCACTCCCTCCTTGAGTTGCTGAAGCCACAAGAACATTTCTTCAGCGATCTTTTTTGCTTCGTAAGCGCGCGCCACATGACGATCCATCACCGAAACGCCGACGCGATAATCGCCATTGACCCACATCCGCGCCAGAGGCCCACCTTCGCAAGCATGATTGCTGTAGCGAGGAGCCTTGAGCCAAGAGTATGCGGCGGGCTTGGTCGCAGGATCAACCATCTCCGTTTTTCCTACTGCGGGGTTGGCGTTGTTAGTCGAATCGTCATACCAGGAATTGGTTACCATCTCGGTGATGTTAGCGGTTGAAAGTTTCTCCACGGATGTAGGTTTCAAGCCGTAAACGATACCGCGCTTGAATAGCCGTTCGGGATTGGCAGTATCATCCTGCTCAAAGCCGCCGAAGGCAATCAAGTTACCGTGACCGCGTCCGATATGGTGGTAATCGTTATATTTATTGGAGAGTAACTGTGCGTCCGGTATGTAGCTGCTGTTGATGAACTCAATCTGTTTTTTCAGATAGTCGATGAATTTGCTGATAATGGAGGCGTTTGGCTTGGTGGTGAAGCCGCCAGCCTGGATAGCGGTGAGTCCCGGCATTCTGCCTGCAAAGATAGCTGCCATTTCATGCGCCTCACGCCGCATGGAAACTGCCGAAATAAAGTTGGTCGAGATCTGCTGCATCGCCGGACTGCACCTCAGGTCAATCTTCCAGTTACCCGCCCATGGCGCGGAGGCAGGCGGAGTAATGTAATCAAGCGCGGACAAGAAATAGAAGTGCAGCAGGTGCGACTGGATGAAATTAGCGCCAAGCACCAGGTTGCGCAGGATGCGCGCATTGGCGGGAACAGTGACGTTCGCGGCTTGCTCAATTGCCATGCAAGCTGCAATGGTGTGTGAAACCGGGCAAACGCCGCAGATGCGCTGTGTGATGTAGGGCGCGTCTTTAGTGTCCCTTCCTACCAGGATTTTTTCAAATCCCCGAAACTGGGTTCCAGTGCACTGTGCGTCAGTAACCTGCTGTTTGCCTTTGACGGTATCAATAGTGACCTGAACTTTCAAGTGTCCTTCAACTCGGGTTAAAGGGTCAATAATAGTGATCTTTGCCATTACGAGATATCCATGCCTTCAGTGAGAATTATTAAAACGGTAAAGCCGCGCGATCTTTGCTGGTCCCATATTCATGGGCAATAGGCTTATTTGCTGACGAATTCGATTAGTCAGGCCTTCCCTCCGCATGGCAAGTCATGCAAGTGGACTTGCTATACACTTCATGATCTGACGGGGTTGACCCCATGGTGCTGAACAGCGGTGCAAACTTGTCGGGATAACCACTTTCAGTGCAACCAATGCACAGTGAATCTGCCCCGTTTCCGGCGCTTGAAATCGTGCCCACGCACCAATTCGTCTCATTATTCCATAATCGCGTGGGGCAATCGGCGCGGGTCTGCGGCCCTTTGCAGCCGAGGTTCATGTTGCAAAGGCCTGTCGAGCCGAGAGAAGTTGCCCAGGGTTTATCGCGACGCGAGCACTTGCTGTGAACCGTTCTGCCATAGAGTTCCGTGGGACGATGTTGAGCATCCAGCGCAGGAATCTCCCCAGCAAGTAATTGCGCTATCGTCCAAACAATCCAATCTGGATGCGGCGGGCAACCCGGTATGTTGATTGTGTAGACGCCAGCAACCTCGCTGACACCCACGATTTGCGTAGGATTGGGATTGGCGCCGGATAGTCCACCAAAGGCAGCGCAAGATCCAATGGAAAGCACATGAGCAGCTTTGGGAACTAGTTGTTTAACGGCTTCCAGAGCAGTAACATCAACGCCATTATGGGTATAAACAGTGCATGTTTTACCATTGAAGAGCGTGGGAATGCCACCTTCAACAGCCAGAATAAACTTGCCGGAAGACGCATTCAGGAGCTGTTGCACGGCAGATTCTCCGGCCGCTCCCATAAGCACTGGATGGTAGGCAAGATCGATGGAATGAATAAGCAGATCTGCGGCATCCACGGGCGCCGTTTTGGAGATGCGGTTGGCGAGTGAAACCGTGCATCCCGAGCAGCATGCGCCCTTCAACCAAATAATCGATGTTCCGCCTGAAGAGGCCAGCTCTTTATCCAGCGGTACGAGCACTCTCGCCAGTCCTAACGCCGCGACGGACCCAGCGCAATAACTCAGAAAATCTCTGCGAGTTATTATCATCTCAACCCTTTTACTTTTTGAAAGTCAAATATTGCCACAGTGTCCCTACACTTTCGCCACAGAAGCTCTGCGTACGAAAGTGCAGGGAGCTATATCCCTATCAAAGAAAATTGGTTCTGTACTTCATCTACCTGCAGAACCAGTAAAAGATTAATTACCGGAGGCGTGCGCATTTTCAGCCAGCAATTTTTCGATGTTGGCCACATATTTGGCCTTGACATCGTGATCGAAAGGCCCGCTGGCCAGCGACGTGAACCCTGTCTCGACAGCATGAACAAGGCCGTCCTTGCCGATAAAGAACGTGGTCGGCCATGCGTTCAGATTCACCGCCTGAGGCAGTTTGTCATGCACATCCTTCTGCTCCCCCGCCACCAGGTAAGTGTATTCAATGCCGTATTTCTTGATGAAGGAGTGTAGGCGCGTAAGCGTTTGAATCTGCGCCGGATCCTCAAAATCGAGGGCTACAATTTCCACTCCGCGGGCGTGATACTTGCGATATAGTTCCGCAAGATAGGGGGCCTCATCATGGCAGTTCGGGCACCAACTGCCTGTGACATTAACCAGTACAACCTTGTTTTTGAACAGAGCGTCAGTATTGGATACCAACTTTCCATTCACGTCGGGAAAGCTGAATGGAAAGGGCTGGCTTGGATCCTTTACCGAGGTATGTGTGCTGAAGTCATCTGGGTCGGGAATGTTTTTAGCCTTTGCGTCTGCCGGACGATACGCTTTGAGTTTGGTGGGTTGCCCATCCGATCCTGCACGACTATGGCCGCCATAGAGCGTAAGATCAAGCGATCCGTCACTGGCAGGCGTGATTTCAAGGATAGAGGCGCGTAAGTCGCCGAAATGGCTCAGTGTATACTTTCCATCTTTAAAGTTACCAGCAAGAACCCCCGTGTCGCCGTCAACTCTCAGAATCGTGGCGTATGCATTGGAAGCGTACTGATTGACAATCAGGCGGAAGGCATGTTCACCCTTTGGACTCTCGGTTGGAATGATCCAAACGCCTTGGATGGTGGGAGCTAGTGCATCGGGTTGTGGGAGCGTGTGCGGCTTCAGTTCCAAAGGATATGAAAAGCCGCCATTCTTGCTATATGTTCCCTTCAAGATGCCATCTTGCAGAGCTGCCTGAAAAATGACATCAAATTGCGCAAACTTCAGTGTAACGGAATCGCCACTGATGCTGCCCTCGGTGGAGACAGAACGCTGCGGCCCATTGAGAAATGCGCCCTCCACATGATTGGCAGAGCCAGAGAGATCGAGATGCACAGGAACAGTTAGAGTTTCACTGACCTTTGCGGTGCCATCCCATCTGCCAGAAATGCCTTGCGCAACGGCCGTGGATGCGAGAAGAAGCAGTACTAGAAATCGACTTAAATTCTTCATTTGAAAAGCTCCTTTGTGGTTGCGAGTCGTTGGTTATCTCCACGGCACATTTCGCGTTCAGAAAGTGCCTCGTGAATCCATATTTTGCGTGAATACTGGACGATCTGCGCGTCGCTCGATCAAACAAAAACCCGCTCCAGCAGGGCTGGCAGCGGGCGGCAAATCGATAACAGTTCGCATCACAGACGACGCGTGTCAGTTAACTATCCATGCATCTCCCCATTCGCCAGCAGATAGCGCTAAACATACAACAAGGCGTCATGTGGGCAACTTTCATATTGATAGAGTCTCGCATAAGTGTTCACCTTGTCAAGACATTTAACTGCTAGCTTATAAAACTTTTGAAATTCGCATGCAATGAACGTTCAGTTTTTCAAGTACACACCTGCTCAGGTTGTATTATGAAAGCGCCACCTGTAAAAGAAACAAAACATCACACTTGTCGGATTGGATTTCGATCTCCGAAAAACCTTCTTCTGGATAATGCATACCCCGTCCAAACAAGAAGAATGGCGCTGAGTGCGCCGAAAGCAATGATGATCTGCCCAATCAGACCTAACTCTGAGCCGGTATGAACATATACAGCCCAGGTGCGTAGCCTCCGTCCAAGGCTGTTATCGGAGAATCGCCTGGTTGCCACGATCGCGTTACTCGAACGGTCAATTACAAGGCTCGTTACCTTTTCTGGCTGTCCGCCCACACTCGTGTCTACTGCAACATCTACAGTTTTGTCGCGCGCATGTGATATTGAGAGTGTAATGCTCTTCCACTCTGGAATCTGGCGCTTGGCAATTTCAGCCCACAAGTCATATCCATTTAGCACGCGTGCAACCTGTCTGTCGGCACCAATGCTTCCGAGATTACTCTGCACAGGCCTTCCGTCGCCATTTCCGACAATTGCGGGTAGGGGACTGTTTGTGACCTGATAAAGCAGGTTTGTCGCCCATGGATAAGAAATCAGCACACCCGTCAAGATAATGAAACCAAGTGGTAGGGTGGCCCAAATTCCAAAGACATGATGCCAATTCCAATCCCGTGCATTTCCCTTCAGATTTCTAAGCAGTAGTAACCTGCTCTTAAACGCGTCGAGGTTTATAATTCTCGGAAACCAAAGGTAGAGACCAGACAACAATAGAAACAAGAAAATGAGATTTGCAGCGCCTATAATACCTCGACCCCACAGGCTTTGCAGCCCCAGCCCCAGGGAACGATGAAGGCGCACGATCCATGCAAAAAACCGATGAAGCGATGTTGAAAAACCGTATATTGGTGCGCCTGTCCATGGATTGAGATAAACCGTGCGCTCTCGCCCGAACCTAACTTCAACTGGCGCATTCTCGCTGCGGTGAAGCACTAAATCCGTCGGATTATTCTGGCCTTTCTGCACAACCTGTGCAAGAACCGAATCAAGCGTTAACGGAGCGCTTGCGTGCGGACGCCCATCGAGGACTGCGGAGGCATCGGCCCGAGAGAGAATTTGCCTTTGAAATGCAAGGATGAGGCCGGTGACCGCCAACAAAAGAATGACCAGCCCTGCTGCTCCTCCTATTCCCAAGTGCAGCCAAAAAATCGTTTTGCGAAAAAACTGCATAACCTCTCCCTCTCTGGATCATCCTCTTCGCATAATTAGCTTGAAACTTCAGGCTGTTTCAGGGCATAACTTTAGTTATGCCCTGATGTATCTGCGGCCTCAGTGGAATTTTGCAAGCGGCTCAATTGGTCACCCTGCACCGTTTGCCGGCCTTTAAAGGCTGTGCGCGGTCTCTCCGCCAGCAGTTTTTCGATATTGGCAACATATTTGGCCTTCACTTCACGATCGAATTCCGCGCTTCCCGGTGACGTGAATCCTGTCTCTACGGCATGAACAAGACCGTCTTTGCCAATGAAAAACGTCGTGGGCCACGCATTCAAATTGTCTGCTTGCGGAACTTTTTTGTGAATATCCTTCTGCTCCCCGGCAACCAGATAGTTATACTCGATCCCGTAAGTCTTGATGAAGGCGCGCAGGCGCGTGAGTGTCTTCACTTGTGAAGGATCCTCAAAATCGAGCGCTACAATTTCTAACCCTCGCGCGTGATACTTGCTGTAGAGTGCGGCAAGGAAGGGAGCCTCATCGTGGCAATTCGGGCACCAGCTACCAGTAACATTCACTACAACAACTTTATTCTTGAATTGAGGATCACTATTGGAAACCAGCTTGCCATTCACGTCCGGAAAACTGAACTGAAAGGGCTGTTCCGGGTCCTTTACAGAAGTGTGCGCGCTGAAATCGTCAGGCTGGGGCAAATTTTTTGCTTTTGCGCTCGATGCCCGGTAAGCGGTGAGCTTAGCGGGTTGGCCTTCTTCCCCAATATGGGTATGCGTGCCAATCAAGGTCAGGTCAAGCGAACCATCTGAAGATGGCGCGATTTCCAGGATGTCAGCCCGAATATCACTAAAGTGGCTTAGCACAAACTTGCCATCCCGATACGAGCCGGCGAGCGTACCCGTGTCTCCATCCACCCGAAGGATAGTAGCGCAAGCATTTTCCCCTTTTTGCGTAACCAACAATCGGAAGGCGTGTTCGCCTTTAGCGCTTTCGGTTGGAATGATCCACACTCCAGAGATACCGGGAACTTTGACTCCAGAGGATTTTTGCTCGGCATAGGGCTTAAGTTCCAATGGATAGGAGAAGCCTCCGCCATTTTTACTATAGGTTCCGCTGAGGACACCATCCTTCAGAGTTGCCTGTAACGTGAGATCATACTGCGCAAACTTCAGCGTGAGTGAGTCTCCGATGACTTGTCCTTCGGTGGAAGAAGTACGCTGCTGGCCATTGATGAATGAACCTTCAACATTACTGCCGGAGCCGGAAAGTTCAAGATGCACAGGTACTGTTAACGTATCGCTGACTTTTGCCGTTCCATCCCATAAGCCAGTGATGCCTTGCGCGGCGGCCGTGGATGTGAGCAGAAGCAGGAACAAGAAACGATTGATGAGTCTCATCGAGAATTCTCCTTATTGGTCTAGGAATGATTGATATTTGCACGGTATATTTCACTTCCTGGAAATCACTCTTGCTCCGGGCGGCAGACATGAGTCTTTCAGTTGGCTACCTCTGCTGGAAACAAAATAAAAGCCCGCCCCAGCAGAGCTGGCGAGCGGGCGGGTAATCGATAACAACGCGAATCTTACTCGATCCGTGTAAATCAGCTATTGATGCATCTCCCAAATTCGCCAGCAGACGTGCTTGGTGAACAACATGGCGTGTTGGGGACTAAATGCATAATTTCATTTTTGCATTTCAATATCCGCTTTGTCAAGACAATTCTCCTTTGTGTGCTATATGCCGATGGGAGCAAGAACCGGATCGGGTTCGCATTCTTTGCTTACTTAAAATCGCCAGCAGCGACGGCGTCAAGTTCGATCTCAAAAAGCAGATCGTCCCGGCAGACAATCGTGTGAGCTGGCACAAGCGGCAGCGGGGCGATGCCACGCTCTTTAAGAATGGCATCAAAGATGGGAAGGTCGTTGATGTCGCGGAAGTACCCAATGGCGCGAACCGTGTTTTCCCACTTATATCCACGCGACTTGAGAATTGCCTCGACCACATCGAGAGTCAAATGAATTTGCTTGACCACATCGTCTTGATACAGGCTTTCACCACCCGGCGCGATGCTGGCTGTACCCGAGATGGTTAAGTAGCGACGTTCAGGAAAAGTCACTTCCACGGCACGGGAAAATGAGCTGCGATATTCCGTAGCCGCGCATTGCAGCGGAGATGCAACTTCGCGAATCAAGACCCGGTCATGTTTGGGCCGGATTGCCAAAGCTCCCGAAGTGAGCGCTGCTCCGAAAGGGTTGGACGCGCCAATACCAGTGCTGGCGGGAATAAGGCGATCAAAGACGCCGCGGCTTAGAAAGAAGTTCGTTCGCGCCACATTGAATTCATCGTACCAATCCAGCAGTTTATCCAGATAGAGCCAGGTACGCACAACATGCGAGAAATCCATGCCCACCTTGCTCAACGCCGCCTCAATCTGCTCAAAAATGTTATATGTCTGCCCCCCCGGAGTTGCGTCCAAACTGACAGGCAGTATGCCAGTAAGCAAACTGTATTCCGCGTCGTCATCCTCCCAATAGCTTCCGACGATGCGCCCATCCAATTTTATGTACCGAACCGTGGCTCCATCGACCACAAATGCCTGCGCACCGGATATCTGTGTTCCTGGGCATACATCTCCCTGAAGCCAAAGCAAGGGCCAGTCATGACCGCTTATACGTTCCAGTGCCGGTCCGTAAAAGCTGTTTCCGCCGAACACAATCTGTGCGACTGTCTTGCCTAATCGCAAAGGTAACTTTTCAAAAATTGACAGTTCATCTGATCCACTACGGCGCGCACTGATGAATTGAATCGGCGCGCGACTGGGAGCAAGGGTGATTACATCGTCTTGTAGTGACTCAAAAACAGAATGACTCATGATGTGCTCGCTTCCTATGGATATTTTTCACATGTCGGATAGAGCATCCCCTCCCCGAAGTAGTGAAAACACCAGTTGTTTTTTGATATGATTACCGATCAACGCCACACAAAAAGACGTTGGCTGTCATTCGCGCCGCATTTGGACATCAGTCCGTACATCGCGATAAATCGGGTCCGCGAATCACGCGGGTAGCAAACGGCAAGCCTTCTCGCATTCTATTCACCCCTTGTCACCGCGAAAGCCAACGCTTCGAGGCTGTATTTCCCTACTATCGCGTCTTCAAGTATTCAATCAGGTCGTTCAACTCATCCTTGGACAGATCATTGGTCCTGCCATGCTCATCGTTCTGGTTGTAGATCGTCCAAATTTCTTCAAGGCTACGCGCAGAGCCATCGTGAAGATAGGGTGCGGTCAGCGCAATATTGGTCAGCTGCGGTGTATCAAACGGACCAACGTTGTCGGTAATCTTGCTCGTTCCCACATCAAAAGACTTTTGGTCTGTGCCTTTGGGACCGCTATGGCAATGCGAGCATCGGTTGACCTCTTCGATTGGATTGCCCAGCTTGTCTTCAGATCGCTCAAAGAGTTGCCGACCGCGCTCCTGCACAGCCGTCAAAGTTCCATCTTTTTGAATGAAGCGATTGGGCCTGGGAGGCAGATTACGAATATACACGGCAAGATCTGTCAGCGTCTTCTCGTCGTAGTTCTCCGAACGCCAGAAGTACTTTTCGGTTCTTGGTCCGCACTCGACAGCAAGGCTGGGGTTGTTTCCATTCCACTTATATGGTTCCGTACCCTTGACATCCTCAAGGGTGCGATTATCCACAATATCCCGGCCAAAGCCATCCGGTTCCAGATCCCAGGTAATTCCATCAAAGGTGGAATCGATGTGGCAACTGGAGCAACCAATCTGCCCCTGGAATGAATATCGCGCGGTATAGAATGTTTGTTCTCCGTGACGCAATGTTGAGATGGTCTTCGGTCCATCGAGTGTGATCGTAGAGGCCACGCGATTGGAGCCGGTATCGATTACGCTCAACGTATCGTCAAGCCGGTTGGAGACAATCAGTTTGCGTCCATCGCGGCTTAGCGCCACGCCGCGTGGATTCAGTCCAACGGGAATGCGCGCAATCACATAGTTGGAACTGGCGGATAGATCCTGAAAATAGGGTCCGGGATGCGCATGAACATAGCCAAGGAGCCTATGCACATCGATAACTGTCACGATCTCTGAGCCGCTGTTCGTGACGTAAATCCGCGACTTATCCGGTGCAATAGCAACGCCAAAAGGCTGCGAAGCATAGCGTTCCAATTCATCCAGAGGGACCTCGACAGGCGCGCCAACATCTTCGCCAAACAAGGTAATCGTATCGGCAAAGGCTCCGCCGTGTTCGAGGTGCGCCAGCGGCACAAGATTTTTTGGATGCAGCTCTGCCGCCACGCCCAAACGGCCATCTGCTGATAGGGCCAGATGAAAGGTGCCTGCGATGTCATGCAAAGGAAGACGATCTATGACGACGAGCTTTGCAGTATCAATCACGGTAATCTCCGATTCCGCCGGAGTGCGGTTCTCCCGTCCTGTTCTTGGCGCAGATAAATTGATATTTGGATAAATATGCGAAATATAGACACGGGCGCCGTTTGGGGAAATTGTGAGATTACTGGCTCCGCGTCCAGCCGGGATGCGCTTTTCTTCCGCGCCCGTTTGAGCATTGAGCACGGCTACGTCGTTGCTGATGCGATTGGCCACAAATATATACTTGTTCGCATTGTCTTCTATCACGCCGGATGGCTCCGCACCTACGGGCCAAGTTGCCGCTACGGCCAGCTTGGATGTATCGATTACCGAAAGAGTATCATCCCATGAGTTAGCCACGAACAGCCGGTCGCCGGACGGAGAAAGCGAGAACCCGCGTGGGACGCGCCCGACAGCGATGTTCTTGATAACCGCATGATTCGAGGTATCGAGAACCCGCACTTCATTGCTTTGCTGGCAGAGCACATAGAGGCGCGCACCGTCTGGAGAAAACAATACCTCCAGCGGGGAAGCGTACGTGACGGTCTTCAACTCCGCACCTGCGCGCACTGTACGCAGCGCGGCTAGTGTACTTAAGAACGAGATAAAGACGGCAATAACAATGATCCTGAATCCAAAACCAATCTGAACGCGCCTTTTCATTTCAACTCCTTGACGAATAACTTGTTGTTTGCTCGTAGCCGACAAAAAATGGAGCCTCCCTCTTTGTTAGTTGTCTCCAGGCGCTGAGTGCAGTGTGTTAGCCAAGGGATGAACTTCAGATAGATCAACCGGGGTGGTGGAGCGCAACAGCACGGCAGGCACGCGATTGGAAGCGGCATGCTCTGGTCCTGTATGGCAACCCACGCAGATACGCTGTTCGCCGCTGCGAATCCAGAACCATCCATGTTCCTGGCGCAGAACGGCACCATTCTGATCCAGCAGGGCAAAACGTATCGGCTTGTCCGCCGGAGCCTTCACGAAATACGAACCATCCGATTCAACCCTCGCCTTGCCCGTGACGGTTATTTTGCCCGCAGAGTCCAGAGTCTCCAACTGAACGGCAGAGGGCGTAACCTTCAGATTCTCGTCGCGCGATTCGCGTGCATCGAGAGCCAGAAGATTGGCATAGCGCCAATTGTGCAGAGCGGATGGATGACGCTTGGGCCTGGCGTGCGGCGCAACCAAAACCGGCTCGACAATATCTTCAGCATTATTATCCAGCAAGGTATCCAGCGCTTTGTCTCCGGGATTCCATAACTTCAAGCTATAGTGCGAATCGGCATTGGCACGCGCGCTCAGCAACCATTTTCCCTCGTTTGTCTCGGCAAGCGCACCCGCATAGTCGGCCTGCGGCGCAGCGATGGCCGCCTCGTGGGCAAGCGGCGAAGTGAATCGCGCGAGAGCAGAGCCGTGAGTAAATACCACGTCGCCGGAGGCTAACTGGTGACCGCCCCAGCGGCCATTTGAACCCACGGCATTGTGATCGCAGCGATACGATTCAACGCCGGAGCCATCGGTATAAACTAAGTACTCTTCCGGCGAAGAATCTATTCCCAAGGGAAAGCTGGACTCGAACAGGATTCGTCCGTCTTGCAGAACATCGTCGGGAATGATGCTGACTGGCAAATGTGAGATTAGCAGTACGGTTGAACCGGCAAGCGCATCAATCGGATCAAGCGCTTCTTTTGCATCCTTGCCTGCCGCTTCCAACTGAAAGCCCTGCGCAGAACGGCGTGCATAAACCAGCCGACCGAAGGGAAGATAGAACGGGCGAATCACGTCATCTGTGCCGCCAATTACTTTACGCACGGAGTGATCGGCAAACGTCAGTTCCCACACTTGCCATGGGTCTCCGACGTTCTGCTTGCCAGCAAAAAGCACCCTGCTGCCATCAAAGGAAACATTGGCATCGGCGGAGGCTGCAAACCCAGGAAGAAGCGCACGAACTATGCCTTGATGCAATAGTAGTAACTGTGCGCCCTTGGGGAAGCGCTCCTCGCCGTGCAAAGCTGCCAGCGGCTGATATACCGGTGCAGATGTCACAATAATGTCCGCCCCCTGGTACTCCGCCTGCTTCGGCTTGAACCCGAAGGTCGGCAGTAACGCCAGAACCGCGAGAACTGCCATGACACTATTCTTCCGTTTCATTCCAATTTCTCCCCAAGAACTTATCATCCGACCCAATACATCTTTACAAACTGCTAACTTGAATCTGCTTTGGACTGCCCGCCAGCGATGGAATTCCGGCGGGCTGTTTGTGTTGATCTACTGTCCCGCCTTGGCAGAAAAACCGCGAGCATTAGCCAAGTCTTGCGACGGTTTTTCGGCGAGCAGTTTTTCGACATTTGCTTCGAACTCCGCCGTTAGTTGGTTGTAGAATTCGCCGCTGGCCGGAGAAGCAAATCCGGTATGAGTCGCCTTCACCTTTCCGTCACGACCAATGAATATGATTGTCGGCCAGCTATTGAGGTTGGTAAATTGCGGAATCTTATCCCACAATTCAGCCGTGGTGCCGGCAATCAGATAGTCATACTTGACTCCGTAGTGCTTCACGAAAGCCTGTTCGCGCTCCAGGCTCTTCAGTTGGGACGGTTCCTCAAAGTCGAGAGCGACAATCTCAAGCCCCTTGCTGTGATACTTGCTGTACAGCTTGACCAGATATTGTGCTTCATCGTGGCAGTTCGGGCACCAGGTTCCGGTAACCATGGCAATCACGACCTTACCCTTGAACTGTGGGTCGTCGTATGACACCTGCTTTCCATGATCGTTGGGAAAGGAGAATTTGAAGACTTCGTCCGGATTGCGAACGCCGGTGTGAGTCTGATAGTTATCAGGCTCGGGAAGTCCCTTGGCCTTTGCCACATCAGGGCGATAGGCGATCAGCTTGGAGGCGTAACGGCCACTTACCGGCAGGCTGGCCACATCGCCGCCCGCAGCGGAATTGCCGGCGTTCTGAGCTGTAGGCTTTTTTCTAGGAACGCTTGTTTCCTGGATGATTTCGAGCGAGCCATCCTGCGCCACAGAGAGCTCAATGAGTCCTGGCCGCCCGCCATCGTAGTGGCTCAGCACCCACTTTCCATCCTTGTAATATCCCGAGTAAGAGCCTGTATCTCCATCAACACGAAGAATGGACGCCTCGACGTAGGCACCTTCTTGCTCGACAATGAAGCGAAATGCATTTTCGCCCTTGGCGGATGGAGCGCTGAGCGGAATGATCCATGAGCCGCCAATCTGCGGCAGATCAACGGGCGCAGTTATTGGCGTGTCAACATGGCGCACGGCCTGAAATGCCGAGACCCCAAATGGATTTCCCGTAAACTCGATCCGCTTCAGCCGTTCCGCATCGGAGAGGTTTGCGTCAGCGGCTGCCGCATCTGGCTTGGGCGCTGCTTTGCTGAGTGCAGGCCGCGCAATGCTGACTTCCCCAGTTAATTTTCCGTCTTGCAGCGTTGCCGTAATAACAGTCTGGTATTGATCGAGCCTCAGGACAAGCTTATTATCCTCAAAGGTCGCGCTGCTTGTGCCATCGTTGGGCCTTCTACCGTCGTAAAAAATCCCTTTCAGCGTTGGGCCAGATCCAGCGATGTCGAGCCGGAATGGAATAACTTGTCCTTGACTGACTAGACTAGCATCCCAGCGTCCATCGATCGCTTGTGCCGTATTCGTTGACTGTGCCGCCGCAATGGACGCGCCAACAACTGCGAACGCTACCCCGCGCCCGGCCATTTTCGTAAATGCTCTCATCGTATTGCTCCCTCTCTGATTGGTGCCAGTGAGTTGATTCCCTTGCCAATTTGGCTGTTGATTCATTTCCCTGTTATTTTCAGTGATGCGGTACGTCATCACTGAATCCCGTTTGTTCATCCGCGACTTCCAGTAGCGCTTCAGTCTGTTTTTCCCATTGTTGTTGTGCAAAAATCCGGCCAGGATTGCCTGTTGGATACAAATGTTCCAACGGACAATCCTGCCTTTGCCTGATATCGCAAAGAACTCTACTGCCCCGCCCGGGCAGGTACTACGCCGACGGCAGCCAGATCCTGCAAGGATTGAACGGGTTTATCTGCAAGCAGATTTTCGACATTCGATTCGAACTCCGCCTTCAGTTGGTTATAGAATTCGCCGCTGGCCGGAGAAGCAAATCCGGTATGAGTCGCCTTCACCTTTCCGTCACGACCGATAAAAATGATCGTCGGCCAACTGTTGAGGTTGGTAAAATTCGGGATTTTCTCCCACACTTCAGCCGTGGTTCCGGCGATCAGATAGTTGTACTTGACTCCGTAGTGCTTCACGAAGGCCTGCTCGCGCGCCAGACTGTTCACCTGCGCTGGCTCCTCAAAATCGAGCGCGACAATCTCGAGCCCCTTGCTGTGATACTTGCTGTACAGTTGGACCAAATATTGAGCTTCATCGTGGCAGTTGGCGCACCAGGTTCCAGTTACCATGGCAATCACAACCTTGCCCTTGAACTGTGGATCGTCGTTCGACACCAGCTTTCCATGATCGTTGGGGAAGGAGAATTTGAAGACTTCGTCCGGGTCGCGAATGCCAGTGTGGGTTTGATAGTCGTCAGGTTCGGGGAGACCCTTGGCCTTTTCAACTTCGGGGCGATACGCGACCAGTGTGCGGGAGTAACGGCCACTAGTCTGCACATTGGCCACATCACTGGCCGCGTCGGGGCTGTTGCCCTCCTGAGTTGCAGGCTTCTTTCTTGCAATGCCGCCAAGCTGTCCTATTTCGAGCGATCCGTCTTTTTGCAATGTCACTTCAATGACGCCCGGACGCCCTCCATCAAAGTGGCTCAGCACCCATTTTCCGTCCTTGTAAGTTCCCGAGTAAGCACCGGTGTCACCGTCAACGCGAAGAATAGATGCCTCGACGTAAGCGCCTTCTTGCTTGGCGATAAAGCGGAACGCACTCTCACCTTTGATCGACAGAGAACTGAGCGGAATGATCCATGAACCGCCAATCTGCGGAACATCCGCAGGTGCTGCCTCTGCTGTATCCACATGACGGACGGCCTGAAATGCCGAGCTGCCGTAGGGGTTTTCTCCAAACTCGACCTTCTGCAGCCGTTCCACTTCAGTGGCGTTTACGTCGGTGCCTGACGCCTTTTTGGCATTCGTATCGCGCGAAGTAACGAGATACCCGGTAAGTTTCCCGTCTTGCAGTGTCGCTGTGATTGAGGTCAGGTATTGATCGAGCTTCAGGACGAGTTTGTTGTTCTCAAAGGTTGCGCTGCTTGTGCCGTCGTTCGGCCTGGTGCCGTCAAAGAGAATGCCCTTCAACGCCGGTCCTGACCCTGTGATATCGAGCCGGAAGGGAATCACTGTTCCCTGGGTGGTAATACTTGCGTCCCAACGTCCGTCGATCGCCTGGGACGTATTCGTTGACTGTGCCACTGCAACTGACGCGCCAAGAACAACGAACGTCACCGCGCGTACGGCTGCTGTCGTAAATGCTCTCATCGTATTGCTCCCTCTTTGGTTGATGTCAGTGAGTTGCTATTCTTGCTGATTCGTTTGTGATACTTTCCCCGATTACTTCCAAAAGCAGGTTTCACCGGGGATTGCCAGCATGGTTGCGCGGTCAGAATGAAATCCGGCCGCCGACTTGGATAATGCGTGAAAACCCTAGTTGCGACGTGATTGCTCCAGTAGTGGCATTTTGCGTGGGATCGGTGAAGGTTGCCGACGTTAGGCTGGTGTTGCTGAAGGTAAGCGTGGGGCTAGCCTGTGAGAACTCCGGCTTGTTGAAGGCGTTCAGTGCTTCGGCGCGGAACTCAAAATTGAATCCGCGTTTGAATTTGAAGTTCTTGTTAAGCGCGAGATCAGAGTTCGAGTATCCGGGTCCCTTGCAGGCCAGCGTGCGCGGTGCGTTGCCATAGGTGTAAGGAAGCGCCGGTGTGAACGCATTCAGATTGAAGTACGGTTTGGCGCCGTTGCCGCCACCAAGACGGCTTTGCGGTGTGCCGGAGTAGCACGGATCGACTCCTGCAACCAGATTGGGACGCTGGCTCGATCCGCCTACGCCAGTGGTTCCAAATTTTCCAGAGCTGAGATCCGTCTGAATCACCGGCTGCGGGCCGCCGCTTTGAAGCGTGGTAACATCGTTGATCTTCCACCCGCCAACGACGGCGTCAACGATGCGGTTTGAATTACCCAGGAATTTCTTCCCATGTCCAACTGGCAGTTCGTATGTGACCGCATAGGTCAGCCGGTTCGGTGTGTCGTTGGTCGCCCGCGAATACTCTCCATTCGGATTGTAGTTATCCTGGGGAGCGGCCGGATTTGGATTGGTTTGGTTTAACCCAGAGACCTGAGCCCCATACAGGTTGTCCCAGTTGGACGACCAGGTGTAGGCAACCAGAGCGGTTAGCCCGAAGCTGAGTCGTTTCTGCACCTTTACGTCAAGCGCATTGTACCGGCTGTGGCCAACACTTTTATTCTCGGTGATGGAGCCAAACTGCGGAAAGGGCAACAGCGTTTGAGCCAGCGGAACGGTCTTTTGCGAGATAATGCCGGTGGTGGGATATGTCCCGATCTTCGTGGCGTAGTATGGGTTGGTAACCTTACTCCCGTTGGGCCCGGTCGACAAATTTATCCCCGCATTCGCGCCTCCAGGCGCATACGAAGCTAGAATATTGTCGGAAAGCTGGTTGATATTTACGGGAAGCGGGATGTTTCGCGCATGCGCTCCGACATAACCGAGCTTGACGACAAAGTTATCTGGAAGCTGCTTTTCCACATCGAAGGAATACTGCTGAACCAGCGGGTAGTACAGATGAGAGGCGGGAACCGTGATGGATTGCCCCACGCCTGTCAGATTTCCCAGCGAGGTTCCTGACGGCTGCAGTAGCGTCGAGTTGAAGGGATTGGAAAGCCAAGCATTTGCGCCCGTTTGACCGCTCGTTAAAGCCGATGTTGTGTTGCCCGGAGCATAGCTTGTTGTTTGCGAGAATCCTGTCGAAGCGGACGAGAGTGGGATTCCTGCGTAGAAAATGCCAAAGCCGCCATGGACAACCGTTCCCTGCCGAACCTGATAGCTGACGCCGACCCGGGGATTGAACTTCTCTTGGCTCAAGCTGCCTGATTGTTTGGGGTAGCCATTCTCGCCGGCAAAGACGATGGCGCCCTTCGCCGCCACATCGCCGTTAGCCCCTGGAAACGTGTATGAGATATTCGGATCAAACCCGACGTTATAACGATTGTCAGATTCCTGCTGTCCTGGTTCATACTCGTACCGCACTCCGGCTGTGACCGACAACTTGCTGGTCAGGCGGATATCATCCTGAACGAAAAAGGCCTGATAATGAAGGAACTGGTCGATTACCGGCGCACTGATGGTGACACTTGCCGAAGAAGGCAAACCAAGAAGCAGGTCGGCAATCGACTCCGGCCCATTGGTTGACGCTGCGCCAGTTGCATCGGTGTATTGCCCACTGAAGGTAAATGAGCCATTGGTAGGAGCAGTAGTGCTACCTGTCTTTGCGGTGAGCTTGTGGAAGTCGCGGAAGCCGTAACCGGCCTTCAGATTCTGCTTTCCGAGGGTCTTGGTGATCACCGCAACGAAGTTATGCTGCGCTTGAATTGTCGGTCCGCTGTTGGCGCCGCCAAGCGAGGGAGCGCCAACGGCCAAGCTGGACAGCGTGATGTAGGGGAATGTATTCGATTGCAACTGGTCAACATAGGAGGATGGAAATCCAACACCACCAAAGCCTGTTGTCTGGTCAAAGGCTGTCACCCCGTGAATGCCACTGAGGTATTGCGGTGTAGTCGAGTAGTAACGGCTGTAACTGTAAGCGACGGTCAGCACCGTGGTGGGGTTGAGTGTAAACGTATTATGCACAGCAGTTGCGTCGATGAAACGCGTCAGCACGCCACCGGCAGAGGCGATGGAGTGGAGAACATTTCCGCCAGGCTCCTGTGTCGCCGAGTGCGCATAAGAGGCCGAGGCCAGCCACCAAGGCGCAAACTCGTGGTCCAGCTTGCCAACATACTCATCACCACGGGTCTTGAAGTCATCCGCCCCGAAGTAGTTTGGCTTTGCTCCATCGTAATTGTAGAGATTACTGGTATTTTGGCTTGGCTGCGGATATAGACTCGCAATGTACTTGCCAACCGGATTGATCAAACTTGAAGGAATCACGTTGTTTGTCAGCACGCCATTGAGTGCCCCGTCGACCTGGACTGTTCTCTTGCCGCCCGTAAAGGGCTGCGTCGGATCATAAATTTTGAAGCCCGTGTCTCCGCTGAAATCACCGTTGCGCTCCGCCGCCGTTGGAACATAGAAAGCCGTGTTCGAGCTGACAACTGGCTGTGCCTGCCTGTAGCCTTCTTCCGTCACCCAGAGGAAGGTGTTCTTCGTGTAGCGATACCTCTCAGTGAAGGGCACCTTGCCGCCGATTGCGCCGGCATACTGGTATTGGGTGTAATCCGGGCGCGGAATGCCATTGGGATATTGAGAGTTGTGAGTGTGGTTATTGATCCACTGGTTGGCCGCCAAGCCGGTTTGACGCGTGGCGCCGTAGAGCACGCCATGATACGTATTGGTTCCAGACTTCAGAGAGGTATTGATGGCGCCGCCACCGGTTCTGCCCAGTTCCGCATCATAGGTGTTGGCTTGTACCTTCACCGCCTCGACAGCCTCGAGCGCGGGAATGAAGCTCACGCCGCCGGTCGAAGTCGAGATCGGAACGCCATCCACCACAAAGACGTTGGCGCCGATGGGGGCGCCGGAGATTGCCTGCGAATCGGTGCCGTTCTGATCTTCCAGACGCACCATCTTGGGGTCGGCCGTGGGCGTCACGTTGTTTTCCAGCTTGTTGACTGTAAACGGATTGCGCCCGATGTTGGGCAAATCCTCGACCAGATCCTCGCTGATGACAACGCCACCCGAGGCGGTCGCCGTATCGATCAAGGGTTCCGTGCCGGTCACCTCGATAGTCTCGCCCGCCGCGCCTATGGTCAGCTTTTCATCGGCGGTCACCGTCTTTTCAAGCTCGACCGTGATTCCGTTGTGCTCGGTCCTTTTGAAGTTATTCGCCGTGATGGTTACCGTGTAGGTTCCCGGTTCGACGGCGGTAAAGAAGTAATCACCGGACTGGTTGGAACGCGTTGTGCGCGCAATCTCCGTTCCATCGTTGGTCAGGATGACATTGGCGTCTGGAATCACCGCGCCCGAAGTATCCGTGACGCGTCCGCGAACGGCACCATAGTTGTTCTGCGCATGAATCGAAGGCGCAATCGCTCCAATTAGCGCCAAGACCAAAGTCAAAATAAAGGTATGGAAACTTGGCTTCCTAAAAAAGAATTTCATGTAGATTTCTCCGTCTCGCTTTCGATTGCATCTCGAATCGAATAGCCTCAGTAGGTTTAAAGTGGTTCTAGAAGCAGGAGACGGAGACTCTCTATGGACAAGCGACAAGTCGCGTCCAACAAAAAAGACCCGCTCCAGTTCTGCCGGTCAGCGAGCCTTATTCAAGACAAAAAAAGACCCGCTCCAGTGGTGCTGGTCAGCGGGGTCTATACGCAAAGCTCCGGGTTTCGGAACCTAATGCGTGATTGCGCAAATTACGCGCTTCGTCCGCTTCGCCAGCATATGCCATGCGAAGCAACAACAAGCGCGGGATGACAGAAAGCATTCGTCGGTCATGGACATATAGTCGAGGAAAAATCGCAATTTGTGCTGTGCTGGCCATCACGGCCATACGTGACGGCAGACACAATTATAACCCATTTCGCAATTCTTGGGATAGAATCCAGAGTATTGGGTAAATTATTTAGCCGTGAGGGAGCTGAGCGCATGAAGAAAACCGTACACTCACTGCTCTCTGTGGCCGTGGCCGCGGTCATCACCGTGATTGCCAGCGTTGTCGCGCTCGCCCTGCCCACGCAAATCCTCCCTGTCACCGGTAGTTTAGCGGCGGCAACGCCATGCTGGAGAACAATCCGGCTCGTTCGATGTACACTTTGACCCCGTAGATCGCCCAAGATTTTGCCGGCAAGCTGGCGCTCAAGCCGCCTGTTGCAACTGACGCCGCGAGCATCTAAAGCGTTTTCTTTTCTGCTGTAGACCTGTTTTGAAAGGGCACGGCTTCAGCCGTGCCGATAAACGCCAATAAAATCAATGGGCTTTAGCCCCTGAGGGAAAGCACTTTGGTCTACACAATTTCCGAAAATGCGCTAGCTATAGAGCCGTTTGCGTTCAGTCGGTTGCCGCATAACGCCCGTCTTCGGTCATGCTCTCCGGTGGAACTGCCTTGCCGCTCCGAAGGCTATCGCCAGTTAGAATCCTCGCTTTGAAAATGCGAGTTTTGCGCGGTGCTCTTGCCCATAACTCAGGCGTCGTTTCGTGTAAGTCAATCAGAAACTCAACCTACTGTATCTACTAACCAAGGAGTGATTTTTTCGATGCGTACATTACGCCAGATTATTACCGTCTTGTTCCTTATTTCGGCGGGATTTCCATTGTTTGCGGCATCCTCGGCGGACGCCCCCCATATTCATGTCGAGCTGCTCATTCCACGCGACAAGTTATTTGTTGGCAGGCCGTTGAACGACGCTGGATTCTACTTCAAGCTGGAGCGCGGCTGGCATATCTATTGGAAGAATGCGGGCGACGCAGGATTTCCTCCAGACGTAAGCTGGAACCTTCCCGCCGGCATAACATCGGGAGCGCTGGAGTTTCCCGCTCCGCACCGTTTGAAACTTGGCTCATTGATGGATTATGGCTACGAGGATGAGGTCTTGCTGCCTCTGAAGATCCGCGTTGATGCAAGCGCGAAGGCTGGCCCTGCAACCTTGCATGCCAAGTTGAGCTGGCTGGTTTGCTCGGATAGCTGCATCCCCGGCAACGCGGATTTGGAGATTGTCAAAGACGTTGATCCTGACTCGCATCCATCCGAGCCATTATCCGACCCGCTTTTCAATCATTACTTGAAGCTCATTCCACGGCCTTTGCCCGCCAGCGCTAATGCGGTCTTTCAAGCCGCTAAAAATCTCATTCATCTCACAGTTGAGACCGGCCAGCAAGAAAAATCCGCAGTATTTTTTTCCTCTGACCCGGACATCATCGACAATCCATCGCCGCAGAAGCTCACGCCAACTCCCACTGGCCTAGTTCTCGACCTCAAAAAAGATGCCGCCCTTTCCGCCAATCCCGCTCAGTTGAAGGGAGTTCTGGAGCTTTCAGGCGGCCGGGCCTTTGAACTGGCCGCGCTCCCGGCAGCCGTAACCTCTCCCACTTCGTTCATACCGGCTGCGGCACCGGTAACTCCATCGTCTACGCCGGGCATTGCGGCTAAGCCTTCCGCCTCCGCGCCAGCATTTATCTGGGCTGTGCTTTTAAGAGCCTTCGGCCTTGCCTTTATCGGCGGACTCTTGCTGAACCTGATGCCGTGCGTCTTCCCGGTGTTGTTCTTGAAGGGCTTGGCGCTGGTCAACTCTGGCAATGAAGAGAGAAGTAAACTGCGCGCGCACGGTCTGGTTTATGCCGCGGGAATTGTGGTTTCCTTCTGGGCGCTGGTGGCTGTGCTGCTCGGTCTGCGTGCGGCAGGCGCAACGCTCGGCTGGGGATTCCAGTTTCAGTCGCCAGTTTTTCTGGCGCTGATTACCGGGCTGCTCTTCTTTCTCGGCCTCTCGCTAGCCGGGCAGTTTGAAATCGGCCTTACGCTAACCAGCGCGGGCGGAACGCTTGCCCAGAAGAGCGGCTACACGGGCAGCTTTTTTACCGGCGTGCTGGCCGTGGTGGTGGCCACGCCCTGCGCTGCGCCCTTCATGGGAGCGGCTATCGGCTACGCGTTGGCCCAGTCTGCGGCTATCACCTTTGCTGTCTTCACAGCGCTGGCTCTGGGGCTGGCTGCGCCCTATGTGGCGCTCACCTTGCAACCGGCATGGACGCGCTGGCTGCCCAAGCCCGGCGCTTGGATGGAGGTGCTGCGTCAGGCCGTCGCCGTGCCGATTTTTGCCACGGTGATCTGGCTGTCTTGGGTGCTGACGAAGGGACACGGAGCAGATATTCTCTGGACGCTTCTAGGCAGCTTCCTGCTGTTGGCCGTCGCCGGATGGTTTCTGGGCCGCTGGCCAGCCAAACGCTGGGCCACAGCGGTTGCAGCCCTGATTCTGCTGGCTGTCGTCGCTCTGGCATTTGTTGGTCAAAAAGTGGCAACAGACGCGAACGAATCGCTGAGCCGCTCTGAAAAAACAGGCGCGGATTCCGCAAATGCCGGTGATTGGGAGCCGTGGTCTACGCAAATTCAGGCAGCTTATCAATCCCAGGGACGGCCAGTCTTTGTGGACTTTACCGCGGCCTGGTGCCTGAGCTGCCAGGTCAACGAGCGCGTTGCTCTGAATCAGCCGCAGGTGCAACAGGCCTTCCACTCCGCAAACGTGGTTCTGCTGCGTGCCGACTGGACACGCCACGATGAAGCGATCACGCGCACACTGACAACGCTAGGGCGCAGTGGGGTTCCGGCATACGTTCTCTACATTCCGGAGCAGCACGAACCGCTTCTGCTTCCTGAGGTTTTGAGTCCCAGCATTGTCATCAACGCGCTGAACACTCTGCCGAAAACCGTCTCCGCTGCGACTCACTGACCGGTGCCGCAACCGCTCGACTTTCCTCGGGGACTCAAAATCTCCCGGCGCGGAGGAAGCGGTTCAGGCCGCAGCGTGACAAGTGAACATGAACTCTTGGCGTGGGGTGGTGTACAATGTGCAGTAAGATCATAGTTGTAGGTCTTGTGGCTGAAATGGAGGACCGGGGAACGATGGAAGACCGACATCTTTTCAATGTACCCGCAGGGCACAGCGCTGTCGAACGCCGCAGTGGCGTTCATGCCTTGGCGATCTATTGCAGGTCTATGCGTATCCATACATTATCTTGTACCCGCCTTCGCTGTTGTAACTCCCTCTAATTTGTCGCTCGTATCTGTCTGAACATCTCGCGATGAAATATTCGCGACGGCTCCTGATTACTCGTGCGATTAGCCGCATGGACCAGCAGATTCAGACTCATCCGGCGCTCGCCAGAAGCCTTTCACAATTCCATCTGAATTGCGTAAAAGGAGAAACGCTCGATCTAATTTCTCCTTCTCCTTCAACCCGCACACCGCGAATAGGGTGTGTAAACCCGCATTCTTCAAGGAGAATCATGCACATTTCAATTCGTATTTCTGCTCGGATTTCGGCTGCAGTGCTGGCATTGAGCGTGCTGCTGGCCGTGCCTGCCGCGTTCGCACAGAATCTGAAGCTCATCCAATTGCCCAAGCCGCAAACTTCGGGCGGAAAGCCGCTTTTGCAAGCTCTTGCCGAGCGCCAAACCTCCCGATCATTCGCGGATAAGCCACTCCCGCCTCAAGTGCTCTCCAATCTTCTTTGGGCAGCTTTTGGCATCAATCGTCCTCCTGAGGTAAAGGCGGGATATGGACGAACCGCGCCCTCCGCCAGGAACGATCAGGAAGTCAAGCTCTATGTACTGCTCGCCGATGCTGTCTATACTTATGACGCCGTGGCGAACACGCTGGTACCGGTAGTGGCGGGCGATGCGCGCGGCAAAGTCGGCACACCCGCGCAGGCCGCAGCTCCAGTAACCATCGCGTATGTGGCCGATGTCAAAGCGGACAAGTTTAGTGGTGTCGATACTGGATTTATCGGACAGAATGTCTACCTATTTGCTGCTTCAGAAGGTTTAGGCGCATGGTTCCATGCCATTCATGGCGACGATGCTGTCAAGGCCCTGAATCTGACGGCGGATCAGCACTTGCTCTTTGCGCAGGCAGTCGGCTATCCGGGACCTCCTCCGGCTGTGGCTCCAAAAAAGTAAGCAGGGCCTCGATCTGTGGCATGAATGTGCAACTGTAATTCACGCACTCTCTATCTGCGTTGCCAAGATAGCTTGTCAGCGCAGGAGAACTTGTTAACACTCAACCTCGGCAGAGATTGCCACAACCAAACAGGAGAAAAGCAATGGAAAGAAGAACACTACTGGGCTTGGGAATAGCTGGTATTGGCGCATTGGCTCTGACACCGAAGGCTTCGGCGCTTCAGTATTATTCCCGGCCATCCGAAAAGAAATGGGCTGTGCTCTACGGCACTTGGGCTGGCACATCCCGCGACGCTGGCGTATGGATTTCTGAAGGTCTGGGCGGCATCGCAGATGTCTTCGATCTGCGTGAGAATCCCGACCTGAAGAAGTACGACAACATCATCATTGGATCTTCCATCCGTTCCGGTAAGATCAAGCCGGAAATTAAACAGTTCCTTGACGCCAATTCCACCTGGCTTAAAGACAAAGTCAAAGCTCTCTATGCCGTCGCTGGAAACGGGCAGAAACCAATTACACCGGAAGTGGTGAAGAAGTATGTTACCGATCAGTTGCAGGCTTTTAGCGGAGCAAAAGACGTTCCGGTTCATGTCTTCCCAGGTCGCGTTACGGCTGCTCTTCTTGATCCTCCAATTCGCGAAGCCATGCTTGCCCGTGGCGGCGAATTTGATAACCTGAAGCGCAGCGAGGCCCTTGAATTTGGTCAAGAAATTCTCAAGCATGCTTAGTTGCTCTCTTCTCCAAATACGCCATAGGAACTTCTAGGAAGCTTCTAAATTTGCTGTCGTTTCTTCAACGATAGCGGTGTTTGTGGAGGCCGTTCTCGGCCTCCACAGACACTGTTTTTCATACGTAACACGAATCAAGCAGAATTGATCGACCGGCGCTTTGAATCGGTGATTCAAAATGCGCATCAAAAGAACAACGGAATTCTGAGTCAACTGGAAGAAGAAGTCTTTGGGCTGCTCAATGCGGTCGAGGCTCTTTATCGGAGCATGGACAACTCGCTACGGTTTCCCGCGGAAGCAAAGACCACGGCATAATGGAACGGCCAGGACGTATGACGACTTTGTTGGGTGTCAATCTCGCGCAGCGCATCGGAAGCACGCCGCTCTTGCGCCTGGAACGTGTCACCAACGGATTGAAGAATGTGCAGGTATTGGCCAAGGCCGAGTGGTGTAATCCCGGCGGCTCGGTCAAGGATCGCGCCGCGTCGAAGATCGTGAACGAGGCTTTGCAATCAGGCAAGCTGGGCACGGGCAAATCGCTGCTTGATTCTACTAGCGGCAATACGGGAATTGCCTACGCGATGCTGGGCGCGGCCTACGGGATTCCGATCACGCTCTGTATGCCGTCGAATGTCTCGAAGGAGCGCAAGCGGATTCTTAGCGCCTATGGTGCAACGGTTATCTACACCGATCCCGGTGAAGGCTCGGACGGCGCGATCCGCAAGGCGGGGGAGATTGTGGCCGCTGAGCCGGAGAGGTTTTATTACGCCGATCAGTATTCCAACGATAACAACTGGCGCGCGCATTATGAACACGGAACAGCGGATGAAATCTGGATGCAGACGGCGGGGCGCGTCACGCATTTCGTGGCGATTCTCGGCACCAGTGGAACCTTCGTGGGAACATCGCGCCGTTTGAAGGAGTTGAATCCGGCGATTCGCTGCATCTCGCTTCAGCCCGACTCTCCATTTCACGGCATCGAGGGAACCAAACACATGGAGACCTCGATTGTTCCAAAGATTTACGATCCCAGCATCGCGGATGCGGAGTTGGGCATCGAAACAGAAGCGGCTTATACGATGGCGCGGCGCGTGGCGCGCGAAGAGGGATTGCTGATCGGCGTATCCGCGGCTGCAGCGCTGGTGGGGGCGTTGAAGATTGCGCAAGACGCGCCCGCGGATTCGGTGATTGTAACCATCTTTCCCGACTCGGGCGACAAGTATTTGAGTGAGCACTTCTGGGATGAGAATGTATAACGCAAGGGAGCAAGCATGGCGCTGAAGATACCGGTCGAACTCTACGAGCAAGTGCGGCAGCATGGCGAAGCGACGTATCCTCATGAGTGCTGCGGCGTACTGGTTGGAGAGTTTGAAGAGTCTGGCGAAAAGGCTGTCAAGGCAGCGGTGCAGTGCGGAAACACGCGTACCGATTCGCTGGCCAATCGCTATCATATCAGTCCGTCGGAGCTGGTCCGTATTCAGCGGGATGCAATGCTGGCTGGTCACGACATTGTCGGCTTCTATCACTCTCATCCCGATCACCCCGCGCGCTGGTCAGCGACCGATCTTGAGGAGGCGCATTGGACGGGTTGTTCGTATGTGATTACCAGCGTTGAAAAAGGCCAGGCCGTGCTTACGAATTCATTTCTGTTACTGGATCAGGAAGAGGCCAAGCACTTTGAAGATGAACTTCTCGAAGTCATTTAGTAGAACAAAGGCATCGCCAATCAGAACCGTTTTGAAAGGAAGAATATGTCCATCAAAGTCTTGATTCCCACGCCGCTCCGGCCCTATGCCGGAAAGCAATCCATCATTGAAGTCATTGCGCAAACCGTTGGCGAGGCGCTGAGCGATCTTGTCACCAAGCACCCCGATCTGCGCAAGCATCTCTTCTCCGAAGATGGCAAGCTGCGCTCCTTTGTGAATGTCTATCTGAACGATGAGGATATTCGCTACCTGAGCAAGGATGCAACGCCAGTCAAGGAAACCGACACCATCACCATCGTTCCTTCGGTTGCTGGCGGTCGATAATACGTTGGTTGAACGAGCAGATTCGTGAATAGAAAAAATGGAGAGTGTCCGTGCCTGAATTGATTGATGGCAGTCAAGTAACATTGAGCAACGAAGAAATTCTACGCTATTCCCGGCACCTCATCATGCCGGAAGTGACGCTCGAAGGCCAGAAGAAGCTGAAGGCCGCGCGCGTACTGTGCGTGGGCACGGGCGGGCTTGGTTCACCGTTGGCTCTGTATCTGGCCGCTGCGGGCGTGGGAACTCTCGGCTTAGTTGATTTCGACGTGGTGGATTACACAAACTTGCAGCGCCAGGTGCTGCATCACACCTCTGATGTGGGGCGGCTTAAGATCGATTCTGCCATCGACAAGCTGACCGCGATCAATCCCTTTGTCGAGATCAAGCGCTTCGACACGTATCTGAACAGCCAGAATGCGTTGGAGATTTTCTCGGGCTTTGACATCATCGCCGACGGCACGGATAACTTTGCCACGCGCTATCTGGTCAATGACGCCTGCGTGCTGAGCAACAAGCCCAACGTCTATGCGTCGATCTTTCGCTTTGAGGGTCAGGCCAGCATCTTTGCCACCGAGGCCGGTCCCTGCTATCGCTGCCTCTATCCTGAGCCGCCGCCGCCGGGGCTGGTTCCCTCCTGCGCCGAGGGCGGCGTACTGGGCGTGCTGCCGGGGTTGCTCGGCGTGATTCAGGCCACCGAAGTCATCAAACTGATCCTTGGCGCGGGCGAGCCTTTGATCGGTCGTCTGGTGCTGGTCGATGCACTGGCCATGCGTTTCCGCGAGCTGCGCGTGCGCAAGAATCCCGAGTGCCCGGTCTGCGGCGCGCATCCTACCGTCACGAAGCTGATTGACTACAACCAGTTCTGCGGCATTCGCGGCGAGGAGTCGGAAACAGCGTCGAGCGCGAAGATTCCGGAGATACAGCCCGAGGAACTCAAGCGCCGTCTCGACGCGCAGGAAGATATTTTCGTGCTCGATGTGCGCGAGCCGCATGAGTACCAGATCGTCAACATCAAGGGCCATCAGATTCCGCTCGGCGATCTGCCAACGCGCATTCACGAACTCGACTCCAGCCGCGAGATTGTGGTGCATTGCAAGAGCGGAATGCGCAGTGCCAAAGCCGTCGATTTCCTGCGCAAATCGGGCTTCAAGCGCGCCACCAACCTGACCGGCGGCATCCTGGCTTGGGCTGACCGGATCGACACGACACTGCCTAAGTACTGAGTGCGCCGCAAAATGAATGGCCAGCTTCCTTAATGCGAGGCTGGCCATTCTTGTAATCGTGGTCTTTGTTATGCGAGTCCGATGCCGCGTCCCTGCCTTAGATCCCACAAGGCCGCCACCAGCGCATCCACTTCTTCGCAGGTGTTATAAAGCGCAAAGGTCGCGCGCACCGTACTCTCCAAACCGAAGCGGCGCAGAATCGGTTGCGCACAGTGATGGCCGCTGCGCACCGCGATGCCCTTGCGGTTAAGATAATCGCCGATCTCCTCCGGGCGCAAGCCATCCAGCACAAAGGAGATCACGCTGGCCTTTTCCTTCGCCGTGCCAATGATGCGCAGGCCGGGAATTTTGAGCAACGCTGCGGTGGCGTAACTCAAGAGCATATGCTCGTGGCGCGAGACATTGACGATGCCGACACGATCCAGATAATCAATTGCTGCACCGAGTCCAACCGCATCGGCGATGTTTCCCGTGCCGGCTTCGAAGCGTTGCGGCGGCGGCTGATAGAGCGTCTTCTCGAAGGTGACGTCTTGGATCATATTGCCGCCGCCTTGCCATGGAGGCATCTGATCCAGCACCTCTGAGCGCCCGTAGACCACGCCGATGCCCGTCGGCGCAAAGACCTTGTGGCCGCTGAAGACGTAAAAATCGCAACCGATCGATTGCACATCGACGCGCATATGCGAGACGGCTTGCGCGCCATCGACCAGCACACGCGCACCGTGGCGATGGGCCGCCTCGGTCATCGCCTGCACCGGCAAAACCGTGCCCAGCGCGTTGGAAACGTGCGCAATTGAAACCAGACGCGTCTTCGGTCCGAGCAGCTTTTCGTACTCGTCAAGCAGCACCTGGCCGGAGTCATCGACCGGCGCAACCCGCAGCCGCGCGCTTTTTTCCGCGCACAGCATCTGCCAGGGAACGATGTTGGCGTGATGCTCCATCCAGGTGACAACAATCTCATCGTCCTTCTGAATGTTCTGCCGTCCCCAGCTCTGCGCGATCAAGTTGATGGCCTCGGTGGCTCCGCGCACAAAGACGATCTCGCGCGTGGCGCCGGCATTCAAAAAGCGCCGCGTTTTCTCGCGTGCCGATTCATAAGCATCGGTGGAACGCGCGGCCAGTTCATGCGCGGCGCGGTGCACATTCGAGTTTTCGTGCTCGTAAAAATAGCTCAGCCGATCAATGACCGACTGCGGTTTCTGTGTGGTTGCTCCGTTGTCGAACCAGATCAGCGGACGGCCATTGACCTGCTCGCGCAGAATCGGAAAATCGCGGCGAATCGCTTCCACGTCGAATGAATACGACGAGAGTCCGAGATCGCCTAGCAACTCCGGCTGGCCTTCGCCGGGAATGACAGCAGGTACAACATTCAAAGCATCCAGCGAACGAGGCTGGTTCTGATTTTGCGAAGCAGGCGCACGAAAGTCCGGCTCATGCACAACCGCACCGGGCAACTGTGGCGCGCTGTGGTCGAGTGGAGACGCGAAAGGATTGCTGCCGTTGGAAAGATCCGCCGGAGCCGGACCGGGAATCGAGGGCTGCGATGAAAAAATTGGCCGCGCGTCTTCCATGAAAGAAAAAGTTGGAACGGCCGAGGAATCGACCAGGCCGAATGCGCCGGAAACGGTGGGCGTGGGCGGCTGAATCCCCTGTGGCGCTGCAATATCAGGCGACAGCGAAGCGGGAATCGATGCGAATCCATCTTCGCTGGGCACAGGATTTCCGCTTGCTTGCGCTGAAGTTTGTGGGGCAGACGGTTCCGCATCCGGCGCGGCAAAGATCGGCCGCGCATCTTGCAAGAAAGAAAACTCCGGCGCTGCTGTGGGCGCAACTCCGCCGCCCGGAACCGCTGGAAGCGCGGAGGCAGACGCGCGCCCATCCGGCGCAATGCTCCGCTCCGGCGTGGCAATGTAACTTCCCGCCAGAGCGTCGCTCAGCGGCGCAACAACACCCGGCACCGCTGGCGCAGTCGGTGCAGGCACTGCCGCGTAGGGGTTGCCGGTGAAGGTCGAGTTAGGCGGCAGCACGGCGCGCGCTGCGGTTACCGCAAGATGTTGTTCCTCGCCCGGCAGCTCGTTGAAGAGTTCATTGGCCATGCGCGCCAATTGCGCAGGAGAGAGCACGCCGGGAGCGACAGTGTCGATGCCGCGCGCCCCCGCGGCCCATCCAGTAACATCGGGAGTTATCGTCGAGACCTGCGACGGCTCACTTGTACTCATGGTATTGACCCACGTTCACGTCTTCGAGCAGGGCAATGGCATCGTCGGTCAGCACGGCCGCCGAGCAGTACAGCGAGACAAGATACGAGGCCAGCGAGCGCTGATCGATGCCCATGAAGCGCACCGACAATCCAGGACTCTGCTCGCCCGGCAATCCAGGCTGGAAGAGTCCCACCACGCCTTGCTTCTTCTCGCCCACGCGCACCAGCAGAATCTTGGTCGTCAGATCCTTGCTGCGGATGGCAATTTTGTCGCTCGGAATCAGCGGAACTCCGCGCCAGGTCAGGAACGGTGTGCCGAACAACGTGACCGTCGGAGGAGGCACGCCGCGCCGCGTGCACTCGCGCCCAAAGGCGGCGATGGCGCGTGGAGGCGCGAGGAAGAACGAAGGCTCCTTCCACACCTTAGTCAACAACTCATCCAGATCATCGGGCGTCGGCGCGCCCTTGCGCGTCTTGATCTTCTGTGCGTCGGGAACATTATTCAGCAGGCCGTAGTCGGCATTGTTGATGAGCTCACTCTCCTGCTTTTCCTTCACGCTTTCGATCAGCAGCCGCAACTGTTCGCGCACCTGATCGTAGGGATTGCTGAGCAGGTCGGAGACGCGCGTATGCACATTGAGCACGGCATTGATGCTGCCCAAACGATACTCGCGCGGAGTCTCTTGATAGTCGACAAAGGTCGCCGGCAGTTGAGACTCATCTTCGTGCGCGCAAAGCGACTCGATCACCTTGCTCTCGTTCACTTTGTTGACGCGGAAGGTGCCGGCTTCGAGAGGCTTCCAATCCAGAAAGCGAACCAGCCAGCGCGGCGTGATGGCCCCAAACTGCGGAGCGGTCTTGGTTACATTGGCAAGTTGAAATGCGGCTTCTTCACCAAGGGATGCGCGGAGAATTTCTTCAGGCACGGTCGAACTCCTTTTTTTCAGCAACGTCGCAAGTGTATTGAATTTAGCTCCATGATGCAAGAGAGAGACGGAAGAAAATGGACTTTTTTTGAGAGTGGGAAAGCTACCCACTCTCGGAAAGAATCCAGATTGATATTTTGGAGCGCCGGGCGGGAATTGAACCCGCGAATACAGGTTTTGCAGACCTGCGCGTTGACCGCTTCGCCACCGGCGCTTAAATTCGTAAAAACTCAATGTCTCTGACCGTTTGAAGTTGTACTAATGATGGGTGCCCCACCCTTGCCGCGTACTTGTTTTTGCGGCTAGGGTGGGAGGCACCAATCTACACGGTTAGAGACCTAGTACTTCTGAACACTGTGGTCCACGCGATCCGACCAGGCATGAATGCCGCCGGTCAGATTCCAAACGTGAGTAAATCCTGCATTATGCAGCACCTGCGCCGCCTTTGCACCCCGCGGCCCCATCTTGCAAACCGTCACAATATTCAGGTGGGTGTCGAGTTCATTCATGCGCTTGGCCAGTTCTGGAAGCGGAATCAACTGCCCGCCAATATTGGAGATTTCATACTCATACTCGTCGCGCACATCCAGCAGAAACAAGTTTTCGCCCGCATCCAACCGCTTTTTCAGTTCCTCAACACGAATCTCAGGAATGCTCATCCCATTCTCCCTTGCCTGAAACCTGTTTGGCGACTGCACTGTCTCCGCAACCGCCTCAATCCCCAAATAAAAAACCCACCTGCCAGTTCAATCTGGCGGTGGGTTTCCAAGAAGCGGCGGCTTGTAAGTTGCTCTAGCCCAGCCATTTCCTCACGCCAGAATGTGTTTGCGCACAGCACATCGCTGCACAACAACACATCGCGGCGGTCATCGGGCTAAAAGAACTCATGAATGAAATGTACCACATACCTTTCTGGACAGCAAGCCCATTATTCAAATTTTGTCAGTTTTCTTAACGCGCGCCGTCAAACGCCTGTTCAAGATCGGCAAGTATGTCTTCTGGAGCCTCCAATCCGACAGAAAGCCGGATCAGGCCATCGGAGATGCCCAATCCCCGCCGCAATTCAGGATCAAGATCCGCGTGCGTCGTGGTAGAGGGATGCGTAATCAGCGTCTCCAGACCGCCCAAACTCTCCGCGCGCGAACAGAGCTTGACGCGATTTAGAGCGCGAATAGCCGCATCCACTCCGGCCTTCAACTCGAAGGCAATCATCGCGCCGGGAGCATGCTGCTGACGGTCGGCCAGAAACTTCTGCGGAAACGAATCCTGTCCGGGGTAATAGACGCGCTCGACTGCTGGATGAGCTTCAAGCCATCGTGCAATCTGCGCCGCGCCTTCGCAGTGAAGCCGAAGCCGGGCCGGAAGAGTCTTCATCCCTTGCAGCGTCAACCATGCCTCAAAGGGCGCCTGCGTCGTGCCAATGGTCTTGCGAATCAGGCGCAACCGCTCCAGCAGTTTCTCGTCGTGCGTGGCCAGCGAGCCGCCCACCGTCGCGTTGTGGCCGTCAATATATTTGGTCGTCGAAAGCACGGAGATATCCGCTCCGAGTTCCAGCGGCTTCTGAAGAATTGGCGTCAGAAATGTATTATCGACGGCAAGAAGAATCGAATGGCGCTTTGCAATCTGCGCAACTGCTTCAATGTCAGTGAGCTTCAGCGTCGGGTTGGCGGGCGTCTCGATAAAAATCATGCGCGTGGCTGGAGTAATGGCAGCTTCCACATTGCGCGCATCGGAGCTGTCCACAAATGACGCGGTGATTCCCAGATGATCGAGCACTTCGCGAAAGAGGCGCATCGTTCCGCCATAAACCACATCGGAGAGGACAACGTGATCTCCCGATTTCAATACGGAGAGAAAAAGCGTCGTGATAGCGGCCATGCCGGTGCGAAAGCAGACGGTCGGAGGTGTTCCTTCCAGCGCTCCGATAGCCTTCTCCAATGCATCGACGGTCGGGTTGGAAACGCGGGAATAGCTGAATCCCTTGTCCACGCCAACGGCATCATGAATAAATGTACTGGTCTGATAAAGCGGAAAGAGTATCGAGCTGGCGTGCGAATCCAGCGTACGTCCGCCGTGAATTGCAACTGTGGAATCGTGCAGGTCTTGGTTCTTCAACGCAATCTCCTTTACATCGGTGAAAGAGTATCCAGAAACTACCGGGCCGCCTGGAAAGTCCCAGGCGGCCACCAGAAAGGAGATTGAGAGAGTGAACTCAGAGTCTCGTGTCTGGCCTGCAACCGCCTGGGTTGCGCATGGCCATCGGCATTCGAGAGGTAAGTAACATCATCACTCCTGATCGTTTCGTTGAAGTTGGAGCGCCGGGCGACAGCATTTCAACTCAGTCAGTTCTTTGTAGCCTAAAGCCAGAGCGTGCGTGTGTCAAGCACGCAAGCGGCGCTGGTCAACGACTTTTCCGCCGTTTGCTTTCAAGCATGAACAGAATCTACCTGCCCAAACTAAAATTTTTCTTTCGCTCCCCACCAGGAAACCGTTACCCTCAATATGTACTGCACCACTAATTGCCGAAAGGGTTGCATCATGATCCAGTCTTGCCGCGCTGTTGCAATAGCATTCCTCGCGCTCATTGTTTTGGCCATCTCTGCCACCGGTCAATCCAATTCAACGTCTCCAGCGCAACCTGCATACCCCGAATATCCCAGTGATACTCCAGCAAAGCTCACGCCTGTAACCACCAGCTTTGATTATGAACGCCGCGAGGCGATGATTCCGATGCGCGATG
Source organism: uncultured Occallatibacter sp. (assembly GCA_964645305.1). GTDB lineage: Bacteria > Acidobacteriota > Terriglobia > Terriglobales > Acidobacteriaceae > Telmatobacter. The sequence goes on along the minus strand of CAZYCV010000029.1, from coordinate 7,632 downwards.
GGGTGAAGCTCTATACCGTCATCCTGGTGCCGAAGGGCGCGAAGCGCGCGCCGATCCTGCTGACGCGCACGCCTTATAGCGCCAAAGATTTGACCAGCCATGCGGCCAGTTCTCATCTGGGGCTGATTCTCTACGGATATGACAATGCCACTGATGTGATTGTGGAAGGCGGCTATATTCGCGTTGTGCAGGACATTCGCGGCAAGTACGGTTCGGAGGGCGACTACGTGATGAACCGGCCCATCCACGGGCCGCAGAATCCGACTCCCGTGGACGAAGCCACGGATACCTATGACAGCATTGACTGGCTTGTCAAGAACATCCCGGAAACCAACGGCAAGGTCGGTATTCTGGGCATCTCCTACGACGGCTTTCTGCCTCTGATGGCCCTTGTGAATCCGCATCCGGCGTTGAAGGTGGCCGTGCCGATGAATCCGATGGTGGATGGCTGGATGGGCGACGATTGGTTCCACAACGGCGCCTTCCGCGAGCAGAATATGCCCTACATCTATGTGCAGGAGGGCACACGCGCGAACGATGCAAAATGGTGGACCTCGGACTTCGACGACTATAACCTTTATTTGCAGGCCGGATCAGCGGGCGAACTGGGGCGGCGTCACGGCATGGAGCAGTTGGGCTTCTGGCGCAAGATTCTCGAACACCCCAGCTACGATGCCTTCTGGAGCGATCAGGCGGTCGATAAGGTTCTAGCCGCGCAGCCGCTCAAGGTTCCTGTGCTGCTGGTTCACAGTCTGTGGGATCAGGAAGACATCTATGGAGCTATGGCCGTCTACAAGGCCATCAAGCCGCTGGACACTAATAACGACAAGGTCTTTCTCGCCCTCGGCCCCTGGCATCATGGGCAGGAGATCCACGACGCAGCGGCGCTTGGCGCGATTCGCTTCGGCAGCGATACCGGAACATGGTTTCGTCAGAATATTTTGCGTCCATTTCTGGATCGCTATTTGAAGGAGGATGCGCGGAAAACAGAGATCGCTCCGGTAACGGCCTTCGAGACTGGAGCCAACCGCTGGCAGAGCCTTCCGGCGTGGCCATCCGCGCCAGTTACCAAGCCACTCTATCTTGAGGCGGGTCTCAAGCTGGCCTTCACGCCGCCCGCGTCCACCGATGCGGCCTTCGATGAGTACATCTCGGACCCGGCCAAACCGGTTCCCTTCCGCGCCCGCCCCATTCAGCCCATCGGCTATGAACCGCCGCTCACCTGGGCCGACTGGCTGGTGGACGATCAGCGAGAGGCGTCCGGCCGGCCCGATGTGCTGGTCTTCACGTCGGATCGGTTAACCGCTCCAGTTCACATCACAGGCCAGCCCATCGCCAATCTGGTTGCTTCCACCTCCGGGACGGACTCCGACTGGGTGGTCAAATTGATCGATGTGTATCCGGACGAAGTAGCCGAGCAGCCGAATCTGGGCGGCTATCAACTGATGATCGCCGCCAACATCTTTCGGGGGCGTTATCGGGAAAGTTTTACCAATCCCAAAGCAATCGCTGCCAGTCAGCCGCTTGCTTATCGCTTCGCATTGCCGCCGGCCAATCACGTTTTTCTGCCCGGCCATCGCATCATGGTGCAGGTGCAATCCAGTTGGTTTCCGCTCTATGATCGCAACCCGCAGAGCTTTGTTCCAAATATCTTCTGGGCCAAGCCTGGCGACTATCAAAAGGCCACACAACGCATCTATCATGCACCGGGAGAGGCTAGCAGCATTGAACTGCCGATTGTGACGGCGAATTAAGGGACCTATCCGTGCTGCAGTTCCGCGCTTTGGCCACTTGCCGGATGTGTGCGGGGCGCGTCCGGCAGCAGCCGCCCACAATCTGCGCTCCCGCCGCAAACCATTCGCCGGCTTTGGCTCCAAAGCTGGTTGGATCGCCCGCTCCCGTCCAACGACGGTTCTCGGCATCCCACTCTTCGCCGGAGTTGGGATAGACCACGACGGGATGTTTGCTTGCGAGGCGCAACTTGCCGATCAGTGCCGGCATGAGCGCTGGATGCGTGCAATTCACACCGATGGCCACCGTTTGCGGAAGGCGCGCAACGGCAGCCGCGCACTCACTGAGCAACTCGCCATGAGCCACATAATGGCTGTCTTTGCAAGTAAAACAGAACCACACCGCCAACTCAGGCCAAGGCTCCAATGCCTCGCCGATGGCTTGTGCTTCATCCAGAGAAGGCAGTGTTTCAAAGGCCAGCAGATCGGGTCTGTTTGATCCTGATATACCGTCCGCCAGTACGTGAATGCGCGCGCGATGAAATTCGACCATCTCGGCAAAACTGCAACCGTAGTTCCCGTGATACTCCGATCCATTATGCAGCGCGGCGCCATACGGTCCCAATGAAGCGGCCACCACAATCCGGCGATCAGGAATCTCTGCACAGGCTGTGCGCGCTAGTTCAACTGCGTGGATCAGCGCTGCATCCGCGCGCTCTGCGCTCAGGCCATACTCTGCGTAACCCTTCCGCGAGACCTGATAGCTGGAGGTCAGGATGCATTGCGCTCCAGCCTCGATGTAAGCACGATGCACGGCAATGATTTTCTCCGGCGCGTCCTCCAAAACGTGCGCTGACCAAAGCGGTCCATCGATCTTGGCTCCAAGATACTCGAGTTCCGTGGCCATGCCGCCGTCCACTACGTAAATGCCTTGCAGTATAGAATCCCGCTCTCTTGTGCTCATCGGCTTTGTCCTGAGTGGAGTTTCTGAAGGTTGTCGATCGCTCGATCGAGCGTCTGCCGTTGCTTGCAGAAGGCGAAGCGAATCTGGTGCGCGCCGCCACCGGGAAGACTATAGAAGCTCGATCCAGGAACAGTTGCAACGCCGATCTCTTTCACCAGACGAGTTGCAAACCCCCGGTCGTCTTCAAAGGTGAATTCGGAGATGTCGGTCATGATGTAGTAAGCTCCGCCGGGCTTGAAGGCCTTGAATCCGGCTGAACGCAGAGCGCCCAGCAGCAGATCACGGCGCTCGTTGTATTTCGCAGCCAGCTCCACATAGTAGCTGTTGGGTAACTCCAGTGCAGCCGCGCCGGCAGCCTGCAAGGGAGCAGCGGTGCCCACGGTCAGAAAGTCATGCACCTTGCGAATGGCCGCAGTGAGTGCGGGCGGGGCGATGGCCCAACCCACTCGCCAGCCGGTGACGCTATAACTCTTCGACAGGCTGTTGATGGTCACGGTTCGCTCGCGCATTCCTTCGATGGTGGCGATGGAGATGTGCTCCGCGCCGTCGTAAAGAATATGCTCATAGATTTCGTCGGTGATGGCCAGGACATCGAACTCAACACACAAATCGCGAATCAACTCCAGTTCGGCCCGCGTGAAGACCTTGCCGGTGGGATTGTGGGGCGTGTTGAGAATAATGGCGCGCGTCTTGTTGTTGAATGCCGCGCGCAAAGCGACCGGGTAAAAACTCCACTCGCCGTCTTCATCCACCGGCGGATGGAGCGTCACATAGCGCGGCGTGGCTCCGGAGAGGATCGCATCGGGGCCGTAGTTTTCGTAGAACGGCTCGAAGACAACGACCTCATCACCGGGATCGACCAGTGCCAGAAGGGTCGCGATCATCGCTTCGGTTGAGCCGCAGCAAACTGTAATTTCGCGCTCCGGATTAATTTCAATCTTCTGCCACTGGGCAAACTTCGCGGCGATGGCGCAGCGGAAGTTCTGCGCGCCCCAGGTGATGGCATATTGATTGATGTCCGCGGCTACGGCCTCTTGCGCCGCGCGCTTGACGGCCTCGGGCGCGGGGAAATCTGGAAAGCCCTGGGCCAGATTTACCGCGTTGTTCTGGATTGCCTGCCGCGTCATCTCGCGAATGACTGACTCGGTAAACTGCGCCGCCTTCAGACTGACTTGCACTGAAATCCTTCCGCGCGCCGGATGCGCTCTCTCTATAGGTTGCCACAAACAAGCTCAGCGCCGATAGACCCAGGCGCTGAGCGATGGAGATTGGCCTCGTGTGGATGGCGTCTTCCGAACAAACGCCATCCATACAAGGGTTGCGCTTGCAGCGCAGAAGAACTCAGAAGATGATCTTCAGGGCAAACTGGGCGTTGACCGGCTCGCCCGGCCCGATGCCGGGGTTGCCGAGATACTGTCCGATTGTGGAACCGATGGTGCTGGTTTCGCCCGCAGTGGGGAAGCCGACTGGTGCCAGGTTGGTGTGGTTGAAGATGTTGATGATGTCCGCGCGGAGTTGCGCAGTGACCCGTTCATTGATGGGGGTATTCTTGACTACGGACAGATCCACGGCAGCGTAGCCGGGGTTGTAGTTCTGACCGCGACGGGTGGTCGAGTAAGTGTACGGCTGCCCATAAACGGCCGTTGCGGCATCTTGAAATGCGGAAGAACTGAACCATTGAACGTATGCAGCGCTGCCCGAAGTAGATGGAACAATCTTGTGGCTCACACTGGCCGAGGGGTTCTTCAATACTTGCACCGCGCGGTCCGCGCCTTCGCCGTTGCCACTGGGGTTATTGGCGGAGGTTACCGTGTAAGGCGTTCCACCGTGAATCGCGAGAGAAGATGTCAGATCCCATCCATGAGTCAGACGCTTGGGGCCGTTGAATGCCGGAACCTGATAGTCGATGTAGCCGCTGAAGGTGTGGCGCACATCGAAATCGGAGTTTCCGTATTCAGCCTGCTCGTTGTTTGGATCCTGCGGCACATAGGGCAGCAAGCCGGTCTCGTAGTCCAGCGCATGAGCCCATGTATAGCCCAACTGCGAACTCAGCCCATGGTAGTTCTGCACCCGCAGTGTGGTCTGGAGAGAGTTGTAGTTTGATCCCAGATTGCTCCGCGCTTCGTCGATGGTCGTAAAGTTGGAGAACTGTTTGTAATAGGGGCGAGTTACATTTGGATTTGCGAGGCTAGCGCTGCCCGGCGTTTCCGGATTGATGTCGAAGAGGCCCAGCAGATGGATTCCCTGGGTTCCCACATAGCCCACCTGCCAGATCACGTTCGAAGTGAAGCTGTGCTGAATGTTCAGGTCGTAGGTCTGCGTGTAAGAGGGACGGAAGTTCTTGTCAAAGGTGGAGATGGCCACAGTTCCCTGTCCGGCCAGCGCGTCCGCATACGTATGGTAGATGGGCACGTTGGGCGCAATGACGGTATTTGTCAAACCGGAGGCCTGCGCCACCTTCTGCGAACCTGCCGGATTGAACTCCGGGCCAAAGACCGAGATGTTCTGCGCGCCATTGTTTTGCAGAATCGACTTCATGAAGATCGAGTCTCCATAAAAGCCATATCCGCCACGCAAAACCGACTTGCCGTCAGAATCGAGCCGATAGGCAAATCCCACGCGTGGACTGACGCCGCCCCAGAACTTGTTGTAGATGTTGGGAACATCCTGGCCGACAACGGCAAGACCGGAGGCCTTGGTTGGATCGAAGATAGAAAGGTTTGGCTGGCCGGAGTGTACCGGGCCTTCATAGTCGTAGCGCAGGCCGAAGTTCAGGTTCAGGCGCTTGGTGACCTGGAAGGCATCCTGGGCGAAGAGAGCAAAGGTGTTGACATAGACCAGCCGCTTGGGATCGCCCAAAATGATGTTGGAATAGTTGGGATCGAATTCGCCGGCCAAAAAGTCCGCCAGATAGCGAAGGTTAGGGTCGGTGATGCTGGCATCTTTCGCCCACGGTCCCTGCGATCCATCGAAATAGAGCGTCCCACGCTTGCCGGTTTGATAGAAGTCGTTCACCTGCGCCTTGCGGATCTCGCCGCCGAAGTGAAATTGATTGGCTCCCTTGGTCCACGACAAATCGTCATCCAGATGTCCGGTGATGTCTTGACGCCCAGATGGAGAGGTGACGCCCAATGGATCAAAGCCTCCGCCGGCAGCGAAGAGGCCGCTTCCAGCTGATGGTGGCCCAATGATCAGATGCGGCGCGCCGGCAAGCGTGGGATCGGTGACGCCAGTGTCCAGACCCAGTCCAACCGGATTAAAATTGGTATCTGCATCGGCAAAGACCTGATTGAAGTAACTCACACCCGCCGCAAGCTGATTGCTGATGGCCGACGTGAGCAGCCGGTTATAAACCAGCGAGAAATTTTGTACGTGAATCGGAGCGACCTCGAAGTAAGTCGAAAGAGCCGAGGTGCTGGGCGCGGTCTGATTTCCCTGGCCAACAAACCAGTTGAAGGCAACGTGATCCTTGTCCGTGAGTTGCCCGTCCAGCTTGAGAACGCCATTGAAGCTGTGGCCAATGACGTTGCCAGTGGCCGTGTAGTTGTTGGGCTGGGCTGCGCCGTTCAGCGCGGAGCTGGGCCAAAGACCGGAATCAGATCCGTTACCATAAAGAAGATTGTGCGCGACTGGATTGTGTGCCACATTATAGGAATCCAGGATGGCGTAAGCTGCTGTCTGATACGCAGCGGAGGGCTCCGTCGCCGCATTGCTGGCGCCGATCAGAAAGCCCTGGTGCTCGCCGGCGACAAAATAGAACAGCTTGTTCCTCAAAATCGGCCCGCCTGCCGAGAATCCGTAATGCTGATTGCGCGTCTCCGGCTTGGTGGTTGAAAACGGGTTTTTTGCTTGAAAGGCCTCGTTGTGATTGAAGTAGAATGCCGTGCCATGCAAATCGTTGGAACCTGATTTGATCGTGAGATTAACGGTGCCGCCGGGATTGCGCCCGATCTCCGTCGAACCAGCCGTCACAATCGAGAAGTTCTCAATCGCGTCGATTGGAAAGATCACTCCCGCGATGCCGTTGACACCGGTCTGGTTCACCGCCGGAATATTCCACCACAGGTCATTGTTGTCGGTTCCCTCAATCTGCCAATTGACTGCGTTGGATCGCGATCCATTCACGCTGAAGTTGTATCCGCCGCCGCCGGTTTGCGCCCCGGCAAAGCCGGTGGTTTGTCCGATCAGTTGCGTATAATCACGCCCGCTATTGGGAAGATCCTGCAATACCGCTTCGGAAAGAACGGCGGATTGCTGGTCGGAGACCGTATCCAGCGCCAGAGCATCGGCTGTGACCTCGACGGTTTCGCCCGCCGAGGCAACGGACAGTCGCACTGGAAGGGTGTAGGTCGATCCAGCGGTGACCGGGATTTTATCGACCTTGATGGTCTTGAAGCCGGGAGCCGTCACCGTAATGGTGTAGCTGCCTAGCGGAACATTGGCGAAGACAAACTCGCCGGCGCTGGAACTCACCGACTTGTACGAGGTGTTGGTGGCGACTTCAACCGCCGCCACTTGGGCTCCAGCCACGGTGGCGCCCGACGGATCGGTGACCGTGCCGCTGATGCCGCCGCGAAAGGTCTGTCCAAAGCTGCTGGAAGCCAATGAAAAAAGCATGGCGACCCCCAGCAGCAAGGTAGTAGATGCACTTCTAGTACGCAAGTAGGCCATTACGTCTTTCCTCCAAAAATTGTGGGTAGAGTTATCCTGTTAGCCCCGATAGCAATGGAAAACAAGCACGGATGAGCGGGCGCTCATGAACGCACAGATGGGGCTAGATTGTCTGGGTGGGTGTCAACAACAGCGGAATGGAATGTATAAAAGTTCCATGGAAAAGATTATAGGGCAATAACCTCAACGATTGCAAGACTGACTGTCTACTGTCAGCAATTCTAAATGGGCGGAGCTTTGCCTGTGCCAACCGCAATCATGAATCCG
>CAZYCV010000028.1:0-48524 GCA_964645305.1 uncultured Occallatibacter sp. | reverse complement strand
GCCTGAAAAAAAGCCTTGACAAAGCCGACGCTGTCATACACGGCGCTACCATTCAAGACGACGGTGCAAACCAAAGCGGTGGTGCAAAGCGGCTGTCGGCGGATGGCTGTGAACTGATTTCGTACCGCATTTTGCACCATTTCAACCGTCCGGCGCGATTCTGCCTCTTATCTTTAGACAAAACTCATCGGTTTTTGCGGTACTCTGGAAGTACCCCCGCAGTTTTGGCTGAACTCTCAAACGAACCAGAAAGACTCGTAAACGGTTCTGCTTTTTATTTTTACAGGCAGGACCTTTCGGATTCGATCTTCAGCCGGGTGGTTTTTCAATCACTTTACGGAAGCGGCGGGGAGTTTCATCTTCCGAGGCCTGCATCTTGAATTCGTTGAATCCATCTCTGCGCAAGCTCACTTCACTGATTCCCTGGCTGCCGGTGGTTGTGGCGGCCTTTGCGCTGTGCCCATCGCTTGTGGCGCAGCAGACTCTTGGCGGCATCACCGGCGAGGTAACAGACACAACCGGCGGCGCGATTCCGAACGTGCAGGTGACTGCCGTTGGCGAGCAGACGGCGCTCTCGCGCTCTGTGAAGACCAACGGGACAGGCGTTTATGCCTTTGTGAATCTGCCCATCGGCACCTACACGCTGACCTTCACCGCCGAGGGATTTGAAGCGCAGAAGACGCCGCACATCACGGTGCAGGCCGACCGCACGGCTACCGTCGGCGCGCAGCTCAAGGTGGGCAAGGCCACCGAGACGGTCGAGGTGCAGGCCACGCCGCTGCTGAATGCCGTGGACACGACGAATGGCTACGTAATGGACCAGCAGCAGATCGACATGGCTCCGCTGGCCACGGGCAGCTTTACCGGTCTGGCGATCCAATCGACCGGCGTGAGCGCGGAACTGAATGGCGGCTCGGGCGTCAACTCCGGACTGGGCAATGCGCCGATCTGGGCCAACGGCCAGCGTGATACCTCGAACACATTCCTGCTGAACGGCGTGGACGCCTCCAACCTCTTCAACGGCAAGACGACCAGCCAAGTGGCCAGCTTCCGCGTCATCAACAACACGGGCAGCGGCAACATGACCGCCGGCGGCATCATCCAGAGCAGCGCGTCGATTTATCTCTCGGTCGGCAATTCGATTCCCAGTCCGGCCCCGGAGACCATCGAAGAGGTGCGCGTGAATGCCAGTATGTATGACGCGCAGCAAGGCTCGACGGCCGGCGCGCATCTGGACCTTAGCACCAAGTCGGGCAGCAATGAACTGCACGGCAGCGCTTATGTACATCGCGGCACTAGCTGGCTGAACGCCGCGCCCTTCTTCTTCAACAACGATCCCGACATTCCCGCCGATCAGAAGGTTCCTGAACTGCACCGCTACATCGTGGGCGGTACGCTGGGCGGCGCGCTCATCAAGGACAAGCTCTTCGGCTACGTCGGCTATCAACATTTGCACGTCTCCGATCAGGAACTGGGCTACTCGCGCTTTTCGGTCCCGGTGGGCCTGAGCGACGACCGCAGCGCTGCGGGGCTGGCCGCCGTGGCGAATGCCGGATGGGGGACCTCTTTGACGGGAGCTGACCTCAACAATAATGTGGAGAATCCCGGCAGCAGCGTAGCTTACGCCCTGATGAACGCTCCCGCCGTTGCGGGCGAACCCGGCAAATGGCTGATTCCCAATCAGACCGGCGAGACCACGGAGTCTCACCCTTACAACGTTGCCATTCCCGGCACGGCGTACTTCTTTGCCGATCAATTGGTGGGCGACGTGGACTGGAATGCCAGCCCCAAGGATACGCTCGCCATCAAATACTACTATCAGCACGATCCATTGATTGCGCCTTATGCATACTCCAATATTCCCGGCTGGGCGCAGCATTTGGACTCCGGCAGCCAGGTCTTCTCCATCAACAATGTGAATATTGTGCGGTCGAATTTGAGCGTCACCGAGACGCTGGGCTTTATCCGCGAGAAGATTTACTCGACCAACGAGCAGCCCTTCTCCGCCGACAGTGTTGGCGTCAATAATCTGGGCTCCAAGTACTACTCCGGTGTGACGATCGTGGACATTCTGGGCTCGAATACGCCCACCAGCCTGCAAACGCTCAACATCGGCCCCGGATCGAACCAAGGCTCGCTGACTGGCGTCTTTCAGAATCGCTTGATGCCCTCGGCCAACGCCATCTGGACCCTCGGCAAGCATACGGTTGCCGTGGGCGGAAGCTGGTCGCACACCCAGTTGAATCCCCGCGACCGGCGTCCCGGCACGGCGGGAACCACATCGTCGGCGGACTTCGGCCAGTTTGTGCAAGGACTGGTCACCGCGAATGACGACTTCAATACCACCACCTTCCTGCAAGGCAACGGCGACCGCTACTTCCGCAGCAACCAGACCGGCATTTACCTTCAGGACAAGTACCAGATCCGCCCAAACCTCAGCCTCACGGCCGGCGTGCGCTTTGACAATAACGGCGCATTCAGCGAAAAATTCGGCCATCTCTACAACTTCGATCCCCAACTTTTCGATCCCGGAACGGCCAACGATCCCAACAACGCCAATGGAACCTTTAACAACAACGGCTATATTGTGGCCCAGAATTCCAAAGACACCACACTGACCGGGCGCCAGTGGGGCATCGGTCCGCGGTTGGGCTTTGCCTGGTCGCCGGAGCACTTCAAGAATAAGGTGGTGGTGCGCGGCGGCTCGGGCTTCTATTATGACCGCGGCGAGCTCTTCACTTATCTCTCTCCCGGTTACGCGGCAGGCGAGGTGCATGGCGGTCCATTCGGCGTCAGCCAGACCCAGCCCTTTGTCAACTCGCAGACCTGCGATTTAAGCCAAGCTAGTTATTATCTGGGATATATTCCCACCTGCGCGCCCGGCAACGGAACCGGCCAAGCCGATCTCTCTGATCCATGGGGCCCTAGTCTCGGCGCGCCGCCCACCGGCAAAGCCTCTGACATCACGCAATATCTGCCCAACGCATACGCTATCTCCAACGGCGCGGCGCCCTTCACCATGGGTGCCTATGACCGGAAGAACAAGCTGCCCTACTCGATCAACTACACGCTGGACTTGCAGTGGCAGCCGGTGAGTACGCTGGCCATCGAGATCGGCTACGTGGGCAACGTGGGCCGCCATCAGGTGATCCCCACGCCCTTCAACCAATCGCAGATTGCTAGCCCCGGCTCGCCCATTCGCGGACAGAATTACTCCTATGGCTACACGCTGGTGGACGACAACTTCAACTTCCAGCAATTGCCCGACGGAAGCTATTACATGGCCAACTCCGAGGGCGGCAACGTCGATCTGCGCGTGCCGTATATCGGCTACTCGTCGGAGTCCATCGACTACCGCGCCGCCGGAGTCTCCCAGTACAACGCCGCGCAGATTCACGTGGACAAGCGAATCAGCCACGGCTTCCAGGCCGGCGCGTCGTATACCTTCTCCCACGCCACCGACGAGCAAAGCGCCCTCGGCCTCTTCTACAACGGCGACAACCCCAACAATCTGCGCTCCGGTTACGGCCTGGCCGACTTTGATCGCAAGCATGTGCTGGACTTTACCTACTCCTATGCGCTGCCTCACTTCTATGCGGATGGCTCTCTCAAGGGCGATTTCGCCAACGGCTGGAGCCTTACAGGAAACACCGTCCTGCAAAGCGGGCAGCCCTTCAGCATCATCGACTACTCAGGCGCGGTGGGCAGCGTCTACTACAGCACCTTCGACGGAATCAATAACCCGATCGTTCCGCTGGCCCCTGGCTGCACACCCAAGAACGCCGTCACCGGCACCTCCGGCGCTTGGGGCACCCCGGCGCTCAAGGCGGATTGCTTCACCATTCCGCTGCTCGCCCCAGGCGACCTGAACGGCGCAATCCCCTCGAACGATCCCTACGAAACCACTTTCATTGACCACGGCCAGCGCAACATCTTCCGCCAGGCCTCGCAAAAAGTCGCCAACATCTCCGTGAAAAAGGAAACTCCCTTCACCGAGCGCTTCAAGGTGCGCTACACGCTGGATGTCTTCAACCTGACCAACACCACCAGCTTTGACGTGACCGGCGACAACGTCACGCAGAATGAGGACTACAACAACTATCCGGTTGCCGGAACGCCGGTGATGAACTTCTATAACGCCCCCTCCGGTCTGGGTTTCACCACGCACACCATCGGTAGCCCGCGCCAGGTGCAGATGTCCTTGCGGCTGGAGTTCTAGAACTTTTCTCCGAATGGTATAGAGTAGCGCCGACCTCCTGGTCGGCTGTGGCGTGGACCTCCCGGTCCACGCTGCACTCAACGGCAATAGGAGAGATGCTATGAGAACTGCGGCAGTCAAGTAAGCACCAAGGGCGTCCGCGCAATGTGGACGCCCTTGGTGTTTGCAATCCTCTTTCCTGCCAGCACAAAGGCGCTAGCGGCACTGCTTCCTAGCGGCACTGCTTCATAGTCCGGCCTTGGGCCGCCTGAATTGTGGAGCTAGATCGCATTCAAATAGCGCTCGGCACGCGGATCAAAGGGCACATTGATGCCTCGGTTGCGGGTCTTTCGTTTATATTGCTGAAATGTACGCCAAGCAAGAAATTGAAGTGCACACTCAAGAAACCATGAACCATGAATCGATCAATCATCTGGACCACTGGTCCCCCGTCGCGTTGCAGGAACGGGCTGCGGCTTTGTGTGAGCAGGCTAAGCAGGGTGACGGCGCGGCCAGCGTGACGCTGCGGGAGTTTCCCCGCCACACGGCCATGCTGCTGGTGCGTACCGGCGTCGGCCTGGCCGAACAGCATGAGAACTTTGCCGACCTCTTTTATGTGCTGGACGGGCAGGCGACGCTCGTCACCGGCGGCGTCATTGCGGAAGCGGTGTGCGTTAGCCTGGGAGAGACGCGCGGGGCCTCGGTGCAAGGAGGCGCGAGCCAGCCGTTGCGTGCGGGCGATGTGGCGCACGTCCCCGCAGGCCTGCCGCACCAGATGCTGGTCGCCGCCGGAGAGACCATCACCTGCCTGGTCATGAAGATTCAGGAGAAGTCGTGAGCGCTCCGGAAAAATCCTTTGCGCGGCGCTCCACGCAAGCCCATCCTTTCTGATACACTCAATGGAGTGGTTGCCGTTCTGTGGGCGTTAAACCGTCCGGCGGCCATCACTATGGTTGTCATGGGGACGTAGCTCAGTTGGTTAGAGCGCCGCCCTGTCACGGCGGAGGTCGCGAGTTCGAGCCTCGTCGTCCCCGCCATTCATTCCAATCTGCTTTGGGATGTTTGGCTTGTGGCAATAATTCGAGTTTGAATGAAAGAAAAGGCTCCCACGCGGGAGCCTTTTCTGGTCTTCAGGATTGGATCATCCTCAAAACGGCAGTTGAAGCACAGTTAGAGCATCTCTCCTATAGATGTATAGGTATCCCACCCTAGCCACAAGAACAAAGACGCGGCGAGGGTGGGGCACCCACCGAGACTACTGTCCACTGACCCCTGCCAACTGTTCCTGGTCCTTGTACTGGAGCTGGTAGAGCTTCCAGTAGAGGCCGCGCTGGGCGAGAAGTTGCTGGTGAGTGCCTTTTTCGCGCAACTGGGCCTTGTGCATGACGAGGATGGTTTCAGCGCGCTGGATGGTCGAGAGACGGTGAGCGATCAGGACGCTGGTGCGGCCTTCAACCATGCGCTCCAGCGCGCCGCGGATGCGCAGTTCCGTGTCGGTGTCCACGCTGGAAGTGGCCTCGTCGAGGATGAGGATGCGCGGGTTATAGGCCAGGGCGCGGGCAAAGTTGATGAGCTGCTTTTGGCCGGTGGAAAGCGAGTTGCCGCGCTCGCGGACCGGCTCGTTGAATTGATGGGGCAGGCTCTCAATGAAGTCCAAGACGTTGACGTCGCGGGCGGCCTGGCTCAGATCGGCTTGTGTGATGGCTTCGTTGCCGAAGCGGATGTTTTCCGCGATGGTGCCGGAGAAGAGATAAGGGTCTTGCAGGACGACGGCAAAGTGCTGGCGCAGCGCGGCGAGATCGTGCTGGCGGAGGTCGATGCCGTCGACGAGGATTTGGCCGGCGGTGACGTCATAGAAGCGCATCATCAGGCTGGTGAGGGTGGTTTTGCCCGCGCCGGTGTGGCCGACGATGGCGACGGTCTGGCCGGGTTCAACGGTGAAGGAAACGTCTTTCAGTATCCATTCGATGCCGGGGATGGCGGCGAGGGCGGCATTTCCCGCAGGGGCTAAAGCCCCCGATTCTTTTTGTGGCATTTGCGGCACGACTGAAGTCGTGCCCTGACGCTTATGGGCGTCCGAAGATTGGTTTGCGGAAGCTATCATTCCCTCGGCGGCTAAAGCCGTAGTTTTTTGAGCGGGATCAATGTACGGGCTAAAGCCCGTACCCTTCACGGCCTGGTCAACAGCGGCCTGCTGCTCTTCGGTCAGCTTTTGGTAGGTGAACCAGACGTGGCGGAACTCGATGCGGTTGCTGGCGTCGCCGGGGAGCGGCTGTGCAGGGCTGACAATCTCCGGCTCGGTGTCGAGCAGTTTAAAGATGCGCTCGCTGGCGGCCATGGCCGATTGCAGAATGTTGTACTTATCGCTCATGTCCTGGATGGGCCGCCAGAAGCGCAGCGAGTATTGCACAAACATATTGAGCACGCCGATAGTGACCACGCCGGAGAGCACGCCGAAGCCGCCGCGCCAGATGACGAGAGCAATAGCCACGGCGCTGAGCAGATCGACGGCCGGGTAGAAGAGCGCGTAGGCGAAGATGGTGTCTTTGAAGGCGATCATGTGCTGGCGGTTGACGACCTCGAAGTCGTCAAAGGCGCGCTGCTCGCGGTTGAACAGTTGCACCACGCTCATGCCGGAGACGTGCTCCTGGGTGAAGCTGTTGATGCGTCCGATGGCGGCGCGGACGCGGCGGAAGCTGGCGCGGACGTGGTCGCGGAAGAGGCGCGTGACGATGAGGATCAACGGCAGCACCGAGAAGGCCCAGAGGGAGAGCCGCCAGTTGATGCTGAGCATCAGGACGGCCATGATGGTGAGGTTGAGGAAGTCGTCAATGATGGCCAGGACGCCGGCGGTGAACATTTCATTGATGGCGTCCACGTCCGAGGTGATGCGGGTGACCAGGCGGCCGACGGGGTGCGCGTCAAAGAAGCCGATGTGCATCCGCTGCATGTGGCGGAAGATCTCACGGCGCAGGTCGAACATCAGCTTCTGGCCGGTCCACTGCATCAGATAAGTCTGAATGAATTGAAAGAGATAAGCGCAGAGGAGCGCGCCGATGTAGACCTCAGCCAGTTGGGTGATGCCCTGGATGGGGTCGTCGCTGAGATGGCGGGTGAGCGCGTTGCGCGTGCCCAGGCCGCGAGCCAGCAGGTTGGTGGAGAGCGGCGAGCCGGAGGCGGAGGGAAAGTAGCGGTCGATGGCCACCATGACCAGGAAGGGGCCGGTGACGTCGCAGATGGATTTGAGGCTGATGGCCAGGGTGGAGACGGCGGCCTGGAGCCAGTAGGGGCGCAGATAATGGCCGAGCCGCCGCATCAGCCGGGAGTCGTAGACTTTGCCGACCGGGTCATCATCGGGCTTTTGGGGCTTCTTGGATTCTTTTTCGGCCATGGGGCGCTTCTGTCTCTATTGTACGGAGTGGTTTTCAGTGGGCAGCGTACGAACAGCACGTTCACGCAGAATCGCGCCATCTCTATGCCGCCAGGGAGTAAGTTTTTCGGTTTGCCAGGCTACGAATTAGGGAGAACTGCTCCGCTGGCCAGGAATGTTCTTTTGGAGAGCGAGTCATTCTGCTGGAATGACGATTTTCATGCGCTGTTCCCTCGTAATTCAGGTGAATTTTGGAGGCGCTCGCCCGCGTTGAATCAGGGAAAAGCAGATTCTTTTAACGTTTCAGAGCGGGAAGATAAACTGAAAAGCGAATTTTTGCGTCAAACTTTGCCTTCCAGGCGTCACTATAGAGAAGACAGAAGATTAGATTCTGGTGAGGAAGAACGCTTTGAGACGCATATTTGGAATGATCTGTTTGGTGGTGCTGGGGCTGATGGTTGCGGGCTGCCAGAAGAAGCCAGCGGCGGCGGGAGCCGGAATGCAGGCGATGCCGGTGCAGACGGCGACAGTGGCGCTCGAACCGGTGGCGCAATCCAGCGAGTATGTGGCGACGATCAAGTCGCGGCGCTCGGCGACGCTGCAGCCGCAGGTGAGCGGAGTGCTGCGGGCAATCCTGACGCACTCCGGCGAAGCGGTGAAGGCCGGTCAGGCGCTGGCTGAGATCGATCCGCAGATGCAGAAGGCCGCGGTGGATGCGGCGCGGGCGACGGAGCGGCAGAAGAAGGCGCTGTACGATTACAACGCGATTGAGGTTGAACGGCAGCGCAAACTCTTTGAGGCGGGGGTGACCAGCCGCGACGCTTTTGACCAGGCCAAGCAGTCGCACGACAACGCCAAATCGGATTACGAGTCGGCGGTGGAGTTACGCAAGACGCAAGAGGCGCAACTGGCTTACTACACCATCCGCGCGCCGTTTGACGGCGTGGTGGGCGACATACCGGTGCACGTGGGCGACTATGTTTCCGCCGCCACAGTGCTGACTACGGTGGATGAAGGCAAGGATCTGGAGGCGTACATTTACATTCCCACAGAGCGGGCGGGGCAGGCACGGCTGGGCCTCGATGTGGACCTGACGGACGATTCAGGCAAGCTGCTGGACAAGACCAAGATCAACTTTATTTCGCCGCAGGTGGATAGCACGCTGCAGGGGATTCTGGTGAAGGCGCCGGTGAACGCCTCGCCGGAGCTGCTGCGCAATGCGCAGATGATCAAGGCGCGGGTGATCTGGAGCACTTCGCAGATGGCGGTGATTCCGGTGCTGGCGGTGATTCGGCAGGGTGGGCAGAGCTTTGTGTATGTGCTGCGCAAGCAGGGGCCGATGACGCTGGCGGTGCAGACTTCCGTGGTGCTGGGCGATACGGTGGGCAACAGCTACTCGGTCTCCTCCGGGCTCAATCCGGGCGACAAGGTGGTTGTGTCGAGCACGCAATTCCTGGTGAATGGAATGCCGGTGGTGCCGCTGGGTGGATGAGGGGTTGTTGATCCCCGGTCTCAAAATCGAGACCGGGGGCACCCAGGGTTTCTGGTTTCCCACCCATTTCGCGATAAAACTGCGAAATGGATGGGGCACCCGCGATTGTATGATTTCTGCGAATCGGCTAGTGTTTAGATCGCATGGATTGGTAACTCATCCTGGACAAACGCGGACGAGGACGTCCGCGTTACAGCCGACCGGGAGGTCGGCGCTACATTTCGGTGGTTACTAAATCATGCGGTCACTGTATTCGTGTGAAGTGTTCAACCAGAATTCTGCTCAGATAACAACATCGTTTGGAAGGAAGGCAACTCTTGTTTGTTGATTTCTTTATTCATCGGCCGGTATTTGCGACGGTTTGCGCGCTGTTGATTATTCTTGCCGGGGCGGTGTGCATTCCCACGCTTCCGGTGGCCATGTATCCGACGCTGGCGCCGCCGCAGGTTTCAGTCAGTTGCAATTACGTGGGCGCGAATGCCGACACCGTGGAAAAGGCGGTGACCATTCCGCTGGAAGAGTCGATCAACGGCGTGGAGGGAATGCGCTACATCAGCTCGTCCAGCACCAACAGCGGAACCAGTTCGATTACCGTCACCTTCCAGACGGGCTACGATCTGAACATTGCCGCGGTGGACGTGCAGAACCGCGTGGCCAGCGCCCAGGGCCGGTTGCCCGCAGCCGTCAACTCGACCGGCATCAGCATTACCAAGGCCAACAGCAACTTTGTCTTGGGCGCGGGCTTTTACACCGAGGATGGCCGCTATTCGCCCGAGTTCATCTCAAACTATATTGATGTTTATGTGAAGGATGCGCTCAAGCGCGTGCCCGGCGTGGGCGACGTGATGATCTTTGCCGAGCGCAAATATGCGATGCGCCTTTGGCTGGACCCGGTGCGGCTGGCGGCGCGCAACCTGACGGCAACCGACGTGGTCAATGCGCTGGCCGAGCAAAACGTCGAGATTCCCGCCGGCCAGCTTGGCCAGCCGCCCGCGGACCAGAAGCAGGCCTTCCAGTTGCCGGTGCGCGTGGTGGGCCGGCTGACTTCGCCCGCCGAGTTCGACAAGATTATCGTGAAGAACTCCTCGAATGGTCTGGTGCTGCTGAAGGATGTGGGCCACTCCGAGGTAGGTGCCGAGGACTATAGCTCTTCGTTGAAGTACATGGGACGAGAGGCCAACGGCATCGGCGTCATGCAACTGTCAAACGCCAACTCGTTGGAAGTGGATCGCGCTGCCAAGGCGGCGCTGGTTGAGCTGTCGAAGAGCTTTCCGCCGGGGCTGAAGTACGCCATAGCCTTTGACTCAACGACGGTGGTGGGCGACTCGATCCGCGAGGTTCTGTCCACGCTGGTGATCGCCGTGGTGATTGTCATCGCGGTCATCTTTCTCTTCCTGCTGGATTGGCGCGCGACGATTATTCCCGCGGTGACCATTCCGGTTTCGCTGATCGGCACCTTCGCCTTTATCAAGCTCTTTGGCTTCTCCATCAACTCGCTGACGCTCTTCGGCATCACGTTGGCCACCGGCCTGGTGGTGGATGACGCAATTGTGGTGATCGAGAACGTGCAGCGGCACATTCATCTGGAACACTCCAACCCGCACGCCGCTACCTCGCGCGCCATGGGCGAGGTGACCAGCGCGGTTATCGCCACATCGCTGGTGCTGATTGCCGTCTTTGTGCCGGTCTCGTTCTTTCCCGGCACCACCGGAATTTTGTATCGGCAATTCTCGCTGACCATCGCCTTTGCCATTGCCATTTCAGCCTTCAACGCGCTCACCCTTTCGCCGGCCCTATCGGCGATCTTTTTGCGCGGCGAAGAGGATCGGCCCAAGCAGCTTGACTTCCTGCACATCGCGCCTCTCTCGCGGCTCTTTGCCCGCTTTATTCACTCGACAGACGCGCAGATCAGTTGGCTCTCCGAGACCTACGGAAAGGTGATTCACGGAGCGCTGCGCGTGCGTTATCTGCTGCTGCTGCTCTTCTTCTGCGGCCTGGGCGCCACGGTTTACGTGTATCAGCGCGTGCCCACTGGCTTCATTCCCCAAGAAGATCAGAGCTTCCTGATGGTGATTGTGCAGGCGCCGCCGGGTTCATCGCTGGCCTATACCAACGATCTGGCGGATCGTGCCGAGAGGATTCTCTACTCCAATTCCGACGTTGCCGGATCATTTTCGGTAACCGGCTTCAGCATGAGCGGCAGCTCCTCGAACGCGGGCATGATGTTTCTCTCAACCAAGCCCAGCGATCAGCGGCGCGGCAAAGGCCACTCGGCGGCTGATATTGTGGCCGACCTCTCGCCCAAGTTGATGAGCCTGATGTTTGCGCCCAATGGCGGACTGGTGATGATTGTCGAGCCGCCTGCCGTCAACGGCGTGGGCAGCTTTGGCGGCTTCGATTTCGTGTTGCAGGATACGGGCACAAATACGCTGAGCGACCTGGATCGCGTGGCTCATCAGATGGTGGGCGCGGCGCGCCAGGGCAAGGAACTGACCGGCCTATACACCTCCTTCTCGGCCAACGATCCGCAGGTGCTCGTGACCATCGACCGCGAGAAGGCCAAGGCGCTCAATATTCCTCTCTCGCAAATTACGACGACGCTGAGCGTCTTCATGGGTTCGGAGTACATCAACGACTTCGACTTCAACAACCGAACCTATCGCGTCTTTGTGCAGGCCGATCAGTCCTTCCGCATGAAGGGGCGCGATCTGCACAGCTACTATGTGCGCTCCGACTCGGGGCAAATGGTTCCGCTGGATAATATCGTCAGCGTGGCGGAGAGCTCCGGCCCACCGGTGATCTCGCACTATAACCTCTTCCGCTCGGTGGATATTACCGGTTCGCCCGCACCGGGACGCAGCTCCGGCCAGGGGTTGGCGTCCATGGAGGCGCTGGCCAAAAAGACGATGATGCCGGGAATGAAGTATGAGTGGACCGGGTTGACGCTGGACGAAATTGAATCCGGCGGCAAAACGTTCTTGATTTTTGGCCTGGGACTATTGGTTGTTTATCTCACTTTGTCGGCGCAATACGAAAGCTTTGCGCTGCCGTTCATCATTCTGCTGGCCGTGCCGATGGCGGTGCTCGGCGCGCTGGGCCTGGTTGCGGCGCGCGGGCTGGTGAACGATGTCTACTGCCAGATTGGTCTGGTGATGCTGATCGGCTTGTCGGCCAAGAATGCGATTCTGATTGTTGAGTTTGCCGAGCAGTTGCGCAAGAAGGGCCGCTCGATTGCCGATGCCGCCTCTGAAGCCGGCGCGCTGCGTCTGCGACCCATTCTGATGACCTCGTCGGCCTTCATCCTGGGTGTGCTGCCGCTGGTCTTCGCCACCGGCGCTGGCGCGCTGGGACGCCGCTCGGTGGGCACCACAATCGTCGGTGGAATGTTGCTGTCGACGGTGCTGAATCTCATCTTCATTCCCGTGCTCTACGTGATTCTGAGCCGCCTGCTGGGACGCGGGGATAGGACTGCTGCTGCCGAGGGTGAGGCGACGGAGCCGGCCGAAACTGCATCAATGTAGCGCCGGCCTCCTGGCCGGCTGTTGAGTGGACCTCCGGGTCCACTGCGCTCTACGCCATCAGGAAAAGCTCTCCAATAATGCGTTATGGTGCAGATTTAACAAACTGCATCATAACGCACTATTGCGTCAATTCGCTTATCGGTGCATAATGGTTTCATGAGAACCAGCATCACACTCGGAGAAGATGTTTACCAGCAGGCCACGCTTTACGCCAGGGGGCGAGGCGTCACGCTGAGTACTGCGCTCACCGAAATAGCGCGCAAAGGGCTTGAGGCTATGCACTCAACCAGCCCTTCGCCGCGACTGGTCAGGGCGCCCAATGGGCTGCTGATCATCCCCTCTGACGGCAGGGTCATCACCTCCGAGATGGTGAAAGCGGCTTTGGAAGAGGACGAATATTGAGTAAGCAGAGATATTTGCTTGATGTGAATGTATTGATCGCGCTCACGGAGCAAGGACATATGCATCATCAAACGGTGATGAAATGGTTCAATACTCCTGGCCTTGATTGGGGTATGTGCGCTTTTTCAGAAGCGGGTCTGCTTCGAGTAACGGCAAACTCAAATGTGGGCAAGGTTTCAGTTTCAGAAGCGTCTGAAATCCTGAAAGCTCTCGAAAGGAATCCTGGTTACCGGTATTGGCCTATTACGGTAGGTTGGTCTTCCCTTGCCGAGCCATTTCGTGAACACATCTACGGACATCAGCAGATTACAGACGCCTATTTGCTTGGGCTTGCAATCAAAGAAAACGGAGTTCTGGTTACGCTGGATAAGGCAATTCAGTTTCTAGCCGGGGAGCAATACAGCAAGCACTTGCTGGTTCTGGAGTGAGTGAGCGTTTCATTTGCTGCATGGCGTTCATCTTTCACTGCGCCTTCTGATGCGCGATCACAAAATCCTTGATGCGCTCGTAGACTTCGCCGGTGACGACGCCGTGCTCGAATAAATCCTGCTTGGTGCGATAAGGGCGAAAGCGAACGATGCGCCCGGCCCAACTCGGCGTCATGCCGGGAATCTTCAGCAGCTCCTCGACGCTCGAGTGATTGATGTCGATGCGCACTTCCGGCGGCGGCGCATTCTCAGAGGTTTTGGGCACTCCCCTCGTGTCGCGGTCCTGATTCTGCGCCAGCCCGGCCAAGCATACGCCTAACAACGCAATCGTCAACGCCGCCAATCGAATCCGCAATCGCACGATTTCATTCTGCACTCTTTCCCGCCCCGTTCGCAAGAGCATGATTTGACACAGCGCCCTGTCTTGCCGTATGGTTTGAATCAGATGCAGAGCCACCGCCATCTCGGTTACCATCATCATCATGGAAACCCCATGACGGCGGACTGCTATGGCCTGATGTGAAAGGCCAGAGAGATCAAGGAATTCTGAAGCCCGCCGGCGACCACGCTGAGCGGGTTTTTTCATGCGTGGACGGCGATCCGATCAACCCGAAAAAATCCCCCAATGAAGGAAGAAAATGAGCAACCCTGTAATTGATTTTGACAAGATGGACGGCCTGGTTCCGGGCATCGTCCAAGACGCCAACACCGGCGAGATGCTGATGCTGGGCTTCTTGAACCCCACCAGCTACGCCAAAACGCTGGAGACTGGCTTTGTCACCTTCTGGAGCCGCACCCGCCAGAAGCTCTGGATGAAGGGCGAAACCAGCGGCAACCGGCTGAAGGTGGTCACCGCCGCAACCGATTGCGACAACGATACGCTGCTCTTCCGCGTGGTTGTTGAGGGCGACGGACTGGTCTGCCACGAAGGCACCGTCAGTTGCTTCACCAAACCTATTGCGATGGATGCAAACGGCACACAGAAAGAGGTCACTCGTGGCTAACAAACTCAGACTCGGCATTCCCAAGGGAAGCCTGCAAGATGCAACCATCGCACTGTTCAAACGCGCCGGATGGAATATCTACGCCGATGGGCGCTCGTACTTTCCTTCGATCGATGACCCGGAGATCGAGTGCATGTTGATTCGCGCGCAGGAGATGGCGCGCTACGTCGATCACGGCGTGCTGGACGCGGGTCTGACCGGCATTGATTGGGTGGTTGAGAGCGGGCTGGATTTGACCAGCATTACTTCGCTCACTTACTCCAAGCAGAGCCGCCGCAAGGTGCGCTGGGTGCTGGCCGTGCCGGAAAACTCGGGCTTTGAAAAGGCCGAGGATCTGGAAGGTAAGATCGTAGCCACTGAGTTAGTGGAAGTGAGCAAGCGTTACTTCGCCGAGAAGGGCGTGAATGTGAAGGTCGAGTTCAGTTGGGGCGCGACGGAAGTGAAGCCGCCCACGCTGGCCGATGCGATTGTTGAAGTCACCGAGACCGGTAGCTCGCTGAAGGCCAACCGCCTCAAAATTATCGACACCATCATGGAGAGTGAGACGCATCTGATCGCCGGCAAAAACGCGATGGCCGATGAGTGGAAGCGCGAAAAGATTGCGCAGATTTCGTTGATGCTGCGTGGCGCGATTGATGCGCAATCGCAAGTGGGCTTGATGCTCAACGTGAAGCGCGAAGATTTGGAAACGGTGCTCGCCGTGCTGCCCGCATTGAATTCGCCGACGGTTTCGCAGCTCTCGAACTCGGAGTGGGTCGCCGTGAATACCATCGTTGAAGAGCGCGTGGCGCGCGATGTGATTCCCAAGCTCAAGGCGGCGCGCGCCGCGGGCATTGTCGAGTATCCGCTGAACAAAGTGGTGCTGTAAGTGTCTTTCAGCATAATGAAAATCTCCGTGCCCCATCCATCGCGCCTTTTGCGATGGGTGGGAATCCACGAACCTTCATCAGCGAGTCTTTGTAACAAGGCACAACTTCAAAGGCCGCGAAAAAACTCCATGACCGGATGTTTTATAACAGGGCACGACTTCAGTCGTGCCAAATAGGACAGCCAAAACGCGCGGGCTTTAGCCCCTGCGGGAATCAGAGAACGGCAATGAAGATCATCAAGACCAAAGGTCGAAGCGCGCGGCAAACAGCGGAACTTCTCGCAACGCTCGAACAACGCGGCGGCGCGGCGCTGGATGCTGTGCTCGCCACCGTCAAGAAAATTGTGAACGATGTGCGCAAGCAGGGCGACCGCGCGCTGCTGCGTTACGCTGCGCAATTCGATGGACTCGCTGATGTAAAAGCATTGCGTGTTACGCCGGAAGAGATGGCCACCGCGTGGGAGGCGATTCCGGTTGCAATGCAACAGGCGCTGACCACCGCCGCTGATCAAATTCGCAACTTTGCCGTTGCGCAACTGCCGGCTTCGTTCAGCGATGAACCTATCCCCGGCCTCATGACTGGCCAACTTGTGCGCCCACTTGGCGCGGTGGGTTGTTATGTTCCCAGTGGCCGTCATCCGCTGCCTTCCACGCTGCTGATGACAGTGATTCCCGCGCAGGTGGCGGGCGTTGAGCGCATCGCCGTGGTCTCGCCCAAGCCCGCGCCGGAGACGCTGGCTGCCGCGCACTTGCTGGGCATCACGGAGTTCTATCGCCTGGGCGGCGCGCACGCCGTGGCCGCTTTGGCATATGGAACGGCGAGCGTCAAGCGCGTGGACAAGATCGTCGGGCCGGGCAATCTTTACGTCACCGCGGCCAAGCGGCTGGTTGCTTTTGATTGCGCCATTGATATGCTCGCTGGGCCTACTGAGATCGTCGTCACCAGCGAACGCGGCAATGCGGATGAGATTGCATCCGATCTTGTGGCGCAGGCTGAGCATGATCCCGAAGCGCTGGCCATCTTCATTACTACGCAAGAAAAACTGGCCAAAAAAGTCGCAGCGGAAACCAAAATTCGCAGCCGAAAAAATACTGTTGCGCGTGAAGCACTGGAGAGCAACGGACTCATCATCCTCGCGGCAAGCGTGGAGGAAGCGCGCGCGATTACAAATCGTCTGGCCGCCGAGCATCTTACTGTGGATGCGGCGAGTGATTTGGATTGGGTGATGAATGCAGGCTCAGTATTTATTGGCCGCTGGAGCGCGCAGCCAATGGGCGATTATATCTCCGGTCCGAATCACACGTTGCCCACCGGCGGCATGGCGCGGGTGCGCGGCGGCTTGAGCGTCAACGATTTCGTCAAGCTCATCACCGTGCAAGAGTACTCGTCGCAAGCGATGCGCGTGCTCGGTCCGCCCGCTGTGCTGCTCGCTGAAGCCGAAGGACTCATCGGCCACGCGGATGCGATTCGCACGCGGCTCACAAGGAGGCAACGTGACTGACGCAATCGTAACAACACCTCAACCGCGCGCGCGTGTGCAAGCCATGATGGAGTATCATCCTCCGCTTGGAGATCGCAGCACGTTGCGTTTGGACTTCAACGAGAACACCGTGGCCTGCTCGCCGAAGGTGCGCGAAGTGCTGGGCAACATCAGCGCTGGCAGCTTGACGCGCTATCCGGAGCGCGCGCCCGTCGAGGCAATCGTCGCCGCGCATCTTGGACTTGCTGCCGAGCAGGTCGCGCTCACCAACGGCGTGGATGAAGCGATTCATGTGCTCTTCGAGGCTTTCCTTGAAGCGGGCGACGAGCTGCTGCTGCCCGTGCCGACCTACACGATGTACGAAGTTTATTCGTCGGCAACGGATGCGCGCGTGGTTGCCGTGCAGGCCGCCGATGATTTGCAATTCCCTTTTGAGATGCTGCTCAATGCAATCACGCCGCGCACCAAGATCATCGCCATCGCCAATCCCAACAGCCCTGCCGGCTCTGTGGCCACGCGCGCGCGGTTGGTTGAGATTGCCACGCGCGCGCCGCACGCTGTTGTGCTGGTGGATGAAGCGTACTTTCATTTTCACAACGAGACAGTCATAGATCTACTCGGCGTTGTGCCGAATTTGATGCTGGCGCGGACGTTTTCAAAAGCCTACGGACTGGCCGGATTGCGCCTTGGATTGCTTGCCGGTCCAGTGGAGTTGATGCGCTGGGTGCGGCGCGTGCTTTCACCATATAGTGTGAACTCGCTGGCGCTGGCTTGCCTGCCGCCTGCGCTGGAAGACACGGCTTATCTTGATTGGTATGTGAGTGAAGTGCTGGCCGCGCGCGCGGAGTTTGAGGCCGCCCTGGATGAGGCGGGCGTGCGCCGCTGGCCCAGCCGCGCGAATTTTGTGCTGACCGAAATCGGCGCGCGGCACAAGGAGTTCACGCGCTTGATGTCTGCCGCTGGCGTGCTGGTGCGCGACCGTTCCAGCGATCCCGGCTGCGATGGACGCGTGCGCATTACCATTGGGACAAGGGAGCAGATGCGACAGGCGGCTGTAGCTTTGAATGAATCACTGGCCATCTTGAAATTGCAATCTCGTCAAGCCACTCCGTAGGGGCGGCCGGGTGCCCCACCCTCGCCGCGTTTTTGTTTTTGCGGCTAGAGTGGGAGCGTAGTTTGGAATCGGCAAACGCCGGATGAACAAAACGCCCCGTAGGGGCGGCGCGAGAATAGCCCAGGATGAAATTCTGGGTAAGTGCAACCAATAGGCCATTGCGCCCCGTAGGGGTGCTGCGAAGAAGCAACATGAGATTCGTATAGGAGTCAATGAATGTCACAGGAACCAACAACCTTGCGCACCGCGGGTTTTGAACGCAACACGACCGAGACGAAGATTGCGATCAAGCTGACGATTGAAGGCGGCGGGCATTACAAAATCTCCACCGGCATACGCTTCTTCGATCATATGCTGGAGCTATTCACGCGGCACGGCGCATTCGATTTGGATTTGAAGTGCGACGGCGATCTTGATGTCGATCAGCACCACACGGTTGAGGATGTGGGCATCGCGCTGGGCGAGTGCTTTGATCGCGCGCTGGGCGACAAGCGCGGCATTTTGCGCGCCGGATATTTTTTGATGCCGATGGATGAGACGCTGGCGATTGCCGCTGTGGACCTGAGCGGACGCGCGGCCTTCGCGGTGGAAACAAAGGTGCGCACACGGCTGGTTGGCGATCTGCAAACGGAGCTGGTGACGGATTTCTTTGAGGGCTTTGCCCGCGGCGCGCGCGCCAATGTGCATGTGAAGACGATGTATGGGCGCTCGAATCATCACAAGATCGAAGCGATCTTTAAAGCCTTCGCGCGGGCGATGCGCGTGGCTTGTTCGCGCGACAAACAATTGGGAGAGATGCTGCCTAGCACGAAGGGGCTTCTATGAACGCAGGTGTCAATAGGCGAAATGTGATTGAGTGGATTGTGTGGATTGCAGCCATAATCGATACTCTCGCCTATGCTTGCAAGTTTCTTCCGATCTGGCATATTTCGTCGGCGAAGGAAACCGTGATTATCCTGACGGACGAGATCGGATTTGTAATCAGTGTGCTCATTCTCATTGGCGCACCCTTTATCATTCGAGGTTGGAAGCTAATAGTGGTTGTGACAGGGATGATTGCTCTTTGCTACCTGTGGTTCAGCTCAGTTGCATGGTGGGTGATGGTGAAATGATTACAGTCATTAATGGGCTTGATTTGAAGGGTACGGGCTTTAGCCCGTACATCAAAGGCAGCAAGAGTAGTGGGCTTTAGCCCCTGAGGGATGTATTTGTAGTAGTTATCTTTCCCTCGGCGGCTAAAGCCGAAAAATCAGAATTGGATCTCAATGTACGGGCTGAAGCCCGTACCCTTCAACTCTTGGGGCGGTTCGGAGATTTTTGATGCGCGTAACGGTGATTGATTACAAGGCGGGCAATCTGACTTCGGTGCTGAAGGCGCTGCGGCACGTGGGCGCGGAGTGCACGGTCACGGACGGCAACCTTGCGCTCGTGGAGAATGCGGAGCGCATTGTGCTGCCGGGCGTGGGTCATTTTCAGGCGACGGAGCGGCTGGATGCGACGGGACTCACAGGCGCGATTCGCGCGGCGATTGCGCGGGGCGTGCCGTTCCTGGGGATTTGCGTGGGGATGCAGTGGCTTTATGCGGGATCGAGCGAAGCGCCCGCGCAGCCGGGGCTGGGAGCATTCGCGGAAAGAGTCGAACATTTTTCCGAGAGTACGGAAAAAGTTCCGCACGTTGGCTGGAACTCTCTGGAAGTGCGCGCCGATTCGCGATTGCTTGCGGGGGTTCATGCGGGCGAGCACGTCTACTTTACGCACTCGTTTCGCGCGCCCGTCACCGCCGACACTGCGGCCACGACGTTTTACATTGAGCCATTCGCGGCAGCGGTGGAGCGCGCGAACGTGATGGGCACACAATTTCATCCAGAGAAGTCCGGCGCAACCGGGCTGAAGATTCTCAAGAACTTTTTGGAGGTGGCAAGATGAAAGTAAACTACACGCTCACACTTGCTGATTACAAAGCAGCTCAACAACTCCACATACGCCAAAAAATTAGCAGACGCATTAGTCAGTATTTTTGGTACGTAGGCGTACCTGTTGTGGCAGTTCTATGGTTATTGGTGTTTATTCTTGGCGATTTTTGGGAGACAACTGACCTTGGATCGCCATATCGCTGGATTCTAAGTATACTATTGTGGTTTTCGATTTTCTTGCCGCTAATGCGTTTCATCAATATTCGCAGATGTTTCAAGATGCTATCTCAGCAATTAAACAAGGATCGAATAGTTTCAATAGAAATCAATGATGAATGCGTACTTTCAGCAATTCCTGGAGTGAGCGAAGGAAAGTTCTTCTGGAGCGCAATTCAGAACTTCGCTCAAGATGAAAAGGTTACTTTATTATATGTGGCAGAAAAGAAGTTCCTATATATTCCAACAAACGCGTTTTCGCCGACAGAGCGGACTGAACTCAACGAACTCGTCTCCCGCAACATGGTGAGGAAAGAAAAATGATAACGAAAAGAATCATCGCCTGCCTGGACGTGCATGACGGGCGCGTTGTGAAGGGCGTGCAGTTTGTCGATTTGATTGATGCGGGCGATCCGGCTACGCAGGCGGCGCGTCACGCGCGCGAGGGCGCGGACGAGATTGTGCTGCTGGACATTACCGCGACGCACGAAGGCCGTGCGACGCTGCTCGATACGGTGCGCAGAACGGCGCGCGAACTCTTCGTTCCATTCTGCGTGGGCGGCGGCATTCGCACGGCGGACGATGCGGCGCAGGTCTTCGAGGCGGGCGCGGACAAGGTGAGCGTGAACTCGGCCGCTCTCAAAAATCCGCAACTCATCGACGAGATTGGCCGCAGCTTTGGCGCGCAGGCGGTGGTTGTGGCCATCGATGCGCGGCGCGATCCGGAGGCTGCCGATCCGGTGCGTCAGGCGCAGGTTTATGTGCAGGGCGGGCGCAAGCTGGCTGGGCGGCGCGTGGTGGAGTGGGCGCGCGAGGCCGAGCAGCGCGGCGCGGGAGAGATTCTGTTGACCTCGATGAATTCCGACGGAATGCGCACGGGCTTTGATTGCGAGCTGACCGCGGCGGTGAGCGAGGCTGTCGGCATTCCGGTGATTGCCTCGGGCGGCGCGGGAACGGTGGAGCATTTTGTGGATGTCTTCGGGCGCGGGCGGGCCGATGCCGCGCTGGCGGCGAGCATCTTTCATTTCAAAATTTCGAGCGCGCGTTCGCTCAAAGAAGAGCTCGCAAAAGCGGGCGTCTCGGTGAGGCTTCCATGCTGATTCCTTCGATTGATTTGCTGGGCGGACAGATTGTCCAGCTTGTGCAAGGGCAAAAACTGCGCCTTGCTTTTGATGATTTTGAATTCTGGATTGAAAAGTTTTCGCGCTTTCCTCTGGTGCAGTTGATCGATCTGGACGCGGCGATGCGGCAAGGGGATAACTCGGCGCTCGTCGCGCAGATTGCCAAGCGGCTGCCGGTGCAGGCGGGCGGCGGCATTCATACGATTGAGCGCGCGCGGCAGGTGCTGGATGCTGGCGCGCAGAGGGTCATCATAGGCTCGGCGCTGTTCTCCGCCGAGGGAAAAGTGAACACAGAGTTTGCAGCAAGCCTCGCCGCTGCCGTTGGCGCGGAGCGCATCGTTGCCGGCATCGACACGAAGAATGGACGGATTGCGGTGAAGGGATGGAAGGCGCAGGTGGAGCTGACGCCGGATGATGCGATTCCGCAGCTTGAGCCGCACGCCGCAGCGTTTCTCTATACGCACGTGGATGGCGAAGGAATGTTGGGCGGCTTTCCGATGGATGTGGCCGCGCGCCTGCGCAAGTTGACCGCGAAGCAGTTGATTGTTGCGGGTGGCATTCGGTCGCAGGAAGAGGTGGATGCGCTGGATGCGATTGGAGCCGATGCGGTGGTGGGCATGGCGGTTTATACGGATCTGTTGAAGGTCTGATGCGCTCCCTCCCATCCATGCCGCAAAAGCGGAATGGATGGGGCAAAGCCTGTACAACGGAAAAGCAACCGCAGGTCCTTCGACTACGCTGTGCTCTGAATGAACTTGGGCCAGTCAAAAAAGATCGTTCGTCATTTATTTGACCAATATGGATGATTGGCCAGGTCGATTAGCAAGTTTGCTTCCGCTGCGCGGAAATCGCGAGTTAGCAAGTTCGCGGTAGTTCATGGCAATCGACAGTTGCGGCAACCACTTGAATGCGCGGAAATCGCGAGTTAGCAAGTTCGCGGTAATTCATGGCAATCGTAAGGTGCAGCAACCACGCGAAGCATTCTGGATGACAGGATATTTTGTATTGAATATTCTACTTTTGCGCTTCGCCGATGGCGCGGCTGGTTTCAACACGAGATGCGCGTAGCGAGCGGGCGATTTGCTTCAAGTGTAACTGCACAGCGTAAGCGCGGAGAATTTCGGCCTGGGTGAATTGGAAGCCGGTGGGGCGCACTTCAGCCATGCGCGCTTCCAGTTGCGCAATGTCTTCTTCCAGATGCAAACCAGGCGGTGGAATGTGAAAGCGCCATGCGAAGGTACATTCGGCGATGTAATGAAATCCCGCACGAACGTCGATGGCCAGGCGACCCAGGGCAGGCTCGAGCTGCTGCGCGTAGCCGTCTTCGTGGCTGTCTTTTACGGCCAGTTCAAGCGCGATAAGAGCATCGAATTGCGAGCGCCCGAAGTGCGAGAGCATCTCCAGTCCTTCGCGCCAGCCGGGTCCGCCGGATGGCTCATTGCGGGCGGCTTGCAGTAGCTGATTATTGGCGCGCATCTGCTTCAAAACATCTTCGCGCAGCGCGGGCAGATTCTGCGCGGGTGAGCCGCGAAAACCTTCCAGAATGCCTTCAAAGAATGCACCGAGCAACAAGAATTCCTTGGCCAGTCCGTCGCGCAGGCGCAGACGCGCGCGGTCGGGAAAGACCAGCGTGGTGATGACCAGCGCAACAAAAATGCCCAGGAAGACTTCGATGACGCGATGCAGGGCAAGCGTCCAATGCGAGCCGGAGTTGACCAGCATCACGATGGAGATGGTGACTCCGGCGAGGCGCGAACTGTTGCGCAGGCCAAGCAATCCGCAGAGGATCATGGCCGCCAGCACAGCCAGGATAAAATTCCACGGGAGCACGCCGAAGAGCGAACAGGAGAAGCCGAGTGCCGCGCCGATCAGCGTGCCGAAGACGCGGTCGCGCGAGGCGGAGACGGTGGCGCCGAAGTTGGATTGCAGCACGATGATCGAGCTGATGGCGCCCCAGTAGCCGTCGCGCATACCGAGGTGCATGGCGATCCACCAACTGAGGGCGGCGGCGAGCGCGGTTTTGGCGGCATGGGTCAGCAGACGGCGGCGCTCCCAGGTGAGCCAGCCGGGGTTCGGCGGTTCCTCCACGCGCAGTTTGATAGCCAACTGCTGCTGGGAGAGCGATTTGTCTGCCTTCAAGCGCATCGTTTGCCCGTGCGAAACAAGAATCTCATACTCTATAGGATGCCTTATCGCGGCGGTTGGGCGCGGTGATTGACCTCACTTTTTGTGGTTTACTGTCAACGGCGGGAAGAAAGTCACCGATTAAAAACGGGCCTGCTTGTGTAGCATTGAAATATGTTACGCGTTGGATACCCTGCAATTTTGGCGGAAGAATTGTTCGTCGATTTTCCTGCTGATGTCGAGTTGATTGCCTTGCCCAACGGCCTCGATCACGAGGTCGAGATTGATGTTTGGCTGCCTGACCCTTATCCGTCGAAGGCGATGCGCATCTGGCCATATTTGCGCGGCGTGCGGCTGGTGCTGTCGCTGATGGCGGGCACGGAGTGGATTCCCGCGACGGTGGGGCCGCGTGTGACCATTTGCAGCGGGCGCGGCGCGCACAGCATCTCCACCGCGGAGTGGACGATTGGCGCGATTCTTTCTGTGCTGAAAAATATTCCGTTCTTTTTGGATGTGCAGCGCGAGGGCGTGTGGAAGCGGCGCTTTGAGGCACCCGCGCGCTATGCGCAGATCAGTGGTGATGCGCGGCCGCTCTATCCGCCGGTGATGCTGGAGGAACTGACCGGCAAGCGCGTGCTGCTGGTGGGGCATGGCTCCATTGGCAAAGAGATCGAGCGGATGCTTGCGCCTTTCAGCGTCGCGTTGACGCGCGTGGCGCGCACGGCGCGCGAGGGCGTGTATGCGGTGAGCGAATTGGACAGCCTGTTGCCGCAAGCGGAGATTGTGATTTTGATTTTGCCATCGACCGAGGAGTCGCGTCATTTAATTGGCGCGCGCCAGCTTGCGTTGATGCGCCCGGGCGCGCTGCTGGTGAATGCGGCGCGCGGTCCTGTGGTGGATACGGATGCGCTGGTGGCCGCGTTGCAGGCTGGCCGCATCCGCGCTGCGCTGGACGTGACGGAGCCGGAGCCGCTGCCCGAAGGGCATCCGCTGTGGAGCTGCCCGAATCTGCTCATCACCCCGCACGTTGCAGGATCGAGCCCGCAGTTTGCGCCGCGTGCAGTGCGTGTGGCGGCGGATGAACTGCGGCGCTACATCAACGGCGAGCCGCTGCGCAATGTGGTGCAGGCGGCGGTTTAATTCATCTGAATGGGTGCCCCAGGTCTCGATTCTGAGACCTGGGATAATGCGCGCTGCCACTCGCGAATGCCATAGACGGAAAGAACGTTAAGTCCGATGTAAAGCAATGCCGTCATATAAAGTTTTTGAGAGATAAACTCGCCCACATAGACAAAGTTCACCACAATCCAGAGCCACCAACTCGATATGTATTTGCGCATCTCCCACCAACTGCCGACCAGGCTGAAGCAAGTGAGTGTCGAGTCAAGATACGGGAGTGCCGCGTGGATTTCTTTCATCCAAATGGCCAGCGCAAAACTGCCCATAGCGCCGATTGCCAAACCTGTAATCAGACTGGCGCGCGGCTGGCGAACCACGCGCACATCGCCCTCCTGGCAATAACCGCGATACCAGTACCACCAGCCATAAAACGTCAATGGAAGCGTGCTGAGAATCAGCAGCGCGCCGGCATACAATCGTGCTTGATAGAAGACCGCCAGATAAGCGAAGTCAGAGATCAATGCTACCGGCCAGCAAGAGATTTTGCGCTTGGCCGTGAGCCAGGTACTTACCACGCAGGTAAGAACACCAACGATTTCTATCCAATTATTGATTGCGTAATTAGCAATCGTCGCGCTGCTCATCGTTCTCCAACTCTCTCACGCATCGCAGCCCAATGGCGAATGGCATCCAATAATTTCTTTCCGTCTGAGCCGCGAAACCAGCGCGCATGGCCCACGAGATAATCTTCCGCGCAGACGCGGGCATTCTTTTCTGAGTGCAGAATGCCAAGAAAATAATCGGCCTCGGTGAGCGCGAACTCGGCGTGGCAGAGCGCGGTCATCGGCGCGAGAGCCGTGGCCTCTGCCGTGCTGAGCGGGCGCAGAGAATCGTAACCGTCGAGCAGCGCATTTAAATGGTCAAAATGAATAGGTAAGTTTGTCGCAACCTTCAACTCGGTTTCTGATCCCTGATCCCTGATTCCTGATTCCTGTTTCAGTTCAAGCCACTCGACGATGTTGCGCTCAATGGCCAGGGCCAGATCATGCACAGCGCTTGTGCGGTCGGCGAGTCCGAAGTCGATGATAGCGGTTGCGTGCGCATCGTTGCTAGTATTACTCCATAGCAGATTGGAAGCGTGCAGATCGTTGTGCGTCCAGAGCGGCTTGAGCGCAGGCAGGAGCGGCTGTAACTCGGCATGAAAGGGCGTGAGCACTTCCAGCGCTTCCTCGCAGTGTTCACGCACGAACGCGTTGCCGGCCAGCGCAGGCCGCGCGGAGAGATAGCTGTCCATTGCCATGAGTGGACTGTCGTCGGCAAAGATGGTGAAGCTGGAGACGAGTGGTTGAGTCAAGCGGCGCGGCGCGATGAAGCCTTCCGCGGCCAGATGCATTTGCGCCAGCAGGTGGCCGGCTGAATGCGCAGCTGCCGCGGAGCGGAAGGGCGTCCATGAAAGCGCGTCCTCGTAGGCGTCCACACCCTCGGGCACTTCATGCACTTCGTAGGTCCAATTGCCGATCTCGATGGCGCTCTCGCCAGATGCCGAGGTAAAAACGCACGGAACCGGAGCGCCGCGCTCCCGCAGATGATTCATGAAGCGATGCTCTTCGAGCAATCCTTCGCGGTCGCGCACTGACTTATGATGGCGCTTGATGAAGACTCTTCCCCAATGTGTGGCTACTACGCTGGCTGCGGAAAATGGCCGCGGACTGACCGATAGAATTTCAGTGGGTTGGCCACAACCGGGAAAGATAACGAGCAGCGCGCGCGCTTCGGCTAGGGTGAGTGCGGGCCAATCCGGCTTGACGCGCGTCTTGTCCATGCTGTGGGTGGTTGCGGTCATTGTTAAGTTTCCATGGCAAGGTAAGGACTAATCGGTTAAGTTTGTGGATTCCCACCCATTCGCAAAAAACGCGAATGGATGGGGCACGGATATTTCTCAGCCATACAAGGAATAATTTTAACGAACCAGTTTCAAGCTCGGCCTCAGAAGGTGTAGTGCGCGGAGAGGCGCACGGTGGTGGGCGCGCCAAGGTGAATGAATGTGTCGCCGTAGTTGGCGCCGGTGTCCTTCCAATAACGTTTGTCGGTGATGTTATCGGCGAAGATGCGGAAGGTTACATGGCCCTGCTCGCCGCCCGGCGTGTAGCGCGCGCCGAGGTTGAAGAGATTGTAACCGGAGACGTTCACCGCATCGTCGCGCGTGGCTTCCTTGCGGCCGGTGTAGCCCCATCCGGGCAGCAGATGCAGGCCGTGCGACTTCAATACCAAAATGTCCGCAAAGAGTGCCGTGCGCAGATGCGGCACGTTGAGCACCTGCTTGTTGTCAAAGGCGGTCGTGCCGGTTTCGGTTGAGATGGCGCGGGTTGCGGCGGCTGAGGCGTTGACGCGCAGCCAGCTAGTGAGCTTGCCCTGTGCGTTGACTTCGATGCCATCGTGCGTGTCGTGGCCGCTGGATTCAAAGCAGAGATCGCCGGGAGCATTGAAGACATCGGCTTTGCAAAAACTGTCCGGCGCTTGAATCACCTTGGGATAAAAGAATGGCGCGCGCATATGGTAGAACGCGGTGGTAAGTAGGATCTTTTGCCCCGGCTCAAACTTTGCGCCGACCTCGGTTTGGCGCGTGAAGTATGGACTCAGGAATTGATTGCCGTTATCGGTAAACCACGAGGCCTCTGGCGCCAGCGAGAGCAGCACTCCGTAGTTGCCATAAAGCGTGAGGCTGGGGATTGGATTGAAGGTGACGGCATACTGCGGCAGCCAGATCAGCTTGTTGTTGGAGGCGGGCAGGGCGAGAAAAGATCCCACCGGGCATGGATCATTTGTCGCGCCGGGAGTGATGCTTGCTGTGCAGGGATTGGTGGCCGTCTTCGAGTAGTTCTGATCGCGCATGGAATCCGCACGGCCACCCGCGAAGAGTTGAATGTGCCCAGGAAGATGGATGCGATCTTGCACGACTGCGGAGGCCTGGTGATTGTCTTCATAGAGCCTGCGCGGGCCGGCAGATTGCACGGGCGACTCCATGGGGAATGCCTGAACAGGCTGATAGATATTCTCCGAGCCGACATAGTCGTAGACCGGGCCGTCGGTGACCAATGCCGTGGATGGATTCGCATAGGTGTAGAATCCGGGCTCCTGAACACTCATGCGGAATAACTCGCCGCCGCCGGTCAGGTCGTGGGTGACGGCGCCCATCTTGACGTGGCCGGTGAGGATGGCTTCGGCCTGCGCGTTGATCAGCAGCACGCCGGGTTCGCGCCAGTCGAAGGCGTCATAGCTTCCGTCGGGCGCATAGAGATATTCGGGCGATTGACCCGGCCCAGGATTCTGTGCGCACTCCGTCTCATTCGCCCCATAGCCGCAGCCGTAGGCGTAGACCACATTGTCGTCGCGCAGCGAATGGCTGTAACTGGCCGCGGCAAAGGCCTTCCAGTGCGCGGAGAGATCATAGTCAAAGCGTGCGTTGCTGTTGGTGGTGTCAAAGACGTTCGGCTTTTGCCAGGACTGTTCGCCGAGCATGGTGGAGGGATAGAGCCGCGTAATATCGGGAACCAGAGGCTCAGCGGGCGTTCCATCCGCCGCCGTCTCCTGGCCCAGCAGTTGATAGCCGCAGACCGAGCGCTGATCGGCGTGTTGATATTCGAAGTCGCCTTTGAGAATGGCCTTGGGCGTGATCTTCCAATCGACTGCGCCCGCGCCCACGGCGCGCCATCCGTTATCGTTTACCACATAACTCATCATTCGTTCGCCGGCCAGATTGACGCGTGCGCCCACCTGCTTGCGGCTGCCGAAGAGATGGCCCAGATCGACCGCGCCGTAGCTCGAACCGCGCTGATCGGTGGCCGCGTCCAACGCTTCCACCGTTTGCGGGCGCTTGGTCTCGTAATTAATCAGCCCGCCGCCGGAGGCCATTCCGCTCTCAAGGCTGGAGATGCCTTTGAGAATCTCGACGCTCTGCTTGTTTTCAAGCGGCACATTTTGCTGGCCGACAACGGTCAGTCCGTTGACCAGAAAGCCGGTGTTTTGATCGAGCGTGTAGCCGCGAATCTGGTAGTCGCCGTAGTAGCCAACCGGCGCGTAATCCTCGCCCACCGAGGCGTCGTTCTTCACCACATCGGTGAGCAGGCGCGCGCCTTGATCGTCGAGCAGATCGCGCGTAATCACCCCGGCGGAAAGCGGCAACTCGGCCACCGGCGCGCCGTCCAGCGAACCCACCGTGACTGCGTCGGGCAGATACTCCTCTACTTTGCCTTGCACCACCACGGTCGTCGTCACGCGCGGAATCTTGGTGGCGGGCGTGGCGGAGTTCTGCGAGGCGGCGGGCTGAGCGGCGCTGGTGGCTGGCGCGGAAGTTTGCGCTGATGCGCTCAAAGGCGCGATAACGCAGAGCAACGAAAGAACGCGGACGGGCAGTGAGGCAGCAAAACGAGACATGAATTCCCCTTGGTTTAACTGGGAAACAGGAGAACTCGCGCGAGGAATCGAAGAAGAAGGCTGCCAGAATTGGAAAGCTTCCCACGCCGGTATTATCCGGATCGGGTTCGAGGGTATCTCTCAGCCCCACACGCGTGGAGCACCCCTGTTTCAATAGTTTTATTGGAACACTCCGGGGCGGGAATTGCAAGCTGGCGGAGGCGCGGAGTGATACAACCGAAAAGCAACCGCAGGTCCTTCGACTGCGCTGCGCTCAGGATGACAGATTTTTAGTTAATCGGCGGAAATTGAACTGCGCGAAATTCCAAGACTATATCTTTTAATTATCTACCAACTCCACTTCTCAGGCGGAGTATCTTCCGTAAACGGCTTGTACTCAAATGTGAAACTTTTGGTTGCATACCATCGTCTCCATTGAGCAATGATTTTCTGCTGCGCGTCGGTCGGTGCGATATATGTCCGGCCATGCGATGGCCAAAGTGCAAAGAAGACCAGGCAATGTTTGTTGGTGAAAGTCAGCCAGTATTTTCGATTCTGCTCTTCTTCTGAGCTGCCCCAGACATGTCTGCTTGCAGCGCAGAAATCGAGCCCTCCTGTCAGATACCGAAGCGCTCGTATCTCTGAAATGGTGTGCTCCGTCGCTGGTTTCTCATCTTTGGCGGCTTTTGGGGAATCAGGTATCGTATGCAAATCCGCGACCAACAACTGAACGCTCTCGCGCGGAGATTTCGCAAGTTCCTTTATCTCATCCATATCGCCATCGCTTATT
The DNA here is from genome assembly GCA_964645305.1 of uncultured Occallatibacter sp. GTDB lineage: Bacteria > Acidobacteriota > Terriglobia > Terriglobales > Acidobacteriaceae > Telmatobacter. The sequence continues at coordinate 18,950 of CAZYCV010000028.1, read as the reverse complement.
TCACCCAACTGCGCCACAATCTTCTTTAGGACAGTAGAACTTGACGAAGAGGATTCCTGACTAGAAATAGAAGAGACAAGAAAGACGTTCGATAATAAGAACGCGAGAACAGCGAGTGTGCGATTCATGTCGCATAGTATACAGAAGGAATCTCCAAATAAGTAGAAATTGCGGCCAAATATTTCCTCAGGGGCTAAAGCCCATCCACTCGTTTCTACTTCTTGCGGCACGACTAAAGTCGTGCCCTGTTACAAAACCTTTGAAAACGATAATTGCAGATCACTCAACTCAGAAACTCGGCGATGGCGCTGACGACGGTCTGCTGCTCGTCTTCGCGCACTTCGGGGAAGATGGGAAGGGCCAGCACTTCGCGGGCGGCGCGCTCAGCCTCCGGGAAGCTGCCTTCACTGTAGCCCAGGCTCTTCAGAGGCTCCTGCACGTGCAGCGGGACGGGGTAATAGATCTCCGATCCAATCTTGCGCTCGGCGAGGAAGGCGCGCAACTCGTCGCGGCGCGGGGTGCGGATCACGTACTGATGCCAGACGTGATGCGAGCCGTGAACCTCATGCGGCAGGACGACGCCGTGCGCGGGATACGGGCCGGCTTCGACCAGCCCCGCGGCGTGGAAGAGCGCATGGTAGCGTTTGGCCACCGTGCGGCGAGCCTGGTTCCAGCCGTCGATGTACTTGAGCTTGACGCCGAGAATCGCGCCCTGGAAGCCGTCCATGCGGGTGTTCCAGCCGAGTTCGTCGTGATAGTAGCGGCGGCGCATTCCGTGGTTGCGCAGCATGCGGGCGCGCTCGGCCACGTCGTCCGAGTTGGTGGAGACCATGCCCGCGTCGCCGGCCGCGCTCAGGTTCTTGGTGGGATAAAAGCTGAAGGCGGCGGCGTCGCCGAGCGCGCCGGCTTTCACGCCATTCCAGCTTGCGCCCCAGGCCTGGGCCGCGTCTTCGATGAGCTTGACGCCGTAGGTTTTGCCGAGATGCCAGAAGGCCGTCCAATCGGCGCATTGGCCGTAGAGATGGACGGGAAGGATGGCTTTGACTTGAGCGCCTTGCGGAGAGTTCAACAGGGCTTCCACTTTCGCCGGATCAAGATTAAAGGTGGTGGGCTCGATGTCGGCCAGCAGCGGCTTGGCCCCGGCGCGGAGGATGGCGCTGACCGAGGCGAAGAAGCTGAAGGGGGTGGTGACGACCGTCTCGCCGGGTCTGATGCCGACGGCGGCGAGCGCCAGCCAGAGAGCGTCCGTGCCGGAGGAGCAGCCGATGGCGTGGGCTGCGCCGAGCCGCTCGGCGGCGGCGCGCTCAAAGGCGGCCACTGGTTCACCGAGGATGAAATGCTGCGTCTCCAGCACATGGCCGAGAGCTTCCAGAAGCTCGTTGTGAAGGGGTTGGTACTGGCGTTTCAGGTCCAGCATGGGAACCGGCTGGGCGGCAGACTGCGGCGGTTTCGGATCGGCGTTCACAGCTCTATGCTAGCAGCATCCTGGAATCCTCGGTCTCAAAATCGAGACGGGGGACATTCAGCTTTAACGTTATATGAATGGTTTGAAAACGAAAAAATTGCAAAAAATCAAGAATCATGCAAATGAGGGTTGAAAAGGGAAGGCAAGCCTTATATTGTTGAGCCATTGCGGGAATTAGCGGCTGCATGCTTTAGGGCCTGCCTCCGCTGCTTGGCATACGTACGCGCGGTTCAATTCAACCTCCCCCGAGGAAAGCAGGAGATCGGCACATGGAAAACAAGCCGGCACAAAATATTCAGGACACTTTCCTGAACACGGTCCGCAAGGACAAGACCCCCATCACGGTTTACCTGGTCAGCGGCGTCAAGCTGACGGGCAAGATCCGTTCCTTTGACAAGTATTCCGTGCTTCTGGAGAACAACAGCCAGGAGCAATTGATCTTCAAGCACGCCATATCGACGGTGGTCAGTAACCGGAGCGTACTGCACAGCGAGTTCCGACCGTCCGGTGGCCCAGGGCCGATTCCGGTGGCCTCGCCGACCTCGATAGGGGAGCCACGATAGCAGGGCGGGAACGATCCGTACTGGTTGGACTGGACCTTGGTGTCCACAGCCGAGGTAGCCGTGCGGCCCAGGCGGGCGCGCGGGAGGCGGCGGTGTGCGTGGAAACCGACATCTCCGATTCTCTTCCAGAAGTCAGCGATGAGATTCTCCGCGCCGATGCTTCTCCGATCAAGTCGGTCGGATTGCGTTCCTCTACAGAACTGGACGCGGAAGAGTCACTGGCTGAGTTCCGTGAGCTGGTGGCAAGCGCGGGTGGCGATGTGGTGGCGGAGGTGATGCAGCGGCGCGGTCGGCTTGACCCGGCAACGCTGGTTGGCTCCGGCAAGGTGGAGGAGATCAAAGGCATTGCCGCTTCGACAGAGGCCGACCTGGTGCTCTTTGACCACGACCTTTCACCCACTCAACTGCGCAACCTGGAGGCGGCATTGCCCTGCCGCGTGCTGGACCGCACGCAGTTGATTCTGGACATCTTTGCCCGCCATGCGCGCACCGCCGAAGGCAAGTTACAGGTGGAACTGGCGCAGTTGGAGTATCTGCTGCCGCGCCTCTCCGGCAAGGGCAAGGCCATGTCGCAACTGGGCGGCGGCATCGGCACGCGCGGACCAGGCGAAACCAAGCTGGAGACCGATCGCCGCCAGATCAAGCGGCGCATCGACCATCTGAAAGAGGAACTGGAGCAAGTGCGCCGAGTGCGCAAGCAGCAACGGCAGCGGCGCGAGGCTGTGCCGGTGCCCACGGTGGCGCTGGTCGGCTACACCAACGCCGGCAAGAGCACGCTTTTCAATCAACTGACCGGCGCGCAGGTCTTGCAGTCGTCCAAGATGTTTGCCACGCTCGATCCAAAGCTGAGGGCGATTGAACTGCCCAGCCGACGCAAGGTTTTGCTTTCGGATACGGTCGGCTTCATCCGCAATCTGCCGCATACGCTGGTGACGAGCTTCCGCGCCACGCTGGAAGAGGTGGCGCAGGCCGAGGTGCTGCTGCACATCCGCGACGCGGCTTCGGGCTACGGCGAAGAGCAGAAGACGCAGGTGGAGCGGGTGCTGGACGAGCTGGAAGTTCTTGCCAAACCGCGCATTGAGGTGCTGAACAAGATCGACCTGCTCGACGAGCACGAGCGGGCTGGGTTGCTGGAGCGGAGCGCCGAGGTGGCCGTTTCAGCGCGCACCGGCGAAGGCACGGAGGCGCTGCTAGAGGCGATTGATCGCGCGCTGCACTCGGACCCACTGCTGGAGGCGGAGTTGCGCGTGCCGCAGCAAGAGGGCGCGGTGCTGGCGGCCATCGAAGCGGGGATGAAAGTGCATAGCCGCGAGTACGAGGGGAATCTGGTGCGGCTGACGGTAAGTGGCCCGGCCTCGCTGATCGGGCGGTTGAGGCGCTTCAGGCTGCGGGAGCCGGATAACAAGTTGTAGCGCCGACATCCCGGTCGGCTGTAACATGGGCCTCCCGGCCCACATTCGTTAGTTAGAAGATTTTCTTCCGGTCACGGCCCTAGCCGACTCCGTGCTGAGTGAGCCAATGGCGAACCCGATCCGTGTTACGCTCGAAGCATAAGTACACCAGCCGTGCATACACAAGAACCGCCAGGATGATTACAAATATTTTCAGTAAAGATCCAGCCGAAAACGCCCAAAATGTTCCAGCCGGCAAGAGCACGGCGGCAATAAATACCAGGAATGGGAAATGTACCAGATAAAGGGTATAGGACATATGCGAAAGATTCTGCGCGGCACGACGATAGAGCGGGTGAACGCTGACTTCCTGCGCATGAAGCAGGGTCCAGAGGAAGAAACTGACAAAGACTCCCAAGATAAGATTCGACAGAACGAGATTGATTGGAAAGATCAGGGAAAATAACATGACCGACAGAAGAAGAATCCCCGATGCGGCGATGAATATTTTTCTCAGGCGGGCGGGCAAGCGCAGAGGAGCAAGAGAAAGAGCAGCACCCATCAGCCAGAGTATGAAATAGGCTGCAAGTCGCCAACCAGAGATCAATAGGAGAGCTATAAGTAACAGGGCGGCAAAGATACGAACCCCGGTGCGTTTGGATGCCCATAGAGCAGTCATCATGAGAGGGAAAAAAATGTAGTACCACATCTCATAAGAAAGACTCCATAAAGGTCCATTAGTTCCAAAGCAGTTTGTAGCAATGCCTTGAAGAAAAAATAAACTTCCTAAAAATGCGCTGAAGGTGAAATTATGGAGCATCTCCGGCGCGATTGTCGGGCCGAATTGGTAGATACTGAGCGGCCGGTGCAGAAGAAACTTTCCGCATCCGTCCCAGGCGGCACCCAGGAACAAAGCGGGAACAAGAACCATCCATAACCGAGTAAGGCGTTGAAAGAAATATTTTTTCCAAGAAAAGATGCCGCGGCGCATGGTGCGGAGCACGCTTCCACCGACTAGATAACCACTTAGCACAAAAAATACAATCACAGCCATCAGAGCTATCGTATGGTGCTGAAACCCGCCCACAATTTGATTGATCTGCAGGTGCGTGGTCCATACCGATTGATACGCATCCTGGGAGGCAGGGGCTTGATAGATTGAAGGTGAAGCGCCATCCAGGTTATTTTTTCCGATAAGAACGGTCTTGACGCTTGTTTGAATAAAAAATTCGCGGCAATGCCCTAACACCACCCAGATTGCCGCGAGTCCGCGCACCGCGTCCAAATGCACCGATGCATCCGTGACAGGCTTTTTAATTTCAGTGCTGACTTTCATGCCGCGGTTATCTCCCACGCTCTTATGACAGTTGATGGCCTCTTGCGCGGCTTAGCCGAAGTCAGAAACATTCCAATCTGTTTCTGATCCAGCGCCGGAGTATGATGATTTAGGGGAAACCTGTACAAGCTTATTTTATCACATTCCCAGATAAAGGCGTTTGGATAGTTAAAGATCATGGCCAATTCCAAGATCAAATATCGTGGTTGGACTGTTTTATGTGGTGGAGCCAAGAAAGAGAGTGACCATGAATTCCATTAAAATCACGCCCTCCATTACCACGCTCGCTTCTCGCGAAATCTATCGTAACCACTGGCTGCGGCTGCGTGAGGATGAGATTCTGCGCTCCAACGGCGCGCGTGGGATTTATGGCGTGGTGGAGAAGGATGACTGCGCGACGATTCTGCCCATCGACAACGGCCGCGTTTGGCTTGTCGAGCAGTTCCGCTACACGATTCAAGAGCGGGCCTGGGAGCTGCCGCAGGGTGGCTGGGAGACGGAAGGCGTCGATCCCGAAGCATTGGCGCGCGGCGAGTTGAAAGAGGAGACGGGACTCGTGGCAGCGAGGATGACTTACCTGGGTTGGCTGTGGATTGCCTATGGCTTTGCGCGGCAGAAGCAGCATATCTATCTTGCCAGCGAATTGACCGAGAGCGAGCGGGAGCCGGACGCTGAGGAGCATGACTTGGTAGTGCGCTCATTTGCCGTGGAGGAGTTCGAAGAGATGATGCGCAGCGGCACAATCCGCGATAACAGCACACTGTCGGCCTGGGGGCTTTATCTGCTTTGGAAGGCACGGCAGGGGTAGGAGAGCAGGCAGAGTGAAGGATTTGGTCGAGGCGACTTACTCGAAGTATTCTTCGCTTTTCAACCCGCGAATAAATTCTTCAAAGTTTTTGGCTACGAAAGTTATTTTATAGTCGAATTCCTGATCGATGTGAACTACTTGTGGTTCACCATTTGCACCGCAGGCACGATAGTCGAGACATAACATATCATGCCCTGCGGATGGGCAATCGCAAAAATACACGCCAATGGGCGGATATTCCCATTCGTCAATCCAGAACTGGCTGCCAAATCTACCACCAAGAGAGTATGGCTTAGTTCTATTGATTCCATATATGCCGGTAATTGCAATATGATCCTTTGCCCAAGAAGTAGATTCCTGGGTTCTATGATATGTAAATTTTGGAGTGCCTCCATTTTGACATTTCATCAATTCAATGTAGGCCGATGGGAGTTTATAACCTAGGTTTTGTTCGATGAACGATGCTATATCCTCCGTTAGTGGCTCTCCGACATATTCTTTCCGAGCATATTCACAGTTGTCCCAGAAATCAGAGACATCGAAATCACCAAAGACAATAGGCATAAACAATCCCTCAGGGGCTAAAGCCCCGCTGAATTTGGGAAATTTGCGGCACGACTAAAGTCATGCCCTGACGCTTCATGTTTCCAGGACCAGCTTCATAGCTACCAATAAAGCATCACCCATTCAAAATCAATAAGTGAAGGAGTGAAAGCTCATCCGCGCTCATCCATGGGGATATACGGGGAGGGGTAGGTTGGTCCGATGTACTCGGCGCGGGGGCGGATCAGGCGATTGTCGTCGAGCTGCTCGATGACGTGGGCGGCCCAGCCGGCGATGCGGCTGATGGCGAAGATCGGCGTGTAGAGATCGATGTCAATGCCCAGCGTGGCATAGGTTGAGGCCGAGTAGAAGTCCACGTTGGCGTTGAGCTTTTTGTCGGAATTGATATACAGTTCGATGGCGCGGGACATCTCGTACCACTTGGGCACGCCGGCGTCGATGCCCAATTGCCTGCTCATCTCCCGCAGGTGTGTGGCGCGGGGGTCTTCGGTCTTGTAGACGCGATGGCCGAAGCCGGAGATCTTCTGCTTGGCGGCCAGCATATTCTTCACATACTCGACCGGATCGGCGCCCAGCTTGTCGATGGTCAGCAGCAGGCGCATGACGCCCTCGTTGGCGCCGCCGTGCAGCGGGCCTTTGAGCGCGCCGATGGCGCCGGTCATGGCGGAGTGAACGTCGGAAAGCGTGGCAGCGATGACGCGGGCGGCAAAGGTGGAGGCGTTCAGTTCGTGCTCGGCATGGAGCACGAGCGCCATGTCCATGGTGCGCACGGCGGTCTCCGACGGCTTGACGCCGTTGAGCATCCAGAGGAAGTTGGCCGAGTGGTTGAGCGAGCGGTCGGGCGGCACAATCTCCAGCCCTTTGCGCAGGCGGTCGTAGATGGCCACGATCATGGCCATCTGCGCGGTCAGATGGAAGCACTTGCGGACGTTGGAGTCGTGCGAGTTGTCCTTTTCATCGGCGTCGTAAAAGCTGAGAGCGGAGACAGCGGTGCGCAGAACCTCCATCGGCGTGGCCGAGGCGGGAATGGAGCGCAGCATATCGACGATGCGGAAGTCCAGTCCGCGGGCCAACTGGAGCTGCGTCTGGAACTCGCGCAGGGCGAGCTCGTTGGGCAGAATGCCGTTCCAGAGCAGGTAAGTGGTCTCCTCGAAGGTCGAGTGGACGGCCAGCTCATGAATGTCAATCCCGCGATAGGACAGGACGCCGGCGTCTCCGTCGATCCAACAGATGCCGGAGTTCGCCGCAACGATACCTTCCAAACCCTTCCCAGCGACAGCAGTTGCCATAGCCCTCGATCTCCCCTTTGCTCGCGTATTTCTGACGGTTGGGCGGCTGTCCTGGCCTGCAAAAACAGCCCGGCGCCAAAATGTGCTGTATAGATGTTTATACCGCAGTGGTTCACCGGTTGTCACGAAGGGTGGGACGGTGTGGGCGCGGATTGCCTTCTCAGGACCAAAATGGTTACCAAAGATTTTTTCTTTGGTAATATTTTAACCCTTCAATTGTGCTAGTTTACTTCCGTAGCCATCTTCAACTGATTTCCGTCGCCAAACTGGGAAAGGAACGAACCCATGCACAAGAAGTTGAGCCAATTGGGGGGGGGCAATTCGAAGGCCATTCCTTCGTACCGCAATGATATTTTTATTTGTTTCTGTGACTCTTAATAAATTGAATGCGCAGATGTCTGATGTAGAATTCGATACTTATTATAATGAACCCTTGCTATTGGAGGGATGGCAAGATATCGGTCCAGATTGCAATGCGATAAGTAATGGAAGTTGGCAGGTGACATCACAACCGAAATATGGGATTATTTCGACAGCCATTCAATACGGTTACCTTTCATGCGCCATTGACGGTGTTACTTTCAAGAATTACTATTTACCATTTAATTATATTTTATATACTTGGACAATCACACCGCCACCAATTTCGACAACGGATCCAGTCTTAATGGATGACACTTTCTCGGCTACTTGGTCCGCCATCATAGATGGTGGACATGAATCCTATAACTTTGATATTAAATTCACTTGCCCGACTCCATCCATTACTTCTATAACTCCGAATACATGGAATGCTGGACAAGCATATAACGTTACAATTACAGGAAACAATTTTGTCACGACGCCTAATGCCACGGAGTTATGTTCAGCGAATATGGATGGAAAAAGTTCACCGAATACGTTGATCAATGTGATCGCTCCCAGCGGGAGCAAAATTGTAGTATCGAATGTAAATATTTTGAGTGAAACACAGATTACCGCTACCATTGCTCCTCCGATTGGTGAACCGACTGAGACAGCAAATTTTCAAATGTACGGAGGTTATCAGGCTGTTTGGGGTTCGATACCGGTGCAGGTCGTTGGCTGCCCCAAGCCAAGTGTCACACAACTTCTTCCAAAAACGTGGTTTGCTGGGGAAAGTTATCCGATCACTATTACAGGAACCGGTTTTACTACTCAAGCCAATGCCACTTCTTCATGCCCTGTAACTCCGGTTGCGATAAAGACTGCAAGCGGTAGTAGCGTGTCCCTTTCGAACGTGACGGTAGTCAGTCCAACGCAGATTACGGCAACGGTCGAACCCGCAGCCAGCGATTCAACGGGCGTCGCTGCACTCACGATAGGCACTTCGTCCAATGGTGCGGTCACAATCAGAACCCAAATCCTCGGCAACCAGATTCAGTGGGTACTCAATGGGACAACCACTACCATCAGCACATCCGATGGTTCCACTCCACCAATCCAAAATGCCGTTGTCGGCCAGCAGCTTGCTTTGACCACGACAACTCCCACAACAACCACCTATGATGGTTCCCCTGTTTCTGAAACTTGGACTATCGACAATGGAACAAATATCGGCGGATATTCTGCGAGTACGGCTGAAGCAAGCGTGACTCCGATGCCGCCCCTTACTACACCAAGTCTCACTTTCTATTCAATTTCTCCGCAGGACGGAGTTTCTGTCACTTATAAATACTGCGTTAATATCGCTGGGGCCGAATCATCACTCCAGTGCAGTCTTCCTGCAAATGCAGTCTTTGATGTAACTGGACCTAAATCAGTGAATCTATACACTTGTCAAGGTCAAGCATTGGGGTGTTCAGCAAACGGTTCACTACCCCCAGTCGAAATCAATCTGGGTCCAATGCTTGAATTCTCTGGTCCTGGAATTCTCAACGGTATGATGTTTACCGCCTCTGACGATCCAGCTTCTCCGATCGGCACATTTTCATATGTCCAACTGCTTAATTACTACAACGCAGTGTACACCTATAATCAAGATGTTTATACTGCGCCTCCATGCACAGCTAATTCTGGTTCGGGGGGAGTTTTGGATAATTATTATCCTTACCCGTTATTCCAACCAGGTTCTGCAATAGACAACCCAGACGTTCCACTATTTTTGGACGATACAGAAGTAACGGCGTCTTTTCAGGCAGATATGTTTCTTCTCTGGACTTCGTCCATATCTGGTTCAATCCCCGTTCCACTTGGTTATATTGAATGGGGATGGTATGGGGATGCCGTGCAAAACCTGATTACCCAAACTTGGTCAATCAACCCAAACAATGAAACAATAAGTCAGGGATATGCTGGATCATTTGTTCAGAGTTCAATTTATCCGCGATGGACAGGTGTTTCATTGAAAACAACACCAATGCCTTGTGTCCGTTAAAAGCGATCAAGCGATGTAAGATCGAAAAAGAAGGAGATCGATTTATGAGACTGAGCAAAATCGTCATAATTGCAATTGTCACGATCATGGCCGCCACCGGATATTTTGGAGCGGCGGAAGATAACAAACAACCCTTTACAATCACTATCAGTGCATACAAAGATACAGTCAGAATTGGCGAGGAGACACGTCTTCACGTGGTCTTAGCAAATATTTCCGATCAGTCACTTGTTTTTAGAAGATCAGTAAGTCCAATTACAGCCGAACATCATTACACAGTTCTGGTTCATGACAAACGCGGAAAGAATACCCAAGAAACCGAATATGGTCGCCATACTAGGCTTCATCAATTAATCGGGAGCGACTCAGCGATTCTCTTGAAGCCTGGAGAGAAATTGGAGGAAGATGCCATTCTTTCAGATGTATTTGACCTTACATCTCCCGGGGAATACGAAATTCAGTTCTTGCGACCAGTATCGGAGGATCCGAACGAAAAGGAGATTGTGAAATCCAACACAATCACAATTACTGTGATCGAATAAAATGATAAGCCGTACAAGCCAAGAGAAAGGAAGAAACAGATGAAGAATATGCTAATCAGAAGTGGATTTGTAGTTTTCATTGCATTGCTAAATGTGGTAGCAGCGCGCGCAGATGCGACACTGACATTTATAAATCCGTATGCCTATATAACGCCCGGTGGAACAATTGAGTTTGACGGCACGCTCACAAATACCGGGGACACTGATCTTTATCTGAATGGTGATATATTCAATCTTCAATCACTTGATCTGACAGTCGATGATTCGCCCTTTATCTTTGAAGGACCTACTTTTCTGGCGGCAGGAGACTCATTTTCCGGAGCATTCATTAATGTAACTGCGGATAATGAAATACTTCCTGGGGAATATCTCGGTTGGTATACCATTCAAGGTGGCGCAGACACAAATACCTATGATGATTTGGCTACGGAAGATTTTTATATTTATGTCGCTTTTGACACCAATCCTTCGAGCACGACTCCCGAACCGACTACATTTTTACTTATGATTTCTGGATTTTTAATATTTACAGTGTTGCGCCTGGTTACCCGGGGGTAATATTCAAAGATTTTGGGCGGGTGGCCCGCACATCAAACATGAAAAAACATGAGTGATACGAAGCTGTGCCCCGTTCATCGCGTCAAAAAAGGCAGAATTGCAAAATAGTTTTGCGCGATGAGCGGGCGGGTGTTTTGAGACCATCTCAAAGCCGGTTAGGATACTCGAAGTGCAGTTGGAATTGAGTCAAAGTGGACGGCGCATCAGCGACTCTCGCAATAAAACTGCGATGAAAAGGGCACAGCTTTTCGTTATGGCTTACTTTGAAAGAGGATTGAATCATTAACCCGCCCACCTGCCCAGAAATCGGATTCGCCGAATAAGACACTTCCACATCCTGATGATTTTGTGGTACATCTTTCATAAAGGCTGGGAGTTTCCCCAAGAATGCTCCCTGGAGGTTTTTCATGTTCAAATTCAAGTCCCTGGTGGGGCTCGTGTCTCTTGTGCTTGTGGGAACTGCGGCGATGGCCGCGCCCGCGTCGTCGAATATATCCGCCTGTGTCAATGGTTCGACCGGAGCGGTGCGTATTGTCGCTTCCACCTCGCTCTGCGTGGCCGGTGAGATGGGCACGAGCTGGGCTTTGACTGGCCCCGTTGGGCCCGCCGGCGCGCAAGGGCCGCAGGGGCCGGCAGGTGCAGCCGGTTCGCAGGGACCGCAAGGCCCCGCCGGCGCACAAGGGCCACAGGGTGTGCAGGGGCCTTCAGGCGCTGCCGGCGCACAAGGACCGGCAGGGCCGACCGGCCCCGAGGGAGCGACCGGCCCAGCCGGGGCGACAGGCCCACAAGGCGCCACCGGACCGGCCGGGTTATCGACAATCAGCCTGATTTGCCACGCCAACTGCTCGCAGTACCTGCTGGAGACCACTGTGGGGGGAAATCCAAATATCTGTGGCAATTATGGCGGCTATGGTCCCTGTGAATTCCCCCTCTTCGGAGTTGGCCAGGAGGCCTTTGTCAACGACGCCAACCTTGGCAACGTTGTCATTGGCATCAATATGTCGCCGGGCGGAGGGGCCAGCAACGGCGGGCTATCGACCGCCGGCCAGACCGTGCAGATTGCCACCACTGGCGCGGCATTGTGCGCCTTCGACAGTCAGACGAATGCAGGGGACTTCTTTGTGGTGAGCATCTATAACAGCGGATATTGCCACGATGCGGGGGGTGCTTACCCAACTTCCGGCCAGGTTTTAGGAATTGTTCTTGCTCAGAATACAGAGAGCAGCTTCGGATGGCCCTATCCGGTGCCGGTCCTCCTCTTTGGCGGCGGGAACTTCGGCCACCCGTAGAGATTTTTGCGCCACGCTCTTTGGGCAGGTGGCCCGATCATTGACCCTGAAGAATCACAATGAGTTACAGGGAGCCGTGCCCCGTTCATCGCGTCAAAAAAAAGGCAGAATTGCATAATCGTTTTGCGCGATGAGCGGGCGGGTCTCTTGCAACCGTCTTAAAGCCGGTTAGGATATTCGAAGAGCAGTTGGAATTGAGTCAAAGTGGACGGCGCATCAGCGACTCTCGCTCATCGCGATAAAACTGCGATGAACGGGGCACAGCTTTTTGTTATGACTTACGTTGAAATAGGATTGAATCGATGACCGGGCCACCTGCTCATGTATTGGATCTGCAGACTGGTTGAAGGGTGACTAACGGTGGAGGCTAAGACAGTGGAAAAAACATTTCGGCGTATTGAAAAATACCTGAAATTTTTCGTGCTAATTATCTCATTTTCTGCGATAGTTGGATGCGAGTACTTTCCTGAGTCCAACTTTGAACTTGCAAATAAATCGCGGCTACCAAAATGGATCACTCCTACAACGGGACTCACTCGTGATGATATTTCTATTACGATGAGCTATTACGTTAAGCCTTGGGGTAGAAGCGCGAAATTCATATATCGGGACACGAAAGGGCAAATACGAGAAATACAGTATGGTAAATTAAAAGGTTATGAACCTTTACATTTGAAGAATCCTCCTCAAGGATTTGCTCTCGGCTATCCATCCTATGAAATAATTACTGTAAAAGGCATAACTGAAATTATCGAACATAGAAAGATGGAACCAATATTTTACATCACAGATGATCCTGCTGTTTGGAAAGAACTTATGGGCCGAGAATCCTACCATTGATTCGGCTGATAGCCAATGTTCCAATTAAGAATGAACAAAAACAGGGTGCCTCTGGTCTCGATTTTGAGATGTGGGAACCATGAACCTCAACCCGTTGTTTTGATCTTTGAGTTCCAGGTTTCCCAAGTCTCAAAATCGAGAGCTGGGGCACCCAATCATAGTGGTTGATTGAGATGTGCGCGGCGTGCCGTTTCTCCATGTATTCGCCTTGCGCAGCAGAAACCTGCGAAATTCTATATTCTGTAGACAATCCCCCAGAAGGCGAGCGGAGTGCTTTTTGCCGCTGGCGTGCGGGGAGTTTTTCAAATGGCGCCACGCCCGCGTGGGAGACGCCGAACCAGAATCAGCCGACCCTGGATTGGGCCGCGCGAGAGAGACAAGACGAGAGGCAATAAAATGAGTGTGTTGGACGATACACCCCGAAGCTATTCCGGTGCGCTGCTGGCGGCGGTTGCGATTTCACTGCTGGCCGGCGTGGGCAGCCTGATTTGGAGTTACAGCCTCAGCGGTCGGCTGGAGAGCCAGAAAACTGAATTGACCGAGGCTCGCGAGCAGAACAAGAAGCTGGCCGCAGACTTGCGAGAGACGGATGCGCATCTGAAGGTGGCCACCGAAGAGCTGGGGCAGTCATTGAACATCACCCAGACGGAGATGGACAAGCGGGCGCAGGATATTATCCGCCGCCAGGAGGCCGCCGAAGCTGACAGCCAGCGGCTGGCCAACGCGCAGAGGCAGAATGCGCAGCAGACCGCGCAGCAACTGAGCGCCGTCTCCAGCGAAGTGTCGAATGTGAAGAGCGACGTGGGCGGAGTGAAGAACGATCTGGGCAAGACGCGGGGCGAACTGGCCACGGCAATCAGCCAGTTGATGACGATGAAGGGGGATCTGGACGGGCACAGCACGCTGATCGCCAGAACCCACGATGAGCTGGAGCTGCTCAAGCACAAAGGTGACCGCAACTACTATGAGTTCACGCTGAGCAAAGGCCAGCGGAAGACGGTGGGGACGGTGAGCCTGGAGCTGAAGAAGGCTGATCCCAAAAAGAACATCTTCGACCTGGTGGTGGTTTCAGACGACAAGCCGGTGCAGAAGAATGGCAAGGGCGTGAACGAGCCGCTGCAATTCTACAGCGGCAAGGACCACCTGCTCTTCGAGGTTGTGGTGAACTCGGTGGATTCAAAGAACCTGATTAAAGGCTATTTGACCACGCCCAAAAACGCGCCGGTTCCGCCTAACGTTCCGTAACCGGGCTGGAGGGCGTGAGCACCAGGTCTTTCTGGTACTGGATGGCGAACGTAAAGTTGAGGCCGAACTTGGAACCCGGGTCGTCGTGGTCCGGGTCCGGTTGCCACTCTTTGCGCGCTTGCCAATGCGGGCGGTCCATGCGAAAGACCCAGAGCAGATTCCCTTCCAGCTTCTCACCGGGTTCGAGGGTGGCGTGCGGAGAGAGTGGCTTTCCTGCCGGGGGGACGATCTCCGGATAGGCCAGCAGCGCCACCTGATACTGCGCGATGTTGCCGGCGGAGACGGAGAGCGGAATTCCGTCGGCCTGCCGCACATTGGCCAGCACATTCTGCACCTGCATCGGATTCTTGCTGGTGTTTTGCAGCTTGACGTGGGCGAAGACCAGCACCTGATCAAAGACATCCTTGGCCATGGCGTCGCCGTTGGCGTCCAGGCCGGAGGTTTCACCGTGGCGCGGAAAGGCCCATACCTGGACCACTTCGCCACTGGCTACGGGCGGTTTGCGACCGGACAGCAGGGTAATCCCCACCACGGCGATGACCAGCACGGCGGCAATGACGCTGGCCAAGATCACATGACTGCTTCCCTTGGTGAACTCTTCGCCGAGGGCGGCATCGTCAATCTCTTCCGGAGTGTCCTGATGAAGTAAGCTCATAGCGCCCTTATCTTACCCCGTATGGCGCGGTTTGGGCTATAGATTTTTGATTTATTTGAAGAGATTTTGAAGTTGACGCAGCTTCAATCGGCTGCAACAAGCAAGAGGACCAATTTGAACGCACTCCAACCACGCGCCCGCAGGCGGCTGTTTCTTCACGCTGATTCATCAACGCTTCTAGGCGGAAGTGGCCGCGACGTCGCGGAGCCGAATGACCGCATCGGCCTGGGCGCCCTTTTGCCCCTGGACGATGTCGAACTCAACGTCATCGCCCTCTTTCAGAGTTTTGTATCCGTCCAACTGGATCGAAGAGTAGTGAACGAATACATCTGGCCCATCTTCACGACCAATGAAGCCGTAGCCTTTGGCGTTGTTGAACCACTTGACTTTCCCTTTGTATTGAGCCACGGGCCCCTGCCTTTCTTACAACCTCTCAACTCCGGTAAAGAGCGTACTGGGGAATCTCAACCGGTATGTACTAAGACGCAAAAAAAGCTTCTGAGGTTGCAAAATATTTGTACGCCGACCCGGAAGACGCGGCGTTGCCGCCGAGCGAATACCGGGCCGGATTGGAAGAGAGTGAGCAAGGATTGCAGCCCATCTCTCAGCTACTTGCCTTTCTTGGCGTCCAGCTTGCGCGCGTACAACAGCACGCTGGTCAGCGTTTTGCCGTCCAGAATGGCACCCTTCTCAATCAGCTTGACAATCTCAGAGAGCTTGACCAGGCGCAGTTCAATCTTCTCGTCTTCTTCAGGATGAGCGTTGCCCGCCACCAGATCTTCGGCCAGAAAGACCTTCATCGATTCGCCCAGGAAACCGGGGCTGGCGTAGTACTCGACCAGCGGCTTCCACTTTTTGGCGCGGTAGCCGGTCTCTTCTTCCAGCTCGCGCTGCGCGCCGGCGAGCGCGTCCTCGCCCGGTTCCAGCTTGCCGGCGGGCAGCTCCCACAGGAAGCGCTGGGCGGCGTGGCGATACTGGCGCTCCATCACGATCCACGGATTGCGCTTGTTTTTGGACTTGTCAACGGCCAGGATGACCACGCTGCCGTTGTGGCGGATAATGTCGCGCAGGTTCTCATGGCCACCCGGCTCAATCAGCCGGTCGCGCAGCACCCGGAAGAGCGGCCCCTCGAAGACCACCTCGGAGCTGAGGATCTCGGCAGTGCCGGCGGCTGTGGGCTTGGGAGTCTTCTTCGCCTTGGGCTTCACCGCACTGGCCGCTTTGGGCTTGGCGGCTTTGCGGGAGCCGGCCGGCACGGGCTTCTTGATCGTGGGCTTGGCAACCTTGGCAGTCTTTGGCTTGGCAGCCTTCACGGCTTTCTTCTTTGGGGGCATCGTCTTTCTCCTTGAAGCGCAGTTTGGGCGCAATCAACATTCCGCGCGATTCAGATTGAGTATACGCACGTTTTGACCCTCTTGTTGCAACGAATTTTCCTATCTGCATCGAACCTGTATGGCGTAGCATCCTAAACAGGAGACGAATTCTTTTACAGTCCGCGCGGCGCGAGTTCGCCCTAAGATTCCAGTCAGAGTTCTTAAGAGAATGAATTGTTGACCACCGATTGCCATCCGATTACCGTTGTTCCGGGACTGCACCGGCTCTTTCTGGACGCCTGCTCCGGGGCTGAGGAGGCGCAAGCCTTTTATCCGGCGTTGTCGTCGGAGAGCGGCTGGCAGGCTCGTCCGCCTGTTCCGGCGCATTGGCCGGAGTTGCTGCGCCTGCTGGGCGAGCAGAATGTAGCGCCCTCGCCTGCCGCGGCCGCCGCGCTGGAGGCACTGCGCGGCGGCGCGGGAGTGGTGGTGACCGGGCAGCAGGTGGGCCTCTTCGGCGGACCACTCTTTACGCCCTTGAAGGCGGCGACAGCATTGGCGCGGGCGCGGGCGGCGACGGCGGAGGGGCGTCCGCACGCCGCCATCTTCTGGCTGGCTACTGAAGATCACGACTTTGCCGAGATCAATCACGTGGTCTTTCCCGCCAAGCGCGAGCTGCGCAAGCTGGTGTATTCGTCGTTTCCTGAGGCTCCGAGGCCGGTGGGCGGGGTGGTGCTGGATGAGCCGATTTTGCCGCTGGTGGAGCAGGCGTGGGAGCTGCTGGGCGGCTCGGAAGCCATGGAAGTTTTGGCCGCCGCCTACCAGCCGGGGCGCAGCTTGGCCGAGGCCTTCGCCGAGTTTTACCGGAGAGCGTTTGCCGCCCAAGGGCTACTGGTGATGGATGCGAGCGGTCGGGAGTTTCACCGCCTGGGCGCGCCGGTGTTGCGTGCAGGAATAGAGCGGGCCGACGAACTGCACGCGGCGCTCACCGAACGCAATCGGTCGCTGGAGGCGGCGGGCTATCACGCACAGGTGGCGGTAGGCGAGCAATCGAGCTTGCTGTTTTTGATCGACGCTGAGAGTGGGGCGCGGGTGGCGTTGAAGCGGCTGGCGCCGAGCGTGAACGAACCCGCCGGCTTGTGGCAGGCTGGGCGGGACCGTTATACGACGGCGGATTTGGTGGGGATTTTGCAGGCCGAACCGGAGCGGATTTCTCCTTCGGCGCTGCTGCGGCCGGTCTTTCAGGATTATCTGCTTTCAAGTTCAGCGATTGTGGGCGGACCGGCGGAGATTGCTTATTTTGCGCAATCCGCCGTGCTTTACGAGCGGATTCTGGGACGAGTGACGCCGGGGCTGGCGCGCCTCTCGGCGACGCTAATTGAGCCGGCGGTGGGCGATTTGCTGCGCAAGCATCAGCTCACCCTGGAACGGATCATTGAGGAGGCGCCGGGTGAACTGACGCAGCTTCTGGCCGCCCGCTCGATTCCTCCGGAGGGCAAGCGGCGGCTAGCGGAGACGGAGTTGTCGCTGGAGGATGAGTTGCTCCCGCTGCTGGATTGGATGGGCAAGCTGGACGCCGGACTGGGCCGCTCGGCGGAGACCGCGGCCAGCAAAATGCGCTACCAGATGCATCGGCTGCGGCGGCTGGCGGCCAACTTCCAGTTGCAGCGCGAAGGGCAATTGGCGCGGCAGGCCGAGGCGATCAGCCAGGCGCTGTATCCCGGCGGCGTACTGCAAGAGCGAGTGCATGGGGCGGCGTATTATTTTGCGCGCTATGGCTTTGAGCTGGCCGAGGATTTGACGCAGCAGGCAGCGCAGTGCGCGGGGCACGCGGCGATCTGGCTGTGAAGGGCAGGGACTAGGGACTAGGGGACTAGGGGACAGCATCAATGCCGGGCCATTGACCGTTTTCTAGCTACGGCGCAGAATAATCAGAGGGAGCTTTCCTCTTATGGCTACCATCGCAATCAATCCGATTGAGCAAACACGCGAGCTTCGACAGCAGGCGCATGAACTCATCGATCGCATGGCCGCCAGCCAGGTCTCCGCTTTGGTTGGCCTGATCAACACGCTGCTTGATCCTGTCTCGCGCGCGATTGCCAATGCTCCCTATGATGATGAGCCTGTCAGCAAAGCGGAAGCACGTGAGATCGCCGCCGCCCGCGCCTCGTTCGCCCGTGGAGAAGTGATCTCCCATGAAGAAGTCCTCTCTGATTTTGGTCTCAGCATGGAGGATTGGGAGCGCATGGAGCGCACGCCGCTGGAAACCATCGCGCCGGGCCAGTAGCCATGCCCAAGAAGATTATCTGGAATGATCGGGCCAGGAATGAACTTCGCGCTATCGACCAAGCCACAGCCATGCGCATTCTCAATGCGCTCGCCCGGTTTTGCAGTTCCAGCGAGGGCGATGTGAAGCGCCTGCAAGACATTGAACCTCCTGAGTTTCGTCTTCGCGTCGGTGATTATCGCGTGCGCTTCCACGACTCCGGCGAGGCTCTTGAAATCACCGGCGTCAAGCATCGCCGCGAGGCCTATCGGTGAGTCGCGCTTCTGGTCGAGGGCTTATAATCTTCCCGACGTACCATGAGGCTTTGGATGAAACAAATTTTAGTGATTGCGGCGTCGGTTTTTCTGGCTCTTGGTCAGGCGCGGGCGCAAAAGCAGCCTTGTGCGGCCCCCGGCGACAACAATGCATTTTTG
>CAZYCV010000027.1:0-48788 GCA_964645305.1 uncultured Occallatibacter sp. | reverse complement strand
GACCTTCGCAACATTCCAAGGAACAGCGTTATCTATCTTTAGGTAAACACTCTCATATTTTCGTTGGGTGCTCCGATATTTTGCCAGTTTTGGTTTGATCCCCTCGGCCGGCGATCAGGCCGGCGATGGAAATGTCTTCGTCCAAAGCCTCCCAATGCAGGCCGCAGTTGCTCATTTGCACTTGTTCACGCTGCTCTGCCGTGGCGCGCAACAAGCGAGGAAAGCGGGCAAAAGGAACATTGAGGACACGACCGTCGCTCAAATCGACATGAAAACTGTCGGAATCGAATTGGACACGCACAGGTTTAGACGAAATGTTCATTCCATGCCCTCACAATCCGGCTTCTGTTTGCCTCAACCAATCTCTGCAACTCGCGCATGGTCCGCGCGTCGTAACCTCTATTGTAGGCTACTCGCATTGTAGATTCCAGCCAGAATTTCGCCTCCGCTAGCTCCCTCACGACATGGATGTGGACCGGCTCCAGCGGCGAACCCTCATCCGAATAAAAGAAAAATCTGAAGCCGCGTTCACGAAAGACGGTTGGCATGACAGGACAATTGTACAACCGGGCTTCAAATCCTCCCATTTGTGCGGCTCCGCATGATGAGTGACCTGCGTGGACCGGGAGGTCCACGCCACAGCCGACCAGGAGGTCGGCGCTACAGCCGGTCTGGAGACCTGCGCTACGTTTTGACTTTGCGCTGCATTTCGACTCGGCGCTGCATTCCGACTCGGCGCTGGAATTCGACTCTACGCTATATATCCAAATCTATGGCAGTAAACGGATGGTCTTTGAGATGGTAACTGTCGCCTATTTGAAGCGCTGGGTGGCTTTCAGGACTACGGAGAAGACGCCGGATTCGTCGCGGGCTAGCTGGAGGGAGACGTGGTGGTTGATGGCGACATCGGCCTGGATGAGCTGCTGGCTGGTGGTGTTGACGTTGGTGGCGTAGGTGAGAGTGAGGCTGCGGCCTAGCTGCTCCTCGACGATGATGCGGGAGGTGGAGTTGCCGAGGGCGCCGAGGTAGTTGGGATCGACTTTGACGCTGCCGGCGCCGAAGAGCCGCTGGACGCGGGAGCTTACGGTGGCGTTGAGCGCGCCGCCGAGCAGGGCGTCGGTGGGGTTGGTGACCGCTTGCTGCTGCTGCATATAGAGGCGCTGCTGGCTGCCGGTGCGACCGAGAGCGAGGAGCGCGACGACGTCGGCTTCGGGGAGCGGGGGATCGGAGCGGTAGGTGACGTTCATCTTTTGCGGCGTGCCGTGGAGGCCGAGGGTGATGTCGTAGTCCTCGACGCGGGCGGTGGCGTTGAGGTCGATGGAGGGCTGGATGCGGACGGGGTTGGTGAAGAAGATGTCTCCGCGCTGGAGGTCGTAGCGGGTTCCGGCAAGGATGGCGCTGCCCTCGGTGATGGAGATGCGGCCAAGCAGGGAGGGCGAGGCAACCGTGCCGCGCAGATGGAGATCGACGTTGCCGGCCAGCTTGGCGTAGGCGTTCTGGAAGTTCAACTGGGGCGAACTGGCGATGTGCACATCCAGACGGATGTGGTTGGAGGGAGCGTCGAGGGGAGCGATGGTCTCGACTGCCTCGGTCTGTTGGGCGAGGGCGGCAACGTCCAGGTCGGGGCTGACCGTGAAGCGGGTAATCATGACCTGGCCGGAGAGGAGCAGGTTGTTCTGGCCGCCCTGGAGGTGGAGCTGGGCGTCGGCGAGGGAGCTGATGCCTTCCGGATAGCGGATGCGAATCTCTTTGCCGGTGGCAGTCATGTCGGCGTAGAGGCCGTGCTGATAGGCCAGATAGCCGCCGAGGGTGAGCTGGCCGCCGCCGCTCATGGCGGTGAGCGAGCGGACCTCGAGTCGATTCTGATTAAACTCCAGACTTCCGTTCAACTGGCTGAGGCCGTTGGGCACATCTTCAAGGGAGAGCGCGGCGTTTTTGAAGTCGATGCGGCCTTGCAGCGCAGGATTCATCAGCGGGCCGTGCGCCTCAAGCTGGAAGGTGGCGTCTCCGCTGGAGGTGAGGTTGCGGTCCAGCGTCTGCGCGACCTTCAGGTTGATGGCTCCGCGGGCGGAGAGGTCAAGCTGCTGCTTTTCTTTGAGGGAGAGGCTTCCCTGGGCGTGGAGGTCGGTCTCCGCGCCGGTGATGTGGATGGGATCGAGGCGGATGACGGAGTGGTCGAAGGTGGCATGAAGTCCGCCGTCGCTTTGCAGGGGAACACCGGCGACGGTGACGGCCAATTGATCGAGGCGGGCCTCGCCGCGCAACAGATCGGGTTGCGCCAGAGGGCCATCGAGGGTGAGCGTTCCGGCCAGCGCGGAGTCTCCACTGAAGCCCTGGACATGGGCCAGATTGAAGAGCACCCCCACGTTGAAGCGCGAAAAATCTACTTTGGCGTGGGTGGCGTAGTTGCCGGTGAGTGCCGTCTCTCCGTGGGCGATGAGATTGACGGCGTCCATACGCGTGGTCAGGTCGTAAGAGACGGCGCGATGAGCGGTATGCGCATCGAGGTTCAGATTACCCAGCGGCTGACCGCTCAGGGCCAAGGCGCTGACGGAAGCGTGGGCCTCCAGGCGTGGATCGTCGAGCGTGCATTGGCCCTGGAGAGTGAAGTCCAGCTTGCCGGCTGCGCTCAGGCCGCTGGTGCGCACGGCTTGGATGCGCGCCAGGTCAAACTCCGCGCCGCTGGCTTGCATTTGGCAACGGCCAGAGGAGAGGTTATAACTTCCTTTGGCCGAGATTTTGCCGCCTTCTCCGCTGACGGTCACGGAGGTCAGGTCGAGAGTTTGGCTGGCCAGTGTTCCTTGGGCTCGAACGCGGTCCATGGTTTCGCCGTAGAAGCTGATCTTGTCGCCCGTGACCCAACCGGAGCCAGCCAGGGCGTGAAGCGGGCCATTGAGTTGAAGCTGCGCGCCCAGTTTGCCTGTCATGGGGAGCTTTTGACCGGTGATGAGGCTCAGATCGTCCAGATCAACCTTGCTGGCTAGGAGGCGGAGTTGGAGCACGGAATTTGCATCGAAGGAGGGAACGGGTGCAACGCCATGCACCATGGGAGCGGCAACCGCGCTGAGGCTGCCGCTGAAGTTGACCTCCGCATTGCCTTTGCGGATGAGGCCGCGAGAGAAGTCCAGGCGGGCGGCGGAGTAGCTGCCGGAGGCCTCGATGGACTCTAATTGAATGAACTGATTCTGGTTGGAATTCAGGCCGGAGGCAGGGCTGTTGATTGCTGCCAGTTCCACGCCCACCTGGGTGGCTTTCATCTCGCCGGAGATATGTGGATCGACCAGCGAACCGGACCAGAATCCATTCACCAGATCGAGCCTTCCGCTGAGCGCCACCGGCAGGGCCGCGGTTCCGGCTTTGCCGTTGCGCTCCAATCCCAGATCGCGCAGGACGGTGTCGAACTCGCCCAAGTTGCCGGTATGGAAGTCGACGGCAAAGGCCGAGGGGCTGGTGAGGGGAGAAGCACCGAGGTGGCCGTGCGCCGTCAGTTGGCTGGAGGGCAGAATCAACTCCAGTTTGCGCATATCCAGCGCGCCGTCCCGTTCGGTGTAAGTGGCGTCAATCATGCCGCTGGTGGGAGCCAACCCAGGCGCGGGCTGCGCGGGCGCCGCGAGTTTAAGCAGCGCCTGCACCGAGAGCGTATTTTTGTCACCATTGATCCAAAGGGCGTTGGCGGGACCGCTGACGCGGGCGTCCAGGCCAAGGTGCTGAAAGGGCGGATCCCAGAACATCTCCAACAGCGTGTCCAGCGCCACGTCCTTGAAGGAGCTGGTCACCTTTCCGTTGACGGGGATGGTAATTTCGTCGGCTGGGGAAGTGTGCGGCTTGGCGTTGCCGGCGGCGGCTGGCTGGTCGATCCCAGGTCTCAAACGCGAGACCGGGGGCACCCGATCTGGCTGGAGCTTGGCCTCGCCGGGAAGGACGGGCAGCCAGTGAACCAGCGAGAGGTCTCCGGCAATCTCGCCTCCCTGACGGGGGCGGAGGAGGATGGAAGTCACCAGCAGCGCTTCAGGGTCGGCGTGCAGGCGCGCATCCAACTGAAAACCGGTGGCAACAACGCCGGTTCCGATGTACGAGCCATTCTCGACGCGCAGGCTGCCGTCGATGCGGAAGCGGCTCGCCTCGCCGGCCCCATTCAGATCCAAGTGAGCAAGGCCCTGGGGAGTAAACGGGTAGCCGGTCATCGGTTCCACAAGGCGAAGGTCCAGATCGCCCACGGCCTTACCCTGCCAGCGAGGATGGTCAAAGTGGTCCAGGGAGCCTGTGATCTCCAGTGAGCGCTCTTTAACCCCACGGCCTTTTGCGGTGATGCGCAGGGAGCGGAGCGTGGCCACGGTGCGCGACAGATCGAGAGTGGCTTGCAGCGATCCTTCGACTTGCGGTGGGTGGGACTCGGATGGAGGATGGCTGGCCGCTGCGCCTCGCGCGAGGGTCAGATCGCGGACTCCGGCCTCAATGCGATAAAACTCCGGATGGCCAGCCAGCGCGGGCGCATAGGCCATGCGCAGTGAAAGGTCGCTGGCCGAGAAGTCGAGGGGAATGAACCGGTCCTGAAAGTCGAAGCTGGCGGCACGATTCTCGTAGTCCAAAAGGCCCTGCTCGACGGCAATGTGGCTGGCCTTGAAATTGAAAAAAGTATCCAGCATGGGTTTGCTCTGCTTGCTGGGCTTGCGCGGCTGGGGCTGGTTGGTGGAGCCATCCGCATAGACGATCAGATGGAACTGCGGCTTGAGAATCTCCAGATCGCGCAGCGGAAAGTGAGGAATCCACCAGCCGATCATGCTCCAGCGCACACGGACTTTTTGGACTTGGGCGTAGGGCGCTTCGCCGGCCGCCTCACGTCCATGAACCACCACTCCTCCGGCTTCGGCCTCCAGGCGGGACAAACTCCAGTGAAAGGAGGCGATTTCAACTTTGCCGCCGGTGGCTGTTTCAAGCTTTTGCACGATTTGCCGGCGAACAAAGTTCTCAAAGGCGGGCGAACTGGCAAAGAAATAGAGCCCGGTGAGAGACGCGGCGAGGAGCAAAACTCCGGCCGCCACCGTGATGGGAAGATGACGCAGGAAGAAGCGGCGCAGACGGCTGGGCTTGAGCGGAATCGATGAATCCGCTGGAGAGGCAGAGGATTGGAGTTCGTCGTCTCCCACCCATTCCGCTGAAGAACGCGGAATGGATGGGGCACCCGGATTTTCCGAGGATGGGGCACCCGGATCTTGTGAGGATGGGGTAGCCGGATCTTGCGAGGATGGGATACCCGGATCGCTTAGATCAGCGGTCTCGGCGGAAAGAGGGGAGGTGGAATCGGGCTCGCTCATGCGCCCCCTTTGCCGGAACCGGGAGCATCGGGAGTTTCCAGCGAGGGATCGAGAACCTCCACATCGCCCTGCTTGCGCAGATTCTTCAGCCAATCATCGAAGAGCGCATTGACCTGGCGCTGCAATAGAATCTCCTCAATCCGCGGGGAGACCTCTTCGAGAATGGGAGCCGTTTCACCCGCCGCGTACTGCGGCAGCAGCGTTTGCTTGTAGTAGCTTTCAATCTCTTCCGGCGCGATGCGGATGCCCTGACGGAAGCGCTCTTCAATGAAGCGCAGAATCTGTATGCGGAAGCGCAGATAGCTCCGGACGCGCTCCGGGTTGAGTTGATGCGCGGCCAGAAAGGCCTTCCACCCCTCGGTCGAAACACAGTTGAGGTGAACACAGGCCGGCACCTGGCTGCGAATCTGGCTGAGCCGCGCATCGATCTCGGCCTGGGTTGGCTCGGTGGCCTGCGCGTCTTCTTGACGGATCTGCTGCTGGATCAGCGCACGGCTGATCAACTGCTCCAGCGCCCGCTGCGCGGTGAGAGCGCCCATCCCACCCTGCGCCGGGTCCAGCACCGCAAGGCGCATCTCGTCGTCCACATCACTGGCCAGGATCGCTTGATTGTTGACGACAGCTACCACGCGATCCAGCACCACGGCTTTGGCCGGCTGCGACGCGGCGACTGGCGGCAGACTCTGCGCGCTCAGACCGAGCGAGGCCAGCATCAGGCACGTCACCAGCGATGAAAAGACAGGGACGTTGCGCACGGTCTTGCAAACGAATTCGACAAAATCGCGACCACGCACAACGCACCTCACCCTTTATAACTATAAGACGAACAGCGTGAGATGCCGGGAGCCTCGCGCAGTTTGTTGCCTAGAATTTGACTGCGGGAGCGGTGCGCGCCGCCTCGCTGGCCTCAAAGTATGCGTTATTGACCGGGAAGCGGCTGCCCGCCCAGAGGCTGTTGGGGAACTGCTGCACGTAGGTGTTGTAGTCGCGCAGGGCTTCGTTATAACGCTTGCGCGCCACGCTGATGCGGTTTTCAGTTCCGGCCAGCTCGTCCTGCAAGCGCATGAACTGCTCGCTGGAGCGCAGTTGCGGATAATTCTCGGTGAGCAGCAGCAGACGGCCAATCGCTGAATCGAGCTTGCCGTTGGCCTCAATCTTGCCTGCCGGGCCCTGCGCGTTCAACATTCCCGCGCGGGCGTTGGCAATATCGCCATACACGGTGCTCTCTTCCTTGGTAAAGCCCTTCACGGTCTCGACCAGGTTGGGGATCAGGTCCAACCGCCGCTGCAATTGCACGTCCACATCCGACCACGCGGTCTTTACATCCTGATCCTTGGCGACCATTGTATTCCGCGCGCTGACGGCCATCAGCAGAACGATCACCGCGACGCCTGCCACTCCCAGCCAAATCCAAAGCCTCTTGCTCATATTGTGTTTTCTCCTCCGGCTCGCCTTCAGGCAAGCCTTTGTTCAGATTTTGATTTGCATCGGGCATTCTTGCAGGGGCTAAAGCCCGACGTTTTTTGTGGCGCTTGCGGCACGACTAAAGTCGTGCCCTGACGCTTCTGGACTTTTTGTTCAGTTTTTCCGCAACTTCTAAAACGTGCCCTGAGACAAATTGAATGCTTGGAAAAACTCCTACCAGCTTCCATCCGAACCGCCGCCGCTGAAACCTCCGCCACCGAAGCCACCAAAACCACCACCGCCGGAATCGCCTCCTCCACCGCCAAAGCCGCCTCCGCCGCCGAAACCGCCGCCACCAAAACCTCCGCCGCCAATCCACGGTCCGCCGCGAAATCCGCCAAAGAGCCCGAATGCTAGAAGACCGCGAAAGCCGAAGAAGAGCAGAATGATAATGACGACAATCAGCTTTCCGACATTGAAGTGCGGCCTTGCCGGTTGACGAGCCAAGACCGGCTCATCGTCCAGCGTGATTTTAGCGTCGGCTGCGATCACTTGAGCAATCTCACCTACGCCAAGAGTTACAGCACTGTCAAAATCATTGGCTTTTAGATACGGAACCATCTCCCGACCGATATCGCCAGTCTTGCCGTCGGGCAGAATGCCCTCCAAACCATCACCTATTTTGATGGATCTGCGGTGGTCATCGATCGCAAAAAGGAGCAACACGCCCCGATCCGAACCCTTGCGGCCCATCTTCCACTTGTCGACCAATGCGTTGGCAAAGTCCACTGAATCGATACCATCCAGCGTATGCACAGTCACCACAGCGATCTGCGCGTTGGCCTGGGAGTGGTCGAGCTGGACGCAGAGGCGGTCCAGGCGGGCGATTGCTTCGGGCGAGAGCACGTGGGCAAAGTCGCTGACGTAATCGGTGGGCTGGGGCAAATCCTCCACCCGCTCAGCTCGCAAGGCGAGGGGAAGGAAGACCAGAGCTGCCAACAGCAGCCCATAGAAGACGAAATGCGCGCGACGAAAGCCAGTCATTACTCTCTATTGTACGAGGGCCAAGCGTTTGCGGTTCCGGCTGGGCACTTCCGCGGCAGATGAAAGCCCGCCATCAGCAAGCGATGAGCATTCCACGATTGTTATGGACAGGATCGGCGGCCCGCTCCACGAGCGCCGCGCGCACCTCTTCCATGACCGCGTGCCAAGCGCCCAGGCTGGGTTGGCGGAAGAGGCGCATGGTCGGATACCAGGGGCTGTCGTCGCGGTTGAGCAGCCAGCGCCAGTCCGCCGCGTAGCCGAGCAGCGTCCAGACCGGCACGGCCAAAGCGCCCGCCAGGTGGGCGATGCAGGTATCCACCGTGATGACCAGATCCAGATGAGCCATCTGCGCCGCTGTATCGGCCAGATCGGAGGTGAAGGGCGCGAGATCCGTGAGTTTGCCCGCCGCAGCCGCCAGTTGCCTGGAAGCCGGTCCCATCTGCAGAGAGAAAAAATGAACGCCCTCCACGCGCAGGAGCGGCGCCAGAACGGAAAACGGCATTGAGCGGAAGCGATCCTTGGCGTGGCTCGGACTGCCGGCCCAGGCGATGCCTACGCGCAGCCCCGTGGCCGGCCACACCAACCGGGACGCCGCCCGCGATGCATCCTCCGGGATGTTCAGATAAGGCACGCGCGCCGGGATATTCTCCAGGTTCGTACCAAAAACCAGAGGCAGGCTCATCAAGGGAATCTGGCAATCAAAGGGCGGCAGTGGATCGCCGGTGGCTACCAGAGACTCAACCCCGCGCAGCAACCGGGCGATGCGCCGCAACCGCGTGGGCAGGCAGAGCACCACCGAGCCGCCTGAGGCCTGCACCATCGGCAGATAGCGCAAAAACTGAATGGTGTCGCCCAATCCCTGCTCGGCGTGGAGCAGAATGCGCGCGCCGTCGAGCGGTTGGCCGCGCCAGAGCGGCTCAGGAAAGTGGCGTGGAGAGCTTTTGGTGCGGCGGCGGGCTTCAAAGTTGCGCCAGCCGGCGGCGAAGTCGCCGTGAAGCAGTTGCAGCAGGGAGCGGTTCCAGGCCGCATAGGCCGAATCCGGCTGAATCTCCAGCGCGCGTTCGTAACAGAGCCGCGCCGCATCAAAGCTGCCCTGATCGTGCAAGATCGAGCCGAGATTGCAGTGCGCTTCCACATGGTTGGGATGCGCGGCCAGCACCCGGCGATAGCTCTCCACCGCCGCTTGAAGATTGCCGCGCTTCCAATCCACATTGCCCAGGTTGAAGCGCGCCTCGGCGTACTCCGGTCGCTGTTCGAGCGCGCGACGGTAAGCGTTGACCGCCTCTTCCAGACTGCCCTGCGCCTCCAGCGCCACCCCCAGGTTGTTCTCCAACTCGGCGCACTCCGGCCTCAGGGCAAGAGCGCGCTGGTAGCAGGCTACGGCCTCTACCATCTGTCCACGGCGAAAATATGCGGCAGCATCGGCTGTAAGGCGTTGAAAATTGATGGGTTCACTTTCCTGGATTCAGATCGAAATTGTTTTTCTCCCAGCAATTGCGATGCCATGAGTAAGTTTTTTCCTTAAAGAATTCTCATAATGCACCGACTCCGAGCCTCGTCTTGGAAATCTTGCAAAGAAAGTCCAAGAGCCAGCCCAAACAAAATAGACTGAAGAAGATGACTCAAGATCCGCAACCACCCATCGCCCGCATTGACCACAAAGAAACCGCCTTGCACGGAGCCGTCCTCATCGACGACTATGCCTGGCTGCGCGACAAAGAGAATCCTGAAGTGACCGCCTACCTGGAAGCTGAAAATGCTTTCGCTGACGCGGTTATGGCTCCGCTCGGCGGCCTGCGCGAGGAGCTTTATCAGGAGATGCTCTCGCACGTAAAGCAGACCGACGTTTCGGTTCCCTACCGCGATGGCGACTGGTGGCATTACACACGCACCGAAGAGGGCAAGCAGTACGCCATCCACTGCCGTACGCATGGATCTCCGAATGCAACCGAGGACACGCCTGAGCAGGTGATTCTTGACGGCAACCAGCTTGCCGAGGGGCACGCCTTTTTTTCGATCGGCGATACGGACATCAGCCGCGATGGGCGCTGGCTGGCCTACTCGACCGACTTGACCGGCTTCCGCCAGTACACGCTGCACATCAAGGATTTGGAGACTGGCGAGACGCTTCCCGACGAAGTCGAGCGGGTTGGGTCGGTTGTGTGGGCGGCGGACAGCCGCACGCTTTTCTATACCGTGGAAGATGAGGAGCAGAAGCGGCAGTTTCAGCTATGGAGGCACCTTCGCAGCACCGCGCACACGGACGACGTGCTGGTCTATCAGGAGGACGATGAGCGCTTCAATGTGGGCGCGGGACGGACGCGGGACGGCAAGTACATTGTGATGGAGACGGCCAGCCACATTACGACGGAATCGTGGGTGCTGGCGGCCGATCAGCCGGAGGGCGCCTTCACGCTTATCAGTCCGCGCGAGGACGAGCACGAATACTCGATCGATCATCGCAACGGGTTGTGGTTCATCCGAACCAACGACCACGGACGGAACTTCCGCCTGGTGAGCGCGCCCGTGGCGACGCCGGGGCGTGAGCATTGGACGGAGCGGATTGCGCATCGCGACGGCATCATGATCGAAGAGATTGACCTGTTTGCGGATTTCTTTGTGGCCTGCGAGCGCGAGGACGGGCTGCCGCGTTTGCGCGTCTGGCGCTTCAGCGGCGGGGGGCCGGAGGCGGCGCTGACAAGCGAGATCAGCTTTCCGGAGCCGGCCTACAGCGCGCAGCCTCACGTGAATCGCGTCTTCGAGACGCCCGCCTTCCGCTACTCGTATCAGTCGTTGGTCACGCCTGCTTCGGTCTATGAGTATGATGTGGCCGCGGGGGCATCCACGCTGCTGAAGCAGTTGGAGGTTCCCGGCGGTTTTGACCGCACGCTCTATGCCAGCGAGCGCGTGCACGCCATTGCGCCGGACGGCGTTCGAGTTCCGGTTTCGCTGGTCTATCGAAAGGACAAACGCGAGCCGGGAAAGAATCCGCTCTATGTTTATGGCTACGGCTCGTATGGTTACGCGCTGCCGGTGGGCTTCAGTTCCAACCGGCTGAGCCTGCTGGATCGCGGCGTGGTGATGGCTTACGCGCACATCCGCGGCGGCGGCGATCTGGGCGAGCCCTGGCACGACGCGGGCAAGATGCTGGTGAAGCGGAACACCTTTACGGACTTCATTGCCTCGGTGGAGCAATTGATTGCGGCGGGATTCGGCGATGCGGCGAAGGTGGCGATTGAAGGCGGCTCGGCCGGTGGACTGCTGATGGGCGCGGTGGTCAATTTGCGGCCAGATTTGTTCCGTGCCGTGCTCTCGCACGTTCCTTTTGTGGATGTGATGAACACGATGCTCGACGCTACGCTTCCGCTCACCGTGCCGGAGTACGAGGAATGGGGTAATCCAAATGAGGAGAAATACTTCAACTATATGTTGAGTTATTCTCCCTATGACAATCTGAAGGCGGCGAGTTATCCGGCGATGCTGGTGAAGACATCGTTGCATGACAGCCAGGTGATGTATTGGGAGCCGGCGAAATATGTGGCCAAGCTGAGGACGCTGAAGACGGACGCGAATCCGTTGCTGCTGGTGACCAATATGCAGGCCGGGCACGGCGGCGCCAGCGGGCGCTACGACTATCTGAAGGAGATCGCGCTGGACTACGCCTTTCTGCTGCGGGAGTTTGGGATGGTGTGTTAGAGCTTATTCGTAAATTGATAATTTTCTCTTCCTGGATTCAGGCCTGTTTAAATTGAACGATAGCTCCAGCGTATTTCTGTATTGTTAGAGACTCAACGTGGACCAGAGGTCCACGTTACAGCCGGTCTGGAGACCGGCGCTACAATTTACGGATAAGTTCTTAGTTTTTTTAAATTATTGAGTAGTTCCATTGACGCGCAACCGTGTGTTAAGGTATGCTTTATAGGTGATTGAATCCTTCAAGCACGCCGGATTGAAACGGTTCTTTCAAACCGGGGATGTGCGCGGCATTCAACCGGCGCACGCCAACAAACTGTTTGCCCAGTTAAGTGCGCTGGATGTGGCCAAAGATGTGGCGTCTCTTCCGCGCCCGGCAGGCTGGAAGTTGCATAGGTTGAAAGGTGGGCGCGAGGAGACCTTCTCGATGTGGGTCAGCGGAAATTGGCGGCTGACCTTTTCCTTCAATGGCGACGCGTTTACCCTGTTGAATTATGAGGATTACCATGGCAGATAAAAAGAAGCGCATTGCGCCGTATCGCGTTCCCCATCCGGGCGAGGTATTGCGGGAAGTGATTGGAGAACTAACCGTCACGGAAGTCTCGGCGCGGCTCCACGTGTCGCGTGTGACGATGTCGAAGATTCTCAATTGCCGGTCGGCCATCACTGCGGAAATGTCCTTGCGGCTGGCGGCAGCATTTGGCGGAAGCAACACGTTTTGGCTGGAGATGCAGAACCGGTATGACGTGCACAAAGCCATGGAAAAGAAACAACCGAAGATTGTGCCGTTCAGCATGGCGGCTTAATTCGATTTGCTGCAACGGCGACGCCAGGCTGCCAATCGTCCTTTGCCCGGTCAGCACGTAAAATAGAGTCAAGGTAGAACGAATGGCGCAGCCCCCTTTTATCGATCCGGCTAACGAGGACGTGATTGCCGCACCCGACCAGAGCAACCAGAGCCTCGATCCCGCGGATTGGGCAGCCTTTCGCGTCCAGGCGCACCGGATGCTGGACGATATGATCGGCTACATTGAAGAGATTCGAGAACGGCCGGTATGGCAGCCGATTCCGAGCGAACTCCGCGCGCGCTTTCTGACGGAAGCGCCGCGCTCAGGCGTTGCGCTGGCCGAGGTGCATGACGAGTTTATGCGCAGCGTGCTCCCCTATGCGCAGGGCAATGCGCATCCCGGCTTTATGGGCTGGGTGAATGGCGGCGGCACGCCGGTGGGCATGGTGGCGGAGATGCTGGCCGCGGGGCTGAATGCCAACTGCGGCGGACGCGATCATATTCCGGTGGAGGTGGAGCGGCAGGTGACGCGCTGGGTGGCGGAGATCATGGGTTTTCCGCTGACGGCGACCGGGCTCTTTGTGACCGGAACCTCGATGGCGAATCTGATTGCCGTGCTGATTGCGCGCGACTCGGCGCTGGGATTTGACGTGCGCGCAAACGGCGTGGCCGCGCAGACTCGGCGGCTGACGGCCTATACCTCCAATGCAGTACACGGCTGCGTGCCCAAAGCGATGGACATTGCCGGGCTGGGCAGCGACGCCCTGCGGCAGATTCCTACCGACAGCCGCTTTCACATGAATTTGACGGCGCTTGAAGAAGCCATCCGGCAGGATCGCGCGGCCGGCCTGACGCCGTTTCTGGTGGTTGGAACGGCGGGAACGGTGAATACCGGCGCGGTGGACGATCTGGCCGCGCTGGCCGACCTATGCGCGCGGGAGGGGCTTTGGTTCCATGTGGACGGAGCCTTTGGCGCACTGGCCCGGCTGGCTCCTGATCTGGCTCCGCTCGTCGATGGCATTGAGCGCGCCGATTCGGTGGCCTTCGATTTTCATAAATGGGGACAGGCGCCCTATGACGCAGGGTTCATTTTGGTGCGCGATGGCGAGGCGCACAAGAACGCCTTCGCGCTTCCCGCGGCTTATTTGCAGCGCGCCCAGCGCGGCCTGGCCGCCCACTCGCCCTGGCCCTGCGACTTTGGCCCGGATCTCTCGCGCGGCTTTCGCGCCTTGAAGGTCTGGTTCACGTTGAAGGTGCTGGGGACGGAGGCGCTGGGTGGGTCGATCTCCCGCTGCTGCGCATTGGCCCGCGCATTGGAGGCCCGCATCGCCGAGACGCCGGAGCTTGAGCTGTTGGCGCCCGTCGAGTTGAATATCGTTTGCTTCCGCTTCCGCGCCAACGATCCTGAAGACTGCAATCGGGTGAACGATGCGATTGTTGTGGCATTGCAGGAGGCCGGTGTGGTGGCTCCGTCCACGACCCGGATTGCCGGTCGCACAGCCATTCGCGCGGCGATTGTCAATCATCGCACCAGCCGCGCGGAGATTGACTCGTTGGTGGATGGCGTTCTGGCGCAAGGGCGCGCGCTCTGCGCAATGGGTGGCAAACCTTAGAATGCGACCTGCATCATTTGACTTTGCTTCCTTTCAATAAAGAAACGGGCTATCACTGAATTTGTTTTTATACTGGAATCATGACGAAGATTTCGAGCTGCGGTTGGACGCTGGAAGAGGCGGCGCGCGCCTGCGGTTCGCTACGCATCGCCGGTGTGGATGAAGTGGGCCGCGGTCCGCTCTTCGGGCCGGTTGTGGCCGCCGCGGTGATTCTGCCTAAAGGTTGCGTGCTGCACGGCCTGAATGACTCCAAGAAGCTGACCGAAAAGAAGCGCGCGGAGCTGGACGTGGAGATTCGCGCGAGCGCCGTAGCCTGGGCCATCGCCGCGGTCGACGCCGCCACCATCGACCGCATCAACATACGCATGGCCTCGCTGGAAGCCATGCGCCGCGCCGTGCAGCAGCTTGCCCTCAGCCCGGATTTCCTGCTCATCGACGGACGCGACACGATCGACTGGCCCGGCCCGCAGCAGGCAGTCATCCACGGCGACGCGCTCAGCTTCTCCATCGCCGCTGCGAGCGTTCTGGCCAAGGTTCACCGCGACCGCCTGATTGTCGACCTCGATCGCGAGTATCCCGGCTACGGCCTCGCCCAGCACAAAGGCTACCCCTGCCCCGCGCATCTGGAAGCCCTCAAACGTTTGGGGCCGACTCCGCTTCATCGCAAGAGCTTTCATCCGGTGGCGCAAGCAGGTTTACAATTTCCTGAGTCCTGAAAATCCGCTGGGGGGCCGCATGTTTCGCTTTCATTGGATTTTGTTTTCATCGCTTCTCTGCCTTTCCGCCAATCAATGTGGCAGTCTTTCACCGGTCAAGATTGATCCCTCGCTGGGGACTGTGACCGGCATGGTACTCTGCGCGGATACAGGCAAGCCAGCCCGCTTCGCCACAGTTACTCTTGTAGGCACTCCTGAGAAAGATGCTTCCAATTTACCTACCGAAAGCGCAGTAACTGGACTGGATGGGCGATTCAAGATTGTCAATGTTGCACCTGGCCATTACTACGCGTATGCCGAGCTGGAAGGCTATTTGAATCTGGACCGCGCCATCGATTTCGGGCGGGTAGATAAACGCGCCAGTGAGCAAGAACAGACTCAAGAGATAATCGACCAGTGGAAGGATCATCTGGCCGAAGTAAACGTGGAGGCGCGCGGCACAGCTGAACTGTCGCTGCAAGTGGAGCGAGGCGCTGAGATTACGGGAACCGTGACCTACGACGATGGCAGTCCGGCCATTGGAATGCATTTTCAGCTTTTTCGCAAGACGGAGAAACATGGCTGGGCCAAAGTTGGAATGTCTTCAGATAACTGGGCCATCTCCGAAGTCAGTGACGGCCACGGTCATTTCAACCTGGCCAATCTTCCTGATGGAGAGTACACCATCTGCGCATCCCTGCCCGTTGGAAGTCAAGATGCCGCTCCACGCATCTGCCTTGGCAATACGTATCGCATGAAGAATGCCACCTCGGTCAAAGTGCATACGGGAGATATTGCAAATGGCGCGGATATCATGATTCCGATTACCGGGTTGCATACCGTAACGGGCTTTGTGACTGCGGCCGTCGATGGTCATGCGCTGGCCCAGGCGAAGGTGCGGCTACTCTACGCCGATGACCGCGAAAAAGTGCGGGAGATTCCGCTGCTCGACGATGGCAGCTTTTCTCTCCCTTATCTTCCGGAGGGTAGTTATATCCTTCAAGTCACCGGCGCACAAGACGCGGAAAAGAAACCTACCGAGACCGTCATCTCCAATGCTGGAACTGACGATTCAAAGGCCACTGCTGCCCGCCTTTACATGGACAAAGAGCTTCCATTTACCGTGCAATCAGACATGAATGATATCAAGATTCAACTCGACGCCCTTCCGCCGGAGAAATCTTCTCCGCAATAAGCTCTGGATATTTCTGATTTCGATCGTGGTAAACTTCGCAATGTGAGAAAGAAGCTGAAAATTTGCGGCTGGATGATGCTCGGCGGATTTGCCGGCGTAGCAGCCGTTATGTGTACAGGTGGATTTGGTGTCTGCGGTCGTAATTCTGTCGCGGATGTGGTTGTGTTTTTTGGCGGGCTGCTTACATTTTTGGGCGGTTTACTGGTGGGGATTACAGAGATCATTCTCATTGCAATCGAAAAGTGTCGATCCAACCAGGGTTAATACTGGGTGCTTCAGATCCCGATCTTTAACCAGGGAATCCATAGACTTCAATCGAGTTGATTTGCGGCCCCCGCAAACGGCCACTGACTCAGCTTGCGCGCGCGAATCAAATAGATGGCCGTGCCGGAGACGGCAATTCCGGCGGCGACCGCCAGTCCGCCCAGCGCGTGGCTGCGATTGACCAGCATAAAGATGAATCCCCCCATCGCCGCGAGCGGAGGCAGCGGATAAAGCGGTATTTTGAAAGGCCGGTCCAGCTCAGGCCTCCGCGCGCGCAGCAGCATAACGCCGATGTGCTGCAAAAAGAATTGCAGCAGAATGCGGGTAATCACCAGCATGGTAATGACCTGCGCCAGCGAGAAGAAGCAGAAGGCAGCGGCCACCACTCCGAGCGCGATCAGTGAGCGGTGCGGAATCCCGTGGCGGGGATGAACGGCGGCCAGAAACTGGAAGTAGTTGCCGTCACGGGCGGCGGCGTAGGGCACGCGCGAGTAACCCAGCAGCAGCGAAAAGACCGAGGCAAAGGCAGTCCAGATAATCAGCGCGGCCATCAGGCGCCCGACAAAGGAGCCAAAGGCGGCTTTGGCGATGTCGGCCACCAATTGCAGGCGAACCGCCGCGCCTGCTGTTGCGTGGGCCGCCGCGTCGCGCATGGAAGGCAGCGCGGCCAGGTTCATGGTCACGTAGAAGGCCGCCACAAAGAGCACGGAGAGCAGGATGGCGCGCGGAATCGTGCGCTCCGGGCGCTTGACCTCGCTGCCGAGGAAGCAGATGTTGTAGTAGCCCCAATAGCAATAGGTGGTCAAGAGCGTGGCCTGCGCCAAGCCGCCTAGCGCAGCGGGAATGGTGAGCGCGGGCGAGGCGGGCATCTGCCAGTTGCCGCGCGCAAAGCCGGAGATGATCACTCCGGCAATGGCCGCCAGCACCCCGGCAAAAAGCACCCAGGCGAGGCGCGTCACGGAACTCAGATTGCGATAGAGCAGCGCCGTGACCAGCAGGCAGACCCCGGCGGCGGCGAAGTTTGAGAAATGCAGTGCGGGCAGAGCGGCTATTGGCGCGCCGTCCAGCCCCGGCCAGAACCAGGCCAGAAAGCTGGAGAGGCCGATGCAGCCGGAGGCAATCGCCAGCGGCGCGGTGAAGCTGACCTGCCAGACATAGAGAAAGCTGAGCCAGTTGCCAGCGCCCTTTGGGCCGTAGATCTCACGCAGAAAGGCATACGAGCCACCGGCACGCGGAAAGGCCGCGCCCAGCTCCGCCCACACCAGCCCGTCGGCCACGGCGATGACCGCGCCCAGCACCCACGCCCAGACCGAGAGCCGGTATCCCGCCGCGGCAATCACCAGCGGAAGCGTGATGAACGGACCGACGCCGATCATCTCCAACATATTGAAGGCCACGGCCGAGCGCAGGCCGATGCGGCGCTGAAGGGGGGCGGAATCTGCGAAGATTGCGAGGGATTGATTTTCTATCATTTTGATTGGTCACGGAAGAACAGAGGCAGGTTTTCTCCAGTATTACGCGCGCTTTGCAACCGCCAACTTGAGACCAAAACCGACAAATACGCAACCGGTCACACGATCAAGATTCCGCACCACGCGCGGCTTGGACAGAAAGCGGCCCAATGGAAGGGTAAGTGCGATCAGCAGCGAGAACCATGTCAAGGTAAGCAGCACATGGATGCACGCAAGCAGAAGTGAAAATGCGGCGACGTTCACGCCATGTGGAATGAACTGCGGAAGGAAAGTCACATAAAATACGCCAACCTTGGGGTTGAGAATGTTGCTGAGGAAGCCACGCTGAAACAGGCTCCTGCTTCCCCGGTTGACGGTCGCGCTCCCCTCCGCTTGCGCCGCAGCCAAGTATGCGCGCGGCTTCAGGAGCAGTCTGGCGCCAAGATAGATGAGGTAAGCCGCGCCTGCCCATTTCACCAGGGTAAAAGCCAGCTCAGAGGCAGCCAGCAGCGCGGTCAGTCCAAAAGCGGCGCTCATCCCCCAAACCAGCAGGCCCAAGCAGATTCCGAGAGACGCCAATGCCCCGCCGCGCGGTCCGTCCGAGGTCGAAGTTCGCAGCACCATCACAGTGTCCACGCCAGGCGTGATCGTCAGCAGGCCGGAAGCCAGGATGAACAGGAGCAGCAACTGAGTCAAGGGAAAGACCCTCCTTCACGCAGAGTATCCCAACAGAGGATCACTTTGCCAATTTCTGAGGATGATTGGAAGATGTGTCAGATAGACTCCCCGGATTGTACACTGACGAGAAGATGATTCTTGCCGATCGACAAAAACGAGCAGCGGGCGCAGCCATCGCATTACTGATTCTGGCAGGCGCTTGCTGCGCGCGTTTGGCCGGGCAGCAGCCCTTGGTACAAGCAAACCAGCCCGCTGCTCTTGCTTCCCTTCCCTTGCCGGAAGCCAGCGAGACTGCGCTTCCCTTACCTGAAGATCGCGGCGCGGCGGCGCTGGAGCAATCGTTGCGGCGGCTTCAGACCACGGCCAGTGTGCTGATGATCGTTGCCCATCCAGACGACGAGGACGGCCCGCTGCTGACTTATCTCTCGCGAGGCCTGGGAGCGCGCGTTACATTGCTGACGCTCACTCGCGGCGAAGGTGGCCAGAACGCGGTTGGCTCGGACACCTACGACGCGCTGGGGCTGATCCGCACGAACGAACTGCTCAAGGCCGACGAGTACTACGGCGTCAAGCAACTTTGGGGCACGGAGGCCGACTTTGGCTTCTCCAAGACGCAGGAAGAATCCTTCGCCAAATGGAGCCACGAGCGCGTCCTCTACGATGCCGTGCTGGCCGTGCGCCAGGTGCGCCCGCAGGTGATCGTCTCGACCTTTGTCGGCGGGGTCAGCGACGGCCACGGCCACCACCAGGTCTCCGGCGAGATTGCGCAAGAGGCCTTCAAAGCCGCAGCCGATCCGACGGTCTTTCCCGATCAATTGAAGAACGGCCTTCAGCCCTGGCAGCCGCTGGCCGTCTACTCAATGGTTCCCTTTGCGCCGATCAAAGACGGGCAAATCTTCGACTACGCCACCGGCAAGTGGGCGCCCGCGCGCTTCAAGAACTACGTCACCGGCGAGTGGACCGAAGGCGCACTCTCGGCGGATGTAACGATCCCCGTCGGCAATCTTGATCCGGTGCTTGGCCGCAGCTATGTGCAGATTGCGCGTGAGGGTTGGGGACAGCAGAAGTCGCAGTACGGTGGGGCGAACCCCGCGCTGAGCGGTCCGGCGACGACCAGCTATCATTTATGGGCCGTCGCGCCTGAAGCCGCAGCCAAGCCGGGGACCATATCAAGGAACGACGATCTCTTCCACAACAGCAAAGTTAATATCGATACTAGTATCACAGGAATTGCACATCTCGCTGGGCCTCATCCGCCTGCATTTCTTCTCAATGGATGGAGTGAGGTCGATGATGGTCTAAAGAGATTCGAAAAAGACCAGCGAGAGATCCGCACGTTGGAAGCAGCGCACAGTCTGGCTACCCTTGATAACAAAACTATTCAGTTAATTCATCGTGTCGAAATGGAGAATAACTACCAATTCTCCGAGAATGTGCTCGAAGAATTGAACACCAAGCAGCAGCAGTTTCAATTCGCCTTGAAAGAACTGCTCGGCCTAGATCTGATTGCCTTCACCACCAAAGCCGATAAGGTCGAAAACTCAGGCGCGCGCGGAAACTCTGCCGATGAAACACCCCGCAGCGTCATCCCCGGCGAAGACTTCCGCGTGCGCATCCACACCGCATGGGCTTCAAACGATATAAAACTGAGCCGCGTTTGGCTCGCGAGCCAGAGCGGGGATTCTTGGAAGACAGAGAAGCTGCCTGGACAAAATGATTTTCCCAATTCAGCCGCCGATTCGATCTTCCGCGTCCACGCCGCCGAGAACGCCGAGCCGACGCAGCCTTACTTCACCCGCCCCAGCATCGAGCAGCCGACCTACGACCTGACAAAGTCGGAGTACCGCCTGCGTTCTTTTGCGCCGTATCCGCTCACGGCCTGGGCCGAGTTCACCTTTGATGGGCTGCCCATCCGCATCGGGCAGGTGGTGCAAACTATGGCTCGCGTTCCTGGCGTCGGCGGGGTCTACGAGCCGCTGGTGGTGACGCCGGCCATCGGCGTGCGCATGGAGCCGGAGGCGCGCATTTTGCCGCTCGACGGCAGCGCATTGCCGGTGCGCGTTACCGTTCATGCGCAAGCCGCTACTGAAGGCACGATCTCGCTCAACTTGCCAGCCGGATGGAAGTCTCAACCGGCTGAGGCTGCCTTCCATCTGACCGCCGCCGGCGACTCGCAGCCTCTTGTCTTTTCCGTCACCACGGATGACGCGACAACTGGCTCATATACTATTCAAGCCATCGCCCACTCCGGTGGCCATGAGTACAAAACCGGCTGGCAGAGCATCGGCTACACCGGCCTGCGCCCCTACAACCTGTACAAGCCCGCCGAATTGAAGACGCGCAAGATCGACGTGAAGCTCGCCCCCGGCCTGCGCATCGGCTACGTTATGGGCACCGGTGACCTGGTTCCGGAGGCCATTGAAGGCCTGGGCGTGACGCCTCACCTGCTTACCGCCGCTGAACTGACTTCGGGCGATCTCTCCGCCTGGAACGTGATCGTGATCGGCATTCGCGCTTACTCCGCGCGGCCTGAGTTGGCCGCGGCCCAGCCACGACTGAATGAGTTTGTTCGGCAGGGCGGAACACTGATTGTCCAGTACCAGAGCGGCAACTTCCCTGCTCCGCTGCCTCTCTCGCTGAGCCAACGCTCGGAGCGCGTGGTGGATGAAGCCGCGCCGGTCAAACTGCTGGAGCCGGCGCATCCTCTGCTCAACTGGCCCAACGCCATCACCACCACCGACTTTGACGGCTGGGTCGAGGAGCGCGGCCACTCTTTCCTCGATAGCTGGGATGCGAGTTATACCGCGCTTACCGAGACCGCAGATCCAGGACAAACTCCGCAGCGCGGCGGGCTGGTTGTGGCTCACTTCGGCAAAGGGAGTTACATCTATGTTGCTTATGCGCTCTATCGGCAGTTACCGGAGTTAGTGCCGGGAAGTTATCGCCTGCTGGCGAACCTGCTGAGCGCGGGCCGGGAAAATGCGCTGCGTCCATAAGCGCCTTGGACGGTCATGATCGGCACCTCAGGGGATAAAGCTCGGGTTTATTTTTAGGCACTTGCGGCACGACTAAGAGCTTATCCGAACATTGAGGATCTTCTCTTCCTGGTTTCAGGCCTGTCTGAATTGAGCGATGGCTCCTGCGTATTTCTTTATTGTTTAAGACTCAACGTGGACCAGGGGGTCCACGTTACAGCCGGTCTGGAGACCGGCGCTACAATCTACGGATAAATTCTAAAATCCTACCCAGGGTTCCGCTGCGCTCCACCCTGGGCTATTCTTGTGTCGCCCCTCAGGGGCGGAAGCAGTTGAGAGATTTTCATCCACATGAGTGAATCAAAGGCCCATGGAGGCACGACTGGACCGACTGCGGAAAAAGGGCTGGATTTGGGTGAAAACCCAGGAAAACAACCCGCAGGGGCTAAAGCCCGTTCTTTATTATCAGCGTCTTGCGGCCCGACTAATGTCGTGCCCTTGTTACAAAACCTGCCCTGATTGAGTTTTTCCAGCCAGTGGAGTCGTGCCCTGACGCTTCTCGGCTCTTTATTTAGTTTTTCCGCAGCTTGTGGAGTCGTGCCCTGACGCTTCTGGACTTTCTATTGATATTTTCCGCAGCCTGTGATGTCGTGTCCATTCAAAACCTATCCATGCCATCGATTAAAAACTATTTTTCAAGTTGCATTAAATTATTTTGCGGACGGTATTTTATCAAATCAAATTCGTACTGTTTGTTAAATCGCTGTAAATATCTCTGCGGCTTTTGCCGCCCAGCTATTTCTATTGTTAAAAGTGTGTAAATTCGTCAAATGTTAACAATCTTCTGCCAGTCTTGTAATCAAGAGCGGTTGATAAAACAGCTTTGCTCCTACTCGCTTGTCTGTCGCCAATGGCGATGAACATCCCGTATCCGTCAGAGCGCGATTCGGTTTTATGATGAGGATTTCCAGGATGCTAAAGACTTGAGCGCTTGAGTCGATAAGTGAGCGCAGCCATGATTCAAACCGATTTGAAAGGACATTGAGAGGCCCCATGAACTTCAAACTTAAAATAGCCGCTGCCGCAGTGCTGGCAGCATGTTCCGTTTGTTCCTACGGACAGGCAACTGAAACCAAGAAGCCGGTGAAGAAGCACGTTGCAACCAAGAAGGTTGAGGCGGCTCCAGAACCCATGGAAGTCAAGAAGGTCAAGGCACCCGCTTCCGCTTCCGTAGAAGAGCAGATTGAAGCGCTGAAGCACGAACTTGAAGGGCAGATTGACAGCCTCAAGAACGATCTGGCAAGCAAGGACGAGCAGTTGAAGCGGGCACAGCAGACAGCCGCCGCCGCCCAGGCGCAAGCCGCCAAGGCACAGGCTGCGGCCGACGCTCAGCAGCAGGCGGTCACCGACAACTCGGCTGCCGTCAACACGCTGCAAACTTCAGTGACCGACCTGAAGGGCAATCAGGCTTCGCTGGCCACGACGATCTCCGACGAGACGACCAAGATCAAGAAGGAGTTTGAAAGTCCAAGCGCATTGCGCTACAAGGGAATCAACCTCACCCCTGGCGGCTTTGTGGCGGGTGAAACGGTCTACCGCACCAAGGCCACCGGCGGCGACATTCCGACGGCCTTCAGTTCGATTCCCTACGAGGGCGCGGACGCCTACTCTCTGAGCGAGTTTTACGGCTCGGCGCGCCAGTCGCGCATCACGCTGCTGGCCGAGGGCAAGACCAACTGGGGCACCCTGCGCGGCTACTACGAGGCTGACTTCCTGGGCACCGGCATCACCTCCAACAACAACCAGTCCAACAGCTACGTCTTGCGCCAGCGCGTTCTTTACGCCGAAGCCAAGACCAACAGCAACTGGACAGTTGTGGGCGGCCAGCTCTGGTCACTGGCTACCGAAGGCAAGAAAGGCATCACCAGCGCCCCCGGCGACATTGCATCTCCTCAGACCATCGACCCGAATTACGTCACGGGCTTTGTCTGGACCCGCCAGTACGGCCTCCGCGTGGTTAAAAGCACCGCGCACACCGCCTTTGGCATCTCGGTTGAAAATCCGCAGCTCCTCTACTCCGCGGCTTTGGCCGGCAGCACGCCTTATGCAATTCTGGGTTCGGCGGGCGCCAACGGCGGCAACTACAACGCGGCCATCAGCGGCCTGAGCGGCCTGACCACCTACGTCCAGAGCTACTCCGCTTTGAATACCGTGGATGGCGCCGGCAACCCTGTCTATGGCTACGTTCGCAATTACAATACCGTCTCCGCCAACAGCAACATCGCCAATATCTCCTTCAACCAGGCGCCGGACATTATTCTGA
The DNA here is from genome assembly GCA_964645305.1 of uncultured Occallatibacter sp. Taxonomy (GTDB): domain Bacteria; phylum Acidobacteriota; class Terriglobia; order Terriglobales; family Acidobacteriaceae; genus Telmatobacter. The sequence continues at coordinate 25,351 of CAZYCV010000027.1, read as the reverse complement.
AGGCCGCCTTTGATCCGGGCTGGGGACACTATGAACTCTTCGCCATTACCGGCTTTGCGCACGAGACGATCTACCCCGGCGTCACGCAGAACTCGGTCAAGTACGGCGGAGTCACTGACATCGAAGGCTTTGCCGGAGCCAATCCTGGCACTGCCGTGGTAGCCAAATCCTCGACGACCGGATACTACGGTGACGGCATTGTGGTGGGCGGTTTTGGCGGCAGCTTCCGCGTACCGGTCATCAAGGACAAGCTGACCCTCGGCGCCAAAGCCCTCTACGGCCCCGGCGTAGGCCGCTATGGCGACTCCACTCTCTCTGACGTGACCAACAATGCATACGGCGCGCTGCGGCCAATCCACAACGGTTCAGGCCTGCTGACCTTGGAAGCCACACCCACTCCGAAGCTGGTCATCTACCTCAACTACGGCGGCGACTACGCGGCGCGCGCCGACTACGCCACTTCGGCTCTCACGCTGGGCGACCCGACGGCTACCTTCTGCGAGACTGGCACCACGGTCGCCAACGCCTCCACCAACTGCTCGGCCAAGCCCACAGCGGCCATGTTCGCCACCGGCGGCAGCTACGGTTCGCACTTCACCGCAACTCCGGCCATCACGGCCATCGGCTACGGCTCGCGTTATGCCAGCGTCTCGGCCACCTGCGCTGTCGCCGGCAACCCTGGGCTGGCCTCCGGCTCCGTCGGCTACCAGCCGGGCGGTTCCGGCTGCGGCAACAACACCCGCAACGTGCAGGAAGTTACCGCCGGCTACTGGTATGACCTCTTCAAGGGCGACAAAGGCCGCCTTCGCCAGGGCTTCCAATACGGCTATGCCGTCCGCGAAGGCTGGAGCGGCACCGGAACAGCGGGCGGTCAGTCCACGCCTCTGAACGGCGCCAAGGGCATCGACAATATGTTCTGGACCAGCTTCCGCTATTACCTGCCGTAACCCCGCCAACCAGCGGCAGCGGCAATCCCCCGAAGAGGCAGCCCAAGTGGCTGCCTCTTCGGCTTTCCGGCACAATAGGCCTCCCATGTAAGATGATTTTCTCAGGCCGAAGTGAAATTCCGCCGCAACGAATGCCATGAAGCGAACAGAAAAGCAGCTAGAGCGGATCGCCCATCTTCTTCAAGAACAGACCACCCTGTCGCTCGCCACCACAGGCGAAGACGGACTGCCCTCGGTGGCGCCGCTCTTTTATATTGCGGATGAAGAGCTGTCGCTGTATTGGCTCTCCTCGCCGACGAGCCTGCATAGCCGCAACCTGCTGCGCACGCCCCGCGCCGCTGGCACCGTCTACTGCGCCGCCCAAAGCTGGCGTGAGATTCGCGGCGTGCAGATGCTTGGAACGGTCAGCGTGGTCGACGAACCCAATCGGGCGGTTATTGTGGAGAGGTATTGCGAGCGCTTCAAATTGGGAAGGGTGCTCAGAGTGGCTGTAAGACAGAGTGTCTTACACGCCATGCAACCCGAGTTCCTCCGCTATCTGGAGAATTCCAGAGGCTTCAGGTCCAAAATTGAACTCAATTACACGCCGCAGGGATGGATGCCTGCCTGCTCTTAGACGGGATTGGCATCTTTGCTCACACCTGAACACGAAATCTCCACCAGAAAGAGCGAGGCAAATCAGAGTTCCGGGGCCGATGGGGCATGGTGGTCGTAAGCGAGATCAGCCAGGTAAAAGCAATTGAATCAACCAGATACGACGAAATTCAAAGAAATTGAACGCGAAGACATACCTGCTGAGTTTTTATCCTTTATTGTTGGCCAATTCATCTTTTCCTCGCATTTCAGGGCGTAGAAGTAATTTGGAGATGCCTGTGGAAATCTTGGATACAATGAGAATTGACAAGGCCATTTTTCAAGCACATCATCTTCCCGAATTGGCCTTTCAGCCGGCGAGTATCATACGCGGAATCCGTATTGCGGTTTTCGTGAACCGGCGCAGGTTTTCCTTGTCCTGATTCCCTAGACTGAACTCATTCGGCATCGATAGGCAGGTTCATATGGTGGTCAAGACACAGAGCAAGGGGCGCGGAATCACCGGGCTTCATGTGGGCGCAAACAACGTCCGTCGCTATTTTCCCAAGCAGGTTTCGAGCATTGAGTTGCAGTTGGATCACTTGCAGATTGAGTGCGGCTTGAAGCCTGGTTTTTGGCAGGGTGAGCCGGAGATCTTTGATCCTCGCCTCTGCGCTTGGCTGGAATCCCGTCATATGCACGCCAAGGTGGATCGGGCGAGCGTCCCGCTGGCTATGATCCCGGAGGGCAAAAACTGCTTCCGCTTGCAGCCGGTGCGCGTGAACGGGCAGGTTCACAGCAAGATGCCGATGGCCGCCGCCTGATCTGAACGGCGGCGATTCCAGAACTTCTGCATCGCTGCGCGCGGGAGAGATGGAACTGGGCGGAAGCGAGCGATTCTCGAATTCCGGGGATGATGCGGGCGTGGACCGGGAGGTCCACGCCACAGCCGACCAGGAGGTCGGCGCTACAATTCTGGAGGCGCTACAGTTCTGGAGGCGCTACAGTTCTGGAGGCGCTACTGTTCTGGAGGCGCTGCAGTTCTGGAGGCGCTACAGTTCTGACTGTATTGATAGACTTAAAAGAGAATGACAAGCACACAGTTACAAAACGCCATTGAGCGCCACTATGCGAACGGCCCCAACGCCATCGATGATCCAACCGCCATGTCGGCCTTTCTTGTTTTGCGGGCGGCGCTTGAGAGCGGCGAAATCCGCGCCGCCTCGCCCGACGCGACAACTCCCACCGGCTGGCGGGTCAACGCCTGGGTCAAGCGCGGCATACTGCTGGGCTTCCGTATTGGCGTCTTGCAGAGCTTTCCCGCCTCGGGTTTTTCTCTGGTGGACAAGAACACCTTTCCGATACGCCACTTCACCACGGCCGATGGGGTGCGCGTGGTTCCGGGCGGCTCCGCGGTGCGCAGCGGAGCGTATGTGGCTCGCAGCGTGGTTTGCATGCCGCCCATGTACATCAACGCCGGCGCCTGGGTGGATGAGGGCTCGATGGTGGATTCGCACGCTCTGGTCGGCTCCTGCGCCCAGATTGGCAAACGCGTGCATCTGAGCGCCGCGGCGCAGATCGGCGGCGTACTGGAGCCCATCAACGCCAACCCCGTAGTGATTGAAGACGACGTGCTGGTGGGTGGCAACTGCGGCGTCTACGAGGGCACCATTGTGCGCAAGGGCGCGGTGCTGGCGGCGGGAACCATCCTCACGCGCGGAACCCCGGTCTTCGATCTGGTCAACGGAGAGATCCTCCGCGCCCGCGGCGAGTCGCCGCTGATCATCCCGGAAAACGCCGTGGTCGTCCCGGGCTCCCGCGCCGTCAGCAAGGGAAAAGGTCAGGAATGGGGCCTGAGCCTCTACGCCCCGGTGATTGTAAAGTACCGCGACGAAAAGACCGACCTATCCACAACGCTGGAAGACCTGCTGCGCTAGCATCAAGGCTGGGCCTGAAGCTCCAGCAGCTTGCGGATGCGCGGCTTGACGCTGTCCGGCTGCGGCGCGGGCAAAAGCGCCAGACCCTCCTTGGCCACGGTGCGGCTCTTCTCGATCTGTCCGCTGGCTCGGTAGGCTTGGGCCAGCGTGAGCAGCATGGAGGGGATTCGCCGGTGGCTGAGCGCGACCGCGCGTTCGGCACAGGCGATGGCAAACTGCGGATTGCGCATGGCAGTAGGCTCAACGATCAGCAGGTCGCTGGCCGTCATATCAAGGGTCAGAGCGGAGGCCTGTTCCTTGCTTGACAGCTCCTTCATTCCGCTGATTCCTTGTTTGACCAGCACAGCGGAATCTTCGGCGGAATGAAGTTGAGTTTGAATCGTTCCCAAACGCACCTGCGCGTCGGCCCTAGAGAGCAGCCAATCTTCATCCGTAGGCTCTTGCTTCATTGCCTGCCCAATCACGCTCAGGACCTGAATCCAGAGCTTTTGCGCTTCAGCCAGGTTTCGCCTGCGGTCGCCAGCGGAGGCGCCCAAGGCCGGATCGGCGGCTGTTTCATAGCCCAATGCCTCAAAATTCAGCGCGACTTTCAAGTCAGTAAGAGCGCGCGAGTCCTTTGGATCCGCCGCGACAGAATTTTGGTTGATGGCCACCGCCTCATGGAATGAATCCACCGCCTTGGCGTACTCTCCCAACTGAACCAGAGCGGCCCCTTCCTTGCGCCGCAATATACCTCTCATGCGCAGCATCGAGAGGTTTTTCTGCTCTTCGCCGGACAATGAATCCAGTTCATGCAAGCCCTGTTGAAATTCCTTCAGCGCCAGGGCTGGATACGTCTCAGTCTCGACGCTGCCGATCTTTCCACGATTGATCAAAAGCCCTCGTTGCGCGCGCAGAAAGTGAGGATCAATGACTAATGCGCTTGCGTCCAGAGCGATGGCCTTGCGGAAGGCTTCCACAGCCGCGGAAGCGCTGGCATCGTTGGCCGAGCCGCTTTTAGAAAGTTCATCTCCCAAAACGCTGTTTGCGCTGGCAACGTCACAGATCTGAGCGGGCTGAGGATTCCCCATCGCGATCAGACGGCTGTAAATCTCAACCGCTTTTCGCATGGTCGAGATCGCCTCTTCGGTCTGCGCATCCCCGAAGAGAATCTCACTGCGGGACTCGAGCGCAAAGGCCAGCGCATGCAAAGCCTCCCGATCTTCAAGGCCTTGGCGCGCCAAGGGCTCGGCCAGTGCGATCGCCTTGTTTATGCTGACCAGCGCGCCCTCCGAGTCGCCCAGATTCTGATCATAATCATTGCCCTGAAGATTGGCCAGCCGCGTATACGCATCCACCAGATCAAGCTGCGCCAGCCGGTCGCCCTCCGAGTCCTTGGCCATGCGGTCCAAATGCTCAAGCACCCGCGTCACCAGCAGCTTTTGCACACCGGTCGAGCCGGGCAGCTCTTTGATCGCCTCATCCAGTTCGGAGAGCAGGCTGTTGCTCAACTGCCGCAGGTCCGCCGAGCGCGCCTCCGCTTTGCGACGCTGCTCGGTGGCCACCTTGGCCTGCCACAGCACACCCAGCAAGCCGGCAAAGAGGGTGACCGCCAGCACGCCGGCAAAGAGCAGTCCCAAGCGGTGGCGCCGCACAAATTTGCAGGTCTTATAGCGAAGTGTTCCCTGCCGCGCCCCCACCGGCTGGCCATCCAGATAGGCTCGGATGTCGTTGGCCAACTGCTCGGCGGTCAGATAGCGGTCCTTGGCTTCTTTACGCAGCGCCTTGTCCAGAATCGCCACCAGATCCGCGTCCAGCGCATTGCCTGAGCCTGCCGCTTTACTGGGCCGTCGCGGCTGCTGGGTGCAGACGACTCGCAGCATCTCGCCCGTGGTCATCTCTTTGAACTCGTAAGGATGCTCTCCGGTGAGCAGAAGATACAGCAGAACTCCCAGCGAGTAAGTGTCGCTGGCCGTGGTGATCGGATTGCCCATCACCTGCTCTGGACTGGCATAGAGTGGAGTGTACGACTGGTAGCCCTCGCGCGTCTCTTCGCTGCCCGGCGCGGTTTGGGATGGGCTGAGCATTTTGGCGGTTCCAAAGTCCAACAGCCGCGGCGTGCCGCCCCCCACCACCAGAATGTTATCCGGCTTCAAATCGCGATGCACAACAAAGTTCTGATGGGCAAATTGCACCGCCTCGCAGACGCGCAGGAAAAGCTCCAGCCGCTGTCTCTCGGAGAGCTCATGCTGCTTGCAGTAGCGATGAATCGGCAGCCCATCGACGTACTCCATCACCAGGTACAAATCACCGGCCGCCGTCACGCCGCCGTCCAGCAACCGCGTTATATAAGGATGGTTCAGCCCGGCCAGAATCTGCCGCTCCTGACGAAATCGCCCTTGGAAGATGGCCGTCGCCAAGGGCAGGTCAATCAACTTGATGGCCACATTCTGCTCGAACTGACCATCGGCGCGATGCGCCAGATAGACCGCGCCCATGCCGCCGCGGCCCAACAGCGTGTCCAGAAGATAAGGCCCGATCTGCCGCGATTCCTCCTGCGCCTCCCGGCCCGTCCCCGGCTCCGGACGGCGCTTGACGGCCAGCAGTTCTTCCTCCTCACAGGCTTCCAGCAGCAGCCGCACCTCGGCCGCCAACTCAGCGTCTCCCGCGCAGAGGTTGGCAATCAGCTCCGAGCGCCCCTCGGCTGGAGCCGCCTGAGCCTCGTGAAAGATCGCCTCAATGCGCAGAAAACTTTCTGTCGTCTCGACCATGCGAACAATTACCCCTGAAGGGTGCAGGCTTCAGCCCGACCACCAGCTTATGAGCCTTAAATCAGATTGCGAAAAGATGAGAAAAAATGAATCAAACGACGACGCCATCCTCGTAGCTCTTCGGACGCATACGCCGAAAGAGCCAGCTTTTGATGAATTTCAACTCGCGATCCACGGTGGACTTGGAGATCTGCATCAGCGCCGCCGTCTCGTCGGCCGTGCAACCCAGAAAGTAGCGCAACTCGACCAGTTGAACCTTCTCGGCATCCAGCGCGCCCAGCTCATCCAGCGCTCGATTCAGATCCAGAAGCTCCGGGCTGTCGATGTTCACCCACGCCAGATCGTCGCTGAGAGGAACGCGGTCATAGCCCCCGCCGCGCATCTGCGCCTGCGCCTCCCGCGCGTGATCGATCAGGATCATGCGCATCACCTTGGCAGCAAAGGTATAGAAGTGGCGTCGATCCTCCCAGGCAGCTTTTTTCTGATTCAGCAGCCGGAGATAAAGCTCATGCACCAGCACCGTCGCCTGCAAGACATCGGGATTTCGCTCGCGGCGAATGTAGGACGCGGCCACCTCGCGCAGATGAGAGTAAACCAGAGGCATCAGCTCTTCAAAAGCCGACGGCTCGCCGTCCCTCCACTTTGCCAACAGTAAGGTGATCTCTCCCTTGGCTGGCTGCAATTCCGCCTCCGCGCAACGTTGTTTCTGCGCCAAGTTTATCATTTCTCTTCGTTTTTCATCTTGGGTTGATCCAACCGCAACACTTATGCTCTGCCTTGCTGTGCGAATCATTCACCCAAGCCAAATGATTTGACGCATTTTTTCTTCGCTTCCCGCACTCTTTAGTGAGCGAACAAAAGGAGAGCCTTTGAATCGAAGGTGAGAGATCTGCAAGCTTCCTCTATCTCTCATGACATTCGATCTTCCCCGGCTCCAAAGGTGTTTCCTTTCTCGCCAACAGTGGTAACGCGGCTCCCCGGCCACCGGGCGCGCCTTGGTCCAATCAAGGCGCGCTTGATCCTGAAGATCGGCGGATTTACACCGCAAGGTCAAATCTATGAACGAACCAATCGCCACAATGATCTGGCTATCAGGAGAATTCCATGTTCATCTCTCGCCTCAAGTCTTTGCACCAGAAGGTTTCCGGCACTCCAGAGCCGCAACAGCCGTTAATCGCCTGGACGAGCCAAATGAGCGTACACGTGAAACTGCTTGACAACGACCATAAGAAGCTTCTGATTCTTCTGAGTGATTTGCACATTGGGGTGCTGGACGGATACGTCAAGCCGATCCTCGATGAGACCTTTGAGGCTTTGATTCGCAGCACCCGCGCTCATTTTGCTCATGAAGAACAGCTTTTTACGGAAACTGCCTTTCCCGGCGCCATCACTCATGAGCGTGAGCACGACCATATGCTTGATCGCCTGAAGGTGTTGCAGGCGCGCTTCAGAAATTGCGCGGAATCGGCCAGTTCCCTGGAGGTCATTCATTTGCTTAAAAATTGCATTCTCAACCACATAGAAGTCTCTGACCAGAAATATGTGGCGCATCTGAAGGAAAGAGAAGTGGGCTCAATCCTGGCAGAGAGCGAAGCACAACCTGCCGTGGTGATGAGAAAGCAGCCGATGCCCCCCAGAATCCTGCAGGGAGCCTGGTAGTGGCCGGCCAGATCGCAAATGCCAGAATGGCAGGTACTCTTTGGCCGCTGATGGTGTGATTTGGATGAATTCTACCGAATCTTCGCGAGACGCATACCAGCGCGCAACAACCGAACATAGACCGGCCAGCGAGCGGGTCGGGGAAGATCAAATCCCAGCGAAAGGGTAGCGCGATCGAAGCAGTCCTCAAGGACGGCATTATGCAGAGCCCGGATGGCGAGTGGCCAACTGAGCAGCGCCGGTCCAGTGGCGCGCATCTCGATCACATGGCGCAGAACGGTTTTACCGCCCCGTTGCTGGATTTCAAAACGATGGGTTCCGTTGAAACCGCGCGGAGCGGAAAAGCGAAAGAGAATCGACTGGCCTGGATTGTACTCTTCGACCGTGTAACCGACAGGGCCATGCCCGCCGATGGCGCCCACCGCCAGCGGGCGGTCAAAGCGCATCGGGGGCCATTTGCCGAGCGGCCACAGGCAATCCTGTTGGCTGGCAAGTGAATCGATCAGCGCGCCAACCTCTGATGGCGGTGCCGAGAACTCGCGTTCGTGAAGATTATGGACGTGCATGGACTCTGGTGAAATTACTTGGCGTCCGCACCCACTTCCAGCACGTGCAATTCCTTGCCGGGCTTGAAGCGTACGGCTTTGCCCGGTGTGATGCTGACCTCGGTCCCGGTGCGTGGGTTGCGGCCAATGCCGGTCTTGCGGGCACGCACGCTGAAGACGCCAAAACCGCGCAATTCAATGCGCTCACCGGCCGTCAATGCCTCTTTGAGGCCCTCGAAAACCGTATCAACGGCCGCCTCCGCCTTGGTGCGGGGCAGGCCCGTGCGCTCAATCACATGATGGACGATGTCCTGCTTAATCAATGGAGTATCCTCGCTGGCTCAACTAATTTGACTTTACTACGACCTACCGCTTTGATGCTACTGCATTTGGAGCAAATATGAAAGACCGTGGCAAACAACCTCCAGGATACCCTATCTCTTGGCCGAAGTGGATTGCATCTTTTGGTCCACAAACCACGCCGGAAAGATTTATGATGTGTAACTGTTGAATATGAAGATAAGATTACGTAAGATAACCGTTAAAGTCACATTCTACCCATAGTTTCAATTTTCCGGCCACGGATGCCCGACTGAGGATGATGAAGAAATCATAGGGTCAGAGCCGCCGAATGTTTTTAAAGGGACGCCCGAATCTTCAAAGGGTGAAACGTTAAGCGCCGGTACAGGCGCAATGTCGGCATTTTTTGAATCTGCGTTGCAGCAATTCGCTGGGAGTCAAGTTATGTCTTTGATTCAAAACGTTGAGCCGATTCGTGTGGGCGTGCTGACGGATGAGCCGCTCCGGCTGGTAGGACTCTACAGTATCTTTGAAGGCGGTCTTGGCGAAGGTTATGCGCCCCTGACTCCTGTCATTGGTTCAATCGACGAACTTTTGGCCGACTCCAGCTTGGAGTACATGGTCGTTGACCTGAGCGCCTCGTCCAAAGGCCTCCGATCGCTGGACGTCATCCGCGCCAAGCGGCCCCGGATGCGCTTGATCGTGATTGGCCCGGAGAATGACGATCATCTGGTTCTGGAATCGATCATGGCCGGCGCCCGCGCTTACCTTGATCTGAAGGCCAGCCCGCGGATTGTTCGCCAGGCCATTGAAGTCGTCGTCAGCGGCTCCATCTGGGCCTCGCGGCGCTTGCTCTCCACGTTGATAGATCGCTTGATGGGCGTCTCGGACACCAGCCTCACCAATGATCCGCCAAAACTAACCGACCGCGAACGCCAGGTGCTCGATCTGATCCTGACCGCCCGCTCCAATCGCGAGATTGCCCGCGAACTCGGCATTGAGGAGCGCACCGTACAAGCGCATGTCGGCCGACTTATGAGGAAGACCGGCGCGGACAATCGAATCGATCTGCTCATGCGGGCCTCAAGCCCCGCTCTGCTGGAGGCCGCCGGCATCAAAGATCGCCGCTCGGATGAGCGCCGCCAAGATGATCGCCGCAGAGATGACCGACGCTATGGCGAGCGGCGGCGCTATCTGGATATCCATCCTTGACCCGTTACTCATAAGTAAACAAGACTGGTTACTTAAATCTACTAGGTATCTGTAATCTTGTGGCTTATGAAGAACTTCCGCAGAATGGATTTCAGAAACAACGCAGATCTGGGGAAAGGAGTTCCCAGGCTGCATGTGTACCATGTATCCTGGGAACTCCTCTTTTTTCGCGATAGGATTTGCTCCAATCCCCTCCGACCAGTTCTGCTCAAGTTTGCCTGGAGTACCGTCCCCTGCTTGACCTTTACGCACGGAAGCGCCTGCTTCAGCAGTTGAAGATCCACCCACTCCCCAATCATCCTGAATGAACACGCCGACAGCAAAAGCTGCTTGGTGTCTGAAATCTATTGGGTTTTGGATGGTTTGCAGCAGAATGAGCTTCTAGAATCACCCCTAAAAAAAGGGGAAGGAGTTTCCAAGCTGCAGATGGATCATGCACCCTGAAAACTCCTAATAAGTACCACGCTTCTCATTTACATCAGATGCGCCCTTCTCTCTGAGGGTTGCCCGGATTGTTTTTTATTTTTCTTTTTCTGAAAAACTGAGACCTGGACAACCTCAACACAATCTTGCAGCACATTCATGCTTTGATGCTGTACCCTGTTAGGGGAACCTTAAGGGTTTGTTCGGCGGAATCCAGGAGTTCGCTTTATCGACGGCTCAACACCTGCGCTTTCAACAACTGCGGATTGGAAAGGATCAGAATGATGAAGAAAACATTAGCTTTGCTCACTCTCTGTTTCATGCTCCCCTCGGCTTGCTTCGCTGCCTCTTCGCGCGAGAATCTGCAAGCGCGTATTGAAGCCGCCAAAGTGGTGCTGGAAGAGGTGATGGCCACACAGGACAACAGCATCCCCATGGGTATTCTCCAGCAAGCCACTTGCGTGGGGGTTGTGCCTGGATTGAAAAAAGGCGCCTTTGGGTGGGGTGGACAGTATGGTCAGGGCGTGGTCACTTGCCGCACCGGTCACGGCTGGAGCGCGCCGGTCTTCATCCGCATGGCAGGTGGCTCCTTTGGCTTCCAGATCGGCGCGCAATCCACTGATCTGATTCTGGTCGCTGTCAACGATCGAGGCTTTCAGGATCTATTGAGAAGCAAATTCAAGATCGGCGGGGATGCTTCGGCCGCAGCCGGTCCTGTTGGGCGCAGCGGGCAGGCCTCCACGGATTGGAAGTTGAGCTCCGAGCTGCTTAGCTACTCGCGCAATAAGGGGCTCTTTGCGGGCATCAGTTTGGACGGAACCAGCGTCAGCCAGAACTCCGAAGATACCGAAATTTACTTCGGCGGACCGCACAGCTTTGAAGCCATCCTCAAAGGCGATATCCCCGTCCCAGATGGAGCGGTGGAGTTTGTCCGCACCGTGGCACATTATTTCATCGAGGCCAAGAATCACAGATAGGCGTGCATCTGCCGGAAACCGATTTGGATGAACAAAAAATGATGGGATGGCACAGGTCTCGATCTTGAGACCTGTGAGCCACGAACCTGAACAAGCGGGCTTTTTCTGATTTCAGTTTAATGACAAAAAGCTCTGGACTTGTACTTTGTTTCCTTTTATGCGGGAAAAACTTGAATTCTGGCTGGTACTGGCCGTGGTGCGTCCTCTGGGGCGAATACCGCGTGGGCTGGCGCGCACCTTTGCCGCCCTGCTGGCTTGGAGCATCTTTCGTCTCCACGGCCGCTTGCGCCGCGTCGGCCAGCGTAATCTGGAACTCGCTTTGCCTGAACTTTCCATTGCAGAGCACGACCGGATTCTGAGAGGCCTCTTCCGACACCTCGGATGGCATTTGGTTGAAGCCTGCCGCATGAGCCGCTACACCCGCGAGAATACCAATGGCTGGATTCGTCATGAGGGACTTGAACACTATTTGGCTGCCAAGGCACGCGGCAAGGGCGTGCTGATTGCAACTGGGCACTTGGGTGCATGGGAGATCTCAGGCTTTTTCCTCTCTTTGGTGGGCTACACCATGAGCGTGGTTATTCGCCCATTGGACAACCGGCTGCTGGACAAGTTTGTCAACGACAATCGCAGCAAACACGGTAACCGGATGCTTCCCAAGAACGACTTTGCCCGCGGCCTGCTCAACGCCATGCGCCAAGGCGAGACGGTAGCCATTCTGATGGACACCAATATGACCCCGCCGCAGGGCGAGTTCGTGGATTTCTTTGGCATCAAAGCCTGCACGGCAACTGGATTGGCGCGGATTGCCCTCAAGACCGGTGCAGCGGTGCTGCCCGCCTTCATGCTTTGGGAGGAGGCTGAGCGCAAATATGTACTGCATTTCGGCCCGGAGTTGGCCTTCTCGCGCACGGGAAACGCGGAGGCCGACATCCAGGCAGCCACTCAAGTGTGCACCAGCGCCTTGGAGAGTTGGATTCGCCGCTATCCAGATCAATGGCTCTGGATTCATCGCCGCTGGAAGACCAGGCCGCTCGGCGAGCCAAGGCTGTATTGAGGATGCAAGAGAAGTTCATTTTCACCGACGGACCGTCTACTTGCCTTCGCTGAAAGACATGGACCACTCTGTCTTTCTTTGCCCCGCAGAGGACGATTGTTCCTAGCTATGTGGAAGCATTATATGAGGTTTAAGACCTTGGAATGTGCAATAATAAGGTTGGATACGCGCGCATTTCAGTATCTTGCAGGCAGGGCAGCGGGATGGCGAGTGATTGATCTTGATTTTGCCTGAAGTGCTGCAAAGTTCATGAATACTTGCCCGACTGAGATGGGGTTCAGAACCGGGGATTTCGGGGGCGCTTCATAAGGTTGCGGAGAGGGCAAAGATGGCAAAAGGCCTCAATCCCGGCGCATTTTTCAAGGGGTTTAGATTTCATTATCTGATTCATTTATAACCATTTACCTATAGTTTTCGGGCCTGTAGCTCAACGGTTAGAGCAGGGGACTCATAATCCCTTGGTTCGGGGTTCGAATCCCTGCAGGCCCACCATACATTCAACGGCTTGAACATTCCGCCAATCGAGTCTAGCGAAACGCGAGCAAGGCGCTGGTCGCTACAATGTTCAGAATGGCCAGCGGCATCAGCCAGCGCCATCCAAAGTTCATCAGTTGATCGTAGCGGAAGCGAGGCAGCGTCCCGCGCACCCACACATAGAGAAAGAGAAAACAAAAGACTTTCAACACAAACCAGAAGAGCGAAAGCCCCGCGTCGAAAAAGACATTCTCGAAGGGCGGAATCAGATTGCCCAGCGGGCTAGTCCAGCCGCCCAGAAAAAGCAGCGTGGCCACGCAACCCACCGTAATCATGTTGGCATATTCGGCCATAAAGAACATGGCGAACTTCATCGAACTGTATTCGGTGTGATAGCCGCCGGTCAGCTCCGACTCAGCCTCCGGCAGATCAAAGGGCGAACGGTTGGTCTCCGCGTAGGCCGCCGTCAAGTAAATGAAGAAGGCGACGAACTGAAAGCCGCCAAAGATATTCCACGTGGCGATGCCGCGCGTCGCCTGCTGCTCGACAATCACCCGCAGATTGAGCGAACCGGCGCGCAGCACAACGCCGACCAGCGAAAGCCCCAGCGCCAGCTCATAGCTGACCAACTGCGCCGAGGAGCGCAGCGCGCCCAGCAGCGAATACTTGTTGTTCGACGACCAACCGGCCAGCGCAATGCCGTAGACGCCAATCGAAGTGACGCCCAAAATAATCAGCAGGCCGACATTGATATTGGCGATTTGAAATGGCTGCGCGCTCCCGGCATTCAAAATCGGCTCGCCGAAGGGCACCACGCCAATCGAGATCAGCGCGCAACCCAGCGCAATGATCGGCGCAATCAGATAGAGCGGCCGGTAGACACCAGTGGGAATGATGTCCTCTTTGAGGAAGGACTTGGCGCCGTCCACCAGCGGCTGCAAAAGCCCAAACGGCCCCACGCGGCACGGCCCCCAGCGGTTCTGGATGCGGCCAACGAGCTTACGTTCGAGCAGCACAGTGTACGCAACGGCAAGCAGCATCACCACCGTCGTTACGGCCACCTTCAGCACGCTCCATAAGATGAATTGCAATATCGTCACTGGTCGTTAGCCTCTTTCATTCACAGCACCTTCAACCCGCCAAACTTCGCCTGATGCGCCTTCAAATCCTTGAGCAGTGCGCTCTGTTCTCCCAGCGATCCAGAGGTAAACAATCCATCGTGCGTTGGCAGAATCTCGCCCCGCTCCGTCAACGCCGAGACCGGCACAAACCCAGGCTCAGTCTGCACATCATTGCCGCTCAACAGATTCACGCGGTCCAAAGTGTAGCCCGGAACCAGCCTTGCAATCTCGTCCAGCGCAGCCAGCGGATCAAAGGGACTCGTCTTCCATTCCAACCCATTCGCCGCCAGCCACACCGCATGCCGGTCCGCCTCGCCGGCCTGCGCGCCGCGCGATTGGCCCAAGTCAGCTGTCGTACCGCTTTTGCCAAACGGGGCAAATTGAACAAGCGTCTTCACATCCACGCCCATCGCCCCGGCGAGGCGCACAATGATCTCAAACTCCGGCTTGACTCCAGCGCGGTCAGCAGCCTTCTTCACCAACTGCACATCGCCGAAGGTGTTGGTCACCGTGCCGGATTTTTCGTAGAGGCTGGCGGCGGGAAAGACCACATCGGCCAGCGCCGCAGTCTTGGTGAGGAAGAGATCGGCGACAATAATGAAGCTCTTCTTCAACGCCTCTGGGGGTAATTCCATCTTCGCCGCCGGGTCCGCGCCCATTACCACCAGCGCGCCCAACTCGCCTCGGCCGGCCGACTCCATCATCTCCTCAAGCGTCTTACCCGGCGTCGCGGACATTCCCGCGTACTCGGCAAAGGCCCCCGGCACCGCCACCGGCACGTAGCCCGGAAGCAGGCTGGGCAGCAGGCCCATATCCGCCGCGCCGCGCGAGTTGGCATAACCGCCGAGCAGCGCAAAGCGGACAGATCCGGGATTGGGGCCGCGCTTCAGCCCCCAAGCCACCAGCTCCGCCGCCTGCGCGCCGCTCAACTCCGGCCCAAGGATGACCAGCAGCGACTCCTCGGCCAGCACAGCCTTGCTGAACTCCGAGCCGCCCTCCTCCAGCGAGGCTGCCAGCGTGCCGTAGCCGTCGGCGGGCAACCGCAGCGTGGCTGTAGCCATGCGCTCCAGCTTGATCTTCTTGCTGTTGGCGATGTACAACCGCCCGCGATTCAGCCGCACATTCGTACGCAAATTCCAGGCAAGCAGCGGGTGCTCTTCTGTCGGATTGCCGCCGATAAGAAGTATGGCAGGCGCCGTCGCCGTCTCGCGCAGACTCGCAGCCTTGCCCTCATGCCTTGCCAGCGCTCGCGCAAAGGCCGCATAATCAGCCGTCCGCTCGTGGTCGATGTTATTGGTTCGCAACACCGTCCGCGCAAACTTCTGCAACAGGTAATTCTCTTCGTTGGTCGCCTGATTGGAACCGACGACGCCAATCGCCGCGCCGCCGCGCGTTTCGCGTATCTCTTTCAGAATTCCAGCGGCCATGCGCAGTGCGTGCTCCCATGTGGCCTCCACCAACTTGCCGTCCGTATTGCGCACCAGCGGCTTGGTCAGGCGCTCAGCGCTCTCGACAAAATCAAAGCCAAAGCGCCCCTTGGCGCAGAGAAAATCATTATTGATGCCGCTTTTGTCGCGATTATCGGCGCGGACGATCTCCGAGCCATCATTCGTCTGCCGCACGCCTAGCGTCACCTTGCAGCCATCGGCGCAGTGCGTGCAGACGGTCGAGACGTGGTTCATCTCCCAGGGTCGCGTCTTGTAGCGATACGAGCCGCTGGTCAGCGCACCTACCGGGCAGATGTCGATGCACATTCCGCATTGCTCGCAGTCGAGGTGGTCGCGGCCATTGGGCGCAATCGACGCGCTGACGCCGCGCCCCTGCACGCCCAGCGCCCACACGTCCATCCCTTCGCCGCAGACGCGGATGCAGCGGTAGCAGAGGATGCAGCGCGGGCGGTCGAAGTAGACGGCGGGCGACCACTGCTGCTCTTCGCGGTGCTGCTTGGCCTCGGCGTAGAGGCTCTCGCCCGCGCCGTACTTGAAGGTCATGTCCTGCAACTCGCACTCGCCGCCGGCGTCGCAGACCGGGCAGTCGAGGGGATGATTGCCGAGCAGCAGTTCCAGCGTCGCCTTGCGGGCCTGGGCGATCTCGTCCGACTCGGTGACGAAGACCTGCCCCTCGGCGACGGTGGTGGTGCAGGCGGTTTGCAGCTTGGGAACTTTTTCCTGCCGCACCACGCACATCCGGCAAGCGGCCTGCAGGCTGAGGCCGGGGTAATAACAGAAGGCCGGAATCTCGATGCCCGCCTTGCGGCAAGCGTCAATCAAGAGCGTCCCCGCGGGAGCCGTCAGCGTCTTTCCATCGACAATGAAGTTTACGTCTGCCATCGTTTCCTATGCGGCCTGTGATTGACGGGTGAAGGAGATCGATTCGGGAAGATCTACGGAGAGCCATTCCACAACATATTGCTTGGTTGCATACTCCGGGTCGAACTCCTCGAAGTCGACTTTTGTATTCCGGGCTTCGGGAAGCGGCTCGCCAGCTTGGAATGTATCGTCCAAATAGGCTTTGAGCGCCTCACGCATCTGGGAGCGCGTATCGTCCAAGTCGTCGCCCAACGATCCGCATCCCTCCACGTCTGGAGAGAAAGCGCTCCAGTTCTTGGCACCTTTCTCGAAGACCACCATGTATTCTCGTGTCATTTCAGCCCCGCCTTCTTCAGAATACTGTGAAGCAGTCCCTTCCCGATTTCTTTTCCCGCGTGCATCGGCACAATCACCAATCCCGGCTTGATTGGATGCCGATAATGCCGGTGGCTTCCCGTCTGTCCCGCGCAAAACCAACCGTCGGCTTCAAGAATGCGTACCAGCTCTGGAGGTCTCATGCTTTCACCGACACAATCACAACTTTGTTCACTTCAAACAACACTGTCATCCTGAGCGAGCAAAGCGAGTCGAAGGACCCGCGTTTGCTTTTCGCTCATCAACTCACAAACTCTGGGTGCCCCATCCATTTCGCGCACTTTGCGAAATGGGTGGGAAACCACGAACCTCAACCCGCATTTCAATCCCGCTTGCTTCATCAATCCCCAGGTCTCAAAATCGAGACCAGGGCTATCCGTCCGCTAACTGACGAGATTGTTTAGCGCCTGATTCGCTTTACCAACGGAGGCATTGAGGGCACTAATTTCCTCTTGACTTGGTAACTTACCTGTCAAAGCGTGGTCTATGATCCAAGCACCCCATTTACGAATGTTGATCGTCATTGGACCGGAAGATGCGATGTATGCAAAATCCAAAGCGTTGCCGGAAACGATTTTCGCATACTCCTTGCCGAATAAGTGTGCTACGGAATCACCAGGAAAGTATTGTTGGGCTAAAGCATACTTGGCTATACCTCGAAACCGCTCTGTCCCGAAGGCCCTAAAATCCCATTCAGAAGGGATTGCGCTTGGATTCCTACCAAAGGCCTCGAAGACAAGTGCGTCCGCGAATGCCGAGGCTACTTCTTTGTCTTTTGCGAATCCCATTATTTTGTCGAATCCGCCGACCAACTCAAGATCAAATACGCATTGAGTTAACCGACGTTTTCCTGGGGCCATAGTCCGAGAAACTTTCTTGGAATCTGCAACCAGTTCCGCTGCGAGTGACGGTAGAACTTGAATCAGCTTAGTGATCGCCTCATTTTGGGGCTTGGCTTTGAGATATTCAAGCGCCGGATTAGACTTCCAAGGTTTGCCGACAAAACTCTCCAGATTTCTACCGAATGTATCACGCACTCGCTTTGAACGTTTGAAGTAAACAAACCAAACGACAAGCACGATCAAATCCTTTATCAGGTATCCAACCGCCGCGCCTTGTGCTTCCTGAATTGCAGTATCAGATACAGAATTCGCTCCGGCAGCCTGAAATAGCAGATAAATAAAGGCACAACCCAAAGCCTCAACTGCTGCCCAAAACAGGAAGTAGATAAGCACCATTCTCAGCGCGAATGGTTTACTGGTAAAAACGCAGACTCCTGTCATAATTCCAAAGATGACTGCCACGAATTGAAGTGCAAAAGCAGAAACAGCGACGACTCCTACCCAAGATATACTGCCAAACATCCCAATCAACAAAGATGTTTGTGCTATTTGTTCAGGCAGATGGTAAAAAAAGTATAGAGGCCCTCCCACAACCGCACCTATACACCAAAGAGCGAGCCAGCCCCCAACGCCTCTTTGTTGGCTCTCCCATAAAGTTTCAGTCTGTTCCGCACCTGCATTTTCTGCTTCCGTTGGTAAAGCAAGACTTCTTCGCTTCATTTCAGCATGGAGTGCAACACGAGCGGCATCCACAAGCGATTTTTCATCAGAGAGAATTTGCAAAAATTGTTCGTCAGACAACTTGGAATAGGTTTCGACAAAATCGATGACTCTGGTGTTCATTTCAAACCCTCCCCAAAATAGCGCACAATCCAGTAAGCGATGCTTACAGAGCCGTATTGACGGTGCCAGTAATTAAGCAATTCGCGGAAATGCCCCTGCCGTATTTGCGTCTGGCCCGCATCTCGATTATCTCGCATAAGATTGGGTGCTCCAGGACCCGCTTTTCAGAAATGGGAAACGCACGATACCAGTATATGCAACCGCAGGTCCTTCGACTCCGCTGCGCTTCGCTCAGGATGACACAACTAAATCACGGCAAGTTCAACATGCTTTGCAAACGGGCAAGCCTTCCCGCCCAAATGCTCCTCAAACTCCTTGCGGAACTTCTTCACAAATCCAAGAATCGGCATCGCCGCCGCGTCGCCCAGCGGGCAGAAGGTGCGGCCCATCATGTTTTCTGCCAGGTACTGAATGTTGTCGATGTCCTTGCGCTCGCCGAAGCCGGCATGGAAGCGGGTCAGCGATTTCTTCAGCCAGTCCGTTCCTTCGCGGCAGGGGATGCACCAGCCGCAGCTTTCATGTTGATAAAAGCTGATCGTCCGCAGCGCAAACTCCACGATGCAGGTCTGGTCGTCGATGACCACCACTCCACCGGAGCCAAGCATCGATCCGGCCTTGCCCACCTGGTCGAAGTCCATGCCGATGTCGATCTCTTCCGGCAGCAGAACCGGTGTGGACGATCCGCCCGGAACCACGGCCTTCAAGCCGCGACCGCCGCGCACTCCGCCCGCGACTTCATAAATCATGCGCTTGAGGTTGTAGCCCATCGGCAGTTCGTAGACTCCAGGCCGCTCGACGTGGCCGCTGATGCCGAAGAGTCGCGTCCCGCCGTTGCGCGGGCTGCCAACCTCGCTGAAGGCCGCGCCGCCCATCTCGATGACGTGCGGGACGGTGGCGATGGTTTCGGCGTTGTTGATGACCGTGGGCCCGCCGTAGAGGCCGACGACCGCTGGGAAGGGCGGCTTGATGCGCGGCACGCCCCGCTTGCCTTCGAGCGACTCCATCAGCGCCGACTCTTCGCCCACTTCATACGCGCCCGCGCCGGATTGCGTGATGATCTGAAACTCGGTCTCCGAACCGAAGATGTTCTTGCCGAGAAAGCCCTTGGCATAAGCATCGGCGACGGCCCGCTCCATGATTTCAAGCAAGTAGCGGTACTCGCCGCGCAGATAGATGAAGCCGGTCTTGGCGCCGATGGCTAGGCCCGCAATGATGGTGCCTTCGATGACCGAATGCGGATCGTGCAGAAAGATCAGATGATCCTTGCAGGTTCCCGGCTCGCTCTCGTCGCCGTTGACCAAGACGTACTTGGGCTTGGCGGATTGCTTGGGCACGAACGACCACTTCATGCCCGTCGGGAAGCCCGCGCCGCCACGCCCACGCAGGCCACTGGCTTTCATCTCGTTGATGATCCAATCGGGGCCTTCGGCCAGACACTTGCGCGCCGACGCGTAGCCGCCGAGTTCGAGGTAACGGTCGATCTTGGCCGCGCCCTGTCCAAAGCGCTTGGATACGATTTTGACTTCATCGGGATGGGAGACCAGTCTAGGCATTGGTTCCCTTCCCTTCGGCTTGCGCCCGGCCACGATACCCGGCCAGAATCCCCGGAACGTGCGCGGGACTCAGCTCGTCGTGGAAGTCGTAGTTGACCTGAATGGCCGGCGCCCAGCAGCAGGCTCCGATGCACTCGACCTCTTCGAGGGAGAAGACGCCGTCCGCCGTCACGCCCTTGTGGCCAATGCCCAACTCCTGCTGAAAGCGCTCGAAGACCTCAAAGCCGCCGCGCAGCATACAACTGATGTTGGTGCAGACCTGCACGTTATACCGGCCCGCCGGCTTGAAGCGCAGCATGGAGTAATAGGTGGCCACATTGCGCACATCGAGTTCGGTAATGCCGATCCGCAAGGCGACTTCGGCGATGACCGCGTCGGAGAGATAGCCGACCTCGTCCTGCGCATAGAGCAGCATGGGAACCAGTGCCGAGCGGCGCACGGGGTATTTGGCCGTGAGCGCGTCGAGGCGCGCCGCGAGCTGCTGGCTAAAGACGGTCATGGTTTCATCGGTCATTGCTGTCACTCACGACAAATTTCCCTCAGGGGCTAAAGCCCGATGTGAATAAAGCCATTCTACGTGCGGGCTAAAGCCCGTACCCTTCAAAAAATCCTGGTTGCGGCACGATTGCATTGCGAAATGAATAAAGAAACGCAACCGCAGATCCTTCGACTTACCGCCCCCAAACTGAAGTACGTTTGGGGCCCCGTTCGCTCAGGATGACAATCAATAAAAATTGCAATCCTTTTCATGCCGGACCAATAACAAACTCAATCAAACCCGCCGCGCAGAACGCCGGAGATTACATCGACGGCAATCTCTTCCGGGCAAGCTCCTTCCGGCAACTCATTCAGGACAGCCGGCAGCGGCTCATGGCACGCAACATCTTGATTGCAAAGATACTCCTTGCGCGATATCTCATAACCATTCGGCGGACCGCTGATGATGGCCGTGACGCGGCAGTTACCATTCTTGACGCCTAGCCCAACGCGGCAGAGAGAATTCGTGCCATACGTCAAAAACATCTCATCCGGGAAGCCGGGCAGAAAGTACCGGTCGAAGGTGGCGGCACCTCTTTTGCTCAGTTCCACATTGGCCTTGTTCATCTCCTCCAAGATATGCGCTTTCACCTTTTCAAAAAATGAGCACGGATCATCCACGCGCAGTTTCTTATGGTTATCGATGACCGTGTGATCGGCCTCTTGTTTCATCTTTGCAATGACTGCCAGCTTTGCGTAATTAACCAATCGTCCCCCTTTTTAGCGGTCGATCTCGCCCAACACAATATCAATTGAACCCACCACAGCCACCACATCGGCGAGCATTCTACCTTTGCACATTGTCTCCAGCGCCTGCAGCGTCGGAAAGGACGGATTGCGCATGTGGACGCGATAGGGTTTGGCCGTGCCGTCGGAGACCACGTAATAGCCCATCTGCCCGCGCGGCGATTCAATCCCCTGATAGACCTCGCCCGCCGGAACCGCAAAGCCCTCGGTGACAATCTTGAAGTGATGGATCAGCGCCTCCATCTGCGTCTTCATCTTCTCGCGGTCGGGCAGCACAATCTTCGGCGCAACGGCCTTGATCGCACCCTCCGGCATACCGTCCAGCGCCTGCTGAATGATCCCCACGCTCTCGCGCATCTCTTGCAGGCGAATCAAATAACGCGCCCAGCAGTCGCCCTCGGAGGCGATGGGCACATTGAATTGAAACTTCTCGTATCCCGAATACGGCATATCGCGGCGCAGATCAAAGTCCACCCCCGAGCCGCGCATATTCGGCCCCGTCACTCCAAGCGCAATTGCATCCTTAGCAGATAAGATGCCCACACCCTGCAGGCGGTTGCGAAAGATCGGATTGCCGGTGAGCAGATTGGCGTATTCGTCGATTTTTTCCGGGAAGCTCTTGATGAAGCCCTGCACGCGGGCGAAGAAATCGAGCGGCGGCTCCATCGCAAGGCCGCCAATGCGGATGTAGCTGGTCATCATCCGCTGGCCGCTGAGGCCCTCAAAGATGCGCAGAATCTCTTCGCGCTCACGGAAGGTGTACAGAAAAACGGTCAGCGCGCCAATGTCCATGGCGTGCGTACCCAGCCAGATCAGGTGCGAATTGAGGCGCGTCAGCTCGGCCAAGAGCACGCGCAGCCACTTCGCCTTCTCTGGAATCTCCAGGCCCAGCAGCCGCTCCACGGCCAGCGAGTAGCAGAGGTTGTTGGCCATGGGGCTGAGGTAATCGATGCGGTCGGTGAGCGGAACTACCTGGTGATAAAACTTGGCCTCGCAGGTCTTTTCAATGCCGGTGTGCAGGTAGCCGATCTCCGGGTAGAGGCGGACAACGATCTCGCCGTCAATCTCCACCACCAGACGCAGGACGCCGTGCATCGACGGATGCTGGGGCCCCAGATTCAGGACCATGTGCTGATCGTGCGCGCCGACGGGTGTTTCCAGTACGGGCATTCCAAGTGGATTGCTCATCAGCGATAGCCCTCCACCGGATAGTCCTTGCGCAATGGATGCCCCTGCCAATCATCCGGCATCATGATGCGCTTCAAGTTCGGATGCTCGTTAAAGGTGATTCCGAAGAGATCAAAGACCTCGCGCTCATAAAAATTTGCCGCCGGCCAGACCGACGTAATCGACTCGACCGCCGGAGCGTCGCCACCCACCATAACGCGCAACCGGATGCGCTCCTTAAACGTGTGCGAAACAATGTGATAGCTCAATTGGAAGCGGGGCTCGGCCGGGAACCAATCCACCGCTGTTACGTCTTCAAAGGCGTTGTAGCCGGCCGCTTGCACCGTGGCCGCCGCCGCGCGAATCTGATCGGCTGCGATGGTCAGTGTCAGTTCCCCGCGATCAAACTTCGCGTCCACGAGCGCCTCCGGCTTCCAGGCCAGAAGAGCCTTCAGCGCCGGGTGATCGGCCATGCCTTCCAGAACCGCGGATTTTTCCATCAGACTCTCGCCCATGCTAAAGGTCCGCCTTGTCCTGGCTCCAGTTCAGGATGCCCTTGCGCACGATGTAGAAAAGTCCCACGGCCACAAAGCCCAGATAGACCACCATCTCCCAGAAGCCAAAGAACCTTTGCCCGGTTATGCTGTACAACTGGCGGTAGACCACCGCCCAGGGCATCATGAAGACCGTCTCCACATCGAAGAGAATGAAGAGCACCGCGACCATGTAAAAACGCACGCTGAAGCGCTGGCGCGCGTCGCCCACGGCCACAATTCCGCACTCGTAGGCGGCCAGTTTGACTTGCGTGTTGCGATGCCGCCCCACCAGCCACGACGCCCCCACCATGACCGCGCCGAGTCCAAAGGCAGCAAGTATTTGCAACAAAAGCGGAAAGTATTGCCACTGATAAGAAATCATCGCCGCCTCACCGAAAAAACTCTGGGAATTTACAACTGCTGCACGAAGACCTTTTTGCGATCATACGCTGGTTTGAGATTAGGTTTCCCGTTCCATTCCGTCAAGAAGAATGGAGCCCGCAGACCTTTTGCAGATTATTTCATTCTTCTGTGAGACGCTTGGTTCCAACTCGGCAAAAGATGAGGATTCACAATTCCAATGAAAACGATTCAATCCCCATCATCCGCCTATGAACATTACTTTGGCGCTGAAAAATGGCTGCTCTCATCGCTCTTTCTGCTCAAGGCAATCATCCAACCAATTGTACTAAATCGAGTGTGATCCATATCACTTCGTTCCCGAATGCGGCAAGTCACAATGCAATTGGTCCGTTCGTGGGACACGGTACGTTCGTCATCTGAAGATTCGGTACTTGCCGCCGAAGAACAGAGAGAGGATAATTCCATGGCAGCCACCACGACCACCGGCTTTGCAGTTCCCGTCGCGGAACCCGCAGTTCGCTCCGCCAGCATTCACACCAGCCGCCGCCGCCGCATTACACCTGAGGCCGGCCGCGCCCTGGAGATCCTCGGACACGCCATCGAATACCTCACCGACGAATTTGTGCAGGATGATCGTGGCTTCACCGCGAAGAGCGAGCAGTTGCAGGCCGTCCAGTTGCTAATGGCGCTCAACCGCCAGGTCTACTTCGAGTGCCCGGAGATTCCTACCCTCGCTGAGCGCTGCCGCGCGTTGCTGCATATACAGTAGGCTATGAAGGTGAAACGAGCAGAGCCAAAGCCCTCACGCCTCAAGAATTTGGATGGTTTTCTGGTGCTGGACCTGCCGGATAATCGCAAAACTATTCATTGCACACTCGAAGACATCAAGCAGATTGAGGACGAGATGGACCGCGAGTACGTGGAGCGGTTCATGACCCCTCGGAAAAGCACCGCTTCCAGCGGCGTCAGCGTTGCGCCAGATGCTCCGCCAGCAAAGCAGTTCCGGCCTTGAACTCCTCCTCCGGCCCAAGCAGGCTCACCACCAGCCAACCCGATTCCTTTAATTCAAAGAAATAGCCCGGATGCACCCAGACGCCGCGCTCCAGCAGGGAGAGCACCGTTTGTTCGTCGGGCATGAGCGCCGGAATGCGCAGCACTGCGTACCAGCCGCCTTCGATCTCTAGCCGGTTTACCGCAGGCAATTGAAGCAACCACCGGTCGAGTTCGGCCAGATTGGCCGCAACGCGCTGCTGAATCTGCTGTTGAATCGCCGCGCGGCCTTCCAGCCAAACAGGCAGCGCTGCCTGCACAGGCGCGTTCATCGAGAGAAATGTGTCGGCGATGACCTCCAGCCGCTCCAGCGCCGATCTAGCTTCGGTTCCGGCAGCCACAATCCAGGCCGCTTTCATCTGCGGCAATCCGGCGATCTTGCTTAAGCCGCTGACCACAAAGACCGGAACGCCATCGAGTCCCGCGGCAAAGCTCCAAGCCGCAGCGCCGAGGCTGAAGTCCCAAAAAACCTCATCCACAATCAGCGAGAGGTCGAACTCCCGGCAGATTGCGGCCAGTTCCTCAGCCTCCCAGGGCTTGGTGAAGTGGCCGGTGGGGTTGTTGGGATGCACCACCACAATCGCCCTGGTCTGTGGGGTAATGGCGCGGCGCACGCCCTCTGGATCGATCTGCCAGCCGAGATCGTAGACGAGCGCTGCGGACTTCAGCTTTACGTCGTCCAGCACAGCCAGGAAATCGAAGAGCGGATAGCCGGGCTGAAGGGCCAGAACCTCACTGCCCGCATCGCAGAGCAAACGAAAGAGAAAGCTGTAGGCCTCGCTGGTGCTGGTGGTAAGGACGACTTGGTCGGGCGCGACCTCCGCGCCGTGATCAGCGTAATAGGCGCAGACGGCCTGCCGCGCGCGGAGCAGGCCGCGCGGCTGCGGATCGTAGTCAAGAGCTTGGGGGTTGGTGAGCGCGGCGAGCAGGGCTGGATCGTACGCAAAGCCGCAGCGCGTGGGGTTGGAGGCGGTCAGATCGGCAATCGGCTCACCCGCAGCCAAGCGCATCCGGTGCGCGCGCGCCAGTTCGCTCTCTTCGGTATTCCAGTTGG
>CAZYCV010000026.1:0-50522 GCA_964645305.1 uncultured Occallatibacter sp. | reverse complement strand
AAGGCCTGAAAAAAAGCCTTGACAAAGCCGACGCTGTCATACACGGCGCTACATTCCGTCCATTATCAATTCATGCGGTCACCGTACTTGTCCCTCAGTCCCTAGTCCCTCAGTCCCTAGTCCCTCAGTCCCTAGTCCCTTAGTCACTGTTTTTGCGCCATGGGAATCGCGATGCCCTGCTCCCGCGCTGTCTGCTGAGCGAGTTCATATCCCGCATCGGCGTGACGCGCCACGCCCAGCCCCGGATCATTGTTCAGCACGCGGGCGATCTTGCGCGCGGCTATCTCCGTGCCGTCGGCCACCGTCACCTGGCCGGCGTGCAGCGAATAGCCCATGCCCACGCCGCCGCCATGATGGAAGCTCACCCAGGTTGCGCCGGAGGCCGTGTTGAGCAGCGCATTCAGAATCGGCCAATCAGCCACCGCGTCCGAGCCGTCGAGCATCTTCTCCGTCTCGCGGTAGGGGCTGGCCACTGAGCCGGTATCCAGATGATCGCGGCCAATGGCGATGGGCGCGGAGATTTCGCCTTTGCGGACGAGATCGTTGATGGCGAGACCCATGCGCGCGCGCTCGCCGTAGCCAAGCCAGCAGATGCGCGCCGGCAGCCCTTGAAAGGCGAAGCGGCCGCGCGCCAGCTTGAGCCAGCGTGTGAGGATTTCATTCTCCGGAAAGAGCTCCAGCGCCAGTTCATCGGTGCGCTCGATGTCCTTGGGATCGCCCGACAACGCAACCCAGCGAAATGGCCCCTGCCCGGTGCAGAAGAGCGGACGAATGTACTCCGGCACAAAGCCTGGAATCAGGAAGGCCTCCTTGCAGCCGGCGTCGAAGGCGAAGCGGCGAATATTGTTGCCGTAGTCGAAGGCGATGGCCCCGGCGCGCTGCAGGGCCAGCATCGCGTCCACGTGAACCACCATGGAGGCCGTCGAGCGGCGCACATAATCGATTGGGTCGTGACGGCGCAGTTCGGCCGCCTCGCTGAGCGTGAGCCCCTGCGGGATATAGCCATTCAAAGGATCGTGCGCGCTGGTCTGGTCGGTCACCACGTCCACGGCGACGCCGCGCAACACCAATTCCGGCAGCACGTCGGCGCAGTTGCCCACCAGGCCCACGGAGAGAGCAACGCCCGCGCGCTTGGCCGTCTCGCAGAGTTGCAGCGCCTCGTCCAGGTCTTCAGTGACCGTGTCGCAGTAGCGCGTTGCTACACGGCGCTCAATGCGACTGCGGTCCACGTCGATGGCCAGCACCACGCCGCCGTTCAGCGTGACGGAAAGCGGCTGCGCGCCACCCATGCCGCCCACGCCGCCCGTCACTACGAGCTTGCCCTTGAGTGATCCAGATGCCCCGCCGAAGTGCTTTTCCGCCAATGCGGCGAAGGTCTGGAAGGTTCCCTGCAAGATTCCCTGGGTGCCGATATAGATCCAGCTTCCCGCCGTCATCTGGCCGTACATCATCAGGCCCTTGCGGTCCAACTCGTTGAAATGCTCCCAGTTGGCCCACTTGCCCACCAGATTCGAATTGGCGATGAGCACGCGCGGCGCCAGCTCGTGCGTGGGAAAGACGGCGACCGGCTTGCCGCTCTGCACAAGAAGCGTCTCCTCGCCGCCCAACTGCTCCAGCTCGCGCACAATGGCGTGGAAGCACTCCCAGTTGCGCGCCGCTTTGCCGATGCCGCCATAGACCACCAGATCTTCAGGCCGCTCGGCCACCTCCGGGTCAAGATTATTCATCAGGCAGCGCAACGCCGCCTCCTGCTGCCAGCCTTTGCAGCGCAACTGATTGCCGCGCGGCGAAGTGATCACGGGAGCTGTCATGGTTATCATCCCTCCAAAATTTGAAACGGCTGCGTTGCGGGTCCAAATCTTTCCAGTAAAGATAGTAATCCGAAAAAACACTCTTCTGAAGCTAAAGTAGCAGGCGATCACGTTTGAATAAGATGGAATCAACAATGAATCACGAAAGAAAGCATTGATTCAACGGTACAAGTCAAAATCAGCCTTGGGATTCCTGTTGCCGGATCGGACCGGCGATCACTATCCTTTTGTCATGCCCAAGACTCTCGTTGAATGTGTTCCCAATTTCAGTGAAGGCCGCGACCCGGCCGTGGTTGATGCCATTGTGGAAGCCATGAAGCTGCCTGGCGTTTATCTGCTTGACCGGGAGATGGACTCTGACCACAACCGCTGCGTGATTACGCTCGTCGGCGAGCGGGAGGCCATAGCCGAGGCGGCGATTCGCGGCGTGGGCAAGGCCGCCGAACTGATTGACCTGACCCGGCACACCGGCGCGCACCCGCGCATGGGCGCGGCTGACGTCATTCCTTTTATTCCCATCGACGGCGTGACCCTGGAAGATTGCGTGGCGATGGCCAAGCAGGTGGGCGCGGAGATCGCGCGCCGCTATGAGATTCCGGTTTATCTTTACGAGGCAGCCGCAACGACGCCAGAGCGGCAGAATCTGGAGAATATTCGACGCGGGCAGTTTGAGGGCATCCGCGACGAGATCGCCGTGAAGCCTGAGCGCAAGCCTGACTTCGGCGAGCCGCGCGTTCATCCGACCGCCGGCGCGACGGTGGTGGGCGCGCGCAAGCCGCTGATCGCCTACAACATCTTTCTGAATACCGCGGACGTCAGCATTGCCAAAAAGATCGCCAAGGCGGTGCGATTCTCTTCGGGCGGGCTGCGCTTCGTGAAGGGCGCGGGCTTCCTGGTGCGCGGCATGGCCCAGGTCTCGATGAACCTGACTGACTTTGAGCAGACGCCGGTGCATCGGGTCTTTGAATTCGTCAAGCGCGAGGCCGAGCGTTATGGTTGCGTTCCCGTCTCCAGTGAGATTGTCGGGCTGATTCCCAAACTCGCGCTGGAGCAGGCCGCGAAGTGGTTCCTGCAAGTGGAGAACTTCGACTCCTCGTTGATTCTGGAAAACCGGCTGGATGCGGTAATGAGCGGCAAGACGGCGGTCGGCGGGCTGCGGGCGGGAATCGAGCCGTTCATCGAGCAATTGACCGCGCCCACCGCGACTCCGGGCGGCGGCAGCGCGGCGGCGGCGGCGGCGGCCATGGCTGCCGGACTCGGCACTATGGTCGCGACGATGTCGCGCGGAAAAAAGGCCTACCTGCAATACGAAAGCCAGCTCAGCGAGGCCATCGCCAAGCTAACGCCGCTGCGCGAGGAGTTGAAGGCCGCCATCGACGCCGATGCCGAGTCGTACAACTCCGTCATGAAGGCTTACAAAGCCGCGCGAGAATCGGCGGACGGTGGCAAGGCAATTAACGCCGCGCTTCGACAGGCAACCCAAGTGCCGCTAGGCGTTGCGGAAAAGGCCGTAGAGATCGCGCGCATCGCCGCAAGCTTGCGGGCCATCAGCAATCCCAATATGAGTTCCGATTTGACGACGGCAATCGCCTTGGCGGGCGCGGCGCTGGAGGGAGCGCTGGCCAATGTGGCGATCAATCTTGACTCCATCCATCCGGATTCGCCGGAGGATGAGGCATTCTTGAACCAAACACGGCAGCGTTTGGCTGAGCTGAAGGGGTAGGCTCCCCACACAAGTCAGACCGCCATTGCCAGCACGGATTCATAATAGCGCACATAATGCGGCACCACCAGCGACGCGCAGAAGCGATTCTGCGCTGTGCTGCGCGCGGCCTGGCGCATCGCTTCCAGCCGGTCGCGGTCTTTGAGCAGGTTCACAACTCCGGCGGCCATCTCGTCTACTGCGCCCACCGGATAGAGCAGGCCGGTGACACCGTCGTCGATCAACTCCGGCACGCCGCCCACCCGCGTTGCAATCGAGGGAACCTTGCAGGCCATGGCTTCCAGCG
Source organism: uncultured Occallatibacter sp. (assembly GCA_964645305.1). Classification (GTDB taxonomy): domain Bacteria; phylum Acidobacteriota; class Terriglobia; order Terriglobales; family Acidobacteriaceae; genus Telmatobacter. The sequence goes on along the minus strand of CAZYCV010000026.1, from coordinate 46,702 downwards.
CCGCCAAACCAAACGACTCCAACTCGCTCGGCATTACCATCAGATCGGCCAGAGGCAGCAACTCGTGTACCCGCTCCTGCTTGCCCAGAAAGTGAACGCGGCAGTGAATGCCCAGATCGTGCGCCAGCCACTCGGCGGCTGAACGGTCCGGCCCATCGCCCACCAGAATCAGTTGCGCCGGCAACTGCCGCTGCACCTGGGCAAAGACCTTCACCACGTCCAGCACGCGCTTGACCGGACGGAAGTTCGACAGATGCATCAGGATCGCCTCACCGGGTGAAGCCAGCTTCTTGCGCGCCTCAACCCGCGCCGCTTCGTCCTTCACTGGCTGATACTCATTGCAGTTGACGAAGTTGGGAATCACCTCGATGGGCCGTGAGCCGCCAAAGTGTTTGAAGGTCTCTTCGCGCAAATAGTTGGAGATGCTGGTCACTCCGTCGCTCTCTGCTATGGCATAACGGGTGATTGGCAGATAGCCGCGATCCAAGCCGACCAGCGTAATGTCCGTGCCGTGCAGCGTGGTGACAAAGGGTAGCCGGATGCCGCGCGTGGCCAGCATCTGCCGCGCGAGCAGAGCGCTGACTGAATGTGGAATAGCGTAATGAACGTGGAGCAGATCCAGCTCATACAGCTCGGCAATCTCAGCCATCCGCGAGGCCAGCGCCAGGTCGTACGGCGGGAACTCGAAGAGCGGATAGCTGGAGACAGGAACCTCGTGGTACTGAATGCCGCTGTCGCGCCCGCTCAGCCGAAAGGGCTGCGAGTAGGAGATGAAGTGAATCTCGTGGCCCAGCGAGGCCAACTCGATACCCAGTTCGGTAGCCACCACGCCCGAACCGCCGTAGGTGGGATAACAAGTAATGCCGATACGCATGGTTTTCTCGCTCGTGTCCGTCTTTCCTTGGACGCTCATGGATGGAGGGAAGACGCAGAAGATGCCGTTGGAGCCGACCGCCTGGCTGGCTGTCGCGTGGACCTGCAGGTCCACGCCGCTCTCAATGAAAATCGAAATAGCGAATTAATAGATCCATGGAATCAGGCGTTTGGTCTTCCGGCTATACTCCGCGTACTCCGCGCCGAAGGCCTCATTCAAGGCAATCTCTTCCACCTGGATTCGATAGAGCAGGGCAGCCGTTATGGGCAGCAGCGTTACAAGAAGACAGATCCAGTTCTGATACTGGATAGCTACGGCCAGAAATGCCAACATCATTCCGGTGTACGAGGGATGGCGCAACCAGCGGTACAGCCCGCCTCGAAAGACCTTCTGTGTCGAGCGAATCGCTACATTCACGCTGAAGGCCTTGCCTAGCGACAGAATCGCCGTCCAGCGAATGACTAATCCGGCAATCAGAACTACAAATGCGGCCTCCGTGATTCCAGGCACATCAGCAAAAAAGTTCGCTCCCTGCGTGCCACGAATGAATCCCGCAGCCGTCATAGCCAGCGTAATGGTCACCCAAAGCGTAGCCATCGAACCACGGTCCTTCAGCGCGCCTTCGTTGCGGCGTGTGCGGGTTGCAACACCAAGATAAATCTCCGACGCAACCCAGCCCCAAACCAAGAAATTCCACAAATAATTGATCGTTTGCCTCCTCGGACTGATCTAAAGCAAGGAACTCCCGCTTGCCTTGCAGCTATAGAATACGCAAGCGTGGCAATCCAAGTTCCCCGTCCATCGTTGGATTTGCAGTTTACAAGCCGGAGAAATTAATCCGCTCAATTTTGTTATTAAAGTCCATTGATGCAAGTGCCGCGCGTTCCGTCTCCCGCGAGGCGAGCAGGCGGGTGTGCGCCCGCGCCAGATCGGTGTCGTTGTAGCCGGGATGCGTGACCAGTTCCCAGGTGCCTGCGGGAAGATTGCCGAGCAGTGAGTCAAACTGGGCAGCGTCGAGGCTTCCGGTGGCCAGCACGCCTAGCGCGCCACCGGTGGTAACAAAGCCTTCTTCCGCGACGATGCGCTGGAAGGCAGGCTCCCACAGCCGCAACAGACTCACCTCCGCGCGACGAATCAGAGGCGCGCCCCGCGAAGCGCGAAGGCTCCAGACCGGCTCGAAGGGATTGCGCACCGCATGAATTCCGGCGGCCTTGGCGGCACGCAACACCGGCCGCAAAACAGCAGGAAAGATATGCGCGTGCTTGTGGGTGTCGATGTGGGTGAGCTTCACGCCCTTGGATTGCAGCAGCGCAATCTGCGCGGCAGTTTCGGCTTCGATCTCGTGCGCAACGATAGACTGGGTTGGCCAGTAGCGTGCCCACGGGTCGCGGTAAAGTCGATAAATGAAGCTCAACAGCGACGAAGACCGAAAGCGACCACTGACGGGATCGGCCAGATGCGGAATATCCCGCATCGGCGAGAGCACCGACTCGCCGTCCACCAGTACAACGTGGCAACCCACGCCCAAAGTCGGCGTCGCGCAAGCCAATTCGATGGCCTCATTGGTTGCCGAGGCGCGCGCCATCAGCGTGGCGCTGGTGAGCGCGCCGGCCTGGTGCAACTCGATGACGGCGCGATTGACCCCGGAGGTGAGCCCGAAGTCGTCGGCATTGAGGATTAAACGGCCCATCGGCTGAGTGTATCAATCCCGGCTAAAGCTTCGCAGATGTGCCCAGCTACTTAAGCAACAGCCCGAAGGTAGCCGCCAAGATGCCCACCACCGAGAAGGCCATCCCTGCGTACCAATAGGCGCGCTTCTTGGTCAGCAGCGTGATGGAAGTGATGACCAAGCCGATCTCAAGCAGCGCTTCGCCCAGATCAAAGTGATCCGCCCGCCTCTCGTCCTCTTCTACCTTCTGTTCGAATTCGCGGACTCTCTTCTCATCATCGCGGGCCTTTTCTTCACCTTCTTTGAGGTCCGCAGCCCACTTCTGCTGATGATCCGCAAAGTCCTTGGCCTTCTTTTTCGCCTCGTCCTTGTTGGCGATAGCGAGTACGCTCATCAGGTCGGCAGTAAGTTCGGTATCGTTGGAGCGAATCTTTTTGGCTTGGTAAAAGGCCCAATCGTCTGCGACAAGATTTTGCTCCATAGCTGCTCTCGTCTGATTCAATATCGCTTCGGTATGCGTGCGATGGCCCAGCACCGTGACCACAGCCACCAGCACGGCCAGGATGGTCATGGTCAACGCCACCGGCAGCATCGACGCTTCGTGCCGCGCGTGCTCGGCGTGCTCCTGCAACTCATGCACTTCATTGACTTCCATCGCTAAATGTCCTCCGGTTTCAATCCTGTTTGTTTCGCAATTCGAGATAGCATTACCGGGCCAATCTCATCTCCATCGTGAAAGGCCCAGGTAAATTCATAAGAAAAGTTTGGATGTTCAAGCTGTTTATGAGATCCGCTTTTGCTGATGCGGGCTTTCTCTCTCCATCCAATCCGCTGCAATGCACGCAACACCTTGGAAGCACGCGAAGAGAGCCACTGGCTCATGGAAGAATCCTATGCGGCAGCAAAGCGTACTTGATCTGGAATCGACTGCTCAACTTCGATTCGGTCGGCAATCACTCGCAGGGCTAGCGCCTCAGCCTTTGAACGGGCCTCCGTGCGGGTGGCCCCATAAGCAAGAACACCGGGCAGAGTCTCAATCTCCGCAATCCAGCGTCCATCTTCCTCGCGGTCAAAGACAATATCGAAATCCATAAAAAGCACCTCCGTGGGGAGCTGGCCGTCTATCTCTACCAGTCTAACGCAGTTTTAGCTACTTCCGCTTCCAGCGCACCCCGTCCTTGGAGTCCTCGATCACCACGCCCTTCTCCGCCAGTTCATTGCGAATCTGGTCAGCGCGGGCGAAGTTGCGCTGCCGCTTTGCTGTAGTGCGCTCGGCGACCAGAGCATCGATGGCCTCATCGGTGAGGCCCTGGCGCGCCAGCAGCTCCGGAGCCACATCGCCGGTACGACCAGCCTGGTCCGCCCAAGCCAGCGCATCGTTTGTCGCTTCAGCGTCGCGATCTTCCAACACATCAAAGACCGCGTCAAAGCTGGCCAGCACGGCCAGAATCGCATCACGGTCGCTCACCTTCAACTCGCCCCGGTCCAGCGCCGTGTTGGCCGTGCGCACCAGATCAAAGATCGGCGCCCTAGCCTCGGCGGTATTCAGATCGTTGGCCAGCGCGGCCATGTACTCCGCCTGCGCCTTTTTGGCCGCCTCTTGCAGTACAGGATTTTCACCAAGCGCAAACTGCCCAGCGCGCAGCCGCTGAAGAAAGGTCCGCAGCCGGTCAATCGCGGCGGTGGCTTCGACCAGCCCATCAAAGGTGAAGTTGAACTGATGGCGGTAAGGCACGGAGATCAGCGCAAGGCGGATCGCCGAGGCCTTGTAGCCCTTCAGCAGCAGATCGCGCAGCGTATAGAAATTCCCTTCGCTCTTGGACATCTTGCGTCCATCCACGAGCAGGAAGCGCACGTGCATCCAATGGCGCGCAAAGCACTTATGCGTCACGCTCTCGCTCTGCGCAATCTCGTTTTCGTGGTGCGGAAAGATCAGATCCTCGCCGCCGGCGTGCAGATCGAAGCTCTCGCCCAGATACTCCATGGCCATCGCCGAGCACTCGATGTGCCAACCCGGCCGCCCGCGCCCAATCGCCGTATCCCAAGAGGTTTCGCCCGGTTTGGCGGCCTTCCACAAGGCAAAGTCTCGCGCCGAGTCCTTCTCGTACTCGTCCACGTCCACTCGCGCGCCGTCCTCCATGCCGGACAAATCTTTTTTGCTCAGCTTGCCGTACTCAGGAAAGGCCGCAAGGCGGAAGTACCAGCTTCCATCCTCCGCTTGGTAGGCCGCGCCCGCCGCCGCCAGCTTTTGCACCAGCTCGACCATGCGCGGAATATGCTCGGTAGCCCGCGCCATGATCTCCGGCTTTTCGACGCGCAGAGCTTCCAAATCCTCAAAGAAGGCTCGCTCATAGACCATCGAATATTCGCCAATCGGCACGCCCGCGGCCGCCGCGTTGCGGATGATCTTGTCGTCCACGTCGGTTATGTTCATCACGTGGCGAACCGCCGTCCCGCTCAGGCGCAGAAAACGCCGCAGAACATCCACTTGCAGGAAGGTGCGGAAGTTGCCGATGTGCCCGTAGTCGTAGACCGTTGGCCCGCAGGCATACATTCGCAGCGCCTGCCCGTCGGCTGGCGTCACCAAGTCCATCTCGCCCGTAAGAGTATTGAAAAGCCGTAGAGTCATCGCTCGATCTTCTTGCCTGCTCAGAGGCAACTAAGCAGTTGAATTTAGCCGTCTTCAGCCAATTCGATTGTATCAACAGCTCCTCAAGGCGAGCCTTTGGCCTTCCACTAGCGCTGGATGCGTGCCGAACCGCCTTTGGCAAAGGCTCGAACCTGATCCACGGTGGCCATGGTTGTGTCTCCAGGGAAGGTGGTCAGCAACGCGCCATGCGCCCATCCCAGCTTGGTCGCTTCATCGGGTGACTCCCCACTCAGCAGCCCATAAATGAAACCGGCCGCGAAGCCGTCCCCGCCGCCTACGCGGTCAATGACTTCCAACTCCGCAGTGGGAGCAATGTGGGCCATGCCATTCATCCAGGCCACGGCACTCCAGCTGTGTCGATTGGTGGAATGTACCTCGCGCAGCGTGGTTGCCACCACCTTCACGTTAGGATGCATCTTGATCACTTGATCGATCATGCCGAAAAAGACACTGGGATCAAGCTTGGACTTGGCCGAAACTTCCGGCCCTGGAATGCCGAGGCCCTTTTGCAAGTCCTCTTCGTTGCCCACCAGAACATCCACATTCTCGACAATTTTGGCGATGGTTTCCACGGCTTTCTCCGCGCCGCCATGAATATTCCAAAGCTTTTGGCGAAAGTTCAAATCAAAGGATGTGATCGCGCCGGCGGCCTTGGCTTCTTGCATCATCTCCGCAACCAAGGGCGCGGTGGTCGGCGAAAGAGCGGCAAAGATTCCGCCGCTATGAACCCATTTGACACCTTTGGAGAAGATAGCTTTCCAATCAAAGTCGCCGGGCTTCAGCAGCGCTGCGGCTTCATTTGAGCGGTTATAGAAAACGACTGGCGGTCGCACGCCATGGCCTTGATCGCTGTAAACGGTGGCCATGTTGGGGCCATTCACACCGTTGTGCTGGAAGTGCTTGTAGATGGGTTTGACGCCCATGGCTCGAACCCGCTCGGCAATTAGATCGCCGATAGGATAATCGGCCATGGCGCTGACGATGGCCGTCCTCATGCCGAAGCAATCGGATAAGTTGGCGGCCACGTTAAATTCGCCGCCGCTGACGTGAATCTTACATTCAGTCGCCTTGCGAAATGGGATGATCCCCGTATCAAGCCTATGCACCAACGCTCCCAGCGAGAGAAAATCCAACTCCGCATCCTTGCGGACATTCAATCCCTGACTCATAACTCTTTCCTCCTTTTAATGCGTTCACATTACGATGAAAGACTTTGCAAGTATCAGACCAATCTGCTGCCTAAAGGCTCATGCGAATAACTCCACCTTCTTCATTCCCGGAGCGAACAAAACGGCGATGAGCAGCGAGAAGAGATAGACGGTGGCGGCGAGAATGAAAAGGATTGAATAATCGCCATGTGAAAATTGCAGGATATGACCGATGTATTTGGCAAACAAGAATCCGCCGACCGCTCCAGCCATGGTTCCGATGCCGGTAACAGAGCCCACGGCGGCGCGCGGAAACAGATCCGAGGCCGTGGTGAAGAGGTTAGCTGACCAGCCTTGGTGGGCGGCCGCTGCCATGCTGAGCAGCCCGATTGCAGCCCATTTTCCGAAGCCGTCCGCATGGAGATAGTTGATAAAAAAGACCGGAGTTACCAGCGCAGCGCAAAAGAACATGGCCAGCATACGAGCGCGCTCTGCTGTAACTCCCATGCGGATGAATGAGGCAGGCAGATAGCCGCCATAGATGCTGCCAATGGCGGAGGCGTTATATACAACCAGAATGGGCAAGCCAAGGCCAACCAGGCTCAAATGAAACTTATCACTGAAGTAGCCTGGAAGCCAGTAGAGATAGAACCACCAGACAGGATCGGTAAGAAACTTTGGAATGGCGTATGCCCATGTCTGGCGTATTCCGAGTAACTTGATCCAAGGCGTGGAGATACTGTGTTTCTCCGGTGGATCTTGATTAATATACTCTAACTCTATTCTGGTAAGATCGGGATGTTCGGCGGGTTTATGGTATTTGAGGAACCATAGCACTATCCATGCCGCAGAAAAAAATCCGGTAATCAAGAAAGCTGCGTGCCAGCCGAAGCTGTGAACGGCAACAGGCACCAGAAGCGTGGCCAGGATGACGCCGATATTGGCTCCGCAGTTAAAGATGCCGAAAGACAACGAACGCTCTTTCCGCGGGAACCACTCGGCATTGGTTTTATTGGCTGCAGGAAAGTTACCCGATTCGCCGATCCCAAGGCAAGCGCGCGCAATGCCCAGTTGAAGCACTGAATTGACCAGCGCGTGCCCCATGGCCGAAATGCTCCAGAGAGCCATGATCACCATGTAGCCGATGCGCGTGCCGATGCGGTCAACCAATCGCCCTGCGCCAAGCTGGCCGAGTGCATAGAAAAGTGTAAAGAATGCTATGACGGTTCCATAACTCTCTTCGGTCAGACCTATGCCTCCTCGCGCAACGCTTTGCATAAGAGTTGGCTTGAGAAGCGCCAGTACCTGACGATCCATATAGTTAATGGTGGTTGCTGCGAAAAGCATAGCGCAGATAGTCCAGCGCACATTTCCAACCTTGCACGATGCTCTGGATTCCGAACCTGTCATTCCCGTCCTCTCCTTACAACTTATACGCTTTCTTCGCCAGCCCGTACGTCAGTTCATAAACAACTTCAAAGGCCTCGTCTTCTTCCATACGATGTTCAGTAACGAGCTTGGCGAGAAAAGCACAATCAACACGGCGGGCCACGTCATGCCGCGCCGGAATGGAGAGAAAGGCGCGGGTATCGTCGTTAAAACCGACTGAGTTATAGAAGCCGGCCGCCTCGGTCGTCTGTTGGCGAAAGCGCATCATGCCCTCTGGACTGTCGTGAAACCACCAGGCAGGCCCCAAGCGCAGGCAAGGGTAATGTCCGGCCAGCGGAGCCAGTTCGCGGCTATAGGTTGATTCGTCGAGAGTGAAAAGAATAATGGTCAGATTCTTCTCATTGCCGAAGCGGCTGAGCAAGGGGCGCAAGGCATCCACATAGTTAGTGGGCTGGGGAATGTCGCAGCCTACATCTCTACCATACTTCTCATACAGCCTGGGGTTATGGTTGCGTACACTGCCCGGATGAATCTGCATCACCAGGCCGTCCTCCAGGCTCATCTGGGCGAACTCGGTGAGCATTTGGGCCTGGAAGAGAAGCCTGTGGCGCGCGTCCGCCTTGCCGGTGAAGACTTTATCAAAGAGATCGGAGGCCTCGGCTTTAGACAGGTCAGCGGTCTGAGGAGTCAAATGGCCGTGATCGGTCGAGGTGCAGCCGAGCACCTTGAAGCGCAGGCGCGCCTTGCGCAGGGCGTTCAGGTAGCCGGTCCAGGTGGTTGTGTCTTCGCCGTTCTGCTCGCCGAGCGTGAGGATCGACCGATGGAAGCCCTCAAACTCCGGATCGACAACCGGATCGGGGCGGAAGGCGGGCAGAATCCTCCCCTTCCAGCCGGAGGCTTGGATTGCTTGATGATGGGTGAGCGAGTCGAGGGGCGAGTCAGTCGTTGAAAGCACTTCGATATTGAAGCGATTGAAGAGGGCGCGGGGCAAAAATTCAGGCGTCTTCAGCTTCTCGGCGATGGTGTCATAAAAGAGATCGGCAATATCGGCGGAAAAACGCTGCTGAAGTCCGAAGACGTTTTCAAAGACATAATCCATCCAGATGCGCGTGGGCGTGCCGCGAAAGAGGTGGTAGTGGCTGGCGAAGAGCTTCCAGACTTTGCGCGGATTCTCTACGACAGGCCTGCCGATCTCCAGATCGTCCAAGGAGACTCCTTGGCTATAGAGCATACGGAAGACGTAATGATCGGGCTGCACCAGCAGTGTAGCCGGGTCTGGAAATGGATTGTTTTGGGCAAACCACGCCGCCTGCGTATGCCCATGTGGACTGAGAATGGACAAATCCTTGACGGAATCGTACAGGTTTCTGGCGACTGTGCGCGTGCCAGGATCAGCGGGAAAGAGCCGGTCGGGATGGATAGACATAATGAAAATATACCTCTTGACGTATCGGGGTGGCGGTCAAAACTCTTGTAGACACATAGTCGTGCCGGTGATGGTACAAACGATGGTTTGGCAGACCATTACGGCGCATATCCATGCACCCGGAACCAGTCAATCGCCGCCTTCATCGCCGGGTTGACGGGGAGGATGCGGAAGCCCAACTCCTGCTGCGCGCGGGCAGCTTCGTGTTTTTCATCCCGCATCATTTTTCCCGACTGCGCTATTGAGTCGAGCGCGAAGAAACCCACCGATCACATTCAATATACCTGCTCCGAGCAAGACATAAGCAGGCTTATCATGCCCGTTCATTACGAGAAAGATAAACCCTCCTGCCATCAAAATGAGGGCTGTTCCGGCAACAAACTGACCGAGAAGAGCATACCTGTATTCACGCTTCAGTTGTTCATCAATGGCTTGAACGATCAAGACAGGCAGGTTTTCATCGATTTCCTTATAGAAGCGCAGAACTTCCGGCCCCAAGATGATTCCCGGATGCTCATGCCTGGTCAACAGCTTTACGTGAACTTTACTATCGGGTTGCGCCACGTTGGCCTCGTCATGAATGTTGCAGCTTTTCCAGTGGCTTGAGCGATGATTCCGACAAGCTGCCCAACAAACTCCTCAAGGCTTCCTTAGTGATCAAGCTCTGCGCTGGCGTTGCCCAAACCAGAGCGCTGATTCGCTCGATTTCATTCTTGAAATCCTGAACACCCTGCCCAATCTCGTCAATCGAAAACTCCTTCAACGACCGCGGGTCAACAATCTCTCGCGGCGCGCCTGGAATGCGTAGCTTGCCAAACAGCGCGGCGCACGAAAAGTTGTCATAGAACGCGTCGAGGGCAATATTGCTGACCTTCGGTCTTTTCATCGCAACACCTCTTATGATTTGACGCTGACACGCCTATCCCAAGTTCAGGTTGGACCTCAGTATATCATTATCCAGCTTTTTACGGCGCATATCCATGCACCCGGAACCAGTCAATCGCCGCCTTCATCGCCGGGTTGACGGGGAGGATGCGGAAGCCCAACTCCTGCTGCGCGCGGGCGCTTGAGGCATACATTTTTTTGCGGCCCATGCGCACCTCTTCCAGCGTGGCGCGCGGTTCCCTGCCCCGTATACGTCCGGTAATCCACTCCTCAAAGAAGGCATAGGTAGCGGCAACAAGGAACGGAATCTCCACGGTAGGCGAGGGAATTCCGGTGATCGCGGACATTTTGTCGAGAATCTGCTTGAGGGTAAGGTTTTCACCCCCAAGAATGTAGCGGCGGCCAAATTTGCCTTTGGTCAGCGCGGTGACGTGCGTGCGGGCAACCTCGGCCACATCGACCAGATTCAGCCCGGTGTCCATGTAGGCAGGAAATTTTCCGTTCAAAAAGTCAACAAAGATGCGGCCCGTCGGTGTGGGCTTGGCGTCGTTGGGACCGATGGGCGTGGTGGGATTGAGAATCACCACGCGCTGGCCGCCCTCTGCCGCTCTGATCGCTTCCTGCTCAGCCAGGAACTTGGAGCGTTTGTAGTGGCCAACCATATCGGCAAGCGAGACCGGAGTGTCTTCGTTGACGACCAACCCGTCGCGGCGGAAGTGCATCGTGGCCACGCTGGAGGTGTAGACAAAGCGCTTGACCTTGGCCTCGCGCGCCAGCCGCAGCAGCTCGCGCGTGCCGTCCACATTGGCCTTGTACATCGCCGCCGGTTCGGGAATCCAGAGGCGGTAATCGGCGGCAACATGAACGACGGCATCGCAGCCTTCCAGCCCGGAACGCAGCGTCTCCGGCTCACTCAGATCGCCGATATGCGTCTCGCCCGCCATGCCTTCAAGGTTGCCGAGATTACTGGTCTTTCGGACGAGCAAGCGCAGCTTGGCTCCGTCCGCAGCCAATGCTCGCGCCACATGATGGCCGATAAATCCCGTAGCTCCGGTAAGAAACACTCTCATTGGGTCTTCCCATCTTCCATACTAAACCGAGGGTTTCGACTCGGAAGAAAGTGACCCGTTTGCCCTACTCCTGCTCTAGGATTCCGCCGGTTTTAGATTCTTGAGATCGAAGCCGGAGACGTTGGAGCAAAATTTACGCACGTGGTGAGTGCCGCCGCCATCACGAATCTTTGCTCCTTACCCTCCAGGCGAGTCGGGAATCGGCAATCCCAGGGATCGGGCTATCAAGATAAACTGGAGGGAGAAAGAGAGCTCAAGTTTGAAGACAGGGAGAGCGGAGAGGCTGGACAGATTCTTCAGCGGCTTTACGAAGGGCGTTCAACCGCACCTTCTGCTTGACTATGACGGCACGCTGGCGTCATTTCGCGTAGATCGATTCATGGCGCGTCCCTGGGCGGGCGTGCGTGAGCTGCTGGAGAGGATTCAGCGCCAGGGCAGGACGCGCATGGCGGTGATTACCGGACGGCCCGCGGCGGAGATTGCGCCGATGCTCGGCATTGATCCGCCCCTTGAAGTCTGGGGGTTGCACGGCGCGGAGAGGCTTTATCCCGATGGTCACCGTGCACTGGAAGAGGCGCCCGCCGCAACACGAGCCAAGCTTGCGGAGCTGCGCGTGCAACTGCGACGCGACCCTCTGGGCGGCCTCTTTGAAGACAAGGCCAACGGCGTGGTGTTGCACTGGCGCGGCCGATCTCGACTGCAGGCCGCGCAGATTGAGCAGCGAGCGCGGGCGCTCTTTGAGCCGTTGGTTCAGATGGAGGGCTTGGCGCTGCTCGACTTTGATGGTGGCGTCGAACTGCGCGCGGGCCGAAACAAAGGCGGCGCGGTTCAGGCGATCATGGCGGAAGCAGAAGCCGGAGATCCGGTCGCCTATCTGGGCGACGATTTGAGCGACGAGACGGCCTTTGAGGCGGTCAACTGCCTGGGGCCGTGCGGGTTGAGTCTCCTAGTACGACGAGACGAGCGGAAGACGGCGGCGAAGCTGTGGCTGCGCCCGCCCAATGAATTGAAGGAGTTTTTAGAGAGTTGGATTGCGGCAGAAAGTCTTCAACAACAAAAGGTAGATTGTTTGGAGGAAGCATGAAAAGTTGGAAGTTTATCCTGATTTCGCTGCTGGTTACGATCTGCGTTTGTGGCGGGTATCTTTATTCCGTCTGGCGTCAGCGCCAGGATCCGGGCGAGATCGCGCGCGTCAATGTCGGTCGGACGTTGAGCCAGGACGAGTTGGCCGTGGTGCGGCAGTTCTTTCCGGGGCACTTTGAAGATACACTGCGGCTGGAAGGCACAACGGTCTGGATGCAGGACGGCTACATGATTCCCTACTACCCCTACACCGGCGGGCGCGTGCAGTTTGCCCAGCGCGTGGGTTTGATTCCCGCCACTCAGCGCCTGGAGATCAAGAAGATTATCAAGCAGGCCGCTCCGGCCACCGAGGACAACGGCATCAGCCACGGCAGCCGCCAAGTCTTTGCGGTCTTTACGCTACCCGGCGGCGCGGCTCCGTACGCTACGCCCATTGGCGCCATTGACGCCACGCAGGAGGGTTACTTCACCGATACGCTCTTCTACTACGACGATCCGCACACCATCTACGATCACTGGTCCAAAGATGTTTGGGCGGCAGTGGATGCACACCAGGTAAAGCCGGGAATGAGTGAGCTGGAGACGCGCATGTCCATCGGCCACAAAAGCCACTCGGAGAGCAATGAGAAGGGCAATCGCACGGTGAGCTACGATCAGGCCGGCAAGCATTGGACCGTGACCTATGTAAAGAATCAAGCGACGGAGATCAAGAGCGAGTAAAGATACACGCAGGAAATGCAACCGCCCATTCTTCGTCTTCGCCGCGCTCCGCGCAGGATGAAAGAGTCTTAGAGTTGTAAGCTGAATAAGAATTGCAACGCCGCTTCCCGTCCGTCTCCGCATGGAAGGCGAAGATGGACGGGAAGCGGAGTTTTTAAAGATTCAGGCCGGTCAAGCCCCTTACTTCCCTTTTGCCACCGGCAGCGAGGCGATGGGAATGGTAACCGAGCCCATGCGCCCGGAGTTTTCATCCACCACAAGAACGCGTATTGAGGTGATAGACGGCTTCAGTTGTACGGTGCGCTCGACGGTTAAGCCATTCTTGCGCAGCTCTTGAAGAGTGGAAGCCTTCAGTTGCAATCCGAGGCGCCTGCCCTCGACTTGCGCCCTTTGGCCAGGATCGTCGCGCTGCACCAGAAAGACATCCAGATTGCCGATAGATCGACCGTCTTTCCCCTCCAGCGACAGATCGCCGGCAGCAACGGTGATTTTGACGCGCAGGCCACCCTGGAAGGCGACCGGCTGCGCGGTCACAGTAAGCTGGTTGGCGTCGGTGGGTAGCCAGACAGCTTGTTGGAAGCGTTCTTTGAGCGTGGCTGGCTCCTTGGCGAACAAATACCCGGTGCGATAGCGCAGGGAGACGCCCTTCTGGTAGGTTGTCAGATTGACGGTGATCGTGTGGAATTGGCCATCAGCCGGACCTTGAGGATAAAAACTCAACTGATAGGCGGCATGGCCATCTTCAACCACGCCCTTCAACTCGTCCGAAATGCCCCCGGAACGGCGGAAGACCCGGCCACCGGTGGCATCGGCCAGATGGCGGATCGGTCCCTGGATGGGGCGCATATCTTGTTGCATCTGAGCCATAATGCGACCGGGTTGCGCATTGCGGCCTATGGGAAGATCTGTACCGTTCTGAGTGGTAGTGGTGCCCGTAGCCTTGCCTCCCAGGCCTGCGTTGTCCAGCGCCGCCGGCGTCAACTCGACGTTTCTGTGCTGGACACTTGCATCGATGCTTCCGGCCTCCAGTTGCGAGGCGTCCAGCGGATAGACACTGACGTGGGCATCGTTCATTGCCTCTTGCGCCTTGAGCGTGTTCGGCTCAATATGCTTGTCGCCCTTTTCAATGCTGTCCGCCTGATTGCTCCAGTCAACCAGAGCATTGTCGCTGGAGATCCAGACCAGGTTTTTGTGTCCGGAGATCGCCGCCAGATGACGGGCCACTCCCACCATGATCATCATCGCGTCGCGGCCAGGATTGCTGCCCCAGTCGCGCAGTTGCGGATCAAGAGAGGAAGCTGTTCTGATCGTATCCACATCGCTGATGGTGTTTCCGTTGACCAAACTCAGATCGGAGACATTATGGACTTGCTCGAAGGACTGCCGATTGCGTTGCTCCGCTTCCTGCGCACGAGCCAAGTCTCCGGCGGTAGGCATCCAGCGGCTCAATTTCTCCTCCAACAGGTTGTGATCGGTAGTCTCCTCGGAGAGGATTTGAAAGTCATGGGAGCGCAAAATATACAGCCCAACGGGCTCGGTGGCCGGAAGTCCCCTCAAAAAGCGCGTCACCTCGGAGCGCGCGTAGCTTAGATCTTTGAAGGCCAGGTTGCTTGAATCAATCAGCAGTATTGTGGCGCTGCTCTCTGGTTTGCCTGCGTCCTTCTTTGCTTCACTTGTGCCGTTATTGGAAAAGACGGGCTCTGCTGTGGCGCTGGAAGCCGGCTCTGCCAAAGCAGGAGTAGCCGGGAGAGCTCCTTCGACTGCCTGCGTGAAGAACTTCACCTCTTGCTTTTTCCCATTGTCGAGAACCTCGAAATCGCTCTGCTTCAAATCGCGAATGGGATGGCCTTTCTTGTCAGAGGCCAACACGCTGATATCCACCAGCCGCGCAACGGACTGGATGGTAAATCCGGCAGGCATGGGCTGACTGGCATTGGGCGTTGTATCCGGCAGACCCATCGCCTCTTCATCGCGGATCTCCTCGTCAGGAGCAGGCGCGGGTGGCGCGGCTTGCGCTGCGGTGGCCTCTGAAGTTGCCGGAGCCGCCTCTGAAGCTGTGGATGGAGCAGCCGCGGCCGGCTCCTGGGCCTTGGCTTCCTCGCTTGAAGTTGGAGCCCCGCCTTCCTCGACGTTGCCCGCCAACACATGAGACTCGGCGCGGAATATGTGGTAATCGCTGTATACAGAATCGTTCAGCAGCGTCCTCTGCGGCCCCGCAACCACAGACGACCCGCCCGAGGTAGTTGCCACGGCAACTGAAGATGCTCTACTCCCACTGCCAACCATGACAGATGGATGCTCCTCATCGTGCAGAAGCTGGGTGGTCTGGGCGCGCGAAAGCGAGATGCTCTTTACCGGGCAAATATAGGTCTTCCCGCCGATCTCCACCGGCCCGTAATCGACCACGATCGCGGCCTTGGAGAGCGGGTCATTCTCCTTCAATTCAGCCTCGAGCGTGAGGCGGAGAATGTTTCCTGTGACAGGATCAACGAACATTTGCCCGTGATAGCCCGCCAGTTGGTGAAAGCGCTTCTTGGCTCCGTAGGAATCGGCCACGCAGCAGTAATCTACCTCGTAGTTCGATTTTTCCTTGGGCACGGCATAATTGAAGACCGCCAACGGTCCGGACGCGCCTTTCTCCCAGCGCCCCCAAACCAGTTTGTTCTTGGCCGCATCCATCAGCACCGTGGTTAAGATGGGCCCGAAGATGCCGCGGCTCTGCAATTGATCCCCGGCAATCCGAGATTTCTTTCCATCCGCGGAAACCTCTTCCACAACCTCCAGACCATTGCTGTAGCGCACGGTTGCGTTCGAGCTGCGCAAAAGATGAAGCGGCTGATAGGAACTGAAGACCACCCCCTCAAACGACTTTGGAGTTTCCTGATAAAAAGCCGTCTGCTGCGTGGCAAAGATATTCGGCAACTGCGGAATGCTCTTGCTCACATAGGCAACCACCAAGCTCATGATGTGGCGCTGCGCGGCAAAATCCGGCGCGGGAGTTGAGGGGATTTCGGAGGCCGGTGGATCCAGAATCTGTGATTGATCGGCAAGCGCAAGCAGAGCCTGCTGCGCCTTGTCGCCGGGCAGAGCAGCCTTCAGAGCCGAGAAGCGTGCGTCACTCAGCCGTTCACTCAACTCCAGGTCGGAGAGTTGGTTGGACACATCCGCATCCGATTTGTTCTTGGAAGCGCCCAACAGCTCTTCCAACTGCTGCACCGTCACACGCTTGGCGGCCCATGCGGGCATGGCCAGCATCAGAATCACCAGAATCCAACCAAAACGTTTCATTCCGTCTCCTCGACAAACTGAACACCGTGGCATTTGACGGTGAATTGCTCCTGCCGGTTACGTTCATTTCAGCACCTCAGATCATATAGAGCGAATGTGGCTTTGGCGAATACCTCGTCGATATAGGATAGGCAGCGCCGAGCCGTGTTGCGCCCACCTCCTTGTCGTCTGCCTCATCGGTCCACGCAGTTCGCTGTACAAATGAGAAAAATGATCTACACTCATCTGCATGACTGATTTTGCCGAGACCCTTGTCAAAACCTCCGATCCCAATTGGCTGCGCACCCTGGCGCGCCTCTATCGTGATCGGGCGGCTGGGGTGATCCTGGACGACGCCGGCTTGGGTATCAGCCCTGCGGATCAGACACTGCTCCAGATGGCTAGGGACGCTGGCCTCTCCAAGCGGGAGATCGCCGGTGTTTGCGTGGCGCTGGGGATGAGCGGCGTGGGAGTGACGATGGTGGTGCTGGCCTTCCTTGACCCGGAACCGACCAGCAAACTGGGGCTACTGGTGGGCGGCGGCGCGGTCTGCGTGCTCGGCGGAGGCTTTTCCGCAATCCGAATTCTCACCAACCACAAGCCGCCTAATATCCGGGCGACCCCGCACGGTATAGAAATATCCTGGAGTTGACGGGAAGATTCACAATTCAAATGCAAGCAAATATTTTCCGGCAAAGCCGGAGGCTTTACAGGTTGAAGTCTCACATAGACGCCTATGCGGAAGCTCTTGTCGCCGATAGCATTCAATCGCCTCGCGTCTCAGGCGCGACGGCAATCAACTCGCCGGTTCAACGGTGGGCGGAATCAATCAAATATACCTCCGCATCCCTGCTGGATTTGCATAAAGGCGGAGAGAATTGTCTGCGAATTACCGCTTGGTTGAGTTAGAATCTCTGCGTCCCTTGAGGAAGTCTTCAGGTGAAAATATTGTTCAGGCGGCTGTTGCCAATTGCGCTTCCAGTGATCGTACTTTCGCTTCTTATGGTACGAATGGCTGGTACGATGCGACACTTGGGAGCCCGAAGAGCTGCTCCGGGTCGGCGGAGTCTTCAGGCGACCCCAGGCTCCTCGCCGATTCCAGCAATAAAATGGAGCGACCGCTTTGGCGATGGCACGCCCGATTTTCTCAGGCTCGCCGACCCGTCCGATCAGGCTTCCTTCCGCCGCTGGTTCACGTTGATTGCCGAGTACCAGGCACTTCGTCCCAAGAATGAAATTCCGCCGGAGATCACCGATTGCGCCAGCCTGCTGCGCTTCTCCTATCGCGAGGCCCTCAAACGTCACAATGAGGCATGGTTTCAAGCGACAGGCATGGAAGTGTCCGCGCCTCCAGGCGAGATACGCGCTTGGCGCTATCCTGACACGCCGCTCGGCGCGGCGCTTTTTCGAGTCAAGCCGGGTGCCTTCGAGGCAAGCGATTTGACCAGCGGAGCCTTTGCCCAGTTTGCTGACGCCAAGACTTTGGTCGAACGAAACGCCACCTTTGTCAGCCGCGATGCGCGCGCCGCGGAGCAAGGTGACTTATTATTTTTCCGCCAATTCGGACAATCGTCTCCCTGGCATTCTATGATTGTTGCCGAAGCTGGATCGCGGGCTAGGGTGGTCTATCACACCGGACCGGATCATGGTAAACCCGGCGAATTGCGCCGCGTTTTGCTCACTGAATTGCTGGATCATCCGCAACCGCAATGGCGGCCGGTGGCCCATAACCCCAACTTTCTCGGCGTCTATCGCTGGAATATCTTGCGAGGAAACCCATGAGGTTCCGTTCGTCGCTACTTGCCTCTGCTCTCATCCTGCTATTTGCATGGCCCGCCGCACACGCCGCCGACAAGGACGCGCCGCGCAGCTTTTCGCTCTCTACCAACCGCACCTTTTCTCCGGGCGAGAGCGTGAAGATTCAGCTGAATGCGAAGAATGTTCCGGCGCTGGAGTTTCGCGTTTACAAGGTGCGCAACACGGAGAAGTTCTTTGCCGGGCTGAAAGATATGCACAGCTTCGGCGTGCAGAGCCAATCGCCCAACGAGCAAGTGGATCAGCGGAGTTTTCTGGAGTGGCTGCACGACTTCAAGGCCGGCCTCTGGTATCGCGTGCGGCACTTCTTCCGCGGCCAGTTCACCGACGACGCGCGGGATAGCTTCCGTGAGGGCCAGGGCAAGCTGGGCAAAAAGAGCCAGGTGGTGGGCGCAACCGGCTTTGCGGCGATTCCGCTGCTGAATGAGAGCCAGTTGGTCGCGCGCTGGAAGCTGGTTACTCCTCCGGCCATCGTCAGCGAGACGCAGCAGTTGCCGGTGGATGGACTGAGCGCCGGAGTCTATCTGATCGAAGCTACTGATGGCACGTACAAGGCTTATACCGTGGCCATTGTTACCAGCATCGCGCTGGTTGAGCGGGCGCGGAGTGGAGGCGCTGATCTGTACGTGGCCAACCGCAAGACCGGCGCGCCTGTTGAGAAGGCCGACGTGATTCTCTGGTCGGACGGGCAGCAGCAATCGACGGGCAAGACGGGCGCGGACGGCTCGGCTTCGCTGACCATGAAGGTGCGCCGAGGAGCGCAGGGCGCAACGCCTGAGAATGTCTGGATGTTGGCGCGGCATGGAGACGACGCGGCCATCATCACGCCCTATGGATATGGCTTTGCAGCGGACCGAAGAACCGATCTTACTGCCTTCGTCTATACGGACCGCCCTGTTTACCGGCCTGGACATACAGTACACATCAAGGGAATTGTTCGGCGCAACAAGGACGATCGTCTTGACTTGCCCTCGGAACGAACTCTGCCGCTTGAAGTTACCGATTCGGATAACAAGAAAATCTTTTCGCAAAATGTAACGGTAGGCGCTCACGGCAGCTTCTCCGCTGACCTGACATTGGCCGGCGATGCCACGCTGGGTTACTACGGCATTCAGATTCAAATGAATGGAAGCGATATCAGTGGTGAATCCGGAACCTTTTACGTGGAGGAGTACAAGAAGCCGGAGTACCAGGTTACGGTCAAACCAGTGACGCAGCGCGTTCTGCAAGGCAATTCGATTCAAGCCGTCCTTGAGGCGCGCTACTTCTTCGGCGAGCCGGTGGCCGGGGCCAAGGTCAAGTATGTGGTGCATACTTCGCAGCACTATTGGTGGGATGAAGACCAAGACGATGCGGATGAAGCCGAAGGCGGTCAGGAAGGCGATGATTCCGGCTATAGCTACGGCGAGAGTGAGCAGCAGGAGCAGGAAGGAATTCTCGATGCGGAGGGGCGGCTAACGGTCACGCTGCCGACGAGCATCGATGGGAAGCACAACGATCAGGATTATCGCATTGAAGCACGGGTGACAGACGCCGGTGAGCGCGAGGTTGCCGGCCACGCGACCGTGCTGGCCACCTATGGCTCCTTCCGCTTGAGCGTGGAGCCGACCAGTTACGTCTTTTCGCCGGGTCAAACACCCAAGGTGAAAGTGACGGCGCAGGACTATGACAATAAGCCAGTAAAGACCGCGGTGCATCTGGACGTGAAGCTGCAAAAGTGGGACTCCACCACCTTCCAGCGGAGTTATACAGAAGTGAGTAGCCGCGACGCCGCGACGGGCGCCGACGGCACGGTGATGGTCGATCTTCCCGCAATCACCGGCAGCGGCGACTTTGAGATTACAGCGAGCGCCGAGACGCCGGAAAAGCGCAGCGTCGAAGGCCACACCTGGGTCTGGATTTGGAATGACTCCGGCGATTGGTACAACCAGAACACGCAGGCGCAGATCATCGCCGACAAAAAGAGCTATCAGGCGGGCGAGGTGGCGCATCTGCTGCTGGTCACAGGCCTTAAGGATTCATGGGCCGTAGTGACGGCAGAAGGCAGCAGCGTGCAATCGCGGCAAGTGATTCATGCAACCAGCGAGAGCTTCGCTTTTGACGTGCCCATTACCAAACTGGCGCAGCCCAATCTGGTGGTGAATGCGATCATTGTTCACGACGATCAGTTGATTACCGCACAGAAGTCCCTCAAAGTTCCGCCGGTCGAGCGAACCCTGACCATCACGGCAACGCCCTCGAAGCCCCGCTTCCTGCCCGGTGAAACAGGCAGCTTTGACGTGCTGGCAGTGGACTACCAAGGCAAACCCGTTGAAGCCGATCTGAGCTTTGGCGAGGTGGATGAGGCGCTCTATTCCGTGCGTGCCGACGACACCGGCAATATTGTCAATGCCTTTTATCCCAAGCGTTCGGTGTATTTGAATCCGGAGAGCAGCTTTGCCTATTATTTCTACGGCGAAGCGGGATTGAAATCTCCTCTGCTGGCGCGCATGAATGATGGCCTCTTCCATCCGCGGATGGCGCAGGTTAAGCCGGGTTCGGATCTGGTGGTGCCCAAGGTGCGCAAGGCCTTCCCGGATACGGCTTACTGGAATCCCAGCGTGCATACCGGCCCCGACGGCCACGCCCGTGTCAGCTTTGCCTTCCCGGATTCGCTCACCACCTGGAGAACTACGATTCGCGGCATGACTGACGACGGCAAGGCGGGCAGCGTGGTAACGCGCGTGCTGGTGCGCAAGAATCTGATCGTGCGGCTGGCCGCGCCGCGTTTCTTCCGCCAGGGCGACGAGACCGTGCTGCGCGTGATTGCGCACAACTATCTGGAGACTGCCAAGGATGTGACCTTCGCGCTGGATGTGAGTGGCGTGGAGGTGATAGGTGGCCAATCGCAGAAGATCAACATACCCGCCAAGGGCGAGAGCTGGGTGGATTGGCGCGTTCGCGCACGCGCAACCGGCAATGTGGTGTTGACCGCCAAGGCGCTTACCAATGAAGAATCCGACGCGCTGGAGATGACTCTGCCGGTGCTGCCCTTCGGCGTCAAGCAGCGGGCGGCCTCCTCAGGCGTAGTCTTCTCCGGCACAGGCCAGAGTCAGTGGAACTTCGGCTTTCCGGCCGGCTCGGATGCAGGATCGCGCGGGCTGACCATTACTGTTTCGCCAAGCATGGCGGGAACGGTCTTTGATGCGCTCGACTATCTCACCAGTTATCCGTGGGGATGCACAGAGCAGACCATGTCCAGCTTCCTGCCCGATCTGATTGTCTCGCAAGCGGTGGACAAGCTGCATCTGAAGTCGCCTGCGGACCCGGTCGTTCTGAACGATATGATCCATGCCGGGCTGGAGAGGTTGTACGGCTTCCAGCATGATGATGGCGGCTGGGGCTGGTGGCCGGACGATCCCGGCCATGTCTTTATGACCGCCTACGTTGTCAGCGGCTTGGGGCAGGCGCAGAGTGCCGGTTACAAGATCGATGAGGGTCGTTTCAATAGAGGCCGTGCCTGGTTGCAAACTGCGCTCTCTGAACACTCCGCAATGATTCCTGATTTGCGGGCTTATGTGGTCTACGCACTGGCCACAACCGGCGGCGCGCCCAAGGATGCTCTCGATCAGGCCTGGTCTGACCGCGACAAGCTCAGCGATGAGGGCTTAGCACTGGTTGGTCTGGCGCTCGATGCCGCCGAAGACAGCCGTGCCCGCGTAGCCGCGCTGCTGCTCGAAAAGAAGGCCAAGAGCGACGATTCCAATGCGTATTGGACGGGAACCTACGACGGATTGCTCGAATATTGGGACGATACTTCCGCCGAGACGACGGCATTCGCGCTCAAGCTACTGTTGCACCAGGACCGGTCGAGCGGCCTGCTGCCCAAAGCCGCCATCTGGCTCGGCAAGCACCGTGACGGTGACTATTGGTACTCCACCAAGCAAACCGCGATGGTGATTGGCGGACTCACTGATTATCTGGCCGTAAGCGGCGAGCTGGCCAACAGCTCGGATGTCGAAGTGCTGCTCAATGGAGCCAGTGTCGGCAAACGACACTTTGGCCCCGAAGACGCCTTCGCGCTGCCTTGGAAGATCAAACTCCCCGCCGCGCAGGCAGCCAGTGGAGGCCAGTTGACAGTGCGCAAGAGCGGCAACGGCATTACCTATTGGAGCGCTGAAAACACTTGGTTCTCCGCCGACCGCAGGTCCTTCCAGCAAGGCCAACTGGCGCTCAACCTCACGCGCGATTATTACGTGCTCCGCAAGAATCAGCCCAAGCCGACTGATGCGATCACCTATGACTTGGTTCCGCTCAAAGGCGCGGTTCATGTGGGCGATATTGTCGCCGTGCGGCTGGCGGTGAACGGCTCAAGCTGGAAGTATCTGCTGGCCGAGGATCCGATCCCTGCCGGAACCGAATTCCTGCCCAACACCGGCCTCTACACACTAAACAGCAAGCCCAGTTGGTGGTTCGACTGGTACACGCGCAAGGAATTTCACGACGATCGCGCCGCCTTTTTCAACACTGAATTCAACGGACGGCGCGAGTACGTCTATCTGCTCAAGGTCGTCAATCCGGGCAAGTTTCAAATCAGTCCGGCGCAGGTTGGGCCTATGTATCAATCGAATGTGCAGGCCACAACCGATCCCGCAACGCTGGAGGTGCAGCCGTGATTTACTTCAGAGATTTATTCCGCCGTCTGCGCCAAAGCCGCCGCTGGGTTGCCGCGCAATTTGTGTTGACGATCTTGCTGATTTTGATCGGGATCGCGTGGACGCGTTTGCCGGAAAAGCACGTCTGGCAGATTCTTCTCTCGCTGCTCTTGCCGCTGCTCGTGGCCATCTCCGCATTGGAGTTGCAGGCGGGCACGATGCGCAGCCTTGCCAACAACAACGGCTATCGCGTCAAGCTGATCTGGGGCGCGCTCTCGTTGCTCTTCTGGATTGGTGTGGCGTGGGTCTGCTGGGCGGTTCTTGATTGGTGTGACGATCAGATTCCGCAATGGGCCGGGTATTTGAACTCGCAAACTCCAGCACACTGGCGCGCAAAGTTTCTCACCTTTGAGCACCTCTCTCTCTGGATGAGTTACGTGGAGTGGGTCTTTCGCTGGATCATCGTTCCCGCCAAAGTCATTCCCTTCGCCATCACCTCTGCGCAATCCGGCTGGCAAGTGCCGGTGCGCCGCGTGCTGCAACTACTGTGCAACTGGCGCTGGTGGCTTGGGGTGATGATCGTCGCGCTGATCAGCGAATTGCTGCCTGCCCACTTTTATTCCGCCGATCCCCATGGAACCGTCACCGTGCAAGTCTGGCACGTGTCGCTCAAACTGACCGCAAGTTATTTGTTGGCGATCACAGGCTGGGTTTTATTGTTGGCTTGGGCCGAGGTACTTTTTGGCTGTCAGAAGCCGCTGCCTGAGAGCGATGCATTGACTGAGTTGTCTGACCGACTGCGCGTGAGCCGTCGCTGGGTTGGGGCGCTCTTTGTGTGGATGCTGCTATATACCGCGGTGCGCCAGTCGCTGCTTGGTCTTCCCGATGATCTGTCGTGGAAGCCTTGGATTCTTGTGCCGATAACGCTGATTCTTTTGGCTGCGGAGCTGGTTTTGCAAGTTCTTCTCGCACGCGCTTTGCTTAAAGATGATAGCAAGCGCGTGAAACTGATCTGGGCAACGCTGGCGCCGCTGCTCTGGATGGTGCCGCCTGTCGTTGCTTTTGCTTCGCTGGATTCGTTACACATCCTGGCTTTGCAGTGGCTGCTGACCTGGTTGGTTGTGCCTGCCGTCTTCATTCCATTTGTAGCGGCATCTACCGTAAGAGGCGTGCGTCTGCCGTGGATGAAGGTTCTGCGCGTTGTGGTCGCATGGCAGTGGTGGCTGAACGTGATGATTGCAGCAATCATCGCGGAGTTGGTTGTTCTGATCTCCAACCACGTATTCACGTCACCTTCGTGGGTGGTAATGGGTGCGTTCAATCTCGTTTTGATGGGCATTTGGATATTGCTGCTGGCGTGGTTTGCCGTACTTTTCAACCGCGACCAGCCACCCGCAAACGAGCATACAGCCGAAACTCCAGCTCCGGCTGAGCCACCGGAACCCGAGAAACAAGCTTCGGTAAGGCATTCATCCCCGGATTCCGATTAAGTTCCAGATATCTTTTCAGGAATGGATCAACAACCAAGTGAGCCCTTGCCATTGCCGATCCGTGTGAGATGAGTGCATTTCCTATAGACTGAAGGGTTCTCATTGGTTAACCTCTTATGAATCAAATCGATCAAGACCGGTATTGGATGCAGCGGGCACTGGAACTGGCGCGGCGCGGAATTGGCGTCACCTCGCCCAACCCTGCTGTGGGTTGCGTGATTCTGGATTGCGCTGGGCAGGTGGCGGGTGAGGGCTGGCACGAGTACGATCTGCTGGACCACGCCGAAGTCGCCGCGTTGAAGGTGGCCCAGCAGCACGCTGGAGAACGGCTACGCGGCGGCACGGCGTATGTGTCACTGGAGCCCTGCAACCATACCGGGCGCACCGGACCATGCACTGCGGCGTTGATCGCCGCTGGGCTCAAGCGCGTGGTGGCGGCGACCATCGATCCCAATCCCGCAGTGGCAGGGCTGGGAATGGAAACGCTGCGCGCGGCAGGTCTGGAAGTTGCCGCGGGTGTCTGCGAGGCGGAGGCGCGGCGGCTGAATGAGGGCTTTGCGCGCTGGATCCAGCAAAAGCGCCCGCTGGTGCTGATGAAGGTGGCCATGACGCTGGATGGGCGCATTGCTCCGCCGCCAGGAGCGCACACGCTGCACGCGCCCTACTGGATCACCAGCGAAGCCGCGCGCGCCGCCGTGCAGCCGTTACGCCATCAGGCCGACGCCGCGCTGACCGGCGTGGATACCGTGCTGGCCGATGACCCGCTGCTGACCGACCGCAGCGGCTTGCGACGTCGCAGGCCGCTGTTGCGCGTGGTGTTGGACTCCGCGCTCCGTATGCCGCTGGACTCGAAGATGGTGGCCTCGGCGAAGGAGGATGTGGTCATTTTTACTGTTTCAAGAAATGAGGCGCTCGCCGATGCGCTGCGTGAGCGCGGTGTCCGTGTTGAAGTGCTGAAAGACGTGGCAGGCCGCGTTCCACTGGACAATGTACTGGAGAAGTTGGGCGAGGAAGGAATCCTGACTCTGCTCACCGAGACTGGCACGCGACTGAACACGGCTCTGCTGGCCGACGAACTGGTGGATCGCGTGCACCTGTTTGTCTCGCCACAGATCATGGGCTCGGACGCGGTTCCGGCCTTCAAAGGAATTGCTGGCGCCATTCGCATGGCGGAGGTTGAGGTTGAGCGCTATGGGAATGATCTGGGGCTGTGTTCGCTGCTCAAGGATCCTTGGCCAATCTTGGCAGTGAAGTGATGGCCTGACCTCCCATATTGTACGTATAAGCAGACGCACGGCGACGGTGGAGCAATAGAACAATTTGATTTCGATGGCTGCTTCTTAACTTGGCTGGCGTGGGCGGAAGTGGCAAGTGCCGCCGGCTAATACAGGGGTCCAGATCGATGGATCGGCGGGCTGCTCACTGGAGCCGAGAAAGAGAACTCCGTCAGGAGCAAGCACCTTGTGAATGCCGGCCAGCAGGATCTTGCGGTTCTCTTGCGAGAAGTAGAGCATGACGTTACGCAGAAAAATGATGTCGAAGCGATCGTCACTGCGGTTGAAGGGCAGCGGGGTTGCGCAGAGATTAGCCGTGCGGAAGTTGCACATTCTGCGAATCTCCGGCTTGACCGTCCAATCTTCACCGGCGTGGTCAAAGTAGCGCACCACGAAGCGGGCCGGCAAGCCGCGGTTGATCTCGATACGGTGGTAGCAGCCGGCCAAGGCCTTGTCGACGACCTCCTTGCAGATATCCGTGCCCTCGATGCGAATATTCCAGCCTGCGAGCAGGGGAAAGTGCTCTGTCAGGAGCATGGCCATGCTGTATGCCTCCTGACCGGTGGAGCAGGCGGCGCTCCAAATGCGCAGAGTGCGCAGGTAACGGCGGGACTCAATCAGCTTGGGTAGTAACTCGGTACGCAGCAACTCAAAGGGTCGGCCATCCCGAAAAAAGCTGGTCTCGTTGATGGTCATGGCCTCGGCAATGGAGCGTTCAAGGGCCGGATTTTTTTTACCTTTGAGAAGGTGGACAAGTTCTTCCAACTGGGTAATGCCTTGGCTGCGCAGGACTTTGGTGAGGCGAGTGTCGAAGAGGTAATCGCGCGAAGGATCAAGCACGTTCTGCGAGAGCCCGAAGACGAGCTGGCGAAGATAGCCGTAGTCAACGCTGGAAGCTGTTTGCATGACTAGACCACCATTTCCCGAAGCTCACGAGCTTCCGAGTGCGTCCGGTTAGCAAGCCGGAGGATTTCAGGTGCAATGGCGGTGAGGGGCAGAACCTTCTGCGCCAATCCCGCGTTGGTTACTGCGCCGGGCATTCCCCAAACCGTGCTGGAAGCCTGATCCTGAGCCATGACACTTCCACCGCGTTCGCGGATGACACGGCAGCCAAGCATTCCGTCCGATCCCATTCCGGTCAGCACCACCACCAGAGCGCCCGCGCCATAGACCGCGGCCACGGAGCGGAAAAGCACATCGACGGCGGGTCGACAGTGGTTCTCCGGCGCTCCCTGGGTCAG
Organism: uncultured Occallatibacter sp.; assembly: GCA_964645305.1. GTDB lineage: Bacteria > Acidobacteriota > Terriglobia > Terriglobales > Acidobacteriaceae > Telmatobacter. The sequence goes on along the minus strand of CAZYCV010000026.1, from coordinate 20,067 downwards.
ATGCAGGGTGTTTGGTAACCCGATGCGCGAAGGAGCCAGCACTTCCATGTGCCAGTTTCCCTTGGCGATGTAAATTGTGCCCACGCTGACGGGCATTCCCTCAGCCGCCTCCAGCACTCGCAGGGGACAGCGGCTGTTGAGGCGCTCGGCAAAGAGCTTGGTAAATAACTCCGGCATATGCTGCACAATCAAGACGGGAAGCGGAAAGTTGGCAGGCAGCGCGGGCAGCAATATGTCCAGCGCGGCCGGTCCACCGGTGGATACGCCAATGGCCAGAGCTACCGGAACAGAGGAGATCGGCGAGGCTTTGGGCAGCGGCGTCACAGAGGCGAACAGCGGCGGACGAAGAGCGGTGGCCTGCGTCGGCTGTTGCTGGCTGGTAAGCGCCAGAATCTTGGGAATCAGTTCCAGCGAAAGCGCCTTGGTTGCCGCCTGGCGGTCCACTTGTCCGGCTGGTTTGCCCACGTAATCAGAGGCGCCGCAGGCCAGGGCTTCAATGGTTACCTTGGCGCCGCGCTGGGTGAGCGAGCTGCACATGATGACCGGCATCTTGTGCCCCTTGGCGCGCAATTTCCGGAGTGTCACCAAACCATCCATCACCGGCATCTCCACATCCAGCAGCACCAAATCCGGGCGCAGATTTTGGATGGCACTCAGCGCGGTTTCGCCGTCGCCCGCCGTGCCGGCCACTTCCAGGCCAGGATCGGAGCAGACCACTGAGCGCAGAAGGCTCCGCATCACTGCCGAGTCGTCCACCACCAAAATCCGGGTTCGCTGTCCGGAAGCCATCGCTCAGGCCTCCACCAGACCAAGCATGGCCAGCTTTTCTGTAAGCGCTTCATCATCGAAGGGTTTCATCAAATATTCGTCGGCTCCGGCATCCAGGGCGCGGAGAATAAAGTCGTTTTCCGCCTCGGTGGTCACCATCATCGCTTTCACTTCACTGAATCCCTCGGCACGCATCTGCTTGAGCATCTCCAGCCCATTCATCACCGGCATATTCCAATCGATCAGCGCAAGGTCAAAAGACACCCCTGAATTGAGTTGATCCATGCCGGCCTGGCCGTCGCCCGCCTCCGCGCATTCAATTCCCTTTTCTTCAAGCAGGCCGCGCAGATACCCCCTCACGAATCGGGAATCGTCGACAATCAAAGCTCGCATGGCTACCTCCATTCAGTTTCTGACTTGAAACCCATTGTCCTAAGCTGCCCGGGCTGCGCTTAAGCGCATCGGCTCCAATTGTTCAGGATCCAGCATCACCAGCAGTGTGTCCTTGAGTTTGTATGCGCCGGCAAAAAGGACTCTCCGGCGCTCGTCCAGGATTGAAGGGTTGGGTTCATGATCGGCGGATGATACCGTAAGTACCTCTCCAACCGAATCCACCAGCAGTCCAAAGATCCCGCCTGCGCTCTCCAGAACCAGAAGGTCTTGCCGTCCCTCTTTGGGCGGCATATTCAGCAATTGACGCAGACTCACTGTGGTCAGCACATCGCCTCGATAGTGCACCAGCCCGCCGACAAAGACCGGTGCCAAAGGAACCGGCTGTGGCCGCGCCGCGCCGACAATCTCCAGAATGTGGGTGATCGGCACGCCAAAAAGCGTGCTTCCCAGGTGAACCGTGCACATCTCCACCAGAGAGGCCGCCACTGCCTTCTCTTTGCGGTTGATCGAAGCTGTTGATGCAAGCGCTCCTGCAACTGTACTCATGCCATTGTCCCCACTGTCTGGCTCCATTCAGCCGAAGCCTGTTCACCGGCGGGCAGCGGAGCCACACCGCCCAGATCAACTACCCCGGTCACACGATTCTTGAGCAGCGTAACCCCACCGGTGCGCTGCGCCGTGCCGGCCTCGAAGAGGTCGCCGCCGGCAGCAACATCCAGTACATGAGAGACGGCGATGCCCACGTGACGATTGCCCTCGCGGCAGACCACCACGATAATCTGCGCCTTGGGATTGTCCTGAACAGCGGCCAGAACGCCGCCTGAATCCTCGACCGGCAGTAACTGCCCTTCAAAGTTAAGCACCGGGCGATAGCCGATGTACTCGATGCGTGAAACCGGAAGCTGCTCGATACGCAAGACTTCCGTCAACGGCACCGCCGCCTGACGGCCCGCCGCTTCCACCAGAAGATATTCAAGGCCCTTGGCTGCATCCGCTTCGACTTCGGTCTCGGCTGCCTGCACAAGCCCCTCCTCTCGCATCGCGATTCCCGCTTTCATGGCGATTGACCCGGGATCAAGAATCAGCGCCAAGTCAGCGTTGCCCAGCACCGTTGCGCCGGAAAAAAGGCCGATATATTTAAGCACGGCGGAGAGCGGCTTGACGACGATCTCCTCTGGATCAGCCAGCCCGTCCACCACAAGGCCAAATCGACGCCCGTCGGGGTCCAATACCGCGATGAAGTTGTCCCTCTCGGTGGCCATTTTGTGCTCCACGCCCGGCATCAACAGCCGGTCCAAAAAGACCAGCGGCAGCAGCTTGCCACGCAAGCGGTACAACGGAGCGTTTTCAATCCACTCGATGGCAGTGGCGGCCTGTTCCGGGGGAATGTGCACCAGCTCAGAGAGCGCGCCCTGTGGCAGCGCAAAGCTCTGATTGACGCTGCGCACGATCAAAGCGGGAATGATGGCCAGCGTGAGAGGAATGCGCATCCGCAGGGTCGTGCCCTTGCCGGTGCGCGAGTCGATCTCAACCTTGCCGCCTATCTTCTCCACATTTGTGCGAACAACATCCATCCCCACGCCGCGTCCGCTGACGTTGGTTACAGCGGCGGCCGTTGAAAAGCCGGGAAGGAAGATCAATTGCAGCAGTTCACGCTCTGCCAGATGGGCGGCGCGTTCTACTGTAATCAGGCCGCGCTCGATGGCCTTCTGTCGCACCCGATCCACATTGATGCCGGCGCCGTCATCCGAGACTTCAATAATGACGTGGCTGCCTTCCTGGGCTGCTCGCAGCTTGAGGATGCCTTCGGGATTCTTGCCGGCGGCCAGACGCACATCGGGCAATTCAATGCCATGGTCCAGCGAGTTCCTTACCGCATGAGTGAGCGGATCTTTAATCGCCTCCAGCAGGCTCTTGTCCAGTTCAGTGTCTTGGCCCTCGACCTGCAAACGCACGCGCCGCCCCAGCGACTGAGAGAGGTCACGGACGATGCGCGGCATCTTCGAGAAGATATTCGAGACCGGCTGCATTCGAGCCTTCATCACCGACTCGCGCAGGTCAGCCGTCACCATATCCAGGCGGCGGCTGAGCAAGGTCATATTGGGGTCGGCCGAGGTGGCCTGAAGAACCTGGTTGCGGGTGAGCACCAGTTCGCCCACCAGGTTCATCATCCGGTTCAGCAGAGTTACATCGACGCGCAGCGTGCTCTCGGCCGCAGTGCCGACGATGGGAGCCCGTTGGCGAGCAGGATCGTTCTCCGCTTCGGCAGGCGTTGAGAGCGCCGCAACCGGTGCCGACTCCGATGCCGTGACTGGGCCTTGAGTTGAGGCAGTTGTTCCCGGCGCGCCCTGATCCGGGTCCGGGGTGGGAGCCGGAGCCTCGGCCAAAGGCAGCTTGGGCTTGATCTCCGCCGCAGGTGGAACAGGGGGGGCAGCCGATGAAGCCTGTGCGCTAACCTTGGCATGAGCCAGTTGCTTGACCGCGGCCTGCGCTGGAAGTTGCAACTCCTCCAGTCGGCCAATCAGCACAACATCTTCCCCCTCGCCCTCCGCGTCTTCTGTCTCAATCGTCTTGAGAATCGAGCGCAGCCCGTCCAGTAGTTGCAGAAGGCCGGTGATCACCTCTCGATTGGCGATCAGCTTGCCCTCGCGCACCAATCCAAGCAGGTTTTCTCCAGCGTGGGCCAGCTTCTCCAACCGCTTGAAGCCCAAGAATCCTGTGGTCCCTTTGATCGTGTGAACAGACCGAAAAATATCTCCGATCAGTCCAGCATCCTGCGGCCGCTCCTCCAGGTCGGTCAGGCACCGCTCCATGCGGTCCAACCCTTCCTGGCTCTCGATCAGGAACTCCCTCGTTAGCTCATCCATCGTATCCACTCTTCCACTGGCCAGATTGACTCCCCCGGCACAGCGAGCACTCATCTCCCTATATCGGTAAGTTGTGCATCAACTTGAGGAACTGAGTTTTGGAAAAGGACAGAGGTCGAATCAGAGTCTCACAACCCGGCTCACATTCTCCAAGCAACAGCCGGAATTCCCGCCATCGCGCCCCCAATTCCCTTTTGGTTTGTGTTTGAAATTCACCGCGTGAGGACGCGATTGTTCTTTATTTTGTATGATTTTGCTATTGATTTTTGGATAAAATCTATGTATAATTAGAAGGTAATTTCATCTCTGGACCAGCCAATACCCCCGGCCGTTGTCCAGTGTGTATACGTAACCACTCCACATAAGGACATCAAATCGATGGCAAAACGTCGTGGAAATCCGAATTGGGGCAAGCCGGAGCCTATCGGCCCGGTTGTGCCCACAGTGACCTCCTTTGAACAGATCGTCAAGGAGTTCAAGCTTAACCCGGACCAGTACATCCGGTCCACCCGTCTGCGGGAGTGGGCTCGCCGCAACAAAAACTCCAAGTACATTCCTGAGGCTCTTCTGGAAGCCTGGGGCTTTGAGATCGAGTCAGCGCTATAGACGCTCTGTTCTCTTAAGGCCGCTTTTTTGAAAAGCGCCGTCCACTGGGCGGCGCTTTTGGCGTCTGATGGGATGCCCTCGCTATCGGAACTGCAACATCCAGCGTCAAACGCAATAGTGCTATACTTTAGCCCTAAGACTGCTGTTTCTGGCTTGCTTCATGACTGAGCCGCACAGTAGCCCGGAGGTTTTTTCAGCTTATGACCCCTCGCGCACGCCGCGCTCTCTTCGCCGTGGTTCTCTTCTTTGCCGTCTGCGCCGTTGCGGGCAGCGTTTTGCAGCGCAGGGTTGGGGCGCAGTCCGCGGCTGACGAAGGCCAGGTGCGTGACAATCTCAAGTCCTTTTACGACGTTTATTCGCTGGTCGAGCAGAACTACGCCGAGCCGATGGACGGCGACAAGGCGGACGTCGCCATCTACGACGGAGCCATTCCGGGAATGTTGCGCGTGCTGGACCCCCACTCCAACTTCTACGACCCCAAAGCCTATGCCAAGATGCGCGAAGATCAGCATGGCCGCTACTATGGCGTCGGCATGCTCATCCAGCAGCAGAATGGCAAAGTCTACGTCGTCACGCCCTACGAGGGCACGCCTTCCTATCGCGCCGGCATTCATCCCGGCGACATTATCTACGCGGTGGACGGCAAGATCGTCAACGTGGAGAGCAAGGATCCCAACCAGTTGACCTCTTCCGATCTGGTGGCCAAGGCGCTCAAGGGGCCTAAGGGAACCAACGTGCAAGCGACGATGGTGCGCGAGGGACAGCCCAATCCCATTGTTTTCAATCTAGTGCGGGATTCCATCCCCCACCCCTCGGTTGACCAGGCCTTTGAACTTCGTCCCGGCATCGGATACATTCATCTGACCCAGTTCCAGGAGGACACCGCTGAGGATGTGGCCCGCTCCATTGACAGCTTTGGCAACCTGAAAGGCCTGATCTTTGACCTGCGCAACAATCCTGGCGGGCTGCTTGATCAGGCTGTCGGAGTCTGCGACCACCTGCTCAGCAAGGGCCAGCCCATCGTCAGCCAGCGCGGACGCCCCAACTCCGAGAACACTGACAAGTATTATGTGGCTACGCACGGCAACGGAGGTAGAAGCTTCCCCATCGTGGTCGTCGTCAATCGCGGAACAGCCTCGGCGGCGGAGATTGTCTCCGGCGCATTGCAGGATCACGATCGCGCCCTCATTGTCGGCGAGACAACCTTTGGCAAGGGCCTGGTGCAAACCGTCTATAACCTGAACGAGAACACCGGTTTGGCGCTCACCACCTACCACTACTACACGCCCTCCGGACGGCTCATCCAGCGCAACTACACCGGCGTCTCGCTCTACGACTACTACAGTCACGGCGGCACCGCGCCCAGCGACACCGCCAGCCGCGAAGTCAAGTTGACCGACGCCGGACGCACCGTCTACGGCGGCGGCGGTATCACGCCGGACGAAAAAATCGAAACGCCCAAAAACAATCACTTCCAGGATGAACTGCTTTACAAGGATGCCTTCTTCCACTTCGCGCCGGTTTATCTGGCGCACCGCACCGTGGACCAGAACTTTCAGGTGGATGCGGGGGTGCTCGCCGAGTTCAAAAAATACCTCACTAGTCAGAACATCCCTTGGACCGAGGCTGATTTGAACGGCGTGCTGGATTGGGTCAAGATCGGTATTCGAGAGAAGATTCTCACCATCCAGTTTGGTCAGTTGAAGGGATTGCGCGCGCGAGTCGAATGGGACCCGGAGATTCAGAAGGCGCTTAACTTCCTGCCCGAAGCCCAGGCTTTGGAAGACAACGCCCACAAAGTGCTCACCGAAAAGGCCGAGGCACGCAGCGAGCAACGGTAGCGCTTGCCCAACGCCCGCATGGGCCGCATCTCTTGATTCGACAGGGGAGTTGAGAGCTCAGCCTCAATCGTCGTTCTCGTGAAGCGGAAATCTCTTCCATTCCTTATAGCGCTGAACATACGGAAATGGGCTATGCGTGCCATGGGTTCAAGAGAGCAACGCCCGTATCTTTGAAGCCGTTCCCATTACGCATGACCATGGGAGCATCCTTTCCATGTGTTACGTCGCAACCATGTACCATGAGACGGATTATTGAAACGTCAAGATCACAACCTCCGGGCTGGTTCCGACGCGCATCGGCGGACCCCAGGTTCCAACGCCGCATGAGGTGAGCACTTGCAGCTTGCCGAGCGAATGTAAACCATAAGTAAAATCGCCGAAGACCCGCCGCGTAAACCAGTTAAAAGGAATGAGTTGCCCACGATGAGTGTGTCCGGAAAGCTGCAAGCTGATGCCCGCCTGCTCAACGATGGGCAAGCGGTTGGGAACGTGATTAAGCAATATGCTCACACCATCGGGCGTTAGGCTCAGGCTATCCAGAATGGCGCGCAGCCGGATGGGGTAGCTTGAGTCGCCGTAGTTGACCCCGATGACGTCGAGACCGTCAATAGTAACCTTTTCATTCTCCAGAACGCGGAATCCAACACGTTTCAGACTTTCCTCGTAGAAGGCCGTGTCGCCGAACTCATCGTGGTTACCGGAAGAAAAGTAACTACCCAAGGGCGGAGCAAGCTGGCGGAAAGGCTCAACCATGGCAACCACATCGATTTTGCCGCCGTCGAAGAGATCACCGGGAATGAAGAGGATGTCTGGCTTGAGGCGCGCAGCCAGTGCTGTGATGCGGCGGCTGAAGGATGGTCCGTTGATGTGGCCCAGGTGAAGGTCGCTGATGACCATGGCGTTGCGGCCGCGCCATTGTTCCGGCAAGCCGGGCAATTGGACGGGAATGCGGCGAATGCGGATGAACCGCGCGTTCACCAGGCCGTAGAGGCCAACCACGACCGCAAGGCCATAGAGCGTGGCGACCAGAAACGGCCGGTTTACCACAACTCCGAAGAGTGCATAGGCGTACGCAGTGAGGCGCGTCAAACAAGCGGCCCAAAAGAAAAAATTCAGAAAGCCCAGCCAGACGGCGGCGAATCTGTAAAGCAGCTTGACGGCCCAGTTGGTATAGTTAAAGCCGAGCAGCGCGGCGATGATAAAACTGAAGGCCAGCAGCAACACCGCTTCCCTTAACGAAGCCCGCGCCAGTGGACTGAGAGGCAGCCAGAAATCGATCCAAGTACGATAGATGAACCAATGCGCAGCCAGCAAAAGAGCCTGCATCAGCGCGATTCCCACCAGTGGCCATGCCTTCAAGCGATTCTCCCTCTCTTCAATTCTTGCACGAGCAGGGATCAGAATGTGGAATGGAAGGAGTTTGCGCCACTTCGCGTGAAACAATCACTTCATGACCGGAATCGAAACCAACGCGCTTGGCCTCTACATCTCGATTCCCTTCTGCCGCTCCAAGTGCACCTATTGTAACTTTGCCTCGGGGGTCTATCCGGCCAGCGAACACGCGCGCTATGTGGATCGCCTGATGGAAGACTTGCACGGCGCGAGAGCCTGGGCAGAGCGCGCGGGCGTGGAGCTTCGGCGCCGCGTGGACACGGTTTACCTGGGCGGTGGAACGCCCAGCCTGCTGGCGCCGGAGCTGCTGGCGCGGCTCTTCAACGCCATGCGCTCAGAGTTCGACTTCGATCCCACGGCTGAGATCACCGTCGAATGTGCCCCCGGCCAGCTTGCCGATCCGGCACTGCAGGCGCTCGCCGCAGCGGGCGTCAATCGCGTCAGCCTGGGCGTGCAATCGTTCATCGACCGCGAGGCGGCTCTCAGCGGGCGACTGCACAACCGAGCCGTGGTCCTCGACGATCTGAGCCGCCTGCGCGCGGCGGGAATCCACAACATCAATATCGACCTGATCGCTGGCCTGGCCGGGCAGACATTTGCCAGTTGGGAGGAGTCGCTGGCCGTGCTGGCCGCGTCGGGAGTTCCTCACGCCAGCATTTATATGCTCGAAGTGGACGAAGACTCCCGCCTGGGCCGCGAGATGCTCACCCACGGTCTTCGCTACCATGCGGATTCGGTCCCCACCGACGATTCGATTGCGCAAATGTACTCGACCGCCCTTGAGCGGCTGAGTCAATCCGGCCTGGAGCAATACGAGATCTCCAACTTCAGTAGGCCGGGAATGGAATCGCGCCACAACCTGCGCTACTGGCAACGGCGGCCTTATCTGGGCGTCGGCCTCGACGCCTCCTCAATGCTTCGCAAGGCCATTCCAGTGGGAGTTGGCCCGGTGCTGCGCTCTACAACAAGCGACGACCTGAAGGCCTATCTTGCCGGCAGTGAACCCGCCGAGAGCACATGGCTAGCCCCCGCCCAGCAATATGAAGAGGCCTGGTTTCTCGGCTTGCGCCTGAACGCCGGCGTAGAGATACTCGCTCTGCAACGTGAATTCGGCGCGGCCACTGTCGCTCCAGCACTGAAGGTCGTCCAGCGCCTCGCCGAAGATGGATTGGTAGTTGCTAACGACGTGACAATTCGGCTCACGCCCCGCGGACAACTGCTTTCCAATGAAGTCTTTCAGGCGTTTTTGGGGATTGTCGCGGAACCAAAATGAAGAGTTACATTGGCGTTTTTTCATCCTGCGCGCCGACCTTGTTCCATTCCAAAACAAAATCTCATTAGAAATTCTTGTTACTTAAAGAATTCTTGTCCAAACTCCAAGGGCCGATGAATGAACTGAGGCTGCCTTAGAGTCTGCTCATTGTTTTTCTCAAAGAACTCCAAGGCAAGCCAGCAGTCTCTGCCTGGAGCGCGCTCCGTGTCCCACTTCCCTGCCGCCCGCTTTCACCGCACCGCAGCTTGGTTCTTTGCTTTGCTGCTCTTGCCGTCGCTAACAGCGGTGGCAGGCGGACCCAAATATGTGGCCGGAGCCAGCTACTTCAATTCTGCGGTTCTTGGTCAGCCTGCCCATTGGGCCAACGGGCAGCTCCACTACTACGTCGATCAGGGGCCGCTGAACAGTTCCGTCACCAATCAGCAGGCCAAGGCGATGGTGGACGCGGCGGCTGCCCTGTGGAGCGCCATTCCCACCGCCGGGGTCAAGCTCACCGACATGGGCGCGCTGAATGAAAACGTGAGTGGCGCAAATCTGGTGGTCAGCGGCACGGGCTTTACGGTCACGGGTGAGCAGACCAGTCAATCGGGCGTCATCACCCAGCCGGCCGACGTGGCCCCTTCCGCCACCGGTTACCCGATTGGCGTGATCTTTGACGCCGATGGTTCAGTAACCGATGCGCTCTTCGGCGCGGGCGTCAGCGAGCAGCAAAGCAGTTGTGAGAACAACGGCGTCTATTTCTGGCTGGACAAGATCAACCCGGACGCTACCATCGCACACGGGATCATTGTGCTCAACGGCCTCTGCGCCACCAACGCCAGTCTGTTGCAGATGATGAGCTTTCAGTTGGAGCGGGCCTTCGGGCGAATTCTCGGCCTGGACTACGCGCAGGTGAATCCCGGCGCGCAGACCAACGGCGAGCTGAACGGCAAGCTGGGCTGGCCGGTGATGCAACCGGAGAGCGGCCTCTGCGGCTATACCGGCGGAGACTGCATTCCCAACCCCAACGTTCTACGCTGGGACGACATTGCCGCCCTCAACCGCATCTATCCCATCACTTCCGCAAATCTGGCCAGCTTCCCCGGCAAACAAGTCACCGCGGCCAACACCGTCTCCATTCAAGGGACCATCACCTTCAGCGACGGCGTGGGTATGCAGGGCGTCAATGTGGTGGCGCGCCCTTTGGACGCTTACGGGAATCCGCTCTATCCGTACACCGTCACCTTTGTCTCCGGCTCGTACTTCAGCGGCAATCACGGCAATCCGGTAACCGGCACAACCGATGCGAACGGCAATCCGTTGACCATGTGGGGATCGAATGATCCAGCCTTGCAAGGCTTTTTTGATCTGAGCGGAATCCCGCTGCCGCCCGGTGTGACCTCCGCCAATTATGAAGTCACCTTCGAATCCGTTGACCCAAATTACATTCTCACGAGCTCGGTTGGCCCTTATCTGGACGGCTCGCCGCAGCCATCTGGGACGCTGTCGGCTATCTCCGTGCCGGGTATGTCGGCGGGCAGCGCGCAGACCCTCGTCGTCAATGTTTCCAATTCAGCGGCCAACGACTCTGACGACGCACTGGGAAGCGAGGCCGCGCCGCGCATCCTTGCTGCCAGCGGAATGTGGAGCGGGCGATTCAGCCAAATCGGCCAGACCGACTGGTTCAACTTCCCGGTCCGTGGCGGACGCACCTTTACCGTGGTCACGCTGGCGTTGGACGAGAACAGCGCGCCCACCAACGGGAAGGCCATGCCCGCGTTGGGCGTTTGGGATGCCTTCGACCCGGCGGGCTCCGCTGCCGTAGGTTTCGGCGCTGGACTGAATGGCCTGGCCGTCGGCGAAAGCTGGCTGCAGGTTGCCGCATCGGGCGACGATATTGTCCGCCTCGGCATCGCCGATGAGCGCGGCGACGGCCGCCCGGATTACGCCTACCAGGGTTGGGTGCTCTATGCCGACACCGTCCAGCCGTTGCGCTTGCCGGCCTCCGGCGGAGCCATTGTGATTCACGGCATGGGCTTTCGCCCCTCGGACACAGTGAAGGTTGGCGGTCAGCAAGCTCTCATCACCAGCGTCTCAGCCAACGAAATCACAGCCATCGCCCCGGCTGCCAATGGGGTCACCGGCTCGGTTGACGTCGAAGTGGACGACCTGCCCACCTATACCGCTATGGCCATCATTACCGGCGGCATCAGCTACGACTCCGGCTCCGCGGATGCTCTCACCATGGTCTCCGCACCGATGAGTTCCGTGCCTATCGGCGTGCCGGAGCCCTTCTCGGTCACTGCACTGGGTTCTGATCTGACTCCCGCCGGCGGCGTCTCCGTCATCTATACCCTCGTCAGCGGAACAGCAACCCTCGGCTGCGGCCAAAGCACTTGTATGGTAACCACCACCGGCGACGGGCGCGCCACCATGAGTGTGACGGCCACCAGCAGCACTTGGTCGATTGTGACCGCATCCCTCATCAACGGCTCCAGCCTCAAAACTGAGTTCTATGGTGGAACTCCACCCACGTTGACTTCGCTCACCCCCATGCTCTCGCTCGCCGCCGGAGCCACTGTCAACTGGACGGTGCAGAGCTTGGTGCTGAGCAATGGCCTTCCGGCGAGCGGGCAATCCATTGCTTGGCAGACTTCAAGCAGCGGCATTTCCATTCAAAGCGGTTCAGTCCTCACCAACACCAGCGGCATCGCCGCCAAAACGCTCTCAGTGGGTCCGCTCACCGAGGGCCAAACCGTCACCGCCAAGGCCTGCCTGAACGGAACCAGCCAGTGCATCACCTACACTGCCTTTGGCGCTCGCCCGGAGTATGCCTTCCTTGAAGCCGTCTCCGGCTCCTCGCAGAGCATCTCGGTGGAGGGAACTGCCAGCCAGGTTACCTTGCGCGTCTTGGATATGAACGGCAACCCAATGGCCGGAGGCGCGGTAACGCTCTATCAGGCGCTTTACGTTTGGGCGCCGCCCTGCCCGGCGCATGGCCGCTGCGACCAAGCCGAACTACTCGCCACCCAAGTGGCCACGGCAACCTCCGCTCTGGATGGAACCGTCACATTCGTCCCCGCCTCCATCCCTGGCGTAGCCACCAATCTGCTAGCCCAGGCCGTAACCGGCAACACCGCCAGCGTCAGCATTGACGTCGAGCAGCATCCGTAGACGCAATGCCTAAAGAACCGCATCTATTTACTTTAAAATGAATAACTTAGTTCAAATTATCTCCCGCTGGCGCGCAGATTGGAGTTTCTGGATTGCCCTTATGGATGGTTATTCCAAAGCGTTGCAGAGATGCCGCCGATTACGCCATCAGCGAGAAGCCGGGCGCACTGAAGAATCCATACGTATAGATTCAGAGGAAGGCCTGGGATACGGCTCGATTTGCGTCTCAAACCTTCTCGGCTATTCGAGCGTGAGGGCATAGATATCGTCTCTACCAATGTCACGCAGCATCAGCGGGGTGTCTTCTGGATCGAGAGCCATCCAAGAAGTATAGAAACCGGTAAAGTGCTCGCCTTTCAGATCGGCGATCTTCTCCTTTGAGTTGTTGGCGACGGAGATGCGCGCCAGCGAGCCGTCGCCATGCCAATCGATGAAGTATATCGATCTGCCATCACGCGACCATTCTGGAAATGCCACGCTCCCCGAATTCAGAACCGACCACCGTTGAGTGGCGAGAGCCAAGACGCGAAGGCTCAAAGAATCAACCGTCATGGCGGCGATGGTGCTTCCATCGGGCGACCAGCGCGGCACGGTCAAGCCGTCTGACTCTGGTAAAACCGTGACCCGTTTGGTGGCAAGATCCAGAATGCGCAGATCGGATTTTGAGCTGGCTCCCACCGCAGAGATGGTGGAGAAAACAATCTTCGACCCATCCGGCGACCAGCACGGGTCGCTCTCCGCATCGCGGTCATCCGGTAAAAGCCGTCTTGGCCTCCCGCTGCCGTCGGCAGGGAGCACAAAGATGGCGCTGGCATTTTGAGCAGTGTTGTCAACAAAGACAATCTGCGATCCGTCCGGCGACCAGCGCGGGGATTTGGGATAAACAGGAGGCGTGGTCAGTTGCACGGAGTGGCTTCCATCTGAGCGGGCCCTCCAGAGGATGCCTTCCGGGAATGTGACATACGCTATGCTTTTGCCGTCGTTGGAGTAGCTGAGGAACTCGGCCGAGATGCCATCCAAAAAGGGATGAAGCTGGTGGGTCTCGTGGTCAAGCCGGACCAGTTGGCCCCGCTTGGTGCGTCCTGATGCGTAGACCTTGCTCCCGTCACGGCTAGGAATAGGCATATCCCATGCGGTGGGACCGGAAGTCAATTGCACAGGTGGCGCGGCTGAATGAAAACCCGGCAAGACACGGTCCTTTAACATCCATATCTGCTCGTCCGATACGAAGAAGAATCTACCGTCCTGACTCCAACGACCGGACCACTGCGTGGCTGTTTTTCTCCATCCGGGCAGCAATTGGTGAAGGTTGCCGCCATTGGTATTCATCTGCCAGAGCAGGCCGTCTTTGGAAAAACGGATCATCTGCCCATCCGGCGAGCATGAAAGGGATTTGACGTAACCGCCCGTGGAGATCAGTTTTTTAGCTTCGGAACCATCTCTAAGGCTTCTGAAGATGTCGCCATTGGCGGTGGTGTAGACAATGCTCTTCCCGTCGGGCATCCAGGCGGCACTGAGGGCATTGGCTAATTGGCGCATTGCGCCGCCCATCAACTGGTAGCTCCACAAAGAGGCACCGGGCCCCTGCCCCCCAGCCTGGGAGACAACCAACATGGTTGCTCCATCCGGGGAGATATCTCCCGCCCACACATATTGCAGCGGTACATCAATGGGAGCAATTGCTCCGCCGGTCACCGAGACTTCGTGGATCAGATCCGGCACCTCTTCCGTAAAATAAATGCGGTTGCCATCTGATCCACCCATAAACTTTGTGTTGCCGTCGTGGGTAATCTGCTCATAGCTAGCCACGTGCGGAGTTGCCGGGGCAAACACCCGAATGGCCAGCAGCACAGCCAACGCGCCGACCACCGCCGCACTCCAAAGCGGAATGCCTCGGCGAGACGCGGAACGAGGGGCCAGAAGTTTGGGCGCGGCTAGATGAACCTCTTCCTCAATCGTCTCCTCGACCACCACACGGGTCACTTCGGTGATGTCTTGCAGCAAAACGAGGGTTTCACGCGTTGGAGTATGCAGAAGTGACTCGACCGGCGCGGTGAACTGATACCCCTTGCCGGGAACCGTAACCACCAGCGAAGCCGGCTCACCGGCAGCGGCGAGCGCCTTGCGCAACAAAAATATGTGCTGGGTTAGATTCCCTTCTTCCACAAAAGAACCTGGCCAAACCGCCTCCAGCAGCTCCTCCTTCGTCACCAGTCTCTGCGGATGCCGAGCCAGATAGAGCAGCACATCCAGGGTTCTGGCATTCAGCGGAACAGCCTGACCTGCCCGTGTCAGCAGCCGCTGACCGGGGTCAACTTCAAAGCCTTCAAACCGCAGAATGCGAACCTCTTGCAACACGTTTGTGAACCCATGGATCAAACAAGAACGATTTTGCAGTTCTGTCCCCAAAAAAGTTTATGGAAAAAACGGAAGGTGCGGCGCTTTGAAAGGATTTTAGCAGAACCGCTCCTCTCATTATCCAAGAACTTTGCTTTCAGAAAGATAAAAAGTAATTCGCCGGACAACCGCCTCGCCAAACCACGACGCCACAGAAGAGTAATCAGCTCTGTGAGCTTAAACTTCTGCACGTAAAGCATGAGGAATATCTTTTAAATTATTGATATTAAAAATATTGATGTCGATTGAGAAGAATTGAGATGATCCTTGAGGACTTTTTTGCTCTCTCACGGTTGAATCGTAAATGAAAGCTGTACGAAGGGAGATTCCCGATGAGCGAAACGGTGGTTTCAAAAGATTTTTGGAGGCCTGAGAGTGGAGTGCCGAGTGGCGAAATGAAGGTCCTGAGGCGCATCGTGAGACGCGTCGAAACCACCGTCGAGCGACGCGAGATCGCGCTGGCGCAAGGGGCAATGGTAGAAGCGGGGATTTGCAGATATTGCGGGCAGTCGCTGCCATGCGCAACGGAAAATGAGCTGAAGATTGCTTTCGCAAGGCGTCTGAATGCGCTGAGCAACTGACAAACAATCGCGGTTGATCGACCGCAGGAATCAGATTGCCGAGAACAACAGCAATCTGACTCCGTCTTTTGAAGCCATCGCTTTATCAGTCAGAGGACAATCACAACCACCGTAACGCCCGCATAGGTGTCTCCGTTGGATTATTTCGGCAGCGGCAGACGCAGATCCGCACCGCTCATCTCCTTGGGCAGGCCCAGGTTGAGCAGGTGGAGGATGGTCGGAGAGATGTCGCGCAGGCTACCGTCGGGGCGCAAGCGGAAGTTCTTGGCCTCCTCGGCCACGTAAATGAGCGGCACTGGATTGGTGGTGTGCGCTGTGTGCGGCTCACCGGTGATGGGATCGACCATGGTTTCGCAGTTGCCGTGATCGGCCGTTACGATCCAGATAGCGTTGCGCTGCTTCACCGCCTTGTAAATGCGGGTCAGTTGCAGGTCCACCGCCTCAACGGCGCGGATGGCCGCGGGCAAAACGCCGGTATGTCCCACCATATCCGGGTTGGCAAAGTTGCTGATGACCACATCAAAGCTCGTGTCCAGAATGGCCTTCTCAATCGAGTCGCCCACCTTCACCGAACTCATCTCCGGCTGGAGGTCATAAGTGGCCACTTTGGGCGAAGGCGTCAAAATCCTCTCCTCGCCGCCAAAGGGCTTCTCCACGCCGCCGTTGAAGAAGAAGGTCACGTGGGCAAACTTCTCCGTCTCGGCGGTGCGCAGGTTGCGCAGATTGGCGCTAGCCAGCATATTGCCCAGAATGTGCTCCATCGATTGCGGCGGGCTGATGATGGGCAATTCAAACTTCTCATCGTACTGGGTCATGCAGGTGTAGTGCAGATTCTTGGGCAGTTCGGAGCGCGGAATCGTCTGATCGAGCGACTCCCAGGCGTCCAGATTACGGCCGCCCTCGGTGTTGAGGCCGCTCTCGCGGGTCAGCACGCGGGTGACCTGGCGGGCGCGGTCGGCGCGGAAGTTGAAGTTGAGCACCGCATCTTCGTCACGGATCAGGCCCAGCGGCTTGTTCTGCTCATCGACGATGGTGATAGGAATAACGAACTCATCCTGCACACCGGTGTTGTAACTGTCGCGAATGGCGGTGACGGCGTCGGTGGCGGTTGTACACTCGCCTTTGCCAATGACCATTCCATCAAAGGCCTTGCGCTGGCGCTCCCAACGCTTGTCGCGGTCCATGGCGTAATATCTTCCAGAAACGGAGGCGATCTTGCCGGTGCCGATCTCGCGCAGCTTCTGTTCGAGCTTGGCGATGTAATCGAGACCGGATGTGGGTGGGGTGTCGCGGCCGTCGAGGAAGGCGTGAATGAAGACGCGCGTCAGGCCAGCCTCACGGGCAGCGCGGACCAGCGCGTAGAGATGCTCCTCGTGGGAGTGAACGCCGCCGTCCGAGACCAGGCCGATCAGATGCAGCGCGCGGCCATGCTGGCGGGCGTGCTCAAACGAAGCCTGAATGCGGGGATTGTCCTTGAGGGTATTGTTCAGCACCATCAGGTCAATGCGCGTAATGTCCATCTGCACGATGCGCCCGGCGCCGATGTTCAGATGGCCGACCTCGCTGTTGCCCATCTGCCCGTCCGGCAGGCCGACATAGTGCTCCGAGGCCTGGATCAGCGTGTGCGGATATTCGCGCAACAGCAGGTCATAGGTGGGCTTTTTGGCCAACGCAATCGCGTTATTGGCGGTTTCCGGACGATAGCCCCATCCGTCAAGGATGGTCAGAACAACAGGACGCTTGGTGGTTGCCACGTAGATTACACCTCAAAGGGAATCAAAGTTCTCCCTCTTAGGATACCTTGTTCGGCTGGGGAATGATTCAGGCCGGCGGCGGCGGCTGGGATCGCTAAGATGCGTGATGCCTTCCAAGGTTGGCAGATTCTGAGTACGCGGGTGTCCCGATACCGCAAATTTCTTCCCCGCATCCGGCTGATCCCACTCACTCTCCTTGGACTTAAGCCGATACACTCTTCGAGCAACCTGGCACAGCGGATTTGTTTGCTCTTCATGTACTCTGGTCTTGAAGTTGTCAGCGCGGTTGATCCCGATGGCGAGGGGCATCTTCCCAAATTGGGCCAAATTGCACAAGCAGAGCTTGGAACCAAACGATGCGCTTGACCGTAGACAAAGAGTCTGCTACATAGCGAGTGGAGGGGAGTTTTCCGGGAGGAGAACGAGTTTTGAAACCTTTATCGTAGTTGCGTAGTCTAATGAAGAAAAGTTGATACGAGGACACTCAATGTCAAGCCATCTCTCCATCCCGCCCTCTTCCAAAACTCCTCCAGCCAAGGATGCTGTCGGCGTGCGCCGCATTGCCGTTCTGCCGGTCCGGGATACCGTTTTATTCCCCCACGCCGTATTGCCCCTCACGGTGGGCCGCGAGAGCTCAATCCAATTGATCGAGTCGCTCGGCGAGGAGCGCGCCATCATCGTTACCGCGCAGTTAGACCCGCGCCTGGATGCGCCCAAGCCCGGCGACCTACACCCGGTGGGAACTTTAGCCACCGTGCATAAAATTGTGCGTATGCCCAACCAGAGCCGCTTTGTCTTCACCGAGGGTGTGGAGCGCGTACGGCTGTTGCGCTATGTGCAAACCGAGCCCTTCATGGTCGCCGAGGTTGAAGTGCTGGAAGAGACCGAGCCGGCCACCACCCCTGGCGCGGAAGCTCTTGTGCGCAACGTGATCGGCCAGTTCCAGCAGATTGTCAGTGAATCGCAGACCCTCTCCGACGAGTTGCGGACGATCGCGGCGAATATCGAAGAGCCAAGCCGCCTGGTGGATTTTGTCGCATCCTCGCTGCCCTTTCTGACCACGGACGACAAGCAGCAATTGCTGGAGACTCCGGGGATCAGCACCCGCCTGCAACTGTTGAACAGCCATCTGGCCAAAGAGATTGAGGTGCAGCAGTTGCGCACCAAGATTCAGACCGAGGTGCAGGACCAGGTGCAGCAATCTCAGCGCGACTACTATCTGCGCGAGCAGCTCAAGGCCATCCAGAAGGAGTTGGGCGAGCAGGATGAGGGCCAGCGCGAGATTGACGAACTGCGCCAGAAGATTGAAGCCGCAGGAATGCCGGATGAGGTGAAGAAGGATGCGATGAAGGAGTTGACGCGCCTGTCGCGTATGTCTCCCATGGCCGCCGACTACTCGCTGACCCGCAATTATATTGATTGGCTGGCGGTGCTGCCTTGGTCCAAAAGCTCCGGCTCCAAGGTGGACATCAACAAGGCCAAGGAAATTCTGGACGAGGATCACTACGAGCTGAAGAAGGTGAAAGACCGGATTCTGGATTACCTGAGCGTTCTGGAGCTGAAGCCGGACATGAAGGGACCGATCCTGTGCTTTGTCGGACCTCCGGGCGTCGGTAAAACCAGCCTGGGCCGTTCGATTGCCCGCGCCTTGGGGCGCAAGTTTCAGCGCATCTCACTGGGCGGAATGCACGACGAGGCGGAGATTCGCGGTCATCGCCGCACCTACATCGGCGCGCTGCCGGGGCAGATCATTCAAAGCATCCGCCGCGCGGAGACGCGTGATCCTGTGATTATGCTGGACGAGATTGACAAGCTGGGAAGGGACTTCCGCGGCGACCCGGCCTCGGCTTTGCTGGAGACGCTGGACCCTGAGCAGAACAATACCTTCCGCGACCATTACCTGGACGTGCCTTTTGACCTGTCGAAGACCTTGTTCATCTGCACGGCCAACCAGTTGGATACGGTTCCGCCGCCCTTGCTGGACCGCATGGAGCTGATCTTCCTGCAAGGCTATAGCGAAGAGGAGAAGAAGCACATCGCCATTCGCTACCTGATTCCGCGCCAGATCAAAGAGAACGGCATTACGCCGGAACAGATCGAGTTTCCTGAAGATGCGCTGCTGCACACCATTCGCCACTATACCCGCGAGGCTGGGGTGCGCAAGCTGGAGCAGACCATCGGCACCATCTGCCGCAAAGAGGCGCGGCGCGTGGTCGAGGGCAACACGGATCAGCTCGTCATTACCCGCGAAGTGGTCAAGGAGTTTTTGGGCGGCATCCAGGTGCGCGTAGACACCGAGCTCACCGAGCGCGTCAAGCGCCCCGGCGTGGCCGTTGGACTGGCCTGGACACCGGCCGGAGGCGACATACTCTTCATCGAAGCCAACAAGATGAAGGGCAAAGGCAACTTCACCATGACCGGGCAGATCGGCCAGGTGATGCAAGAGTCGATGCAAGCCGCGCTGACCTGGGTGCGCTCGAATTCGGCCAGCCTGGGTTTGGCCGACGACTTCACCAAGGAGCTGGACCTGCACATTCACGTGCCGGCGGGAGCGATTCCCAAGGATGGGCCTTCGGCCGGAGTGACCATGGCCGTGGTGCTGGCCTCGTTACTGACCGATACGCCGGTTCTGCCGCTGACCGCGATGACCGGCGAGATCACCCTAAGCGGTAATGTACTGCCCGTCGGCGGTATCAAGGAAAAGTTTCTTGCGGCGCGCCGAGCGGGTGTGCAAAGCATCATCCTGCCTGCGGAAAATCGTCAGGATGTGGAGGAAGATCTGACGCCGGAGCTGATCGATGGCGTCACCATCCACTATGCGAGCCACATTGAGGATGTGCTGGCCGTGGCGCTGCCGCTGCTTCAAGCAAGGCCCGATTCCCATCCTCATGAAGACGCGGAGCTTGCGGCCACTACCTGGGCCGTTCGGTGAATTGAGCTGCAAAGTAAAACTGAATTGTAGCGTGGACCTCCCGGTCCACGCTCTTTTTTGTGCGCCCAGCATGGGCGCACTCTTACGGGTGCAAGTCCCGTCGCAAGCTG